>NZ_BAAHBG010000004.1:0-113966 GCF_054776855.1 Spirosoma migulaei | reverse complement strand
CCGCATCCTTTGGTTTATCGCGTAAGAGTTGTTGATACAAACGCGATGATTTGCTTCGGCCAAGCATGTCGCTCAGTAGGTCAGCGTTATAAAAATCAGCATCGAACCGTCCCGGCATATGGTAGGCTTTATACAAACCATTGAGGGGCACCTTCGCCGATGTTTCCAGCTTACGGGCTTCGGTCTGAATTGGTTCTTTAGGAAGCTGCCGAATATAAGGATCACCAGCCGGAATAGGGGAAAACCATTTGGCACACAACTGCTTCACCTGCTCAACGGTTACATTGCCTGCTACAACCAGAATGGCGTTGTTGGGTAGGTAATATTTGAAGAAAAATGATTTAACATCGCCCATCGTAGCCTCTTCAATGTGGCTGATATCCTTCCCAATCGTTGCCCAGCGGTAGGGGTGTTGCTGGTAGGCCAACGGACGAAGTTTAAGCCAGATATCACCGTAAGGCTGGTTTAGGTAACGTTGCTTAAACTCTTCAATCACTACTTTTTGCTGCACGTCCAGCACCTGCGGATCGAACGAAAGACTCAGCATCCGATCCGATTCGAGCCAGAAAGCGGTTTCCAGATTGGCTGAGGGTAAGGTGATGTAGTAATTCGTAATATCTGGGCTGGTAAAGGCGTTGTTTTCGCCCCCCACTTTCTGCAGCGGCTCATCGTAACTCGGAATATTTCGTGACCCACCGAACATTAAGTGCTCAAATAGGTGTGCGAATCCCGTTTTGGCGGGGTCTTCGTCGCGTGAGCCAACGTTATATAAAATATTGACGGCGGCTATCGGCGTAGATTCGTCTTCATGAACGAATACCCGCAGGCCATTATCTAAAACAAACTGTTCGTAATGAATCATTGGTAAGAATCTTTTGCGTAGAGCCCTTGTTAGATAATACGCATCAAACAAAAGTACGGTTCCGGCTGTATAGAATCAAACGGCGTTATTTCGACTAATACTTTGTCCATTCTGAAAAATACTTTACTGAGCGTATTTCTGCTCTGTTTACCGGTGCTCGCTCCAGCGCAGGTCATGAGTGATCCAGCCGCTCAGCAAACCATTGTAAAAGCGCTTGATCACATTTATAATCTTGAGTTTGCGGATGCTGATGTATTGATTCGACAGCTTCAGGCCAAGTATCCGCAGCATCCGGTTGCCCCAATTTTACGGGCTACACAATTGGATATCCAAAACTTGCCGCTCGCTGAAAATAAAGTGGCCACGGTACAGTTTGAACAAGCCGTTGGGCAGGCATTACAATTGTCGAAACGGATGCTTGCCAAAAACGAAGAAGATCCGGAAGCTGTGTTTTTTATGCTCACTTGTCATAGCTATATGGCCGCATTGTACAACAATCAGGGCGAGTCGTTAAAGGCTGTTGGTGAATCGAAAAAGGCATACAATTACCTGCGGGATGGTATCAAGTTGACGGACAAGAATCCAGATTTCTACTTCACAACCGGGCTTTATAACTATTATGTCGAGCGCTATCCGGCCGACCATCCAATTGTTAAGCCCTTCATGTTTTTCTTTGCTGATGGCGATATTGCACTGGGAATCAAACAGATGGATATGGCAACCCGTAAAGCGGTATTTATGCGCCCGGTATCCAATTACTACCTGGCACATTTGCTGATGAAACACGAAACGAACCCAGCACGAGCCACGGTCTACATGAAATATCTGGTTGATAAATACCCCAACAACCCGTTATTTGCCATGACCTACGCTGAATCGCTACTGCTGTCGGGGCGGTATACCGAAGCACGCCCTTATGTTCAGCGGTTGAAGCAGATGCCTAATAAATTAGTGCCATTGGCCTTCCATACGTTCACCGGAATGCTGACCGAGTTGGCTGATAAAGATGACAAAGAAGCTGCTGAGTCCTATGAAATGGCACTCAAATTTCCATCGAATGATGCCTATACGAAGGAGTATCGCGCGTTTGCCTATGCAGGTTTAGCGCGTATAGCTGACCGGGCTAATAACCAGAATCAAGCCAAACTGTATTACAAAAAGGCACTGGCCGTAGGGGAGTACAAGTCGCTGATTCGGGAGGCAAAGGCGTATAAATAGTCAGAACTGGGATTTAACTGATTTTAGGATTTACTGGATTTCGTCTCAGACGAAAAAACAAAATCAGGCCAATCCTAAAATCAGTTAAATCCCGGTTCTGACTAATAATCCACTTCCAGATTCAACACCTTTCGTAACTCATGCAGGGCAGGGTTTTTCTCGGCCAGATAGTTGTATTTATCCTGCGAGCTGTAAATCATTTTCTTTACTTCCTGCACAACCACCTGATGCTCAAGCTTAATCTGACTATTCTGAAGTTCAGTGCGAAGGTAGCCCAGCAGGTCGGGCTTCAGTTCGGTTAGAAAATCGACTTGCAGGGTGTTGTCAAGCTTAAGATGAATCGTTGTGCCGTCCAGAATCAGATCGCGATTCAAGACAACCTGTTCGGTGGTAATATCGCTTTTCTCGCGCCGAAGTTTTGCAAAGGCTTGCCAGGCGGCCTGTAACTCATCGAAATCAAACGGTTTATCAGGGCGAGTCGATGCTACAACAATGGGTGCTGCATCGGTAGTAGCCTCGGGTTGAACCGGCCCCGTTGTTAAGGCAACTGTCGACCGTAATCGACTTCCGGCGGGCCTTGTTGGTGGGACTTGTTGTGGCCTGGGCGGTAAATCCGACTTGGCAACAGCAGGTTGTGGTGTGACTACGGCTGTTACCTGCGCATTTGTTGCCGCTGTTTGCTCGTTGGGTTTAGCCAATCCATTCATTACTGTGCCGTTACCGTTAGCAGGTACCGTGGAATGGTATCCATTCACAGGCTCACTTGTGATAGGATGACTTTCGATTAGTTGGCTGCTATCAGGCGAGGGCTTGGGATTGCCGATTGTCGGTCCAGCGTTTTTTTTTTCAGCCATCACCTGGCTTACTGTCGTCGTTTCTCCACTATGTATACCGTTGAGTGGTAGGTCTGGGAGGGCTTCCCAGTTGAGCAGGTTACGCAAATTGGCCAGTTTCATCAGCCACAATTCGGTGTGTAGTCGCTGGTCTTTAGCCTGCTTGTAGTTCATGTCGCACTGACCGCCAAGGCTAAGGGCTGAGAGTAAAAACGACATGGGCGCCCGAGCCGCCTGGTCGAGGTATTGCCGCCGAACGTTTTCGGTCACTTGCAGCAACTGAACCGTAGCCGCATCTTTACAAACCAGCAAATCCCGGAAGTGACGACACAAGCCAACGATAAACTGATGTCCGTCGAAACCCTTACGCAGAATCTCATCGACTGTCAGCAAGCTTTGGGGAAGATTACCTGCCAACAGTAAATCCGTCAGTTTGAAATAATAATCATAGTCCAGAATGTGGAGGTTATCCAGCACTTCCTTATACCGGATTATCCGGTCGGCCGCAAAGGTCACGTTCAAATCGAACATCGACAACGCATCACGCAACCCCCCGTCGGCTTTCTGAGCAATCAGGTCCAGGGCTTCCGTTTCGGCAGTAACACCTTCCTTTTCAGCAATTTGGGCGAGGTGATTGGCAATGTGCCCCGGCTGAATCCGATTAAAGTCGAAAATCTGGCAACGCGATAAAATTGTTGGTAGAATTTTATGCTTCTCCGTTGTGGCCAGAATAAAGATGGCATAGGAGGGGGGTTCTTCCAGCGTTTTCAGGAACGCATTGAACGCAGCCGACGAGAGCATGTGCACCTCGTCAATAATATAGATCTTGTATTTTCCCGATTGGGGTGGATAACGAACCTGATCAATCAGGTTGCGGATATCTTCAACGGAGTTGTTCGAAGCCGCATCCAGCTCATGAATATTAAACGATGCACTCTGATTAAAGCTCACACACGACTCACATTGGTCGCAGGCTTCTCCATCGGCAGTCAGGTTTTGACAATTGATTGTCTTGGCCAGAATCCGGGCACAGGTTGTTTTACCAACCCCGCGTGGTCCGCAAAACAGGAAGGCAGACGCTAAGTGATTGGTCTTGATTGCGTTTTTAAGTGTGGTAGTAATGTGTTCCTGACCCACGACAGTGTCGAAGGTAGCGGGACGGTACTTGCGGGCCGAGACCACGAAATTTTCCATACTGCAAGTTAGTACTGTCGGGGGTGAAAGGCAAAAGGTATTTCGTGAAATGGGTGGAGTGAGTGGAGTTGGTGAAGTAGGTGGAGTGAGTGCGGTAGGTAAAATAAGTTATGTGCTTATTATTGCTTTTTAGTTTACTTTTTTATTTCCTTACACTTCTCTTATGCTTCATGGAACGTGAAAATAGCAGCGGTTTTGAAGAATTGATTGTCTGGCAGGAAGCCCGAAAATTCAGACAGACTATTGATTTACTCGTAAAATCTTTCCCTGGTGATGAACGTTACCGGCTGGCAGACCAACTTATTAGAGCTAGTCGAAGTATTTCTGCCAATATAGCAGAAGGTTATGGCCGGTATCATTTTCAGTAAAATATTCAGTTTTGCCGTCAAGCCAGAGGCTCACTTACAGAATGTCTAGACCATCTTATTTGTGCGTGCGATGAGGGCTATATTACAGCCAACCAACTACAGGAGAAACGTACTCACTATCAGCAGGTAATGAAGTTACTCAATGGATATATCGCTTACCTGAAAGAACGCAAAAAAACAGCATAGCCTTCACCAACTACACTTATTTCACTACCTCACTTATTAAACTTACTTCACCAACTTCACTCACTCCACTAAATTTCCTTCCCACAATGCGGACATACTTTGCGACGGGGTATTTTGTGATCACGAATATGCTCGTTGAAGCCGGATACCAGAATACCGGTTGGTAAGGCGAACACGCCAATACCGACTATGGCCGTAATCCCGCCCAGCAGTTTTCCTAAAGGTGTGATGGGATGAATATCGCCATAGCCAACGGTTGTCATGGCCGTAACTCCCCACCACATGGTTGCCGGAATGCTGGAAAATTTATCAGGTTGGGCCGCATGTTCAACATAATACATTACACTCGATACGATAATGAGCATGAAAATTACCAGCATAATACTGAGTACCAGTTCTTCTTTCTTTTCGGCAACTACATTCTGAATCAGGCGAAAGGCATGTGAGTAACGTGAAATACGAAAGAGTCGGAAAATTCGGAACAGTCGTAGAATCCGAACAATAGCCAGATCGGTAGCAAATAGTGAGAAGTAGAATGGGAAAATGGCCAGAATGTCAATAATGGCGCTGGTTGAGACAATGTAACGAAGGCGCCCCCAGAACCAGTGGTGGTATTTTTCATTCTCCACACTAACCCAAACACGTAATAAGTATTCAATGGTAAAGAAACCCACCGAAAACAGTTCGAAGTCAGTAAACAGGCGCGAAAATTGCTGGTTATAGTCCGGCACCGTATGGAGAACAATAGCGATCGCGTTCAGCGTAATGATCGTAATCAGTACCAGATTAAACGCCAGACTGACTCCCCGACGTTTACCTGCCGAAGTTTCGAGAATACGATAGAGTGATTTGCGGAGCATGATAGAAATAGAAACGGTCGGTAGAGATGCAAGCTACTCACCAAAATCTGAACTTGCCATTGATCCGTTTATAAAGAGAATCAGTTAGGCTTTTCGGGTTTATTACTGGTAGCTTTATTCCCGTTAAAAAAAATAGTTCCATTAAAAGCTATCATCTGCCAGTTCTAAAAACTACCTGGTACTTGTGAATGCCTGATTGTGAACGATGTAGCAATAGTGGGTTTAATGATTACCTTGTAGGTTTTAGCCGTTGACGAACTATCCTGAAAAAAAACCGTTATGATATTGCAAGACCCGGATAATCTCTCTAACATTGTTCGCGTTTTCGCACAAGAACCAATGGCAAAGCTCGTTTATATACCGACTTTCTTCCATACTACGCCATTTCGGTTTAGGTCCGAAAGGACTATACTATCTCGTTTGCCTATGCGGTAAGCACTTTCTACCCTTTTTCTTGTTCTATTTTTCACAACAAACCAGCTACCAGCTCGGATTACGCTGTCTCCGTTTTCGCGGCTTTACAACCGCTCAATAAACGACAATGATCACCCCAGAAATAGTTAACGATCAATACATCATTCAGGTGGCCAATGAAAACCACCTGCGGTTGGCCGAGACCATCTGCCACGAAATGGAAGAGAGCGCAAAAGCCCGGGGAACCGGTATTGCTAAACGTTCCCCCATTTATGTGATGGAGAAAATGCTCGAAGGAAAGGCTATTATTGCCATGACCCTTACGGGTGAGTGGGTAGGCTTTTGCTACATAGAGACTTGGGAGCACGGTAAATTTGTGGCCAACTCTGGCCTGATTGTCCATCCCGATTATCGGAAGAGCGGTATTGCCACACGCATCAAAGCCAAGGCTTTTGAACTGTCGCGGGCTATGTTCCCAACGGCTAAGATCATTGGCATTACAACCAGTCTGGCGGTGATGAAGATCAACTCCGATTTGGGTTATCAACCTGTTACGCTGAGTGAGCTTCCGGGTGATGACTCCTTCTGGAAAGGTTGCCAGACCTGCGCCAACTTCGATATTCTGACCCGAACGAATCGGAAGCACTGTCTCTGCACAGGGATGCTATACGATCCGGAAGAGCATAAGAAAGAAGAGAAAGATGAGAAATGGAATTTTCTCAAAGAATCGAAATTATATGAACGTTGGATGCGTATTAAAAAACGCATTCTGCTCCGTATCCAACCAGCCGACCGTTCGCGTTCCCGAAAAGGTGATCGTGAATTGGAAATTGCCTGATAACTACACAACAGTAAAACAAGAAAAGTCCGGAAGCAGCTTCCGGACTTTTCTTGTTTTACTACCTCTGTGATTTGACTGTATTTCTAAAAGCAGCCTGTAGGCTTATCACACGTTTTCATTTTTAGTCTGTCGCATCCAAGTACTTACTAATTTTCTTAACATTAAATTAACATTGAAGTGGGAAATAATATTTTGCAAACTGGCTATAGAAATATAGTTAGAGATATATTATACTTTAAAATTAATAAAATTCAAAATATGACAGCCGTTTTTATGCTATTTTGTAAAATAGACTGACTCCCAGTAAGTTAGGATAATGGATGTAAATGGTAATGTTTAGTTAATATTGACATAATATTTGCTTAATATTAACTAGCGAAAGCTCCTTGAGGATTTGAGACAAGGGGCGACCTTGTTTAATCATTTAATCCGTTTGAAGTCATGAAAAAGAAATTTACTCTTCTCATGCTGGTAGGCTTCCTGGCAACGCAAGCCTCCGCTGCGCCCATTACTACACACAAACCGAAAGAGGTTAAGGCTACATTGGAGCAGCAGTTAGCGAAACATATATCTTACCCAGATGTTCTCAAATCAACCCAACAGGCGGGTATTGTGGTCATTCAGTTTCGGGTGAATTCTGACAGTAAACTTTGCCAGTTGGAGGTATTTAGCCAGAATGAGAAATTGAATAACGAATTACTACGCCAGTTAACCGGTATTAAATTGACAGGTTATGCTACTGATTTGAGCGAATATGCTGCTCAGGTACATACCGTTCGATTACGCTTCAAGCCTCAATAAAGCGAAACATAGACAGAATAAGCAGTCAGAAGTTGCCAGACCGATTCATCTTGTCTGGCAACTTCTGACTTTTTTGTGACTTAACTTTTTCGACTAACGGCTGGTTAGCCCTTTTAAAAAAACTACTTACTGTATGTCTGAACCACTCTCGCTGGTCTGGCTCCGGCGCGATTTGCGTCTGCACGACAATGCCGCACTTTATTACGCATTTAAACGTGGTCGCCCTGTCATCCCCGTTTTTATTTTCGACCGTACGATTCTTGATGATCTTGACGACCGCCAAGACCGGCGGGTGGAGTTTTTGGTTCAGGAAGTAAACCGTCTGCATGAAGAACTAGCCAAAATGGGGTCAACCTTGCTGGTTCGGTACGGTAAGCCGATTGATGTATGGAAAGAATTATTGACCCAATACCGTGTAAGCGATGTATTTGCCAATCACGATTACGAAGTATATGCCAAGGAGCGCGATAAAGCAATTGGCGACTTGCTGACGGAGCAAGGCATCGGGTTTCATACGAGTAAAGACCAAACTATTTTTGAGCGTGATGAGGTGCTGACCGGCAAAAAAACGCCCTATACGGTTTTTACGCCCTATAGTCGAAAATGGAACGATAAACTGACGGATTTTTATCTGAAAGCCTATCCAACCGAGAACTATTTTAGCCAATTCTGGAAAACCAAACCCGAGAAAGTTCCTACACTCGCCGAAATGGATTTTCAGCCGGTTGGTGAGCCATTTCCAGCACGGACAGTATCGGATAAGCTACTTGATAACTATAACGAAACCCGCGATTTTCCTGCATTACCACACGGGACAAGTCAACTGGGAATGCATTTGCGATTTGGTACAGTCAGCATTCGAGAGCTGGCCCGTCAGGCAAGAGAGGCTGAAGACAAAACGTTTTTAAACGAACTCTGCTGGCGGGATTTTTACTTTCAGGTACTCGACCATTTTCCGCACGTTGAAAAGTATTCGTTCCGGCGTGAGTATGACCAGATTGACTGGCGAAACAATGAAGATGAGTTCGAGAAGTGGTGTAATGGCGAAACAGGCTATCCCATTGTAGATGCCGGTATGCGCCAACTGAATACGATCGGATGGATGCACAACCGGGTTCGAATGATTACGGCCAGTTTTCTGTGCAAACACTTGCTTATTGACTGGCGATGGGGTGAAGCCTATTTCGGTAAAAAACTGCGGGATTATGATCTGTCGGCCAATAATGGTGGCTGGCAGTGGGCGGCTGGTTCGGGCACCGATGCCGCACCCTATTTTCGCGTATTCAACCCAGAACGCCAGGCACAGAAATTCGATCCCAAGTCAGTTTATATTCGCCAGTGGGTGCCCGAAGTAGATGGACCAAACTACCCGAAACCCATTGTTGAGCATACTATGGCTCGGCAGCGCGCCATAGATACCTATCGGAAAGCATTGGCTAAGAGCAAGTAGGCTAATTAAAAATTAGTTAATTGATAGTGGAGCATATAGTCCAAAATGGCAACCTTTTTGTAGCTTACGGTTCTTTTTGTAGACTATTCCACTACTCGACCTTATGAATTTGCGGTTATCTCTTCTTTGTTTCTTCTGTTTGCTTGCGTTTCGTTCATCAGTAGTGGCCCAACAACGGCTTCGCCTGACTGTGATCGTACGCGACGGTGTTACTAAAAAACCTATCCCCGGTGCTAGTTTGCTCGTTGCCGAAACAAAAGCTGGGGCACGGGCCGACAGTGCGGGTGTCATTGCACTGGCTCATCCACCGGGGGCACTCACTATTTATGTGTCGGCGGTGGGCTATTTTCGGGGTCGAGAAACGGTTGTGCTGGATTTCAATAAACGAGTCGACTATTTTCTGCAACCCCGCTCCACCGATCTGGAAGAGGTAGATGTACGGGCTACTCGTAAAGACAAAAATATTAAAGACGTGCAGATGGGGCAGATCCAGATCAGCATGCCTGAACTGAAACGGATGCCAGTTGTACTGGGCGAGCCTGATATCCTGAAAGCCCTTACGCTCCAATCTGGAGTAACAACGGCAGGTGAAGGAGCCGGTGGTTTTAATGTCCGGGGTGGGCGTGCCGACCAGAATCTGGTGCTGGTAGACGGTGCTCCACTGTTTAATACCTCGCACTTACTCGGTTTTTACACGAATATCAATCCCGATATGGTGCAGGATGTTAGCCTGAATAAAGGGGCGTTTTCGGCGCAATATGGCGGGCGAGTATCGTCATTACTGTTGATGAGTACCCGTAATGGGAACAAGGATGGCTGGCGCGTATCGGGTGGATTAAGTCCGGTAAGTGCACGGGCTGTAGTGGATGGGCCAATTACCAAAAAACTGACATTGCTGGCCGGGGGACGTATCGCTTTTCCTAATTATCTGCTCCAATTGTTTCCATCGGGAAGTGTGAAAAATAGTCGGGCGTTCTTCTATGATGGTAACATTAAACTAACCTATACTCCCGACGAACGGAATACCATCTCGCTATCGGCTTACCGAAGTCAGGATAATTTCCGGTTTCCGGGCGATACGCTTTATGGCTGGCATTCGAATGTACTGACGGGCCGCTGGAGTTACCTCATCCGACCGAATGTGCAATTCAACCTGGCAGCGCTTTATAGCGGCTACTTCCTTAATGTAGATGGGGTCGCACCTAATCTGAACTTCCGTTTTACGTCGCACATTGAGCAGAAGGAAGGCAAGGCTGATGTGTTTTATACCCTGAACAAGTCGTTTAAAGTTCAGGTTGGTACGAATGCAATTTTGTATGGTATTCAAACGGGTGATATTCGGCCAACGAACGAAAATTCCAGTATTAACGCCAGACAAATTAATCCAGAACGGGGCCGGGAACTAGGTGTATATATAAACACCGAATGGGAAATTATGCCCACTGTTACGTTGATGGCAGGTTTACGCTATTCGGCCTTTGCTTCGCTGGGGCCACAAACCGTTTATGGCTATTCGGAAGGTCTGCCACCCTCACCCGAAACGGTTGTTGATTCGGTACAATACGGTAGCGGGAAAGTGGCACAGGCGTATGGGGGTTTTGAGCCGAGGTTAGCTTTGCGCGTGCAGGTCGCTAAAAACACGGCTATTAAAGCCAGTGCCGGTCGAACGCGACAGTATGTGAACCTTATTTCGAACACAACGGCTATTACGCCCCTTGATTTCTGGACATTGAGTAACCGATACCTGCCGCCCCAGATTGCCGACCAGATCTCTGTAGGATTGTTTCAGAATGTACAGGATAATGCCATCGAGCTAAGTGTAGAAGGTTATTACAAACGCCTTCAGAACCAGATCGACTATCGCTACGGCGCTAACCTGATTTTGAATCCAAAGCTTGAAACGGCGCTACTACGAGCAGCCGGACGGGCTTACGGAGTTGAATTTGGCATAAGCAAAAATACCGGACGGCTTACCGGACAAGTTAACTACACCTATGCCCGCTCGCTGATTGCCGTACAAACGCCTTACAATGAGCTTCGGATCAATGGTGGGGATTATTACCCATCCTATATTGACCGGCCACATACGCTTAATATGCAGGCTCGCTGGTCTATGTCGCACAACTGGACCTTCTCTACAAATTTTGTGTATTATACGGGTGTGCCAGCTACCTACCCCGATGGGCAGTACACCTATAACGGCCAGCCAGTTCAGGACTATTCGCGCCGGAATGCCGACCGCATTCCTGACTATCATCGGCTGGATGTTGCGTTCTCGAAAGATACCCGCTTTAATAAAGCGCAAAAACGGTATGGTATCTGGACCTTGGGTATCTATAATCTATACGCCCACAAAAATCCCTATTCCATCTATTTCACCCGGTATAACCAGCGGACAGAGTCGTATCGGTTGTCGGTATTCGGTACCATGATTCCATCTATTGCCTACAATTTCTATTTCTAGTATGCGCCAACTTATCAGCTATATCCTCATTCTGACCGTGTTGGTAGCCTGCATTGACCAGGTGGACTTACCCATTCGAACCGAAGAGCCACGTTTGGTCGTAGAGGGGCAAATTACCAACGAAGCTCCTCCTTATACCATTCGGCTTACTTATACTGGAAAGTACAGTGGCGCAGGCGCACAAAACGTGAACGATCAATATGTAAAAGAAGCGCAGGTTACCGTTTCTGACGACCAGGGCCGTTCAACGCGCTTTATATCAAGAGGATTAGGCGTGTACCAGACTACAGATTCAACCTTCCGGGGGCAGGTTGGCCGTTCATATAGCCTAAGCGTGGTACTTGCCGATGGCAAACGGTACACAACCAAACCCGAACGAATGCCTGCTGTTCCCGTAATCGATAGTATTTCGGCAACCTTGATTAAAACAAATAATTTGTCGATCCCTTACGCTTTTTCATATGGCGTGAATACGAACGATCCTGCTAATGAAGCAAATTATTATCGTTGGTCTGCGTATGGTTATACAACCCGTTTATCGGTAGGGGTACCCTGTAGTCTGGGTAATCCAAGTAAATGCAACTACCGCTGCTGGACAACGGTATCGAATGATGTGGTCAATGTATTTAGCGATGAGGCTATCAATGGCAATCCCCTCCGAGGGCGATTTGTTTTACAAGTGCCCATTTATGCCATTGGTCCCCAACTGGTGGAGGTGCAGCAGTATGCCATTACCCAGAGCAATTACCAGTTCTGGAAACTCTACCAGCAACAAAACGCCCGAACAGGTAGTATTTTTGATCCGCTCCCGGCCCCCGTTACAGGAAATGTAGTCAATACCAGCGACCCGACCGATGCGGCACGAGGGTATTTTGCCGTAACGTCGGTAACCCGGCGTCGGTATCGGCAGCAGAATTTTCCGAATGTTGTGTTTTATCAGGCTTTAGTCGGCTTCATCAGCAGTCAGATCATACCCGATGGCGATTGCCGGAATACGTATGGTAACGTACCTATAATTGAGCCGGAAGGCTGGTGATGTCTGACCGCCCGGGCGGTCAGATTACAGTTTCCATTGCACGATCCAGCCGGGTTTTGCAACCTTGGGGCGGGGAACGCCCGCCAAACCCGTTGCTGGATTCATAGCCTGCAAGGTGAGTGAAATCGTCGTATTTTCCTGAGAAGAAACTGCTTTGGTAGCCCGTAGAAACAGATTGCCACGTGTATCAACATCATCGACAATGGCATAGAGCATATCGCCTGTTTTGAGTGCATCATCGCCAATCTGAACATCTTCCGTCAGCGCAAATGCCCAACTTTGGCCCACTTTAGGAAGACCGGCCCGTACTAACCGGGTGGCTACATCGCCAACAAAGACAGGTAGGGAAGCAGGCTTGGTTTTGAGTAGCTCTGTTAACATGCTGTCCATAACCATCGCTTCATTTTTAACGGGTGTGTCTGATCCCAGAAAGGATTCAATGGGGATGCCTTCTGGTTCGGGTTCATCATCCTGGAGCCAACCCATGCGACGAGCCTGTTCGCGTTCACGTTCGTACAGATTACCTGACGATGCTGATGCCAGCATGATACCTATTGACCCAACTCCGTAAGTTGGATTCGTAAACAATTCTTTCATGGCCAGAATCCGGTAAAGGTAGTAACCCGTTTCTGGATTCATGGTCATCGAATAATAGTCCCGATTACCTGATTTTGTGATTTTACGCTGGACCATCCCTACGCCCCCGTTATAGGCAGCTGCTACGAGCGTCCAGGATCCCAGCTTGCGATAAAGAAATTTCAAATATTTACAAGCGGCTTCAGTCGATTTAAGGAGGTCGGTGCGCTCGTCGCTGCCGGGCGTGATGGAAAGCCCCATGTCCTGAGCGGTATCATCCATGAATTGCCAGTATCCAATGGCACCCGCCGATGATACGGCGTTCGACTGCCAGGCGCTTTCAATGAGTGGTAGGTATTTGAAATCGTTTGGGATATTGTACTTATGAAGAATTGGCTCAATAACCGCAAAAAATGGAGCTGAACGCGCCTTTAATCCATTTAGGTGGCGTATGTAGCCTGAACTACCAGCTAGCGCAAACGCCAGTTTTGCCGAAACATCTCCCTGCTCTGTTGGTACCACCTCACCACAAAAGTGTAACCGTTGGGGCTCATTTACTGAGCGAGGCTGGGCTATCGCTTTACGATTCGACTTGACTTTTAACGAAGCCGCCTTTTTTTGTGCCAGAAGAGGAGAGCTAAACGATAAAACGCTCAGAAGCAAAAGGATAACGCATCTCGTAAGTACTGTCAAAATAAAGAGCTGTTGGTTAGACCCATAGACAACGAATCGTATTCAGGGTTTAGTTCAGTTGGCAAAGTAGTGGAGTGAGTGGAGTAAGTGAAAGGAGTGAAGTGGTGGAGTAGGTGAAATAGATTAACCAGCGATCTACTTACTACACCTATTTCACTCATTTCACCCACTTTACAATGTTTTCCAGGTCAGAATCCAGCCTGCCTTTATCTGATCCACATCGGGGAGTTTAATGCCAATACGGCCCGTGGAGGCATCAATGGCCGATAGATTCATAGTATAGGTGTGTTTTTCACTCGCCGAATAGAGCCGATCTGCGCGCAGATAGATCTTATCCGTTTTTTTGTCAACGTCTTCCACAATGGCATACAAAACATCACCTTCTTCCACTTCTTTGCCGTCGGCCATCCCATCGCGGGTGAGGTGAAATACCCAGACCTGGCCTCGTTCGACACCCGCTGATTCCACCAGTCGCGCTTTAATACCTCCCCGAAACACATCAGCTGCATTGGGGAGGGGTATATCAAGCGTTCGCCCGGCGGTTGGCTGTGCTGTTTCAGTAGAAGGTGCATTAACCGCTACTTTGGTGGCCTCGTTCATGATCACTTCTGGCAAAAGCACCTCATCTTTATCCGGTTCAGCACCGGGCGTGAGTGGCTCACTTAAGTAGGCCATCATCCGCTCAGGAATAAACCCCTGATAGGATCGATAGTTAGAAAATAATTCTTTGAATGCCAGAATTCGGTACAGATACTTTCCTGTTTCGGCGTTCAGGCGTAGGTAATAATAGTCGCGTTGCTGTTGTCGGCGGATATTGCCCAGTAAGGCACCAATGCCATTGTTGTAAGCTGCAGCGGCCAGTGTCCAGGAGCCCAGTCGATTATACAGATAGTTCAGATAGCGGCAGGCTGCATTGGTTGATTTGACCAGGTTCTGCCGTTCATCGTAGCCAGGCCGGATGCTTAACCCTAGCTCACGCGCTGTGGCTGGCATAAACTGCCAATAGCCTACCGCTCCCTTAGGTGATACTGCCAGACCTGTCAACGCACTCTCGACCAAGGGTAAATATTTGAAGTCGAGCGGAATACCGTGCCGGGCCAGAATCGGTTCGATAATAGGAAAAAATACAGACGCCCGCTGCCGAATACGATAAAATATCCGATTTTGGTTTGTGTTCTGGGCTAAGGCAGATACTAATCGTCGGGCAACTGCTTCTTCGTGTAAGGGAACCGATTCCCCACAGAAATAAACAGGCGGCAATAGTCTGGTCAGTCCGGGATCGGCAACTAAAGCAGTAGCAGTGTGGATAGGCAATGATCTGTCTGCTGGTTTGTGTAGCAAACCGGCGAGATCAGAAACACTTGCCACCATCAAGCCAGTTGCCAGAGAAAGTGAGGCCAACAAGTTCATTAAACGGCAAGTTCAAGTTTTATGGGCTATATTTTTTTAGACTTTCACTTTAGTCTACAGTAACGCTATAGTGTTGCTTTATTTATTATAAGGTAGTAAACAGGAAAGCCGCTCTTATCAAGCGGCTTTCCTGTTTAAACGAATGTAGCGTTTTCGGATTCTGTTGGGTTTGCTGATTCTATTGTGTTGATAAACAGTGCCTATGCCCCAAAAGAATCCACAGAATGAAGATTGGTAACGAGAGCTTTATAACCAGTCCCAAAAGTGTAGAGGACGAATGCCTTCTCCTTTTTTCCACTGCAAAAACCTTGGCCGCCGGAACCGGAGCACCATTAGTCCCATCATTAATTTCTTGATTGGTAAATGTTGACCTTGCTGTTCTAAATCGGCAGCCGGGGTGTTAAGCGCTTTTTTGGCTAAAGCTGCACTAGCAATTAATTGGTCGGTATCCGAGGGGGCTTTGGTTAAGGTTGTATTTGGACGTGGCCCCCACATTGGATCGGTAAAATCTTCGTCAACCAGTTCGATAGTAGGCGAATCCTTGATTTTTTTCGGGAGAGCCAGCGGCTTATGCCAACTAGGCAATGGCTTTGTCAACTCAGCAATGGTTGAACCACTTAATAAGAGAGCGTATTGGCGCGGGTTCGTCAGTAGTTCTTTGAACGCCAGAATGCGGAACAGGTAGTGACTTGTTTCGCGGTGTAGCCGCAGCCGATAATAACTGGTTTGGCCCTGCTGCTCCATTTTGTTCATCACATGCGTGATACCACCATTATAAGCTGCAGCCACTAGTGTCCAGGAGCCTAATTCCCGATAGAGTTGGTGCAAATGCCGACAAACCGCTACCGTTGCTTTTTCCAGATTCAGGCGTTCATCTACTTTCCCGTTTACTTTCAGACCTAACTCGCGGGCAGTACCCGGCATAATCTGCCAGTAACCGGCGGCTCCCCGATACGATACACTCCGGTTGTCCAACGCACTTTCGGCAAGCGGCATGAATCGAAAGTCGCGCGGAATTTTGTATTTACGGAGAATAGGGTCAATGACCGGGAAAAACTCAGAGGCACGGGAACGAAGATCAAACAGGAACTCTTCCTGTGCTCCATAGGTGCGTAATGTTTGTGCCCAACGGCGCGACACTTTAGGTTCGTTAACGGGTACTTCTTCTCCGCAGAAGTAAATTGGGAACAGTCGTTTGGTTGAATCGACGACTAATAATTGAGGATTGTTGAGGCCGTTTGAGGGAAGAATTCGGCTCGTGTCGGGGCTGAAAATGGAGATCGGATGCGTTGTTGGCACGACACCCGGCCCCGATTTTACGGCGGCCATGAGCAGTGAAAAACTTACTTCTTTTATCAAAATTACATTAGTTGTTGTGATACATATAGACAACAAAACCCGCACTTGACTGACGGGCCTGTTTTCCACTAGAATACGAACTTAACTGATTCTCTGCTATATACCAACTATTTCCCTAAGAATTATCCAACGGTCCAAGCAAAAAATGGATTTTATCTTTAAAGAAGCCCTGCCACAAGCGTTAATTTGCCATAGTCATAGCGGCCACCTAAATGCTCGAAAACAGGCTTTAAACGCCCTTCTTCGATACCTACAGCCGCAATGGCTTTTTCAATTTCGCGCCGTTCGGTAGGGTCAATAAGTGAGACTAAATCAATATCGTATCCCGATTTGGAAAGCTGCACTAAATGGCTCGCAACAGAGCCGGTTGTGAGCTGGCGCTCGGCCGCAATCTGCTCCATGGTAAGGCCATTATTGTACAGATCAAGGGTTACTAATTGGGTCGATCCTTTTGGCTTTTCGCCAGCCTGCACCCGACCGCGAACATAACCGAGAATCTCGTCCAGAAACTGTTTCCCGAACAGTTGGAGTTTCCGTTCGCCCACCCCGCTCACATTCCGTAGTGCATCCGGGGTGATTGGCCGCTGGCGGGCCATGTCTTCGAGGGTCGTATCCGTAAAAATAACGTAGGCGGGTACGTTCTGTTCGTCGGCAAGTTGCTTGCGTAGTGTACGTAGCCGTTCGAACAGATCGTCGCGCTGGGTTTCGGTTTTGGTCTTCGTTTTCTCGACCACCGGCTTTGGGGCATCATCAGGCCGAACGAGGTCAATTTTGCGCGTTCCCCGCAATACCTGATCGGCCAGGATGCCCCGGCGGAGGGCGTAATGTTGCTCGTAGGCAATTTCAATGACCCCAATGTTGATCAATTGATGGATATAATTTCGCCAGTCTTCAAATTTAAGATCGCGGCCAGCCCCGTATGTTTTTACCTGATCGTAGCCGCCTTGCAACACCTGCTGACTTCGGGAACCACGCAAAATGTCAATCAGCAGGTTCATTGGTACGCGCTCGCCTGTGCGAACCATCGCCGACAAGGCTTTCTGCGCCAGAATTGTACCATCGAAGGTGACACGCGGGTCTCGGCACACATCGCAGTTGCCGCAGGGTTCAGACAGTTCTTCGGAAAAATACGAGAGCAGGATTTGTCGGCGGCAGGTGTGGGCGTCTGCGTATTGCTGCATCCGTTCCAGTTTGGCCAGCTGTAGACCAAGATTAGCTGGACTGTTTTCGGCGAGCATCTCCTTATAGGTAGCCACATCGGCGAAACTATAGAACAGAACAGTTTGGGCCGCTGCACCATCGCGCCCTGCACGCCCAATTTCCTGGTAAAAGCTCTCGATGTTTTTGGGCATGTTGTAATGAATTACCCAGCGCACATTCGACTTGTCGATGCCCATCCCAAACGCAATGGTAGCGCACATAATGCGGACATCGTCGCGGAGGAAAGCTTCCTGCGTTTTCGACCGATCGTCGGGGTCCATTTTCGCGTGGTAGAAAGCCGCGCTAAACCCTTTCTCCTGCAACTTAGCCGCGAGGGATTCCGTCGATTTGCGACTCAGACAGTAAATAATACCCGATGTATCGGGTTTCTGTTGCAACAGCTTAATGATTTGCTGAATCCGATTCTGGCCGGGCAGCACCTGTAAACTCAGGTTTTTCCGATTAAACGAATCCACAAATACCGCTGGATCATGCATGCCGAGCCGGGTGGCAATATCGTGTCGGGTGAGTTTATCGGCAGTAGCGGTGAGGGCAATGGTCGGTACGGTCGGAAACTTCTCCTTCAGGATATGCAGTTGGGTATATTCCGGTCGGAAATCGTGTCCCCACGATGAAATGCAATGCGCTTCGTCGATCGCAAACAGCGAGACATTGACGCGCTCCAGAAAATGAAAAAATGACTCGGTTAGTAATTTTTCAGGAGAAACGTAGAGCAATTTGAGCTTGCCACTGATGCAATCGTCTTCAATATCGCGCTGTTCGCGGCTGGTTTGGGTACTGTTATAGAAAGCCGCCTGAATACCGTTCATGTGCAACGCACCCACCTGATCTTTCATGAGCGCAATCAGGGGCGAAACCACCACCGTCAGGCCGGGGAGTATCAAAGCAGGAATTTGGAAACAAACGGATTTTCCCCCCCCGGTTGGCATCAGGACTACTGTGTCGCGTCCACTCAGGATAGACTGAATAATGGCTTCCTGCATGGGACGAAACCGATCATAGCCATAATAACGCTTGAGGTAATCGGCAGGAGTTTGCGAACGGGGTGGATTTGTACTAATCATTGCGTCTTTCCGAGTAGCGTATATGCCGGACAAACAGGCGTAGATAAGACGAGCTAACTAGCTATTCGTGACTGGCTGTCAGCTACTATATTTATATCAAATTTAAGAAAAATTTAAGTCATTTTTAGTGACAGATACGTGATTTTATACCCATCTTTCCGTCCTAAGAGTTAATATTTTCCAGTTGTTTCATAAACCCCAATCCAATGACCATGAAAAAGAATTTGTTAATGCTGTGTTTTGCCCTCGGCTTACTGGCCACATTTAATAGTATAGCCCAGGATACTAAACCGTCGAAAAGCAAAGCCAAGAAAGAGATGAGCGATGCGGACGCATCGGCTAAGGCAGCCGCGAAAGCGGAGAAGAAAGCGGCTAAGGATGCTGCAAAAGAGGGTATGACCGATGCCGACAAAGCAGCTAAAGCACAGGCGAAGGCCGATAAGAAGGCTGCCAAGGATGCCGCAAAAGAGGCTAAAGCGGATGCTAAAGGTAATGCAGAGGCAACGACCGATGCTGCTAAACAGGCGGCCATGAACGAGCGAATGGCCAAGGTCAGAGCGGCTAAGGATGCTAAAAAAGACGCCAAAGATGCTGCTGATAAAGGAGCTGTTACAGCTGACGCAAAGATGGATAAAGCCGCTAAAAAGGCAGATAAGGCCGCTGACAATGCAGGCCTAAAGGACGATAAAATGAGCAAAACCGCCAAAGCGTCGACGCCTGCCGTGAAGGAGGAAAAAGCCACTCCGGCCGACTATAAAGCACCGGTTGATGCTTCTAAAAAAGGCCCAAATGGCGAGAAAGTCATGACCGGCCCTCGTGGTGGTAAATATTACATCAATAAGAACGGCAACAAGACCTATTTGAGTAGCATAAAAGGGTAAGTTGCTGCTAGTCAAAACAAAACGTGGCGTCAGACTGTAAAGTCTGACGCCACGTTTTGTTTAATAAAAACTAGAAAAGTAGCTCTTAACGCTACTGGTTTGTTGGATAGGATTTTTAGAGCGGAACTGTTCCTTCGATAATACCGTCCTTGATAAGTTGATTGACAATCTGACGGGGAGGAACTTCACTGCTTCCGCCGGTTGTGACAAGGGCTTTCCAGAAAGGTTTTCCAGTTGTAAGGTCCGTCATCTCTAAAAGAAGTTCATTATAGGACGATATATACTTGCCAGAACCGGTTGTATAATTTCGATTAAAATCAATGGTTAAAATAACCTCACTTTGGCAGGTCTGCCGTTGCTTTTCAATTGATTCTTCTGGGCTCTCGAATGCGATTGGGCTGCTTGATACGGTACACACTTGATAGCCAGCCGGAAACGCCGTTTGGAATGTAGGCAAATAGGTCTGACTAACGTTTGAGAGCTTCGAGACGATTAGAATACGACGAAATTCCGGTTTGGCATCCGCTTTTACGTTTGACTGAAAGTTCGCTGTTATGCAACCAGTCAGAATTGTTAACAGGCTTATTATTAGGACTTTATTTATAATAGTTTTCATGGTTGTCGGGTAGTATGATTGGTTATTGAAAGTAACAACATAGTTACCTTTTACTTGCTAACTACCTGTTAAAGTTTAGGTGAACAAATTGTTGGCTATCTTACTCTAAAATAGCCTCAACGTAATGCGCCGAATACTACCTCTTCTTCTAGTTATTAGTACGTTCTCATCTGCCTGTTCCCAACAAACACCTGGTCTGCAACAACCTGTTGAAATCATCCGCGACCGATGGGGTGTCAATCATATCTACGCAAAAAACGAGCATGATCTGTTTTTTGCGCAGGGATATTCGGCTGCTCAGGATCGCTTGTTCCAACTGGAAATATGGCGTCGGCAAGCAACCGGCACCGTGGCTGAATTGCTGGGGCCGCAGGAAACCAAGCGGGATATTGGGACAAGACTATTTCAGTTCAGGGGCGACATTACCAAGGAGCTACTCCATTACCATCCCCATGGGCCACAGATTGTCCGAGCGTTTGTCGATGGGATTAACACTTACATTACGGAAATCCTGAAAACCCCCGAGAAACTACCTTTCGAATTTCGGGTGCTTGAAACAAAACCAGGCTTTTGGACGCCTGAAGTCGTTATCAGCCGCCACCAGGGTCTATTGGGTAATGTTCGCGATGAGTTAAATTACGGTCGGTTAGTGAAGCTCATTGGCCCTGAAAAACTTCGTGAGCTACAATGGTTTCATCCTATCACCAAAGCAGGTGAGCCAGACCTGACGCTCCATGTGAACGGCGACGAATTATTTCAGCCGATTCTGGAAATCTATGAAGCGTTTCGATTACCCCTCACCTTTAAAGGAAGACTATCAAAAGCGGATGAAGATGAAGCAAGTCGTTCCGTTGACGATTGGTTCGATACTGAAAAACAGTTTGTTGGCTCCAATAACTGGGTCATTTCGGGCAATAAGTCAGCCAGTGGATATCCGATGCTGGCGAATGACCCGCACCGCTCGCAGTCGACGCCTTCCCTGCGCTACTGGGTGCATCTGAACGCGCCCGGCGTGGATTCGCCCGGCTGGAATGTAATAGGAGGGGGGGAACCAACCTTGCCGGGTATTTCCATTGGCCACAACGACTACGGTGCCTGGGGACTGACCATCTTCGAAACGGATAATGAAGATTTGTATGTGTACGATACCAACCCCGCCAATCCCAATCAATATCGCTATAGAGGTAACGGTAAGGTGGATCGGTGGGAGACTATGAAAACGTTTACTGAAACCATTCCGATGAAGGTTGGCAAACCGGTTCAGGCCGAGTTAAAGTACACACGTCATGGACCGGTTGTATTTGAAGATAAACAACATCATAAAGCCTATGCTGTTCGGGCGGGATGGCTCGATACGGGCTGTGCGCCTTATCTGGCTAGTTTGCGCATGAATCAGTCGAAGAACTGGACGGAATTTCGGCAAGCCTGCCTGTATAGCCGGGTTCCAGGCGAAAACATGATCTGGGCGGATAAGACTGGCACCATTGGCTGGCAGGCCGTGGGACTGGCGCCCATTCGGCAAAACTTTACGGGTTTAGTGCCCGTTCCGGGCGATGGCCGGTTTGAGTGGAGCGGTTATCTACCCATTCAGCAACTTCCCAATAAACTGAACCCACCCGAAGGCTACGTAGCAACGGCAAATAATAACTTAACACCAGTTGATTTTTCGCACCGTAATGCCGTTGGCTGGACATGGGCTTCCCCGAGTAGGGCGCACCGAATAGAAGAAGTGTTAAGTGATGGCAAGCGTAAAAATCTGGTCGATTTTATGGCCTTGCAAGCCGATTATCTGGCTATTCCGGCCCGGACGCTCGTCCCACTACTTCAAAACCTGTCATCGCCTACTAATCAGACCGCAAAGGCCTTGGCGTATTTGCACCGATGGGATTATAAACTTGACCCAAACTCCATTGCTGCCGCCATTTATGTTGCCTGGGAAGAGCAGTTAAAACAGGCTGTTTATTGGCAAAAAGTACCGAAAAACGCTCAGCCTTACTTAAAAAGTCTGCCATCGAAACGGGTACTAGATGCCCTTCTCGTTCCAACGGCCTCTCGTGATAGTTTACTTCTTTCCTGCTTGGACCATGCCGTAGCCGAACTCACCAACCGACTCGGGAACGACATGGACAAGTGGCAGTATGGTCAATCGAAGAATAAACACATTACGCTTACACACCCGCTTAGTAATCTGGTTGACAAGGCTATGCGGAAGAAAATCAATCTCGGTCCGTTGCCTCGGGGTGGCTATGCCGAAACGGTTAATGCAACGAGTGCCAATCTCAACCAAACCCACGGCGCGTCGTTTCGTATTTTGGTCGATACCGAAGATTGGGATAAAACGTTAGGCATCAACAACCCTGGTCAGTCGGGTAATCCCGATAGCCCGCATTACGGCGATTTGTTCCCGATCTGGGCCGAGAATAAGTATTTCCCGGTATTCTTCTCGAAAGAAAAAGTAAAGTCAGTAGCGGAAGAAACTACTGTATTACGGCCCTGAAAGTAGCGTGACTTTCCAGTCGCACTACATAAGCCGCACATTTCGTACTTTTGCTATCGGAAAACTGCCCGTTCGCGCAGTTTCACAATCGAATGGATATTCAGGAAGAATTAAAAGTTGTTATTCAGCGTGCCGTTTCCGAATTGTATCAGCAGGAAATTGGTGAAGTGTCATTACAGCCTACTAAAAAAGAATTTGAAGGGCTTTACACCTTTGTTACGTTTCCGCTAACCAAAGCCCTTCGGCAGGCACCTGCGCAAATTGGACAAACCATTGGGGCCTGGTTGCTCGAACATAGTTCGCTTGTCAGTGCGTTTAATGTGGTGCAGGGTTTTCTGAATATTAGTGTTGCCGATGCGGCCTGGATTGAAGTATTAAATGACATTGCTGCCAGTTCGTCATTCGGTCTGTTGCCTGCAAAAGAACAGTCGGTGATGGTTGAGTTCTCATCGCCGAACACGAACAAACCGCTGCACCTCGGGCACTTACGTAATAATTTTCTGGGCGATTCGGTTAGCCGGATTCTGGCTGCCAATGGCTACGACGTTGTGAAAACCTGTATCGTTAATGATCGGGGCGTTCACATCTGCAAATCCATGCTGGCTTACAAGATGTTCGGTCATGGGGAAACACCTGAGTCATCGGGCATGAAGGGCGATCACCTGATTGGGAAATACTACGTCCTGTTCGATAAAGCCTACAAAGCGCAGATTGAAGAGATGGTGAGTCAGGGAACACTCAAAGAAGAGGCCGAAAAGAAAGCTCCTCTTATGCTCGAGGTTCAGCAGATGCTGCGCCTTTGGGAACAGGGTGATCCCGAAACGGTAGCGCTATGGAGCCAACTCAACGCCTGGGTATACGCTGGTTTCGATGCTACCTATAAAAGCATTGGCGTTAGTTTCGATAAAACCTATTACGAATCGAATACCTATTTGCTAGGGAAAGAAGTCGTTGAGGAAGGCTTACAAAAGGGGGTTTTCTACCGGAAAGATGACAGTTCGGTCTGGATCGACCTGACCGAAGAAGGCCTGGATCAGAAGCTGGTGATGCGTTCGGATGGTACGTCGGTATATATGACGCAGGACCTGGGCACAACTGATCTGAAATTCCAGGATTTTCATAATAACCGCTCCATTTGGGTGGTAGGCAACGAGCAGGATTATCACTTTGCGGTGCTTTTTGCTATTCTGCGTCGGTTAGGGCGGACGTATGCCAATGAGTTATATCACCTGTCGTATGGTATGGTGGATTTGCCAACGGGAAAAATGAAATCGCGCGAAGGCACCGTTGTGGATGCCGACGATCTGATTCAGGAAACCATCGACGCTGCGTCGACTGCCGCCGATGAGGCTGCCAAAGGTAAACTCGACGAGTTCAGTGAATCCGAAAAGACAACCCTGTTTCAGATGCTGGGGTTAGGCGCTCTGAAATATTACCTGCTGAAGGTAGATCCGCAAAAACGAATGCAGTTCAATCCGGCCGAGTCAGTTGATCTGCACGGAAATACGGGGCCGTACATTCAGTACGTTCACGCCCGGATTCAATCTGTACTAAGGAAGGCCGCCGACCTGACTATATCGCTGGAAGGGCCCGTGTCAGCAACGGAATTAGATGAGATTGAGCTACAATTGGTCTTTTTGCTGAGTCAGTATCCGCAGCGTGTAGCCGAAGCAGGAACAGCCTACGCACCCTCTTATATTGCCCAGTATGCCTATGAGTTGGCGAAGACGTTTAACCAGTTCTACGACAAGCTGTCGATACTGAAAGAAACCGATCCCATCAAATTACATACCCGGCTAGTATTATCAAAAGCCATTGGTGAAACTATTCGTAAGGCAATGGGTTTATTGGGCATAGAGGTGCCTGAAAAAATGTAGTTTAAGTGATTCAGGTTCAGTCTAAACAGTTCCCTTGCCAGAATTTCTACAAACACGTCAAACTAACCATGAAAAAAAATCTCATCGTTTCCATGATCGCGGTTGCGGTCGTTTTTACACTCACTAGTTTTATGTCCTTTTCCGTTCTTGTCAAAGGCATTTTTAGCGACAAACGGGCTGCTCTCTCGGTTCCAGCCGACGCAGCCGCGCCAACTAAAAGCCTTTATGATTTCACTGTAAATTCACTGGATGGCAAACCTGTAGCGCTGAAAGCCTACAAAGGCAAAAAAGTTGTCATTCTGAACGTTGCCTCGAAATGCGGCTTTACGCCACAGTATGCCGATTGGGAGAAATTCTACAAAGAACATGGCGATAAAGTAGTGGTTCTGGGCTTCCCGGCCAACAACTTCAAAAGCCAGGAGCCCGGCAGCAGCGAAGAAATTGCTGAGTTCTGCAAAAAGAATTACGGCGTAACCTTCCCCATGTTCGAGAAAGTATCTGTACTGGGCGAAGATCAGGCTCCCCTCTACAAATGGCTGACGACCAAGTCGTTGAATGGCTGGAATGAGCAGGCACCTACCTGGAATTTCTGCAAATATGTCATCAATGAAAAAGGTGACCTGACCAACTTCTTCGGCTCGAAAGTGAAGCCTGAAGATGAAGAGTTTAAGAAAGCTATTGGCATGTAATGTTAATAGCTAATGTAAAATGAATAATGAATAATGGATAATGAGTGGATCGGCCATTTGCTGATAACATCATTATCCATTATTCATTTTACATTATCCATTATGAAAAGCTGGATTGCGGCTGCCCGGCCGCGTACGTTACCGCTATCCTTAGCCAGTATTATTCTTGGTAGTTTTCTGGCATATGCCGATCACCATTTCAGTTGGCCAATTGCACTTTTGGCCGCTCTGACGACCATCTTCCTCCAAATCCTGTCCAACTTCGCCAATGATTACGGCGACGCGGTTTCAGGTAAAGACACCGAACTCCGAGTGGGGCCCCGCCGGGCCGTTGCTACTGGCGACATTAGTAAAGAAGCCATGCTTCGAGGCATTGTACTAATGTCGGTACTCTCGCTTATTTCTGGGATTGGGCTGCTTGCTCTGGCTTTTTATGATGCTGGCCCCAAAATCTTCTGGTTTTTCCTGGTCTTGGGCCTACTCAGCATTGCTGCTGCCATTGGCTACACCAATGGTAAACGACCGTATGGATACGCGGGTTTTGGTGATATTGCCGTGCTGATTTTCTTTGGGTGGGTAGGCGTACTGGGAACGTATTTTTTGCATACGCTTTCGTTCAGTGCTATCCTGCTGTTACCCGCCACAAGCGTTGGATTATTTGCTACGGGTGTGCTAAACGTCAATAACATCCGCGACATTGAAACCGACACCATGACCGGCAAACGCTCAATCCCCGCACGTCTGGGGTTGCCGCTAGCCATTCGCTACCATTGGGGATTGCTCCTAACCGGAATGGCCTGTGCTGTTGCCTATTCGTTTCTGACAGGGGCGGCCTGGTTCAGTTACGTTTACCTACTGGCGTTCCCGCTGTTTATACTGAACGGTCGGGCTGTGGCTACGCATAAGATGCCTGCTGAACTCAATGCCCGCCTGGGCCAGCTAGCCCTCACCACCTTACTGTTTGTGCTGTTATTTGGAATTGGGCAGGTGCTGTAATGCTTCGGGTAGGGACGCACCTACTGCGCTTTTGTGTTGCCTGAACATAGTTTTCCTACTAAAAATCCGCCTTTACAGGGCTGTGATACAGATGTTTATCTGATAACTATATGGCAGCAAAATTTACGTTCATAAGCGGTGTATAGCTATCTTTGAACGCTATTCTAAACTTGCCCATAGACATATGCTAAAACACTGGTGGAAAGCGTTGACCGTTCTCATTTTAACGTATGTCTTTATTGCAGGCTTGATGAGCCCTGTGCCTAAATTACCTATTTTACACGAGGCAATCCGCAATACGTTCTTTCATCCCCCCCTTTGGATTGCGATGATGGTTATGCTGCTGTCGTCCGCTATTTTTTCGATACGGTACCTCAGAAAAGGGAAAGCTGACGATGATTTGTTATCAGTGGAATTTGCCAATACGGCTCTTCTATTTGGTGTTCTGGGTTGTGTTACCGGATCGGTATGGGCCTATTTTGCCTGGGGCGATTTATGGCCCAATGATCCTAAAACGAATGGCGTTGCCGTTGGTATGCTTATGTATCTGGCTTATTTTGTACTAAGGGGATCGTTTGACGACGAGATGCGCCGAGCTAGAATTTCTTCGGTCTACAACATCTTCGCCTTTGCTATTTTTATTCCCCTTATTCTTATCCTCCCCCGCTTAACGGATTCATTACATCCTGGCAACGGCGGGAACCCCGGTTTTAATCAATATGATTCCGATAGCTCCATAAAACGGATTATCAGACCTGCTTTTATTGGCTTTACCTTACTTGGTTTTTGGATTACTCAACTTCGCGTTAGACTGCGCCGGTTAGAACTAAATTTGGACGAACAGGAAGAAGCGAAAAAGTCGGCTGCCCATCAGGCGATACAAGTACAAGACCCAGGCAATTTATAACGAGTAGCAAAATGGATAAACTAACAGAAATACTACGGGAAGACGGTAAAATCTGGGTTGTTGTCGTCGTGATTGGGGTTGTTTTGTCAGGGTGGCTGTACTACTTCCTGAGAATTGGAAGCCGGGTAAATAGGGTAAAACGCAGAATGCAACTGCGTCAGGATTCTTTGTGATGAAGCCTCCTGTTTTCACTCGGAAAAGCCAAGCGAAAACACAATATGTGTCTCACAGGCACTTAATAGGGCTCGTTTTTTTCTGCGGCTATGATCCGCTCTCTACTATTGGTACTACTGCCAAATACATTGATCTCCTTCAATATGATTCGGCCCGCCAGATCCTGAATAAATAGGGTATCCTGGGGAATAAAGGGTTTATCCGTATGGCGGTAATCCACAAAAATGAAAGAAACCGGTAAAATGTAGCTACCGGCGTATTGAAGACTTAGGGAAGGTAACTTTTTTAAGGCTGTTCGAATAGTTGGTTCAAAGCCATAATAAGTGCCTTTGTGGCTGGAGTTTAGAATTGAAATGTTCTGGATACGCCCTTTATTATCAACGGTAAATCCGGCAAAAACCCGACCATATACACTGGACCACTCAGCCTGGCGAGGGTAGGTGAGACGACGCTTTAAAACAGTCGTAAAAACGGGGTCCTGATTAAGATCAGGGCTTGCCAGTTGAGCAAAAGCCACATGACTACTTACGAATAGCAGGAATAATCGCCAATAGCGCATACGGGTATGTTAAGGTAAGTCAACAGCAATGGATCTCGGGAAGAAAGAAGAAAATTAGGTTGACCTACTTCAAAATACCTGTTCCCCTTATTGCCGCACCACCTTTCTAACCACCTTATTCTGCCCCGCCTGAATAGTAAGCATATAGGTTCCTGTGGCATGGGGCATTGAAATAGTTTCTATTACCGAAGAAACCGATCCATATTGTTTCTGGAACACCGATCGGCCCTGACTATCACTCAGGCTTAACGTGACCTCCTTTTTCTGATTCGTCGTTAACTCAATATACACTACTTCATGCGTTGGATTCGGGTAAATCCGAAGTTGTCCACCCGAAAATTCTTCTTCGGCGGTCGGTAAAAGCACTGTTATGGTTGCCTGTCCTGAAGCGCTGCCTTTCCCGCAACTATTTTCAACACTCGCTATTGAGTAAACAGTGGATTTGGTTGGTTGAACTGTTTGGACAGTGGGCGTTGTGCTGCTCGAAAAAGCCGTTCCGTCCGACAACGTGCCTTTCCAGGGGCTATCGCCTGTGAAGCTGAGCGAGAGATCAATGGGTTGTCCTTGCAATACCGTTCCCGAGCCAGCTAATGTAGCGGTTGGTAAGGGTTTTACTGTAAATCCATCGCTCGATACAAGCTGTGCATACGAAATGCCGCGTGGCCGCACTCGTACTCTGTAGCCTGCGCCGGGAGCTAAATTGGCTGGAAGCGACGCATTTAGAGTTGTCAGTGACCCTGAGCCAACAATCGTTTCGTTTGTAAAATCACCCGAGGCATCAGACAGGAGCACATCGTACTGCCAGGTTGACGCCTTGCTGGTATTTTCGGGTGTTGCTGTAACCGCGAAGGTGCTGCCTACACAAACCGATGTAGTACCGGATACGTTTGCCGTTAGTTTAGGCGGTTGCTGGACGCTTACCGTAAATTGGTCGGCCAGACACTGCCGGTCGTCAGTAACAACAACTGGGAACGTGCCGGCCTTATCGGCTACGTAGCGAATGGTACGGCTGGTTTGTCCAGTTGGCCAGCGATAGTCGCCTATCCATGATGCCGAAAAGGCAAGTGTGTCGGCGAACTCGGCGGTAAAGGAAGCCGATTTATTCACATTTTTCATGATCGTAAACTTATCCTGCACAGAACCGTCGGACATGACTAACTGAGCATCCAGGCGATTATCAACTACGTCAAGCAGCATTGATCCACCAAGTGTAGTATTATTATAAACCGTAGCCGGATGAGGAAAGTCGACGGATTGTCCGCCTAGTTGACCACCAGAACCGTTAACAATGTACACCGTGCCCTGGCCCTTTGTCAGAATAGGGCAGGAGTTGGGCGAGCCATCGTAACGGGCTGTCGTATTTTCGACAAGGTTTTGGCTTTTATCGTAGGTGTTAGCTAAACCACGTAATCCCTTAATCCGGTACGTTCGTTCGTAGCCATGACTATGCCCATTCAGGACTAAATCGACTCCGTAGCGCTCCAGAATTGGGGTCAGGTTCTCGCGGATAAGCCGCATAGATTCCTCCGTATCGGAGTTGTGGCCGCCTTTGCTATAGGGTGGATGGTGAAAAATGACGATTGTCCAGGGCAATTTGTTAGCCGCCAGATCACGTTTGAGCCATTGTACCTGAGTGGAGGTGGTATCATATAGCCGATATTGTCCATCCTGTCGGCCCTGCGAGTCCAGTGAGATTAAATGGACATTGCCGTAGCTGGAAGAATAATATGACTTTGAACCCGACGGAACACCCCCTGTTTCACCCTGTTGCGGAAACGAAAATAGATTGTAATAGGCTGTGTTGAAATTTGTTTCGCTATCGGCGTAATCGTGATTGCCCGGTGTAATAAATAGGGGCGTATTGCGGAGTGTGGGTGCGTACACCGGAAAAACCAGCCGTTGATATTCTTCCTCGAAGCCAAACGAGTACGCATTGTCGCCAAGCCAAAGCCATAAATCAGCTGGCCGGTTAGCAGTAGCATTGCGATAGGCCTGATAGACGTTTGTCTGATTATCGCTGCCACTGCCAAAGTCACCTAGTACCCACATCCGAAAGGGGCGGGTATCGCCAGTCGACACAGCCGTTTTAACATAGTAGTCTGGACCCGATGCTAATTGTGTATCGTCGTAGCCAATGGCATAGGCGTAGCGGGTTGCCGGTTGCAGCCCCGTGATGGTCAGTGCATGTTCGAGAGTGGGCTGGCTTTCACGGGTATTCTCAATAAGCTGACTGGCTGCCAAACCATACCATACCCGACCAGTTGTGGGCTGATCTGTACGCCAGCGAACGACAACCGAGTTTGGTGTAAGTACCTGCAAGTAGGGGCCACGAACAATACCAGGTAATTGAGCCAGAACGTTCTGCCCAAAAATCAGAAGGAAAGCCAGAGTCAGGCAACGAGCGTAGTGCATACGGTGAATGAGAAGACACCGTAAAATTACACCTGACGACCGACAAATCCGTCAATAAGCGTAATTTGTTCGCAATCAGCTAATTAGTTTTCAGGCATTGTACAATGCCTGATGCATCTTAAGTAAATTCCTGACGGGCCAGTCGCTTTGATTGTACGATTCCAACTGAGTTATCTTTACAAGTAACTGTCGTTCAATGCGTCGACGTTCGTCGGGAGAGAGTTTTTTTAGGGTACTTGTCAGCTCATTGAGTGTCTGATTGAGCTGAACACAAGCTGTAGTGGGTAGCGTAAAATGAGCAGCTAATCGCTGAACATCTGATAGTTTCCAGAGATCGGGCTTGCTGCGCCGGTTCCGAATGGCGTTTCCACTGAGTCCTACGGCAATCCCTAATTGCTCATCGTTGAGCGAACACTCACGTAGCCGCCACATAACGGCCTGATAATTATTGACAAATGAGTGTAACGTAGTTCGTAAAATATCTATCAAGGTTGTAAGTATTTAAGTGAGTGCCGCTACTAATCGTAAGCTACTATTCATTAAATGGGCTAGGGGTTTGAGTATAGCTGGGCCCGCTTCAACAAATGGCAGCAAGGGAATTTTAACAGCATATCAATTACGTACTCAGGTACTTACTTACAACATTCATGCCGTTGTGTACTTATTTTACAATATTGGGTAAATTCAGTGGTTCAGACAGAAACTACTGAACAAGCAAAAAGGCACCTTCGATCGAAGGTGCCTCTCGTAAACTCACGTCCTGAAACGGTGCCGCTCTAGCAACTCAACGCGTTCGGGAGGTTTGATCGTTAAGCCCGTTCTATTTTGAGCCGTAACTGGAACTCGTCCATCTCTATTTCTGCCGCAGTGCCATTTAGGCCACTCACTAAATCTAGTGAAACGGCCTGAACTTCCTGCTGGATATAATCACGGTTGGCTTCAATGGCGGTTGCCAGTGCTTCGTTGTTCCGTTCAAGTTCAATGCGAATCTTGTCAGTCACCGAAAAATCACGGTCTTTACGCAGGTTCTGAATCCGGTTTACAAAATCGCGGGCAATACCTTCTCCCCGTAATTCGTCGGTTACATGAACGTCTAGTGCCACTGTCAAGCCACTGTCGCTGGCCACGAGCCAGCCTGGAATATCTTCGGTCAGAATTTCAACATCCGACAATTGTAAATCGAACGAGCCAAGCTGCAAGCTGTCGGATTGTTCCAGTTGTTTCAATTGCTCGGGCGTCATCGCTGTGATGACGGCGGCAACATCTTTCATCTGTTTGCCAAACTTAGGGCCCAGCGCCTTGAAGTTCGGTTTAACTTTCTTTTTCAGGATACCGCTGGCATCATCCACAAACTCAACCGCTTTTACGTTCACTTCCGACATAATGATCGGGCTAACGTGCTCAATTTGCCGACGCGTATCCGCATTCAGGACCGGAATCAGTACACGGCTTAGTGGCTGCCGAACTTTTAGCTTATGGCCTTTTCTAAGCGAATGTACCAGCGACGATACTTCCTGGGCCAGTTCCATCGATTGCTCCAGTTCTGTGTTGATCAGCGCCTGATCAGCCGCCGGGAAGTCGGTTAAGTGAACCGACGTGGCGGCTTCTGTTAGGTTGCGATACAACCAATCGGCATAAAACGGCGCGATAGGCGACATTAATTGCGATATGGTTGTCAGACATTCGTGCAGAGTTTCGTAGGCCGCCCGTTTGTCGAGAGTCAATTCACCGTCGATCGCGACCCCGGACCAGAAACGCCTGCGCGATAAACGGACGTACCAGTTTGATAACTGGTCGTTCACGAAATCCTGAACCGCCCGACCTGCTTTCGTAGGATTGTAGCTATCAAACTGAGTACCAACTTCCAGAATCAATGATTGCAGTTTGGATAAAATCCAGCGATCCAGTTCAGGTCGTTCAGCTACAGGCACGCTTCGTCCGGCAAACGTAAACGCATCCAGATTGGCGTAGAGCGCGAAAAAGTTATAGGTATTGGACAGTGTGCCGAACAACTTCCGCTGCACTTCGCCAATGCCATCGGTATTGAATTTAAGGTTATCCCAGGGCTCAGCGTTGGTGATCATGTACCAGCGCGTTGCATCGGGGCCATATTTCGCAAGTGTTTCAAATGGATCGACAGCATTGCCTAGTCGTTTCGACATTTTGTTGCCGTTTTTATCCAGCACCAATCCTGTCGAAACTACGTTTTTGAACACCACCGAATCAAATAGCATCACCGCAATGGCATGGAGCGTAAAGAACCAGCCCCGAGTTTGGTCAACGCCTTCGGAGATAAAATCGGCCGGAAACGCTTTTTTGAACACGTCCTGATTTTCGAACGGATAATGCCATTGCGCATACGGCATCGCTCCTGAATCAAACCAAACGTCGATCAGGTCAGATTCGCGCTGCATCACTTGACCGCTCTCCGATACGAAATACACTTCATCGACATAAGGCCGGTGGAGGTCGTAATCGCCGGATGAAAGCTTTTGCAGAAACTCGTCGTTTTTCGCTTGTTGCTCGTCGCTTAGCTTGCCAGATTTCTGGGCTTCTGCGACATGCGCCTTCATTTCGTCGACCGATCCAACGCAAACTTCTTCGCCCGTTTCAGTGCGCCAGATCGGCAGGGGTGTTCCCCAGAAACGGCTACGGCTTAGGTTCCAGTCTACAAGATTTTCGAGCCAGTTGCCGAAGCGGCCTGTTCCCGTACTCTCGGGTTGCCAGTTGATCGTTTTGTTCAGTTCAACCAATTGCTCTTTCTTTGCTGTCGTGCGGATAAACCAGCTATCGAGCGGATAATACAAAATCGGCTTATCCGTCCGCCAGCAGTGTGGATAGGGGTGTTCGTATTTCTCAACCCGGAACGCTTTGTTTTCTTCCTTCAGCTTGATGGCAATCAGCACATCGGTTGGCTTGAAATCAGGATCTTCGCGTTCTTCGTCGGAGTAATATTCCTCTTTTACGTACCGTCCGGCATAATCTGTGATTTCATCCACAAACTGGCCGTGTTTATCCACAATCGGTACATATTTTCCCGTTTCATCCTTGACCATGATCGGTGGAATACCCGCAGCCTGCGCTACCCGGAAGTCATCGGCCCCAAAAGTTGGCGACGTATGCACGATACCCGTACCATCTTCAGTCGTGACGAAATCGCCCAGAATAACCCGGAAAGCAGGAGTAGCTGGTTGAACATAGGGCATTAACTGCTCATACTCGATACCTTCGAGGTGTTGGCCTTTAAACTCCGAAACAATGGTCCAGGGCGTTATTTTATCCGTGGGCAAGTAGGCGTCGAAGGCGGGACTAGTACGCGAATCGACCTTGCCTTTTTCGTTCAACCATCGTCCCACTAAGTTTTTGGCCATCACCACATGCACCACTACGTGCGTGTAGGGGTTGATGGTTTTCACCAATACATAGTCGATGTTGGCCCCAACGGTCAGCGCGGAGTTGGCGGGAAGTGTCCAGGGCGTGGTGGTCCAGGCCAGGATATAGATATCGGCATCGGCAGAATCGAAAAACAAAAAGCCCGATTTACCGCTTGGCTTCACCTTAAACTGGGCAACAATGGTCGTATCCCGCACATCTTTATAGGTGCCCGGCATGTTCAACTCGTGCGAACTTAAACCCGTTCCTGCCTTTGGCGAATAGGGTTGGATCGTGTAGCCTTTATAGAGCATTCGCTCGCCAGTTGCCGTTTTTTGGTCGTACAACTGTTTGAGCAGCCACCAAACCGATTCGATGTATTCGTTTTTGTAGGTGACGTAAGGATTATCAAGGTCCACCCAATAGCCCATTTTCTGGGTCAGGTCGTTCCACTGATCCGTAAACCGCATGACCGTTTCACGGCATTTGCGGTTATACTCTTCCACGCTGATACCCCCTTCCGACTCGGGTTTGCCAATATGATCTTTGGTAATACCCAATTCTTTTTCAACCTGCAATTCGATGGGTAGTCCGTGTGTATCCCAGCCGCCCTTGCGCTCGACCTGGAATCCCTGAAGCGTTTTATACCGACAAAAAATGTCCTTAATCGTCCGGGCCATCACATGGTGAATTCCAGGGGCTCCATTGGCTGATGGCGGTCCTTCGTAGAACGTAAATGTGGGCTGCCCATCGCGGATCGCCACTGATTGTTCAAATACCTGATTTTGATTCCAGTAAGTCAATACCTCGGCTGCGATCTGCGCGTAGTCGAGGGACTCATATTGTTGGTACTTCACGCCTGGCATAATCGGAAAGCACGAATGGTCTCCTGTCAGAGCCGGAGACCGTTGTGCGGTTAAAAAATAAGTGCAAAGATAGGTAAATAGACGGCATAGGTAGCCTAGTCTCGTAGTGCCTTGTTAAGCGGCAACAAAAAAGCGAACCGGTGTGGTTCGCTTTGGCACATGGATGAACCAGCGCAAACCTATGTAGCTTGAGTACGATTAATTTCATCTATAATAGTTTCTACCTCCGCCAGGGGCAGCTCTGCCGCTGAGGCAATGGTATCAGCCGTGAGGTTCAAATTCAACATAGCCTTAATGAATTTGATCTTATTCTGACGACTTTGTTCCCGCTCTTTCTGTACCAGTTCTTCGGCAACTGTCATAGCTTGTCGGCGCTCTTTCTGTACCAGTTCTTCAGCGGCTGTCATAGCTTGTCGGCGCTCTTTCTGTACCAGTTCTTCGGCAGCTGTCATAGCTTGTCGGCGCTCTTTCTGTATTAATTCTTCGGCGGCTGTCATAGCTTGGCGACGTCCCTCCTGTAATAGTTCTTCAGCGGCTGTCATAGCTTGGCGACGTCCTTCCTGTAATAGTTCTTCGGCGACTGTCATGGTAGAAGATTCGGTTTTTGAAGAAATACGGCTAAAGATACCGAATAGTTCGACTTTGGTCAAGTCGGCGGTGTATGATAAATAGAGAAAACCAGTACCTACGAAACGTTGCCCGACCGGTGTTTCGACTAATCGGCGGACAACATCGGCAAAGGTGTCCAGCATGCGTGTCAGTTCGCGCTTCCGGCGACTATTCTGCAATAGAATAGCCGTAAGTCGGGCGTAATCTGACTGTAATGTAGGGAGTCGTTCGTCAGAGAGTGTCGACAGGTCGATCAGTAGATAATCGAACGCAGGCAGATAGGCGTTGAGTGTTTCATGCAAGGGGGCGAAATAATCAGGCACACTGCGCTTTTTCCACCGTCGGTTGCCATGATAGACCACAACAGGTAGCACGGGTGTCAACGGTTGTTTCTGTTTGATCTGACTCTCCCAAAGGTTGAGCAGATACCGGTTGATCTGAAAATGTGGGTACTCCTCAGTGTAGCTTTTGTGTTCCAACAAGAGAACAAGCCGGATAGGGTGGCCAGCATACTGCACCGAAAAAACAAGATCAGCGAAATGTTCCGCTAGTTGTTCATCGGTAAACGTATCCACTTCACGGGTCAATGTAGTGTAGTCGATACGTTCCCGGACAGCCTCTGGCGCAAACACGTTTAAAAAGTCGATCAGAATTTCAGGCTGAGAAAATGTCTCTTTAAAAAACCTGTCGTGTGGGTTGTCGGGTGTTGTTGCCATCAAATCGTCAGAATCACAAACTCCACCCGGCGGTTCACCTTACGTTCTTCGTCGGTGCCTTTGGTCAGAATAGGCCGCGTGTCGCCGTAACCAATCGTCTGAATTCGGTCGATGTCGATTCCCTTCTGAACCAGATAGCGTTGGCAGGCAATGACGCGGTCGCGGGAGAGTTGTAGATTTTTGTCGTGGTCGCCGATGATGTCGGTGTGGCCTTCAAGTCGGATACTCATATTGGGGTTATCCTGCATCATGGATACCAGTTTGTCTAGCTCGGCAAAGGAGGCCGACAATAAATCTGATTTCGACATTTCGAAATAGATATTCTTGAGTGTCACCTTATCGCCCACGGCCAGGGGTGTTAGTGCAATATCGCGGGTTAGTTTCTGTCCACCAGCTACTTTGCTCAAATCCAAAACGCCACTGGTTGATTGGTATCCCCGTGCCGACGCGATATAAGTATACACTTGCCCTTTTTGTAAACTCATTCGATAGGCTCCCGTCGACGCAAAGCTCTGCACCGAGTCCAGCATTTGCTTACTAGCCGAAAGCTGATAGTCGATAGTGGCCGTAACGGGTCGTTTGTTTTTCGCATCACTCACGATGCCCGATACATTCACGAGCGTAAGTACGGGAGCTGGAGCGGGCACGGGTTTCGTCTTAGGAACATCCGTTCGGGGCGTTTCCATCTCACCACCCGATTCGCCCGACGGGGCTGGTGGCAGGTTTGTTTTCTTTTTTGGTACGTTGGGTACAGGTGTTGGTGCTGGCGCCGTTGGGGGATTGTAAACTACGGGATCGGCGGGGTTATTGACGTAGAGGTTGTAGATGTTCCAGCAGGTATATGCGTCGGAGTGACATTCGAACAAATCAAAATTTTCCAGACCCTTGTCTAATCGTTGAAAGTACAGCGTGAAGTTGATTTTTTCTCCAGAATACGTATCTCTTCCTACCAGTACCAATCTGCCGAGATTTTGATCAAACTTTTCCTGTTTTATCGGAATGCCATCTGCTCTGACAAAGGCAAATGTTCGAGCTCCATTAGCGGCTACTAAATAGCTATTCGGATCAATGCCGATTGTGTTTCCCGAAGGTAAGGGACGTCTATTTTGATCATACTTCGGTTGGCTATTGTCTGTAAATGTCAAATTCAGAATCGTGTAATCTTTCGTCAACCGAATGCTGTTCACCGTTACCCCAGGGTCGGCAGTGCGGCTAGTTCCCGGTTGGTTACCAGAATTGGGGTAATTGCCCGGTTGGTTACCAGAATTAGGATAGGTGTCATCCGGTGATTGCTGGCCGCTGGATGGGTATTGCTGGCCACCGCTTGACGGATAACCGGATGGATAAGAGCCAAACGTGCAGGCAGACGTAAGCCCGGCCAGTAAGAGGAAAATTACGTAGTGTTGACGCATAGGTACAAGAAACAAGTGATTCGTAATCAGGGGGTAAAGAACGAGAAATTCAGCGGTAACTTTCAGGAACAAGCGTTAGACTTGCCAGTTAGTCAGTTATTTGTATGAGACGCTGGGAGAGATGGCTGGTTACAGGGGAAAGGGATATACTATTTACTGAATTGGCGGGCTTGTGAATAAAAAAATAGTAAAAATCACTACCTCGACCCTTCTGTATACTATGAATCGTCTCTGAATCTTGCCGATTATGTCAACTGAAAAAAAATCAGCCCTTTCCCGGAGAAAATTTATTGATCTGGCGGCAAAAGGCACGTTAGCGTCATCCACAATCATCAGTGGGTTCCCCACTATTGTACCAGCCTCCGTATTTGGTAAAAACGCCCCCAGCAACCGAATCAACGTAGCCGCAATCGGTACGGGGCGCATCTCCCGTGGACACGATATGCCGGGCGTTTGGCAGTACGATAATGCCCTGATCATGGCCGTTTGTGATCTGGACAGCAAGCGGGCCGATGAAGCCAAACAACTGGTTAATGGCGTCTATGCCAAGAAAACCGGCAAGGATAGCTACGATGGTGTGAAGGTCTACACCGACTATCGCGAGTTACTTCTGAACAAAGATATTGACGCCGTCATCGTTAGTACGCCCGACCACTGGCACGCGCCTATCGTGGTCGATGCGGTACGTGCAAAGAAGGACGTATATATGCAAAAACCAGCCTCGCTCACCATTGCCGAAGGACGTATGATGGCCGATGCCGTCAAGCAATCGGGCCGGATTGTGCAGGTAGGTAGTCAGCAACGGTCGTCGGAGCAGTTTCGCTATGCGGCTGAACTGGTGCGTAATGGCCGGATTGGGCAGTTGAAAACGGTTTATGTTGGTCTCCCCGGCGACCCATCGGGCGATGAAGAGCCGCAAATGCCCGTTCCAAAGAATCTGAATTATGATATGTGGCTCGGGACAACGCCTGAGGTGTATTACACCGAAAAGCGCGTTCACCCGCAGGTTGGTTACGATCGTCCGGGCTGGTTGCGTTGCGAACAGTTTGGCGCGGGTATGATTACCGGCTGGGGTGCTCACCACGTCGATTCAGCCCACTGGGCCATGAATACCGAATATACCGGGCCTGTCGAAATCTGGGGTAAAGCCGAATTTCCGAAGAGTGGTTTGTGGGATGTGCACGGTATTTTTCGTACCGAAGCCATGTACGAAAATGGAGTACACATGATCGTGACGAATGAAATAGCCAACGGCATTCGGTTTGAAGGCACGGAAGGCTGGATTTTCGTATCGCGGGGTGATGCCGCCGTTACGGCCAGTGACCCAATTGCCAAACAAAATGCCGCTAAGAAACTCGACGCCAGTGATCCCAAAATCCTTACGTCTGTTATTGGCCCAAACGAAGTTCATCTAACTGTCAGTAAAGAGCATCATGGCAACTGGTTAGAAAGCATCGTGAGCCGGAAAGAGCCGATTGCACCTGCCGAAGTCGGCCACCGTTCCTGTTCGGCTTGCCTGCTCCATCACGCGGCCATGAAACTGAACCGAGGGCCGGCCCCGCGCAAACTCTATTGGGACCCTAAAAAGGAGCAGTTCAAAAACGATCCCGAAGCCAATAAACTCCTGTCGCGTCCACAACGCGCCCCCTACGCCATTAAAATGATGGCTTCAGCTAAATAAAAATTAACTAGTTTGGGGTTTAGAGTTTGAGGTTTGACGTTGACGAATAGGCTAACTTCAAACCTCAAACTCCAAACGAATAAAACCTAAAGAATGAAGTTATCCCCCACCGTTGGCTGCCTACTTATGGCTTCGCTGATTACCGCTTGCCAGACCTCTAAGAATGAAGCTGATAAATCGGCCATCCGCCTGATTACGTTAGATCCCGGCCATTTTCATGCCGCGCTGGTTCAGAAAACCATGTACGATGGTGTAGATTCCGTCGTGCATGTCTACGCGCCCGATGGCCCGGATTTACAGTTACATCTCGATAAAATTGAGGGCTACAACGCTCGACCCGAAAACCCGACACATTGGAAAGAAGAGGTCTATAAAGGCTCCGACTTTTTCGATAAGATGATTGCCGATAAAGCCGGAAACGTAGTTGTTATGGCCGGTAACAACCGCCTGAAAACGGATTATATTCAGAAAACGGTTGGTGCTGGCTTCAATGTGCTGGCCGATAAACCGATGGTGATCAGCGCGTCGAACTTCGATAAACTGAAGGAGTCATTTGCAACGGCTGAGAAAAACAAGGTATTGCTGTACGACATTATGACGGAGCGATACGAGATCACAACTCAGTTACAGCGGGCGTTTTCGCAGCAAGCCGAGGTGTTCGGTACGTTGGAAAAGGGCACGCCTGAGAATCCGGCGGTAACGAAAGAAAGCGTTCACCATTTTTACAAAAACGTATCGGGTAGTATCCTGACGCGTCCGGCCTGGTTTATGGACGTAGCGCAGCAGGGCGAAGGAATCGTAGACGTGACCACTCACCTGGTCGATCTGGTGCAGTGGGAATGCTTTCCTGAGCAAACGATTGATTATCAGAAAGACATTCACCTGACATCGGCCCGCCGGTGGACTACCGATATGACCCTAAGCCAGTTCAAGGCGATTACCAAACAGGCTGCTTTCCCTGATTATTTGAAAAAGGATGTCGTGAAAGACAGTATTTTACGAGTGTACAGCAATGGCGAAATCAATTATGAACTGAAAGGTGTGCACGCTAAAGTGTCCGTGATCTGGGCGTACAAAGCGCCCGAAGGAACCGGCGATACGCACTACTCGATCATGCGCGGCACAAAAGCTAATCTAATCATCCGTCAGGAAGCCGCTCAGCAATACAAACCAACCTTATACATTGAAGCTGTTGCTGGAAACAAGGATTTGGATGCTGCCTTGAAAACTGTTTTGCCCGCCATTCAAAAAGAGTTTCCCGGTGTGGAGGTTAAGAAAGCGACCACGGGTTGGGAAGTTATTATTCCTGAAAAATACAAGGAAGGCCATGAAGCGCACTTTGGTCGAGTTGCCGAAAAATACCTGGAATACCTGAAAGCAGGTAGCCTACCTGCCTGGGAAGTACCGAACATGATTGCCAAATACTACACAACTACGCAGGCGCTGGAGTTGGCGAAGAAAAAGTAATTTTCAATGAGTGAATGATAGGATGAGTGAATGGTTTCCATTGCCTATTCATACATTCTATCATTCACCGCACGGGCGGCCCCGTCAATCACTAATTGATCATGAACTCACCACAATCTGCCAATCGGCGCAATTTCATTAAAGAAACCATAGCTACTGCGGCTGGTTTAGTCGTACTACCATCGCTACCCGAACCTGTTCTAGGCGCACCGGCTATTGTACGGTCATCGTCGCTGGGAAGTGATTCGAAACCTGCTGCGGCCCGAATTCGCTTTGCCGTCATTGGTATGAACCACGGGCATATCAATAGTCAGGTTGGCGCGGTTACTAGGGGCGGGGGTGAGTTCGTTTCCTATTATGCTAAAGAGCCTGACTTGATGGCCGACTTCGCCAAGCGTTACCCGCAGGCAAAGGCAGCAAAAAGTGAAGCCGAAATTCTTGATGATAAGTCAATTCAGCTTGTTCTGAGTGCTGGTATTCCCGTTGATCGTGCTCCGCTGGGCATTAGGGTCATGAAGGCCGGTAAGGATTATATGTCGGATAAACCGGGCATCACCACCCTCGAACAACTGGCCGAAGTGCGTAAGGTTCAGAAAGAAACCAAACGTATCTATTCGATCATGTACAGTGAGCGCTTTGAAAATAAAGCCACTGTAAAAGCGGGTGAATTGGTGAAAGCCGGGGCAATTGGCAATGTTATTCAGACCATTGGTTTAGGGCCGCACCGCATGACACCCGCATCACGTCCACCCTGGTTCTTCGAAAAAAAGGAATTTGGCGGTATTATCTGCGACATCGGGTCGCATCAGTTCGATCAGTTTTTATTCTTCACAGGCTCAAAAAAAGCCGATGTGGTTGCTTCACAGGTTGGCAACGTTCACTTTCCGCAATACCCGAATTTTGAGGATTTCGGCGATGTAATGTTGCGTGGTGATGGCGGCATGGGCTATATCCGGGTCGACTGGTTTACGCCCGATGGGCTGAAAAGCTGGGGTGATGGTCGACTGACGATTCTCGGCACAGAAGGGTTTATCGAAATCAGAAAGAACATTGATCCGGCCGGACGTGAGGGCGGTAATCACCTGTTTATCACTGACAAGAAAGAAACCCGTTATATTGATAGTACCCAGGTGGTATTACCATACGGCGAACAACTGGTCAATGATATACTAAACCGTACCGAGACCGCCATGACGCAGGAACACTGTTTCCTGGCTACAGAGTTGGCTTTAAAAGCGCAGAAACAGGCGCAAATGATTCATCTTACGAAATGAGGTGGTAGATTTGGGTCTGGCATCGCGCCAGACCTAAAAAACATTGGCTGCTACTATTCTCATTATCGACGACGAGTCGCGGTTACGTCAGCTTCTGGCTCGTATCCTGCAACTAGAAGGCTACACGGTGTTAGAAGCCGAAAACGCCCGCGCTGGCCTGAAAATCCTCGAACGGGATGATATTCATCTGGTAATCAGTGATGTGAAATTGCCGGACAAAAATGGTATTGAGTTGTCGGCTCAGATTAAGCAACTTTACCCAGCTACCGAAATCATTGTACTAACCGCCTACGGTACTATCTCGGATGGGGTGACAGCTATCAAAAACGGCGCGTTCGACTACATTACAAAGGGCGACGACAACGACCGGATTATCCCACTAGTGAGCCGGGCTGTTGAGAAAGCCTCGCTGCAATTCCGAATTAGGCAACTGGAACAACGGGTAGGGCAGCGCTATGGCTTCGATAGTATAATTGGCTACTCGAAATCAATACAGCACGCAATCGAACTGGCTCGAAAAGTGGCCGTTACGGATACTACTGTGCTCCTCACGGGCGAAACAGGCACCGGCAAAGAAGTATTTGCTCAGGCTATTCATCAGGCTAGTCCGCGCCGAACGGGACCGTTTGTGGCCATCAACTGCGGAGCTCTGGGTAAAGACATTCTCGAAAGCGAACTCTTCGGTCATCGGGCCGGAGCCTTCACCGGAGCTAGTCGTGACCAGAAAGGACTCTTTTCCGAAGCGGATAAAGGCACGATTTTCTTAGACGAGATCGGCGAAATGCCGCTCGACTTGCAGGCTAAACTACTACGGGTACTCGAAACCCACGAGTTCCTGCGTGTGGGCGATACAAAGCCGACCAAAACGGATGTGCGCGTCATTGCAGCTACGAATCGAGGGTTAGAACAGGAGGCTTCTGCGGGTCATTTTCGGCTGGATTTATACTACCGATTGTCTGTTTTTAGTATTGAATTGCCCCCCCTCCGCGACCGGCGCGATGATATTCCAACGCTAGCCGACCAGTTTGCCCAACAGGAAGCGACCAAAGTAGGTAAACGCGCGATTCAGCTCAGCCCTGCCTTCATTCAGAAACTCCAGCAGCATTCCTGGAAAGGCAATATTCGTGAGTTAAAGAACGTCATCGAACGAGCGGTTATCCTGGCCGACACGCGCGATGACGGAACGACTGTGCTTACGCCCGATCTGCTGCCTTACGATATGCAGGATGGTACCCTACTCACTAACTCAACTGCTATGGACTTAGCTACAGTTGAACAACAACACATTCGGCGAGTGTTGCGACATACCAACGGGAACAAAGCCGAAGCCGCCCGACTGTTAGACATTGGCCTGACGACCCTCTATCGGAAACTTCAGGAAGCAGGCTTACCTGACTAATTAGTTGAGTGTGTTGTCAGTTACTTATAACTGACAAGTGAGGTTTCTCAAAACCTCGCGTATTGAATGTGAACTAGGTTTTGAGAAACCTTGCCGTGTCGGTTTCTTAAAAACCGACACCACTGTTGCCACCATTTTCTCAAAAACTAGATCAAGGTCAGCGTCAGTTGTGCGCCAGTTTACGAAGGCGGCCCGAATACCCGATCGGCCTCGATAGGTAGTAGGCGCGATGAAGCCACAATAAGTTGCCGCAATCAGTCATTGAACAGATCCATTACCTGAATAGCGCCCATTCCCTCATTTGCTAATTGGTTTCCTGCCGACTGTATAGGTTGTACTTGTCGGGAGCGTATCGAGGGCATTGAGATGGGCTAAACTTTCGGTCTTGGCCCGTTCGAGTAGGATAGCCAGATCGTTTAAATCCTGTTGTAGTGGTGAGGTCATTTTGTCGAATGGGTTTCTGCTAGAATGAAATAGTGTGTAAAATAAACCAAAACAACGGAGGAGACACGTAGTTTTGATGGTAAATGATTCGATCTTATTGACTTCATGTCTACATCTCATTCTTCGTTAAATAAAGTATCGGCCCAGGGGCTGCTGGTCGCTATCGGTATTGTGTTCGGTGATATTGGTACGTCGCCCCTGTATACACTGGCGGCCGTTATGCGCGGCAAAGACCTGACCGAAACATTGGTTCTTGGTACATTGTCGTGCGTGATCTGGACACTGACATTGCAAACCACCATTAAATACGTAATCATTACTTTACAGGCCGATAATAAGGGAGAGGGCGGAATTTTCTCGCTCTATACCCTTGTCCGGCGGTTTACCGGAAAGTGGTTGATCTATCCGGCCGTTATTGGCGGATCTTTTTTGCTGGCCGATGGCCTGATTACTCCACCTATTTCAGTCTCGTCCGCTATTGAGGGTCTGCTTATTTTTTATCCGCATCTGGATACTGTTCCTATCGTTATTGGTATTCTGGTTGCCCTGTTTGTGAGTCAGCAATTTGGTACCCAGCAGTTAGGAAAGCTCTTTGGGCCAATCATGCTGGTCTGGTTCTCGTTTATCGGCGTCATGGGGTTTATGGCCTTGCTGGGGCAACCGTCTGTTCTGAAAGCGGTAAACCCGGCCTGGGCGTTCCGGCTATTGACCATGTATCCGGGAGGATTCTGGCTGCTTGGGGGCGTATTTCTCTGTACAACCGGGGCCGAAGCCCTCTATTCCGATATGGGCCATTGCGGCCGGGGCAATATTCGGGTTAGCTGGGGATATGTAAAACTAACCCTGTTATTGTCGTATGCCGGGCAATCGGCCTGGATGATGCAGCACCTTGGGAAGCAGATTGGCGAAACCAGCCCGTTCTATTCCATCGTGCCAGCTCCTTTGCTGGTTTTCAGTATTGGATTGGCCACCCTAGCCACCATCATAGCGTCGCAGGCGCTTATTAGTGGCTCGTTTACCCTTGTGGGAGAAGCCATGCGCCTAAACTTGTGGCCCCGGCAAAGCGTCGTTTACCCGTCCGATATTCGGGGGCAGCTCTACGTACCATTCGTGAACTGGGGTCTCATGACGGGCTGTATTCTGATGGTGCTGCACTTTCGCGAATCCAAAAATATGGAAGCGGCTTTTGGCCTGGCCGTTACGCTAACCATGCTGATGAGTACGGTGCTGATGAGCACTTACCTGCGTGTAAAGCGTGTAAACACCTTCCTGATTGTGCTCATTACCGGCATATTTCTGACCGTTGAAACCACCTTTCTAAGTGCCAACCTGGTGAAGTTTGAAGAGGGCGGCTGGATTTCGATCACGATGGGGTTGTTGCTCATGGCCATGATGTTATTCTGGCAACGGGGGGAAGACCTGAAGGCAAGACTTATTCAATACGATTCCCTGCCCGACAATCTGCCACTCCTGAAAAAGTTGAGCAACGATTTGGATATTCCCAAATTTGCTACCCATTTGGTTTACTTGACAACAGCCGAAGACGCTCGTAAAATTGAGTCAGAAACCCTGTACTCTATTCTGAATCGCGCTCCTAAACGAGCAGATATTTACTGGTTCCTGCATGTAAACGTAGAAGACGAACCCTATGTAATGCGCTACAAGGTAGACACACTGGCTCATGAGGATGCGTATTTCATTACGTTTTATCTGGGTTTCCGGGTGCAGCCGCGCATCAACCTTCTCTTCCGAATGGTGGTAGAAGACATGGTGAAGAACAAGGAAGTAACCATCGATAGCCGCTACCAATCGTTGAATACACATCGAGTACCGGGCGATTTTCGGTTTGTCCTGTTTCGATCCTTTCTGTCCTATGAAAATGACCTTCCTGTGAGTTCGCAGGTGATTATGAATGGCTATTTTCTACTCAAATACATTGCCTTGTCGCCCCAGGCGGCCTATGGATTGGATACCAGCAATGTTATTACTGAAGATGTTCCACTCGTACTAGCCCGCCCTAGTAATATTAAACTTATGCGGGTGAAGCCTAAACAAGACTCATCCGTGTAGATCAGCAAGCGTAGATAACCAAACCGCTTTGCTTTTCTAGTGTAAATCGTTAAACGGATTATGAATCGATTTACAGCTATAGGATTGTCTGCTTTGTGTGTAGTGTTGCTCACGCTGGGGGCCAGTATAGGCCAGACGGTGAACTGGAAGAAAGTCAAGGTGTTGGTGTACACGAAGAATGGGAAGGGGTATGTCCACGATAATATTCCGAATGCGGTGGCGTGTATTCAGAAACTCGGTCAGCAAAACGGGTTTTCTGTCGATGTGTCTGAGCAGCCAACGGTTTTCTCCGAAGCCAATCTTAAGCAATACACGCTGCTAATTTTTCCCAGCACCAACAACGATGTATTTGATACGGATGACCAACGACTGGCGTTCCGGCGGTATATCGAAGCGGGCGGGGGGTTTGTGGGTATTCATTCGGTAATGGGTACCGAGCGTAACTGGACCTGGTTCAAGCGGATGATTGGAGGCACCTTTGCCTGGCACCCCAAGTTTCAGAAATTCAAGGTTGACATAATCGACTCGAAGCATCCGTCTATGCAGGGGTTACCCAAAATCTGGGAGAAAGAAGACGAATTCTACTTTACCAAAAATATGTCGCCGGGTCCAACGGTCATTATGGCTAATGATCTGACCTCGCTTAACCAGAATGAACCTGAAAAAGTGAAGCAGTTTGGTGGTTCTTATACGGAGCTGTATCCCTCAGCCTGGTACTACAATTTCGATGGCGGGTATACCTGGTGTACAACCCTCGGCCACGCCAAAACGGATTACGAGAGTGACGCCACCTTTATTAAGCACATTTTTCAGGGCATTCGCTACGTGGCCGGGCAGGTAACAAAAATTGATTTCAGCAAAGCCTACGCGGATTCCAGAGACACGCCGATTCGATAGACAGGACTTATAAAAAATAGTGTAAAGGTTAGTTTTTGGCTCGTCTAACCTTACTGGTTGTAGATACTAATTTACCAACTCTACCTATGAATGATTATTGCAAAGCAGGGCTCGTACTTACGGTCCTACTAGTTACCTCCTGTACATTAAGTGCCCAGAGTAGTCTGGTAAAAGGGCTTGATTCGATCAAGGTTGTAGCACCCGGTGCTACCCTTCGTCAGGTGTCCAGCCAGTTTGCGTTTACCGAAGGGCCTGCCGTCAATAAAAAGGGAGATATTTATTTTACCGATCAGCCCAACGATAAAATCTGGAAGTACGATACCGATGGTCAACTGTCGCTGTACATGGATAAAACAGGACGCTCTAACGGACTGTATTTCGATAAAAAAGGCAACCTGATTTCCTGTGCCGATGAAAAAGATGAACTATGGTCGATTGGCCCCGATAAAAAAATTACCGTTCTGCTAACCAACGTTCAGGGCCAGCGTATGAATGGGCCCAATGACTTATGGCTTGACGCCAAAGGCGGTATTTACTTCACGGATCCCTATTACCAGCGTGACTACTGGGAGCGAAAAAAGCCAGATATCGACGGGCAGAAAGTATATTATTTGCCCAAAGGAAAACAGGAAGCCCTACTGGTGGATGGTGATTTAAAACAGCCCAATGGCATTGTCGGTACGCCCGATGGGAAGTATCTGTACGTGGCTGATATTCGGGACAGCAAAACCTACAAATACGAGATCAAAGCCGACGGTACGTTGACCAATCGGCAGCTTTTTGTGCCGCAGGGCTCGGATGGTATGACGCTCGATAGTCAGGGAAATCTGTACATCTCAGGCCGGGGTGTTACGGTTTACTCGCCAGCCGGAGTTAAACTGGGTACTATACCAGTGCCCTCGCGTTGGGTAGGGAATGTGTGCTTTGGAGGCAAAGACCGCAAAACGCTTTTCATTACAGCATCGGAGTCCATATATACCCTGCCGATGCAGGTAAAGGGAGTTGAGTAATCAGTACCAGGCAACGCTTTATAGCTCAAAACGTTTTGGTTCATAAATCGAAACGTTTTGAGCTATTTTATTTTAAGCCTATTTATTATTGATAAAAAGTGAAATTGTGGTAATTAAAATTAAAAGCTTGTTAGTTTTCCAAATAAGGTTTGGTTTGTTTCGGAATAGTAGCGTTTTTGGGCTAGCCTAACATGATCAGTAACCTAATTCCATCAATTTCTGATCACTTACTTTACTAGTTAGCGTATGCGCTCTGTTTTACGAATCATTGGGTTTTCTTTAGTGGTACTGATTATTATTCTATTGGTCAATACCTTTCGGCTGACCTCGCATCAGCTAATGAATGTGCCACCGGCTGCTCCGATTAATGTATCCGATTCGGCTATTCAGCGGTTTGCCGGAGCCATTCGCATTCCAACCGTTTCCTACACAGACTACAGCCTGACGGATACAACCCAATTCGATAAATTCATTACCTACATCCGAGCGTCCTACCCGCTTATTCATCAGCGGCTGAATCCACAGACGTTCAATCAGTATGGTCTATTATACGAATGGAAAGGGCGAAATCCTACACTTAAACCTATTTTGTTAATGGGTCATTACGACGTGGTACCGGTTATTCAAGGAACACAGGGGATGTGGAAACGACCCCCGTTTGCGGGTATCATTGATGACGGATATCTCTATGGACGAGGTACACTCGATGATAAAATGGGCGTGATGGGCCTGCTGGAAGCGGTTGAGTATTTGTTGAAAACGAACTTTCAACCCGAACGAACAATACTACTGGCGTTTGGTCAGGACGAGGAAACATCGGGGCAACGGGGTGCCCAAACCATTGCGGCTGCTTTTAAACAACGGGGTATCTCGCTGGAATACATTCTGGACGAAGGGGGCGCTATTAAGACCGAAGGCGTTTCGGGCATTAATAAGCCTGTTGCGCTGATCAGTATCGCTGAAAAAGGCTATTTAAGCCTAGAGTTGACGGCCATTGGCAAAGGCGGGCACTCCTCCATGCCACCTGCGCAAACCAGCATTGGCATGGTAGCCGAAGCGGTCAGCAAATTAGAGCATAATCCTTTTCCGGCTCGGCTGGATGGAGGTGCCGACCAGTTGATCGATTATCTGGCGTCGGAAGTTCCCGTTGAGAAACGAATTGTCTTTGCCAATCAATGGCTTTTTAGCCCACTTATTAAGAAGCTGATTGCCGAAACAAAATCAGGAAATGCCACCTTACGCACAACTACGGCACCCACTATTTTCCGGGCTGGTGCCAAAGACAACGTATTGCCCATTGATGCCGTAGCAACTGTTAATTTTCGGCTTTTACCGGGCGATACGGTTGAGGGTGTAATTGGTCGAGTGAAAGAGATAATTGATAATGACAGCGTTACTGTTAGTATTTTGGGGAAAGGAAATAACCCCGCCCCCCTTTCCAGTACTGAAAATTTTGCTTTCCAGACGATTCATAAAACCATCAAGAGTATTTTTCCGGATGTGATTGTAGCGCCAAACGTCATGCTCGGCGCTACTGATTCTAAATTTTACGCGGCTCTTACATCTTCCATCTACAAGTTTTCGCCCATGCCTATGACGGAAGCACAAACAGCGGGGGTCCACGGTACCAATGAGCGTATTCGTGTTAAAGATTATCGAAACGCAATCTGGTTTTACGTAACGCTCATTAAAAATAGCCAATGAATTGTAGTGCCGACCGTCCCGGTCGGGCGTGGACTAAAGCGTTTCTCTTCCGACCGGGACGGTCGGCACTACAAGAAGCCTTATTTGCTTGCTGGTAACTCCTTCACCAGTACAAAGTCCAGATAGGCTAGGTTAGAGCCCTTGTTATAATGCAGGGTGAGCAGGTTAGGCCCGGCAACCGGGAAGGTGATTTCACCCACTGTAGCCTGCGTCCAGCGATGATAGTCACCTGTATTTTCAGGGAAAACCAAATCAACCACCTTTTTATTATTCACGGATAAGGTGGATTTGTTGTCCTGATAGCCGTACACCGTTATAATTCTATACCGGCCAGGAACCACTACATTGACGGTGTAATTGGTCCACTCACCGTCCTCCTGCCAGCCAATATATAACTGGTTCACTTTTGGGTCGACTTTGTTAGGATGATTGAAGTCGGCAAAGTCTTTGGTGAATGAAAGATCGACACCTTCTTTTTCTCTGAAATGCACCAGATACTCAGGCACGCCTGGTCGCTGGTGATCGGGTTTGCGATTGAGTTCTCCGCTACCTTTATTGATTGGATCGGTATCGTGGTAAGCAATTCCCTCACCACCCAGATCGTAATAGGCCAACTCAATGCGTCCGGGTATTAATTGGGCACCTTTTGTGTATTCAGTGTCTTTGAAGGGTTTGCCTTTGTACTCTTTCGGCACTTGGGCAACTACTACTGAAACCGTTACGGTCAGAAGCATAACAAGACTTAAAAGCCCTGCACTTAATGGGTATTGGATGGTGGACCGAACGAAGCGGCCCCAATGGCCTGCTATGCCGTAGTTCATAGGTAGTAAGATTAATTTTTGGTAAGTGGCTTTACGGATACCTCCTTGAAGAATACGACGTCATGTTCTCCGTGATTTTGTAAACCGATGTACCCTGCATTTGGTCGTATGCCCCGATAGGGCTCAAAATCAAATTTACGTGCCGGTACGGGGTCACCTTCTTTATAGTCGGTCACTTTTACGCCGTTGACTGAAATGATGGTACGAGGCCCGTCCAGCGTAATTTCCATGGTATTCCATTCCGGACCGGGTTTGCCGGGCTTAGCCAGCGGTTTGTTTAGGGAATAGAGCGTTCCGGTAATGTGCGTGTCGTCCTCTTTAGACGTTTCTGGATGGTTATCAATTTGTACCTCATACCCATAATGAACCGGCATCCATTCTTCGCGGGGCTCGAGGGGTATTCGAATATAGACGCCCGAGTTACTATTCTCTTTCTGCATTCTGTAAACCACCTTAATGGTACAGTTGCTGAATTTTTCCTTTGTCCAGTATAGCAATCCCATGCCCCCGTGGCCACGGATCGATCCGTTTTCAACAGACATACTTCCCTTACCCACATGTTTCCAGCCGGTAAGGTCAGTTCCATTGAAAAGCTGCCGCCAGCCACTGGTTGCGTTCGGTTTCGTTTGTTGAACTACTGCTGGGAATGGAGTAGGGAGCGGTATCGCCTGGCTATGTACAGTTGATAAGAGAAGGCTAAAGCCAGCCAGCCAGGTTTGGGCAATTGGGTTAATAAAGCTCATTGGTAACGGGTATTTCTAAAAGGCAACTGATTATTCAGGCAGAGCCTTACGACGGAATTGGAAGCTACTGGTTGCCGGAAATCTACTCATATCGCAAACGTAGGGATACAAAAAGGCCATACTTCAAGATGAGTATGGCCTTTGCGTTTTCTTAACCTAAACTCCACGACATTACTGTTACACCCTACTGGTAGTTTCGAGTTAATGGGGATCACTATTTATGAGTCAACTACTATACCAAACTGTTAAGTAATTGATAGTGAATAAAATATGATTTTTAGGGAAATTGGCCCTGTACGATTTTGGACAGCAAGCGTCCATTTTAGTACACTCTAAACTGTACGTTGACTTTATAGACTCGTCTGTATTGTACATGTCAACCCTTGTTTCTTAGCTGTCTGTATAAAGTTGATTAAATTCAAAATAAGTATACTTAAAGAAATAGATAGCGTTGACTTTATTTTGTTTCCGTTTTTACCTTTTAATAAATTTATAGTGACTGTCTAATTGATCTCTGTCTAAATGTTTAAAAAATAATCCTCGAGCTAATCAATCATGAATACCCGTAACCAGCACTCAACCCTATTGAACTACATAATCTACGCACTACTTGGTATTGCTGCGATCAGTGCATGGATGATTGTGACCCTATAGCCCTGGAACGAATGGGCACTTCCTATAGATGAAGGTTCATGAGAAACAAGTCTGCCCTGTCTAATGCTATTAACCCAAAGAACTTCTATTCTATACTATTGATGTACTCATGTCTTCAAATCAAAAATTCGCTCTTGTTACCATTTGTGATAATAGGTTTGCCCTCTTATTAGCCTCTTTACTTAAGTCGATTGAAGTCAATCTCGCTTCTCCGACGCAATTTGATCTCTATTTGGTGAATGACGGGATTCGACCGTTAACCCGGAATAAGCTTTTGCGGGCCATAAACCCGGATGTGTTTCATATTCATTGGCTAACCATTGATGAGACTTTACCTCCAGGGGTGACGCTACCCATGGATCGCTCGACGTTTCCTCGCAACGTTTTTGTGCGGTTGTTTATTCCTTATTTTATTCCTCAGGAGTTGACCAAGGTTGTCTATCTGGATGTAGATATGATTGCTCACCAGGATATAACAGCTTTATGGGCTATTGATTTGGGGGATAAACTATTGGGTGCTGTTCAGGATCGGGCTGAAGTAGCAGGTAGTTCGTGGGGGGGGTATAGCAATTATCAGGACTTAGGCTTAGCACCTGATACAAAGATTTTCAATTCGGGCCTTTTACTGATTAATCCTATAGCTTGGCGCCAGCAGAATATTACTGAGCGTGTCATTCGGTGTATTGAGGAGAATGTTAAATATGCTGTGTTTCCCGACCAGTATGGCCTAAATGTGGTATTAGCGAATCAATGGCTGGAGCTTGACCGGCGCTGGAATTGTTATGCCCAATATGATGAAGTCAATCCCTATATTATTCACTTTACGGGTGTGAAGCCTATTTATACATCATATCAGTATAACAAGGCCTATCAGGAGGAGTTTTATCAATATCTGCGCATGACTCCCTGGCAGCACTATAACCCCATTGGAGGATGGAGACGCTTTTTGCTAAAGCTAACCTATAAGCTCAGTAAGCGTTGGTACCACTTAACATACCGACTTAATCCATTTAAAGGACTGGCTGATAGTGAAGCAACGCATGCATCGGCAACCCGTTTTAAGCTTCTCTAACCAGCCTAGAGGTTTCTCCAGTTTCAGTTTGACGTCAATCAGACCGATCGCTCATAATAAATTTAACCGACTCATCAGTTCGGACTTATTGGCGCGGCTAATGGGAATTACTTTTGAAGCTACCACTAAATTGCTCTCTTCTATATCGACGATTTTATCCAGGTTAATGATATAAGACCGATGAACCCGGAGAAACTGTGTTCCTAATTTTTCTTCCAGTGATTTCATCGTTGTATAGACCACAAACGCCTGTTGGCTGGTCAGGATTTTGACGTAGTCGCCCGCATTTTCAATATACATGATTGAATCATAGGGAACGCGAACATAGCGGCCATCACACTTGACATAAATGGCTTTATTATCCCCCTGTCGCACTGGCTCATTCTTTTTCTGTGCTGCCAGAACCTTCTCAACAGCTAGCTTAAAGCGAGGTTGCGTTATAGGCTTTTTCAGATAATCCGTAACCTGGTACTGAAAGGCATCAAAGGCATAATCTGTTTTGGCGGTTGTCAGAATAACCTGTGGTACAACGGGTAGTCGATCCAGTAAGTCGAATCCTGATAGCTCCGGCATTTCAACATCCAGCCAGATCAAATCAATTTCATGCTCTGATAATACGTTCAGAGCCTGAGTGGCATTCTCACAAATCGCCACTATTTCTAAGGATTCGTGTTGCTCACAAAGGCGTTGCAAGGCCTTGCGAGCCATCGTTTCATCATCAACGATTATACATTTCAGGATCATGGTATGGTTGTTGTCAGCAAGCGTTGCCATTCGGCCTGAACAAGTGGTTTACAGCTTATCAGATCGGAATGTAATTGATTCCAGAGACGGCTAATCCGCTCTGATTTGGTGGTTGTAGCGGCTAATTCCTCAAACTGGGCTAGTAATATTTCCAGATCTGATAAACCCACCATGCCAAGAGTAGGTCTTAGTTTATGGGCTAACAGACGTATATCTACCCAGCGTTGTTCCGCAATAAGCGTATCGAACGTATCAAATTCCGGCCATACTGTTTCCAGAAATGTTTCGAACATACTGGCAGCATAGGCAGTATCCTCACCATATAATTCACGCAGTCGTTCTGTATCCAGCAGATGAGTTGAGGGGGTATTCGTTAGCCGATTTCCTTCCTGTACCATCCCAGCCTTCTGATCTACCTGTGTCAATGCCAAGTCTGGGTCCGTCCTCATAAGTATAAAAAAACTACAGTTTTTAAATTACAAGTATTGAAATAGGTACTAATGTAAATAATTGTTTAGATAGATAGCTAGTTCACTAATTAGAAGTTATAAAATAATCGGTACCTGAACCCTACATAGCACCCTGACGGCCTAGCACTAGCGGGCGTCTACTCTGTGCTCATTTCAGGTAATTACTGGCCTGGCAAAAAAGAAGCCAATTATTACTTAAAAGACGGCAATTTATGCTATTCATCGAATATAGATCACTAATAAACTATATAACCGCCACCTTTATTTTACTAAACTACAAGTCAACTGTTACGCAGCTTACTTATGTCTACTTCACTAACCGACGAAGCCCTGATTCGGCAATACATGCCTCATCAACCCAATGAGTGCTTCGAGACTCTCTATAATCGGTACGTCAACAAAGTATATCGGCATTGTTTATCCATAACTAAGGACACGGAGAATGCCCATGACTTTACGCATGACATCTTTATCAAGATGTTTAGTAAGTTAGATACCTTTCACGAACGGTCGAGTTTTTCTACCTGGCTTTATTCAATTACGCACAATTACTGCGCTGGCCAGCTCCGCTTATCCAAGCGGCTTACGCTGACTACGCTCGATGAAAGTGAAGAGACTTGTTCGTCTGAAGGGCAGGATGCCCAAATTCAGGAACAATCCCTTCAACTGCTTAAACAGGCGATGGCTAGTTTGTCGGCTAACGAACAGACGCTCTTAAAGCTTAAGTATGAGCAGGGAATGCGTTTTGAGGAGATTGCTCAGTTGTATAACCTGAAGCTTAGCACCGTTAAGATGCGGATTAAACGAAGTCGTGATAAAGTTTACCGACTGTGTTCATACCAGAATCTACCACTATAATCGGGTAAAAATTTCTGTTGTGGTTTATTGAAATCGGCCAGCATTTGCGCAAGTAAAGCTCATAGTTAGGGTTCTAGACGGTTTAGGTAGGGTGCTTCCTGAATGGTAGACTTTACATACTATTCTCCTGCTTCATTGTATGAGGGGAACTGCTCCGGTTTCCTCAAAAGTAATGGACTGCTAAGGTATCGGCAGGTCTTGCGTTCTTTCCCCACGTATACTCTCCATTTTGTCCGCAAGTGAACAGAAATTGTCCAGTTACGGACAGCACCCGTTAATGGCACACTTCGTAATATGTTGACAGTCAATTGGTATAAGAAACTGGCACAAGCTTTGGAATAGATGTAGCAACTAGTAAACAACACCTATTTAAAGACTAAACACGCTACTACCATGTTACCACTAATGAGCAAAGCCGCAGTTTCTATTTTATTGAGCGCTTCTTCCTTTATTAATCCCACTACTCCCAAAGCACTTTCGTTCGATGCCAGCGCGTATGTGACAATCAACCATGAAATCCGGGTTGCGGTCCAGAAATCAACCGAGACACCAGTTGTTGTGTTGCTTCGCAATAAAAACAATGAAGTTCTGTATCAGCAAAGCATTGGCAAGAAAGAAGCTAAATATGCCATGAAGTTAAATGTTGATCAACTGGCCGATGGAGAGTATGAACTGGAAGTAAAATCAAGCGAAGGCAGCATTCGAAAACAAGTAAATCTGTCGACGCCCGTTCAACAGACCAGCCGTACAATTGCCATGCAATAAACGCAGGCTCTGTACTTTATAGAAAAGCCCAGCTGATTAAGGCTGGGCTTTTCTATGTTGGAGCTTCGAAAGAGGTGCTATACGTACTACTCTTCCTGACCGAGTTAGCGCTACATAAATTTTTTAATCAGCTGAAAGCCGAGGGCGATACAAAGCCAACGGTGTTTTTGTAGAGCATACGCTCTATATCCCTACTGTTGATTCAATTTCCTGCACATTTACTCATTCTGCAACATTTGTTATAAATGTTGCTACAAAAGTTACGATTAGTTCGGACGTTATGTAGGATTTTTGAGCAAGCAATAAATTTGATGCGAATGAGGCTTGCTCCTAAAATCTTTACTTCCAATCCAGACCGCTATTGTTATACGATTCCTGTTAGCGCAACGGGGTCGCTCTGGTCTGGGTTTGGTGGGTATCGGTATATAGCATGTTCATTTTTACTGATTAGGGTAAACGCTAACCTCAGACCCCGGGTCATCCACTCAGCCTGTCAGTTCATCCAGCCTGGTGTTGACTACATAACCAGAGCCTACCCATCTGTCCAACTGCATTCGCAAAAGCAAGTTCGAGCTGATATTCAGGTGACTACCCCTATACCAGAGGCCGTTTCGACAAAGTGGGCTGCTTGATAGTAGCACCTTTATGTTAATTAAGCTCATTATGTACCTTAACATGAGCGGTCTTATACTCTTCTACGGCTAGTGTACGCCGTTCGATAAATTCGCGAACACTCATTGGTAATAGCTCGGCTTGTTCACCGTTCTTGGCTTAACTTGCCTGTATAAACTGTATATACATTGAGGTTTATAATGGTACTAACCATTGTTGCTCCTGATATTGCGCTTTTTAGTTTATTTATATCGAAACGTGATCTTTAAGAAACGAAGCCCGATTTGCGATAATATAGGGGCAGATAGAAGTGTACCACTACAAGGCTCGTGGGAATCGCTGGTATCAGATTGATATGACATCGAGTTAGCCAATTGCCGTTTTTACCTAATGAAACACAAACTCTTTCGCGTCTTAAGCCTTATTTCTCTACTTATTTCCGCGCTTTTAATTGCCAGTGCTTTCTTTTTCCCATTCAAAAACTTCTATCCATTAGTGTGTTTTTTTGCTTCGCTTACATTTACGGGTTTAGGGCTTTACTTATCGCGAAGGTCAACTGACTAACAGCGTTGCTGAACCTTAAGCTATTAACTAGTTGTGTTCATTCTGTTGAACGTAGTCAGTAGCTCGCTGGGTGTTGCTTTGGTCATTGCATCACTGAACCCAAATGTCAATTCCGTTTTACCTTGTTTTAACTGCTCAAACACAGCATCGATAAAATCACTTACGGGAGGGGCATGATCGTGTAATCCTTTTCCTCCCAGATCTGTATTAAGGGCGGGAGGTATCATCTCAATTACCTCTATACCGTTGGATTTTAATAACACGCGTAGCGATAGGGTGAAGGAATGGAAGAACGCCTTGGTAGCAGAGTAGACGGGCACTTTAGTTAGCGGGACAAAGGCTAAGCCCGACGTTACGTTAATAACCGAGGTTAGAGCGGGCAAGTTAATGAACAGGGACGTGAGGTGAAGTGGGGCTTCTATGTTTACCATAAGTTCATCTTTGGCGCGTCGGAAAAAGTCCTCGTCGGAAACAGACATCCATTGTTGAATACCTGCATTGTTTACTAATACCGATAAGTCATTATGTTCTTCCTGAATCCATTGGTAAAGGGCGTGCCGTTCTTCGGCAATGGCCAGATCGCAGGATCTTGTGATGACAGAAGGAAAATTAGTCGCTACTTCCCGGAGTGCTGACTCTCTCCTTCCGCAGATAATTACGGTGTTGTTTTCCTGGATGAAGCGTTCGGTAAGCCCTAAGCCAATCCCTGAGGCTCCCCCTGTAATCAGAATTTTATTATTCGAAATGTTCATATACCTGTTGGTTTGAGTTGTCTGCGATTACTAACAAAGGTAGGCTGGCCGGGGAGAGAATGTAGTACGATTTTCAAACCGTCGTCTATAAAAAGTGGATTTTTAAGTGTAAGCCAGGAAACAACGCTACAACTGGCTGAATACCTCTCTTTTGTCGGAAATACCCCCTAATATTGACGCTTTAGCCCAGTTTCTCCTAGCCATTTAGTCGCCATTTTTGTACTGGCGAATAAGCGTCCATCGAGTCGGGTTTAGGATTTGCATGGAAAAACGGAACGCTCATGCACATCCCTCTGAGAAACCTGATTAAACCAACAGAATTCATTTGCTTGATGGCCTCAATTATGTTGCTGACCGCACTGGCCATTGATATTATTCTGCCCACCTTTGGTGCCGTTCGCCATCATTTCGGTCTGGGGCCAGAGTCAACCGCAACTGCTCAATTAGTTACGTTCTTTTTTCTTGGTCAAATTGGGCAGATTTTTTTTGGCGTACTCTCGGATCGCTATGGCCGCTTACCCGTACTGCGAGTTGGTTTTCTTCTCTATATAGGTGGGTGTATAACCACTGTAATGGCTTCTGGCTTGGCCTGGCTTCTGGTAGCACGCTTTATTATGGGATTAGGAGCAGGAGCTTTGTTTGTAAGTGCTATTGCCTGTGTTCGTGATCGATTTCAGGGGAGTGAAATGGCGCGTATCATGTCCCTGATTCTGACCATTTTTCTGACTGTGCCCATTGTGGCACCTTTGCTGGGTTCTGCCATCCTCCTTGTTGGGCCCTGGCAGGTAGTTTTTCTAACCCCAGCTAGTTTTGCAATTGTCTTCTTTATCTGGTCATTCCGGCTCAGTGAATCACTATCGGAAGCAGATCGGCAACCGTTAGCCTTAGCTTCACTGATACAGTCTATGCGTCGAGTCTGGAGCAATCGGATTTTTGTCCGCTATACAGCTATTACGACCATCTTATTTGCTGGTTTTAGTTCTTATATAGGCAGTTCGGAACGCATGGTTGGTACAATTTATGGCCGTCCGGGGCTTTTTGTTTTCATCTTTGCGAGTGTGGGTATTATAATGGCTTTCTTCACATTCTTAAATGCCAAACTGGTCGCCCGGTTTGGCGCGCGTCGTACGGTACGGAGTCTGTTAACCGTTTACTGGATTCTGGCGAGTATCTTACTCGGGCTAACGATCCTGCTAAAAGGGCCAGTGAATATGTTTATCTTCTTTGGTCTCATAGCCCTTCTACAAGGGATCAATGTAGCTGCTGAGCCCAATAGTAGCGCGTTAGCGCTCGAACCCATGGGGTCAATGGCAGGTATGGCTGCGTCCATTTATGGGACCTCTTATCTAGTTGTAGGCGCACTGGGAGGCTCATTCATTGATCGGCTGCTGGTGAATTCGATAACTCCTCTGCCAGTTGCCTATTTTATGGGCGGGCTGGCAGCTATGCTTTTGGTACGCACGGCTCCTAAACGCTAACCATTCCCCTGATAGGAAACAGCAGTAAGCCCGTAAAGCACTGCAGACAAGTTGAGCCCCTTCACGGATAAATTACCACATTCGGTAAGCTGAGCTACCAATTATAAAGCCAAACCCACCAAACATAGAGTTGGGCTTTAGGGTGTTTACACGTCCGCTACCTTTGGGTCATTACTTCATAGAGATAACTAACTGTATTGGAGCCAGCAAAAAGGCGTGGAGAGATACCCCTTACTTTTGATGAAATGGCAGGGTGATAAGCTTTCAACTCTTTAGTATACAAGTGTTTTATGTATAGTAAGCAGAACAGTACTACGTAATTAGTAAGAACAAATGAAGGTTTATTTTTTTGCTATTATCTCAACCTTGCTGTTAACATTTACACCAAGTTATCATCAAGCGCAGGCACAGACAACGAAAGAAACTTCACTGATTGCTCAGCTCGTTAAAGAGGCAAATCAGACAGGTGCACATTCTGAAGGAGACGTTTATCTGTTGGTCAAAATCAGGGAAACAAAATACATGGCCGAACTCAAGTCCGGTAAAGTAGTAGACCAAAGGAAGGCCGATAGTAGCGGGGGAGGCATTTGTGGTGATTATGCCGAAGTCAGTATAAACCTGCTGGATAAAAATAAACAGGAAACCTCACAAGGTGCTGGCCAGGTGCTGAAATGGAGAAACGGCAAATGGATAATGATTGCGTTGTCGGAAGGCGATTATGCCTGCGAAAAATTAAAGGGAATTCCTCCCTCTGTTCTGACCTGTTTGAAGGTCGAGTGCAATTGAGATACGCGTGATTTTTTGGACTAACACCTCCGCCAATGAAAATTTTAGCCATTACGATCCTATCCATTCTGGTTCTCGGTTTCTTGTTTGTCCAATGGGCAAACAAACCGGAACAAGTTGAGGCATTGACCAGAAAACGAAAAATGGAGGCAATTCAGAAAATGGAGAATGAGAAAAAAGAAGTCCAAACTCGTATAGACCATGCGTTAATTCAAAAAGAAATTGAGTCTAAAAAAGCGAACATGACACTCGCGATAAACGAGAATTTCGCAAATAACCGGTTTGAACGACTTGACTTCAAGTACGATCATATTGATTATTTCAAGCTTGAGAAAAAAGAATTGAACTTCTCCGGTATGTTAGCTAAAGGCCAAAATGCACAGGATTATTTTATGAGCTCGCAAGATGATTTTGACGATTTTATCGCAGAAACGCAGATTGGAATCTGGGGGGAGAATGCTTACGCGGGTATTTTCTGGGATGCCAAACCGAATAACGACAAAAATCCTGAGCAGTATCAAGCTGCCTACGCGTCGCCTACTACGTTATATGTTGAAGCTGGTGATACAGAACGTTTCAGCCTCGGGGGCCTTATTTCGAGCGAAAATAATCAGTTACTCCGCGTTGAGCGATTTGGTAAAAACGTAAAGGTGAGTGTTAATGGTAGAACTCTTTTTGATGAACAGGTAGTATCAACCAACAGCGGCAAAGTTGGTATTTTCATAGGGCACCGCGGGGGTACTCGTAACATGGTTCAATCAATCAGTATTGGCATTAAATATTTTAAGGTTTGGCAGTGATTTATCCCCAACCAATCACTGTTTCAGCAGGCCACGCCCGTATTTTCCAGAATCACTAACGGTATAAGCCTGTTCAGTACGCTTACTATTTATCTGTGCTCTTCAACGCCCAAAAAATAAGGGCTGGTTGGAAAAATAAGCGTACAAACCGTTTTAGGTCCGTATCCAAACCGAATGCGCTTCGTTTATTCACGAACTGAGAAACGTTGCCTGGGAAAACAGCTGTGAAAAAAGTGGCCGCTACTTTTCCAACATCTTGCTGGTGCTTTTCATCCGTCAGTATCAAACTACTACCCAACGCTATTTCGGCTATGCCCGAATAGATCACGGTATCATCTTTCTTTACCGGGACCCAATCCGGGACTTGCGCTCTGAATTCCTTCCTGGCAAACGTCAAATGGCTTATGCCAGCAAAAACTAAAGAACCTCCTAAAACGATCCTTGCTACTTTTTTTACAGTTTTCTCGTCCATAGCCCTGTTATATTAATCACCTTCCAGAAATAATTCCAATAAATTTTAATACAGAAAGACATACAGGATACTTGATCCTATTCCTTCATTGTCCTTCATCGATTTATCTTTCCAGAGTTTAACAGGTTAGCGTGCCTGAGTGTTTTGTGAATGCTTGTTTATAGAATGAAAAATCAGGAACGAACTCTCCTCTATGAATTAAAAGAAATTGCCAGTTGGTGGAGCTGAAGATAAGCTTCACTAAGTTGCCTACTCCATCCACACGGCCAATGGAAAGAGGCTCCGGCTGAGCCTTTTATAGGTTTGGAACCCGTTTATCTACCAACAATGAGAATGGCAAACTGGATTTTCTCTACACGCCCGCTGCCAGGTCTACAGTCCATAACCAGGTTTCCAGAATGATAATTGCCTCTGAATTTATAAAATAGCCTGGGCTGCTATAGGTAATGCATACTGACCGATCCAGATTTACTGACCGTATGGATAGCAATGTGTCTAATTGGTTGAAATTTCGCCCCGGGCACCAATCGAAAACTCATCGTCGAAGCTGATGCTCACAACACTTGTATCGCGCACGCCCGGATGCTCTTTGATAAATCGCTGACTAGCGTTTTCCTCGCTACTGTTTAAATAAGCTTTTCTCCACGGCTTCGGTGTAATAGAACCATATCCGGTAACAATGACTAGTGTGTTGGTTGCCATGAGTGAAAATTGGGTTAAATGCTTTTAGGGTGAAGTAAGGGTGATTTAGTACGGCTGACTTAGGGCTTGTAAACTAGGTATTGACCGATCAGGCTTCGTAGCCCTGTGAGGTACTAGTTTGAACAAACAAGGGAGGAGCGATAAAACAACCAACTCCCATAGACGGGGGTTGGCTGTAAGGAACCGAACATATAAGTTTGGATTCAACGAACGTATAACAGGCTGGTAATAAGAAAGTTTTAAATAAGCCTGAACTATTCTCCCAGTAGAGGAAACAAAACAAAAAGGGCAACTCCATGAGTTGCCCTAAAAATATACAAGCTATTAAGCACCTGGGTGTATATATAGTTGGAAAAGTATCATTGCTAGCGCTGTATCAACAGCCGCAACGTTGTGGGCGATTGCCCGGCAGGCGTAAGCCGAATCAGGTAAAGGCCGTCAGGCAATTGGCTCGTGTTGACGCGGTACGGCTCTATAGGAGCAGTCTCCAACTGCGTCTGCTCAAGTGTACGGCCCATAAGATCGTTAAGTTGTAGTCCTATAGGTTGGCCACTAGCGGGGCTTAGGTCGATCAGCACATGGTCGCGGGCTGGGTTAGGCCATAGTTTGAACGCCACCCCCGTTTCCAAAGCGCCCACTCTGGCCCCGGTCGGACAGGTTTTCTCCACAATACTCCACTGCTGCTGTTGTCCCGACCCCAGGGTCAGCTGGCTGATGGGGGCTCCCTCAGCCGTGCTGGCATTGCGAACCGTGAGGGCCTTGCCCGAATTGCGGTTGGTGAAGGTGAAATAGCCCTCCGTGTTGCGCGCCAACCGCCACTGCTGATGCCCACCGCCCCAATACGTCCATTGCTCCGCCAAGGCATCATCGGCCGTCGAGGAGTTGGCCACCTGAATGCCTTTCTGGGTAGACAACACCTGGATGCTGTAGTAGTCCCCGCCGGAAGCGATGAATCGCCAGCCCTGGGTGAGTTTGTTGGCATCGGTCTGCTGGGTGAGTTTGTCGCCATCGCTCTGGGCGGTTCCTTCCACGCCCAGCACTTTGCCGCTGAGTCGGGACACGAGTCGATAGCACTTGTTGGCCTCAACCGCCGAAACCGAGACCGGTGCCGACGACGTGACCGCTGTTGGGGTAGTGCTAACTTCTACGCCCCCCGACCAGCCGTTGCCTGCATGGGCATACACCCGGAAATAATAGGGTTGCCCTGCCGTCAGGTCGGTTACCACTACCGAGGTTGACGTACCCTGATAGAGCACCTTGCCGCCCCCCGGAAAATCAGAACCATTGCCTGTAAAGCTTGGGTTAGCTGTGTAGGTAGATTCGAGTGGAATGCCAGTAAGTCCTGAGCCCGCTCGGCCCATCACCAGCACTTTGTCGAAGGGTAGGGTAGGGTTGGTCCAGTTGAGCCGCACACTGCTGCTACTGAGTGTAGTCGCTGTCAGGCCGGTAATAGTAAGCTTGGATGAGTTGCAGTCGGGATAGATCTTGACCGAATCCTGCGCCGACGTAGTACCGCCAATCCCTGTCACATTCAGTGTAATCACGTAATAGGTATCCACACCATCGCAGCCTACGGGCGAAATATCAATGACAGGATTGATATCCGACCGCGTAGTCACCAGTTGCTCGCTATTGCCCCGGCGCAGTTTTACTCGCCATAGTATAGAATTGCTGGAGCCTGCATTTGTAATAGTAGCGGCCAGCGTATAACTGGTACTCTTATCAAGGGCATACTTGGTAGTAGCGACCGGATTGGTGATTTTGGCCGTTGGAGCGGTATTGGTGAGCGAAATGTTGAATACCTGGCTGGTACTTCGTTGCCCTTTGCTATCGGTTACCGTGAGCTGAGCGGTATAACTTGTTATTGTACCTGATCCATGCTGCCCTGTTTGTGTCGTGAACACCTTCACGGGATTGGCTACGTTCAAGTAGGTGCCATCACTAAACGCCCACTCATAGAAAAGCTGATCGCCGTCGGGGTCATAGGATTTGTCGCCGGTGAAGGTCACGCTCAGGGGCGAACTGCCCGTTAACGGGGAAGTGGTGGCAACAACAACGGGAGGACGGTTGGCGGTGACTGCTACCGGAGTAGCACTAACCTCTACGCCCCCCGACCAGCCGTTGCCTGCATGGGCATATACCCGGAAATAATAGGGTTGCCCTGCCGTCAGGTCGGTTACCACTACCGAGGTCGACGTACCCTGATAGAGCACCTTGCCGCCACCCGGCAAGTCAGACCCGTTACCTGTGAAGCTGGGGTTGGCCGTATAATTAGGTTCGAGCGGAATGTCCGTAAGACCTGAGCCCGCTCGGCCTACCACCAGCACTTTGTCGAAGGGTAGGGTAGGGTTGGTCCAGTTGAGCCGCACACTGCTGCTGCTGAGTGTAGTCGCTGTTAGGCCAGTAACGGTCAATTTAGGTGAGTTACAATCCGGGTAAATCTTGACTGAATCCTGGCCCGAAAGATTATTGAAATCCGTCACTTTCACTGTAATCACGTAATAATAGTCTTCTCCGTCGCAGCCTACGGGCGAGATGTCGATAACCGGATTCGCTCCTGACGTGGTTTTTACAAGCTGTTCGCGGCTGTTGTGGCGTAGCTTCACCTGCCAGAGTTGAGAACTGATGCTGCCAGTGACCGTAGCGCCCAGGGTATAGCTGGTGGACTTGTCGAGGGGATATTTAGCATTGTTGATTGGGTTGGTGATCTTAACCGTTGGGTTACTATTGTTGAGCTTGACCGAAAATGTCTGAACCGGGCTCCGCAGCCCTTTACTATCGATGACCGTCAACTGAACTGTATAGTTAAGAATCAACCCAACACCCTGACTCCCGGCCTTCGCCGTGAATACCTTCACGGGGTTCGCTTCGGTGGAAAAAGCGCTGCCGTCACCAAAGTTCCATTCGTAGGTAATGGGGTCACCGTCGGGATCGTAGGATTTGTTGCCGGTGAAGGTCACGCTCAGGGGCGAGGTTCCTGTTAGCGAAGTGGAGGTAGCCACGGCTACAGGCGACTGATTGGTGGCAGTGGCCGTACAACTACGCTCCTCAATACTCCACTGCTGCTGTTGTCCCGATCCCAGGGTCAGCTGGCTGATGGGGGCTCCCTCAGCTGTGCTGGCATTGCGAACCGTGAGAACCTTGCCCGAATTGCGGTTGGTGAAGGTGAAATAGCCCTCCGTGTTGCGCGCCAACCGCCACTGCTGATGCCCACCGCCCCAATACGTCCATTGCTCCGCCAGGGCATCATCGGCCGTCGAGGAGTTGGCCACCTGAATGCCTTTCTGGGTAGACAACACCTGGATGCTGTAGTAGTCCCCGCCGGAAGCGATGAATCGCCAGCCCTGGGTGAGTTTGTTGGCATCGGTCTGCTGGGTGAGTTTGTCGCCATCGCTCTGGGCGGTTCCTTCCACGCCCAGCACTTTGCCGCTGAGTCGGGACACGAGTCGATAGCACTTGTTGGCCTCAACCGCCGAAACCGAGACCGGTGCCGACAGGTTAGCTGCTGCACGTGTAACCGAGGAGACTAGTACGGGTCGTAAACCAGTTCCGTCGCTAATTTTTGGTACCTCGCCAATCGTGTTGACGCTCGTTGGTAGCGATAGGCCAAGTACAGTGGTCAGGCTTCCCAATAAACAAAGGAGGCCAATAAAAAAGCTGTGCCCAATGGCACACAGCTTCGCAATGTAGGTAAACATTGAGTTCATGGGGGAAATAAATATGGGTTAGATAATGGTACTAAAACGCACGTAACGATAGCCTTGCGAACCACCTGACTATCTACTCCAACGGGGGGCGATACAGGCAACGAAATGCTCGTTAAATACGATGGCAAATACCGAAAATGCCCGCTTAACCGCTAGCATTCTCGTAGCATTCTTTGTCACTCTCGTTCCATTTTACTAAAAAATGGCTGAAATCAGGCGGTATAAAGATCAGTTCTGCTTTCTAACTACCGATCGGCAAAAAATCATCTCTATATGTTTTTAAACCTTGGTAATACAGTCCTCTCAACTTTTGCGCTTACAACCCATTAATAATTCTGGCGTAGACGTTATTGGACAAATTGCCATCGTAGGTCATGGTCAGATCATCGGCCACATTAACCGTAATACTGGCCGTACTGCCTGAGTTAGCCGTGGTTCGGGTGATACTAAACCCTAAACTCGATTCGCCACCTCCCGTAATAAAGGTCCCTGAGTTCATAGTCAGGGTCAGTTGTCGAGCCGCTAGTGTATTGGTGACTGACCACTGCCCATTATTGACCGCCACTGTGCCTCCCCCCGACACATTGATACTGGCTATGGCTGGTGCAAATGAGATGGTGTAGCCTACTGGTGCCGTGATGGTAATGGTCACTTTGCCCGATGAGGTAGGCAAACCCGCCACCTCAAAGACGTTGACCACAAAGTTGCCCACTGCTGCGGTACCCGATGCGGCAAAGTTGGCCTGAGGTAAATCCAGCGTAATGGTCAAATCCGAACCCACCACCGGCACACTGGCAGTAGCTGTACATCCCGTGGCATTGGTCAGGGTGACCGAGTAGTTGCCACTGGTGGTCACCGAGATCATCGGCGAGGTTTGGCCCGTCGACCAAAGGAAGGAGCCAGTTCCGCTGGCAGTCAGGGTAGCGGTCGGGTTGGCGTTGGTTAGGGTAGCACTGGTTGGGCTGACGCTGAGAGCTGGCACGACGACGTTACTGATAACCGTGGTGCTGGTGCTGCTCACACAACCACTGGCATTGGCCACCGTGACAGAATACGTACCAGCCGTAGTAATCGACTGAGTGTTGCCGGTGCCGGGCAATATCGTCCCGCTACCGTTGGTAAACGTATAGGAATCACCACCCGAAGCGGTTAAGGTCACCGCAGGCAGCGTGCAACTGATGGGGCCATTGTTGGTCAGGCTGGGTATCGGTAATGAATTCACGGTTACATCAGTCGTTGCAGAGGCTAACTGACCATTGTTTCTGACAAGTAGGGTAAAACTCTGGCTGCCTGACTCAGAAGACGTTAGGTCCTGGCTGAAAGCGGCACCAGTTTTTAGCCCAGTGGTCGGTGTACCAATCCCATTGGTGAGTGTATAGTTGTAGGATCCCGACACATTACCCACCGTAGCGGTGAAGGTAATAGGGCTACCCACGCATACACTGGTGTTCACCGTTCCAAAATCAGCAATGGTGGGTGTGTTGTCTGTAATGGTCAGGATGTAATTAGCTCCCACACCCGAACAGCCATTGGCATCAGTAACCCGAACGGTGATGGTAAAGCTACCACTCTCAGTAGGTGTACCTGATAAAAGGCCGGTGTTCGATAAACTCAACCCATCGGGTAAACTACCGCTGGCCACACTGAAACTACGGGGAGATGTCCCACCGCTGGCGGTGAAAGTCTGACTGAAAGCCGACCCCTGAGTGACCGTTGTGACGGTGGGATTGTTAACCGACACCGTAGCGATAGCGCCAGTTACTGTTGTGGTAGTGGTACTCACACAACCACTGGCATTGGCCGCTCTTACCGTATAGGTACCTGCGATAGTCACATCCACGGTATTGGATGCTCCCGGTGTGCCGATTACCCCACTACTATTGGTGAACGTATAGGAATCACCACCTGAAGCGGTTAAGGTCACCGTACTCAACGTGCAACTAATAGGGCCGTTGTTGGTCAGGCTGGTTACAGGCAATGAACTCACGCTTACATCAGTCGTTGCTGATGCCGACTGACTATTAGCTCTGACAATCAGCGTGAAGCTCTGACTTCCTGAGCCCGCAGACGTCAGGTTCTGGCTGAAGGAAGCACTCGTTTTGGTGCCGGTTGTTGGGGTGTTGACTCCGTTGGTGAGTGTGTAGCTGTAAGTCCCTGTTACATTGCTGATTGTAGCCGTGAAGGTGACAGGACTACCCACACAAACTGCGTTGTTCACTGCGGCAAAATCGGCAATGGTGGGCGTGTTGTCTGTAATCGTCAGCACATAAGCCGCGCCCACTCCAGAGCATCCGTTGGCATCGGTAGCGCCCACGGCAATCGTGAAGCTACCTCCTTCGGTGGGTGTACCCGACAGGTTACCGGTAGTCGATAAACTCAGGCCATCCGGCAAACTACCGCTGGCTACGCTGAAGCTACGGGGAGTTGCCCCACCTGAAGCAGCAAAGTTCTGGCTAAATGCTACATTCACGATGCCACTTCTTGTGGTCGGGTTGGTAACGGTGATAGTGGGTATTGATCCGGTAACGGTGGTGGTGGTGGTACTCACACAACCACTGGCATTAGCGACTCTGACCGTATAGGTGCCTGATGTGCCCACATCTACTGTGTTAGCTGCCCCTGGCGTGCCTATCATTGTGCTACCACTCGTGGTGAACGTGTAGGAGTTGCCGCCCGAGGCAGTTAAGGTCACCGCAGGCAGGGTGCAGCTGATCGGCCCATTGTTGGTCAGGCCAGGTGTTGGCAATGCATTCACCATTATATCAGTAGTGGCAAATGCCGACTGGTTGTTGTCGCTGATAATCAGCCTGAAGCTCTGGCTGCCTGAACCCGCAGAAGTTAGGGTCTGGCTGAAGGAAGCACTCGTTTTGGTACCAGTTGTCGGGGTGCTGATTCCGTTGGTGAGTGTGTAGCTGTAAGCCCCCGTTACATTGCTGATTGTAGCCGTGAAAGTAACTGAGCTGCCCGCACAAACCGCATCGTTAACAGCCGCAAAGCCTGCAATAATGGGGGTGTTATCCACAATCGTCAAGATATAGGTAGCACCTACACCCGAACAGCCATTGACATCAGTGGCTCGTACAGTGATGGGGAAACTACCACTTTGCGTAGGTGTACCCGACAAGACACCGGTGGTCGATAAGTTTAGTCCTGTTGGCAAGCTACCACTGGCCACACTGAACCTACGGGGAGAAGTGCCCCCCTGTGCGCTGAAGTCCTGACTAAACGCTGCATTCTTTACTCCGTTTGCCGTAGTTGGGTTGTCGACAGTGACGGTCGCAACGATGGTGCCTACTGTGGTAGTGGTGGTACTCGCACAGCCAGTAGCATTGGCCACTCGCACTGTATAGCCACCTGACGTGGTCACATTCGCGGTGTTCGATGAACCCGGTGTCCCTACTACCACTCCACCCATCGTGAATGTATAGGAAGTGCCGCCCGAAGCCGTCAGAGTTACGGTAGTCATGGTGCAACTGACGGGTCCATTATTGCTCAGACTAGGAACCGGAAATGGACTTACAGTTATGTTGGCAATTGCTGATGTCGGCTGACCGTTGTCACTGATAACCAATGTATAGCTTTGATTTCCCGATCCAGAAGGAGTCACATTCAGGCTGAAAGCAGCACCACTTTTTACACCAATTGACGGGAGGTTGATGCCATTCGTGAGCGTGTAGTTGTAGTTGCCTGTTACGTTGCCAATTGTAGCCGTGAAGGTGAAGGGGCTACCCACACACATACTCGTATTCACTGCTGCAAAATCGGTAATGATAGGTGTGTTATCTGCAACGGTCATCACATAAGCTGCTCCAATGCCAGAACAGCCATTGGCATCTGTAGCTCGTACCGTAATGGTAAAACTACCACCCTGGGTGGGTGTACCCGACAACACTCCTGTAGTAGACAGACTTAAGCCATCCGGCAAACTGCCGCTAGCTAAGCTGAAACTACGAGGGGTCAGCCCACCACTGGCCAGAAAGGTCTGACTAAAGAACGTGCCCTGGTTAGCCGTTGTGGTCGAAGGGTTCGACACCGACACGGTGGCCGTGCTGCCCATAATGACCTGCGTGGCCACTGAAATACAGCCGTTAGGAGCTATAACCGAGACCGAATAGGTACCTGATTCGGTAACGGTCCGGATGGCATTCGTCGTATTATTGTCCCAGCGGTAAGTACCTCCGCCGGTGGCCGTTAGGCTTAAGCTGGTGGTGGTGCAGGTTATTGTGCTACTGGCTGGAGCCAGAATACTAGCTGTCGGTGGATCTGTGTTGCCCATAATAACCTGCGTGGCCACTGCAGTACAGCCGTTAGGAGCTCTAACGGTTACAGAATAGCTACCTGCTGCGGTAACGGTTCGGATGGCACTGGTCGTATTGTTGTCCCAGCGGTAAGTACCTCCGCCGGTGGCCGTCAGGCTTAGGCTAGTGGTGGTGCAGGTTATTGTGCTACTGGCTGGAGCCAGAATACTAGCTGTCGGTGGATCTGTGTCGCCAAGGACGGTCGTGCTGGTGGTACTGACACAGCCATTGGCATTGCCGACCCTAACCGAATACGTACCAGGGGTAGTTACCGTTAGGATGTTGCCTGATTCGGCCAAAACCTCACCACTACTGTTAACAAAGGTGTACGATGTACCGCCGGTAGCTGTCAATCGAACACTAGGATCGGCACAGGTCAGGATACCATTGCTCTCTAACCTAGCTGTGGGTAAGCTATTTGCTGTTATCCTTAGCGTAGCTGTGCTGCTGCAACTCTGCCCACTACTAATCACCACCGTGAAGGTTTTCACGCCTGAAGTGGTCAGCGTTGCCGACACGGTCTGGTCTGAACTACTGCTTAGCATGGCTCCGGCTGGGCTTAGCCAGTTGTACGTGTAGCCGCTTCCACCGTTAGCACTTAAACTGACTACGCTCTGGACACAGACTTCAGCCTGATCAGCCGAAGCCTGGGCCAAAAACCCGTCACTGCCAACACCCGTATTACAGAATGTGTTGAAGTCGCCCTCTCCTGGCAGGCCTGGGTTATTACTTAAGTAAATAGTATGTCCTACTCCACAAAGCGCTGTTAATGAAGCCGGGAAGCAACCGCTCAACTGATTAGTACTTAAATTAAGGGCAATTAGGTTGGGTAGAGCACCCAAGCTAGCAGGAATGTTACCCGTTAACTGATTTCTATTTAAATCAATGGATTGCAGACTCGTAGGCAGATTCGTTGGAATGCCACCCGTTAACTGATTGTTATATAAATTAATCTCTATCAGTTTGGTTAGCGTATTCAGGTTGGTCGGTATACTACCCGTTAACCGGTTATCATTTAAATTAAGTCTTTCTATGTTCTTAGGCAGATTAGTCGGAATGCTACCGGTTAACTGATTATCCTGTAACTCAAATCCTTGCAGGCTCGTCGGTAGGCTCGTGGGAATGTTCCCTGTCAGCTGATTCTCACTTACATTAAAGTTTAGCAGGCTGGTCAAAGCACTCAGGTTACCTGGGATAGTACCTGTAAACTGATTAGCACTTAGAATAATATACTGAATACTGGTCATGGCAAACAAATTAGCAGGAAGGCTACCCGTTAGCTGATTGTGCTGTAATTCAAGGTATTGCAGATTTGTAGGCAGATTAGCAGGAATACTACCTGTTAACTGATTATGATGTAAATAAAGATAGCGCAGGTTGGTCAGTGTAGTTAGATCGGTAGGAATCGAACCCGTCAAGGTATTGTTATCCAGTTCGATGTCAGTCAGGGCGGTTAAATTGATCAATCCAGTAGGAATGCTGCCACCCAACTGTGAATTCTGGTTAATTCGAAGCACGGTTAAACCTGTGAGCCCGCTCAGACTAGCGGGAAGACTACCTACCAGGTTGTTACTAGTTAAAGAGACTTCATTAACTCGTCCATTATCACAGGTTAGACCAAACCACGGTTGCCCACCATTACCCGTGCAGGGGTCAGTACCGTTACCCCAGCCTGTATGGTTGGTCCAGTTTGGCCCATTCGTGCTAGTATACAGATCCATCAAAGGCTGGTAATCAAGCGTTGAGAGGGGGGCAGCTTCTAAACGGGCCTTAGTCTCACTAATTTTCTTTCCCCCGTTGTGAACTATCTCGAACGAGGCTTCTCCGGCTGGATGCATAACTTTCGGCCCATCGCTGGTCAGCCAGCCATCACGTAAAAGACGGTCAGTTCCTCCACTTAAATCCGTATATCCGGCCCGTATGCTATCGACAGTTGTTGAATCGGTAATAGCATCGATCATGGGTGTACTAGAACCGATGGATTTTCCCTGAGCGAGCAGGCCGACGCAGAGCAGTGTAATTAGCAGGCTATGCACCCGCAAAATGGTACAATGAGTGAGCTGTAAAAGAGGGGTCATAACTACTATTGACTAAGGATTTAAGATTTTTCGGAGACAGTCGATTCCTGCATCCGATCGATTGACGGGAAGAAAAACAGAAAGATGTGTGAAGCGGAAAGCGTTTATCAGTTGGCTAAACCGTCAGGAGCAATATCCTGAACTCCCTCGGTAAGGGTATACATGCAGCAGCGAGCGGGATACAAACCCGGTGTTTCGTATTGAGCCGGTTACGCACACAGCGTCGGATTGGAGGAGGCTATTAGTCCGTTTGGTACAGCCCAAAACAGGAGAGGTTAGCAGTAAATTGAGGAAGAAATGGTTCATACGTTGGCGGTAGAGTAGGCTTGAGATTTAGCGATAAATTGCCCCGGCAAGTACTGCACCTGGCGTCTCAACCGCTACCATATATGTTGCATTGTTTGTCAATTTAGGTGCATCGAACAAAAAAAAAGCCCAAAATTGGGCTTGGTAAGGGTGAAGTCGACAAATAAGATACCATTCGAATTATTTCGTAAACTAAATTTAAGCAGTGAGTGGTGGCTCGTCTTTTACAGCTCGTCCGGTTACGGTTCGACTATACTGCGAGGGTAATGTGTGGTAGCGTTCCTGAAATACTTTGGTAAAGTAGGATGGGTTATCAAACCCGACGGCGTAGGCTATTTGCGTTACGCTCTCCTCACCCTCAAGTAATAATTCGGTCGCTTTAGTCAGCCGTATCTCCCGAATAAAGTTAGTTGGGCTGGTGTCGGCTATAGCTCTCAGTTTCCGGTTAAGCTGCGTGCGACTCAGGTTAGCAGCCTCGGCCAAAGCTTCTACATTAAACGCCGGGTCACTCAGGTTTTGGTTAACAATAGCCGACAGCCGGTCGAGGAATCTCTGGTCGGCAGGGGGCAGGTCTGGTGTTGCCCCGGTGGTTGTTGAGGTTGCAGGTGGCTCGCTGTTAGTGGGAGCCTGATGGCTAAACCAGTGATACAGTCGTTCGCGCTGTTGAATCAGGTTGTTTGCCCGCACCCGTAGTTCGGCCGGGTTGAAAGGTTTGGTTAGGTAGTCATCAGCCCCTAGCTCGAAACCCTCAATTCGATCTTCTACCCTTGCCTTAGCCGTCAACATGATCACCGGAATGTGACTGGTGACTTCCTGTGCTTTCAGTGCTTTACAAAAGCCAAATCCATCAAGTTGGGGCATCATCAGATCGCAGATGATTACGTTAGGTAAACTAGCCGTCGCTTTTTCCAGGCCGTCCAATCCATCTTCGGCTTCAATGATGTGGTAGTCCGATTCGAACACAGTCCGCACGTAAGCTCGGATGTCGGCATTATCATCAATAATGAGCAGAATGTTATCGGTCGCTGGGGTTGGTAAATTCGTATCGGTCAAAACTACCGGGAGGTTATCGCTAGGTTCTGCCGTTTCCATCATCTCGAAGCCATCTGCTACCGATTGTTGTTCGATACCTGCTAGCGGTAGGCGAACCTTGAAGTTCGTGCCTACTCCCTCTGTGCTAGACACGGTGATTGTACCCCCAAGTATCTTTAACAACTCGCTAACCAGTGATAATCCGATACCTGTGCCTTCATAGGTCTGCGAACCGCCGATGCGGTTCGCTTTAACCTGATAAAACCGCTCGAAAATGGTCGCTAGATTCGCTGGGCCAATACCAATACCCGTATCCTCTACCGAAATGACTAATTCACCGGTTGAGGACGGGGAAGGATAGTCGACATGCAAATGGACCTGCTTCCCCGCTGGGGTGAATTTGAACGCGTTTGAGAGTAGGTTGGTTACTATTTTTTCGATTTTGTCATGATCGAAACTAGTTTGAAAATGGGCATATTGCTGTGAGAACGAGAACCGGATTTGTCGACTCTCGGCCAGCGAGCTAAACGAACTGGCCAGGGTTCGAAAGAACGTAGCCATGTCGCCAGTTTCCAGTGTCGGCTGAAGTTGACCCGCCGATAGTTTACTCAGATCCAGGAGTTGGTTGATCAGGCGGAGTAGCCGATTACTGTTCTGTTCCATTAGATTCACAACCGATGCAGTTAACGTGACCACATTTTCCGTCCGAAGCTGTTCTTTCAGCGCAGTCAGCGGACCCAGAATCAACGTGAGGGGTGTGCGAAATTCGTGGGAAATGTTCGTAAAAAATTGCGTTTTCAGTGCATCGAGTTCCGCCAATCGGCTGGCTTCTTTCTGCTCAAAAGCCACCTGCTGCTGCAACAACCACCGTTGTTTCTGGAACTGGTATAGCTGCCAGATAATGACAATCGACCCAAGTATATACAGCAAATAGGCCCACCAACTACGATAAAATGGCGGATGTACCCGAATCTGCAAATCGACAGGCTTACTCCATATCTGACCATCGGTCGAGCCCATCACATGCAGGGTGTAGTTACCATCAGGCAATTGGGCATAGTTCGCAAATCGGTTTGTACCGGCTTCCACCCAGTTCTGGTCAATACCCTCCAGCCGATATCGATATTGATTTTTGGCCGAATTGGCATAATCCATTACCGAAAATTCCAGGGTTACCAGATTTTGCGTATACGACAAATCAAGCCGCTGTGTTTGCTCTATACTTTCTGGCAAGATGCCATCTGAGGCCCCCACGGCAACAGCTTCGTTATTGATTTTTAGCCCAATGATCTGAACGGGGGGAGTCGATCCGGCAGTTGTAGCCGCCACGTCTTTAGGTTGAAACGCGGTTAGCCCGTTTACGCCCCCAAAGAGTAGTTCGCCCGATGCGGTTTTAAGAAATGAACCCGTATTAAATTCATCGTCCTGAAGTCCATCGGCCTTGGTGTAATTACGAAACCGGAAGGTTCGGGGATTAAACTGAGCCAGGCCCCGATTGGTGCTCATCCAGAGATTGTTAAACTCATCAGCCAGTATTCCGTAAACCACTTTGTTGGGCAAGCCCTGGGCTTCGGTAAAGTGCCGGAACTGCCCGGTCTGTTTATCGAGTCGTTCCAGTCCACCCCCTTTTGTACTTACCCAGAGGTAGTTGCCCGGCCGATCAGGGTCGTCGATAGTGCTCGATACAAAATCGTTGCTCAGGCTTTCGCGTTTAGTGATATCGTTTTTATAGATCGAAAAGGTGGGTTTTGTTTGCGGATGATCAGCCCGGATAAGGCCACTCTGGGTGCCAATCCAGCCCGTACCGGCTCTATCGAAATACAGCGAGTAGGTTTCGACTTCGGCAGCCTGCCGGGGCAGCAGATGCTGGTAAGAAAATACGGTAAAGCGTTCGGTAGTCGGGTTGAACTGGAGGAGTTTGCCATTCATAGCCCCGATCCAGAGATACCCGGCTTTGTCTTCCCGAATCTGATTGCCATATAAACCGAAGGCAGTGCCGGGCGGTAAGAGATAGGTCTTGAGCCGTTGCCAATTCGTTGAATACTTAACTAGCTGATGGAGAGATGAGTTGCGCTGAGAGCTAACGACGGCAGTCCAGAAAAAACCCTGATGGTCCTGCATGAGGTAACTTGGTCGATCGGCCTGAGCCGATCGGCTTTTATTCAGAAACGATATCCAGCGATTGTTGGAACGGTCTAAACGGCCATAGTCGAACTGACTCCGCACATAGGTCTGCCCCTGTTGATCCTGAAATAAGTACGAAAGGGAGATGTTGGGCAGGTAGGCTTTAAACTGCTTGATACGGGGACTGAATTTACGCAGTCCATAGCCCGCTGTACCTACCCATATGTTCCCGGTTCGATCAATGAGGAGTTTCGTTACGCCAAACAGGTTCGGTGGCATAACGGCAAAAGCGTTACGTACCGATAGACTATCCTGTGCATAGAGCTGAGCGGGCGACATAAGCCATAAAAAGTCTGGCGTTGCTACCGCTACCGTACCGTTATCCATTGCTTCCAGATACAAATTGAAGTTTTTAGTAGGCGGCAACTTAATCGCTTTTCGTTTGGCCTGCTGCCAGCCAACAAGTGTATCGGTACTAAACCCAAACCAATAATCGGGCTGTTGCCCGTCTGGGGTTGCCTTGAACAGAGTGGCCAATGAGCCAAAGCGTTTGATTTGCGAATAGCCGGCAGGTTGAGGCTGTCGCCAGCTTAGTGTGTATAGGTCTCGGGCTGCACTAACCACCACTTGGCCATCGTCATGAAAGCTGATTCGTACGGGTGCACTGCCACTGCTGGCTCCATCTAACGGAAATGAAAATCGGCTGAACCGAACCTGGGGCATAGCATCAGCCTGCTGTGGAAAGCCGTTTCTTAGCGAATCAGATAAGGTAATTTTAACGAGTTTGTTCTGACTGGTGCCAACCCAGATGTTGCCGTCTGGATCTTCTGCCAGTAAACTAATCTCATAATTTCCCGCGTCAGGAGAGGCCGGATCACTCATGTCGATATGGTAGAACCGTTGGGTTCGGTCATCATATAAATTGAGCCCCCGGTTTAGCGTTCCTATCCATAACCGCCCATGACGATCAACCAGTAAGGTCGAACACGCGTTAGACGACAGACTGTATTTGTTATAGGGATCGTGTGTGAAAACGGTGAAAGTATAGCCATCATAGCGATTCAGTCCGTCCTTTGTGGCTACCCAGATAAATCCTTTCCTGTCTTGCTTAAGATCAAAGATCATTCCCTGCGAAAGCCCATCAGAAATAGTTAGCTCCTGCCAGCCTTTTTCCGACGACTGGGTTTGTTGGGCAAGCAGTGTACACGGTAAAATAACGAAGAGTAAGTAGAGGAAACGCATGGTAAAGATCAATTGACTCTCAAAATACGTAAATTTGATCATAGCCGATTGTATTCAACTCTTACTCATTTCTAAGAAAAGACTTTGGCAATCCAGTATTATAGTAGGAATTGTAGTTTATTAAGTCGACCTTTGACCTAAATTCAAATAAAATGCAAACAGGAACTGTAAAATTTTTTAATGAGACCAAAGGATTTGGCTTCATTAACCCCGATGACGGTGGTGAAGACATCTTTGTCCATGCCTCAGGTCTTACTGATCAAATCCGTGAGAACGACAAAGTGAAATTCACTGTTGAGCGCGGTAAGAAGGGCTTAAATGCCGTAAACGTCGAAATGGCTTAATCGAAAGATATACCAAGATACACACAGTAAAAAAACATGCCCGAAAGGCATGTTTTTTTTTGCCCGGATGGCTCAAAAGCCGGGCCACGACAAGTTCAGTACTTGATTTCGACAGTAAATAAAGGGACCATCCGTGCTTTCCTGAATCATGAGATACCTGTTTGTCGTAGCCTCTCTGCTGTTTGTCACGACCCGTCTTGTTCATACGCCCGCGCTGCCCGATACCAACTGGACAGAGTACAATGGAGATGGTGCTCGCAGTCATTATTCACCCCTGATACAACTAAACACGGATAACGTACATCAGCTAAAGGTGGCCTGGACTTATGCGTCGGGTGGAGCCGATACGGTGGGGAATCGAACCCAAATGCAGTGCAACCCAATTGTTATTGCGGGTATTTTGTACGGTGTATCCGCAAATACGCAGGCCTTTGCATTGAATGCGGCAACCGGGCAGGAGCTATGGCGAACGAAATTGACCGACAATGGCGGAACTACCAGCCGGGGCGTAACCTACTGGGCCGATGGGGCTGACCAGCGAATTCTATTTGGTGCCGGAAAGTGGCTATACGCACTCGATGCCCGCACGGGTAAACTTATCGACAGCTTCGGGCAGGACGGGCGAATTGATTTGAAAGAAGGCATCGAACGACCGGGTGGCGATAATTACGTACAGCCCAACACGCCCAATACTATCTACAAAAACCTGATCATTGTTGGGGCACGTCTGTCCGAAGGTGAAACGGCTTTGCTCGGTGATGTGCGGGCCTATGATGTACGTACAGGCCAGAAAGTCTGGACATTTCATACCATTCCGCAACCCGGCGAGTTTGGCTACGATACCTGGGCTCCGGCTAACCCGCGTGAACGCCTGGGTGGGGCCAACGCCTGGGCAGGGATGGCCATCGACCGGGAACGAGGCATCGTGTACATACCAACGGGCTCAGCTGCTTATGATTTTTACGGCGGTAATCGGAAAGGGAATAACCTGTTTGCCAACTGTTTACTGGCGCTGGATGCTAACACGGGTAAACGGCTCTGGCATTTTCAGTTCGTGCACCACGACATCTGGGATCGGGACCCACCGGCTCCCCCCAATTTGCTGACGGTTGTACAGAATGGCCCCGACGGTCGGCCACGGCGTATTAATGCCGTAGCACAAACAACTAAACAGGGCCATGTTTTTGTCTTTGATCGGGTAACGGGAAAGCCGTTATTCCCTGTTGTCGAGAAAGCGTTTTCGGCGGTTGCTGTGGCGGGTGAGTTTCCCAGTCGGACGCAGCCCATTCCCCTAAAACCGGCCCCGTTTACAAAGCAGACGTTCACCGAAAAAGACATCAATCCCTGGGCATCCAATCGGGATGAAATCGTGGCTACCCTACGAAAAGCCCATACAGGTAGCCCCTACATACCCTTGACGTCAGACATGACCATCTTTTTTCCGGGCACCGATGGGGGAGCGCAATGGGGTGGTTCGGCGACTGACCCGGAGGGTATCATCTATATTCCTGCAAAACAAAATCCCTGTTTTTCTACCCTGATCCGTAAAGAACAGCCGATTGGCAATGCGAGCGTGACGGGGGCTCAATTATATAGCTTACGGTGCGCGGCCTGCCATGGTGCCGACCGCCGGGGAAATCATGATGGTTCGTATCCATCGTTACTGGGTCTGGAAACTAGACTTTCTGCCGATGCGGTTCATCAGGTCCTCTTGAAAGGCCGGGGCATGATGCCGTCGTTTTCGCACCTGCCCGAAGCCGAACGGAAAGCGATCGTTGATTTTCTGTTCAATAAGGGCAATACGGCACAAACGGTGAGCAGCCAGAAAGCAGGTTTGCCTTACCAGCACACAGGCTACAACCGCTGGTACGACAGTAAAGGCTACCCTGTGAGTGCGCCACCCTGGGGTACACTCACAGCTATTGACCTTAATACGGGCGAACATCGGTGGCAGGTGCCATTGGGCGAATACAAAGAATTAACTGCCCAGGGCATTCCGCCTACGGGAACCGATAATTACGGCGGGCCACTTGTAACGGGCAGCGGATTACTGTTTATTGCGGCCAGTAAAGACGAGCAACTTCGGGCAATCGACAAAAAAACGGGTAAAATCCGGTGGCAAACTCAGTTGCCCGCAGCAGGCTATGCTACACCCAGTACCTATTCGGTTGGTGGAAAACAGTACGTAGTTATTGCGTGTGGGGGCGGAAAACTCAACACCAAATCAGGAGATAAGTACGTTGCCTTTGCTTTACCTTAACTAGGCTTACGGTATCCTGTTTACGATTTATGGTGGGCGGCAGCAACTCATGCGTCAGCCCACCATAAACCGTAAACAGAATACCGTAAGCCATATACCATATATCATACATATGTCTACAGTAATTAACGTTGGTTTGGTTGGCTTTGGCCTCTCTGGGCGCTATTTCCATGCGTCGTTTCTATCCGTCAACCCAAAATTTCGCCTAAAGAAAATAGTCAGTAGCCGACCCGATGCAGTACGTGAATTCGATGCCTCGATTGAGTGGGTGGCTACGCCCGATGAGCTATTCGCCGATCCTGCTATCGATCTCGTGTTCATCTGTTCCCCTAACGAAACCCATGTAGAGTATGCCCGGAAAGCGCTGGAGCATCGGAAGCACGTGGTGGTTGAAAAACCATTTGCAATCACCGAACCAGAAGCTATTCAACTACTGGAACTGGCACAGCGGCAGGGGTGTATGGCTACAGCTTACCAGAATCGCCGGTGGGATTCCGACTTCCTGACTATTAAGCGGTTACTGGCCGACGGATCGCTGGGTACGCTCATCGAGTACGAAGGCCGGTATGATCGGTTCTCACCGGTAGCGTTGCAGGCCCACTCCTGGAAAGAGAAGGCTGCGCTGGGCCGGGGAAGTCTCTACAATCTGGGCCCACACGTACTCGACCAGGCATTGCATCTGTTTGGTAAACCCGATACGGTAGAAGCCAGCATCCGAATGATTCGTCCGGATAGTCAGGTCGTCGATTATTTCGATATAAAACTGGGCTATGCCGATAAAGCCGTTCGGCTTAAATCCAGCCTGCTGGTCTATCAAAATCAACTGCGCTACAGCCTGCATGGCACTGAAGGATCATTTCTAAAAGGCGGTTTGGATGTGCAGGAAGAACTGCTTCGACAGAATCACTTTCCTAATCAAGCTGACTGGGGCACTGAACCGAAAGATCGCTGGGGCACGCTTTACCGGAATGGGCAGAGCGAAGTCATTGAAAGTGAAGCGGGCAACTACACGCCTTTTTACGACAATCTATACGATGTTATTGTAAACGGGGCCGAGCCCGCCATTACACCCGCCGATATTCAGCAACTCGCCCGCGTTATTGATTTAGCTCAGGCAAGTAGTCAGTCCAAACGCACGATGTCCTTTTAATGATGAGCAACTACCGCTGGCGAATTGTCGTACTGTTGTTCATAGCAACGACCATAAACTATCTGGACCGGCAGGTGATCAGCCTGCTCAAGCCTACTTTAGAAACCGTTTTCAACTGGACCGAAACCGATTACAGTCATATTGTGATGGCGTTTCAGGCGGCCTACGCCTTCAGTTACGTCGTCTTCGGCCGACTGATTGACATTATTGGAACCAAACTGGGGTATACCATCGCCGTTTTTCTGTGGAGTATAGCCGCTATGCTGCATGGTCTGGCAACCAGCACCTTCGGATTCGGGTTTTACCGTGCCTTACTGGGTTTGGGTGAAGGGGGGAACTTCCCGGCTGCCATTAAAACGGTGGCAGAGTGGTTTCCCCGCAAGGAACGGGCGCTGGCAACGGGTATCTTTAACTCGGGTACCAATATTGGTGCGGTGGTAGCACCTATTCTGGTACCCTGGGTGCTGGGCGTTTACGGCTGGGAAATGGCGTTTGTGTTAACGGGTTTGGTTGGTTTTATCTGGGTTGTTTTCTGGTGGTGGAGCTACGATAATCCGCAACGCCATAAGAAGCTGTCGGCAGAGGAACTGGTCTATATTACCAGCGATGTGGAAAGCAATTCAGGGGAATCGGTACGATGGGTTGATTTGCTTCGGTATAAACAAACCTGGGCGTTCATTTTGGGTAAGCTATTTACCGATCCGGTCTGGTGGTTTTTCCTGTTCTGGCTGCCCTCGTACTTTGCGTCTTCCTTCAATCTGGACCTGAAAAAGCCCAGCCTACCACTCATTTTTGTGTATACCGCGGCTACACTCGGTAGCGTTGGTGGTGGCTATTTGTCCGGGTATTTCATACGCCGGGGCTGGACCATCAACCGATCCAGAAAAACGGCCATGATGCTCTATGCGCTATGCATTGTGCCAATTGTGTTGACCCGTTATGCCACATCAATCTGGGAAGTAGTTGGGTTGCTTAGTCTGGCCGTTGCGGCTCACCAGGCCTGGAGCGCCAATCTGTTTACGCTGGTATCGGATATGTTTCCTAAAAATGCGGTTAGTTCGGTGGTAGGGCTTGGCGGTATGGCAGGCTCATTAGGCGGGCTCTGTTTTCCGATTGTTGTGGGTGCGCTGCTGGATACTTATAAGGCGCAGGGGGACATTACCATTGGATATAATTATCTGTTTTTGATCTGCGGTAGTGCGTATCTGCTGGCCTGGTTGTGTATTCATCTGTTTGCGCCCAAGTTGAAGCCAATTGAGTCGATAGAACGCTGATTACCATGTATCCCCTTACTATCAACCAGTGGCTAACGCAGCACGCTCAGTTTCGACCCAATCATCTGGCGTTCGTTTTTGGTGATACACGCCTTACGTTTGCGGAGTTGAACCGGAGTGTTAATCGGATGGCGAATGCGTTGCGGGCTGCTGGTATCGGTAAAGGTGATAAAGTGGCTACCGTGCTGCCCAATAGTCGCGAGCTGTACGAGGCCTTCTGGGCGGTGGCCAAGCTGGGCGCGGTACTCGTGCCGATGAGCCCCATGGTACGGGGTCGGGGGCTGGTAAACCTGCTCACTGATGCCGACTCTAGTCTAGTCCTGACGGACACACTTCACGCGCCTTTCCTGGACGAGGTTCGAAACGACTTACTTGTGGCTACGGATAACTATTGGCTAACTGACGGTGAGCTACCAGGCTGGCAATCGTATCCTGCGTTGCGGGAAGCGGCTTCTTTAACGGAACCTTCCTCTCCCAACCTGAGTGGTGATGATCTGTACAATATCATGTACAGCAGCGGGACAACCGGACTGCCAAAGGGAATTATGCATTCCCATTTTGTCCGGTCGATGTACGGATCATTGTTTGCTAACGCCTTCCGCATCCGGCCCGAAAGCGTTGTCATGCACTCCGGTTCCATTGTGTTTAATGGGGCCATGCTGACCTTTATGCCGGCTATGTTCATTGGCTGCACCTATGTGTTGCTGAAGGAGTTTTCGGTTCAGCCGGTTCTGACAAGTATGGCTCAGGAAGGCGTAACACATACTATTCTGGTGCCTACCCAACTGGCGGCCTGCCTTCGTTACCCGGAATTTACCATGGAGTCGTTGCCAGCTGTTGAGTATATTCTGTCGGTGGGAGCACCTTTGTTGAACGACCCGAAAGCGGAATTGATCCGGCGCTTCCCGAATACATTCTATGAGTTATACGGCCTTACAGAAGGCTTCATGACGGTTTTGGACAAGACGGTTTCGGCCGAAAAGACCGGCTCTGTGGGTCGCCCAATCTGGTTTTCGGAGATGAAAATCGTGGACGACAGCGGTAGCGAACTTCCTATGGGCGAGGTCGGTGAAATCATTGGCCGGGCTCCGTTTCTAACATCGGGCTACTACAAAAAGCCCGCTCAAACCGCCGATGCGCTACGCAATGGCTGGCTGTACACCGGCGACCTGGGTTATGTTGACGACGATGGCTATCTCTTCCTGGCAGGTCGAAAGAAAGACCTGATCATTTCGGGTGGGGTAAACGTTTATCCAAAAGATATCGAAGAGATTATCATTCGTCATCCGGCGGTGGCCGAGGTGGCCGTGTTTGGTGTACCGCATACTGATTGGGGCGAAACGCCCATAGCTGCTGTCAGATTGGTTGAGGAGGTTGCTGTTCAAGAACTGAAAGACTGGGTCAATAACCACATAGAGGCCCGGTATCAGCGGATTTCGGCGGTGATGCAGGTCGATGAATTTCCGAAGAACGTAGCCGGGAAAATTCTGAAAGCTGAATTACAAGCGTGGTATAATGAAATGTAGCGCGGACGGTCGGCCGTTGCCGGTCGCGCTACAATCAGCACGCAACAGCTGCCACCGATTGGCCCAGAAGTACCTTCTCCAGGTGGGCTATATAACGTGCTTTATCCCGACTCACATTTATATTCTTCTCGACGTCGTGAAAGTGAATACTTTCCAGCGGTTGCATACCCGTAAAGGCGTTCATCCGGTGAAAGCCAAACATGACCCCTTCGTCCACGCTTTTTTGACCAAAAAACTCGCCCGGCAGTGTAAAGGCTTCCTCGGGTGCATTCCAACTCGTTGTCAGCATATACTGTCGGCCCTGTAGCGACCCACCCGTGCCGTAGTTAATAGCAGGATTCTTCCGGGAACGGCCATCACTCGTGTAAATGCCTTGCTGATGGCCAGCCGTAAACACTACATCAATATATTCTTTTAGGCGATGCGGTACCTGAAACCACCAGACGGGTGTATGGTAAATCACAATATCCGCCCAGACGTATTTTTTTACTTCCTCTGCTGGATCGTAGTCATCATTGATATTGGTGACTTTCACGTCGAAATCAGGGTGTTGTTGTAAAAAATCAACTGTCCAGCCTGTCAGTGTTTCATTAAAGGCACCGCCCGAATGAGCGAATTTTTGACCGCCGTTAATAACAAATATAGTCTTCATGGATGTGTTCGTCTTTTTGTTGATGCAAAATTAGATTGCCACACTTCATTATAAAAATAAGTTAACTAGTAGATTTGTATCATAAAAATGATAGATGATGATTGTTAATCTGGAATGGTTTCGAACGTTTAAAGCCATTTACGAAACTGGCTCTCTGACAGCTGCCGCCCAGGCGCTGTATATCTCTCAACCGGGCGTGAGCCTGCACCTTAATTCGCTGGAAGCGCACACAGGCTATAAACTCTTTGACCGGGCAGCCCGAAAAATGGTACCTACGGAGCGGGGTAAGGTGATGTATAATTTTATTCTGGAGCCTATCAGTAAGCTGGAAGCAGCCGAACAACAGTTTCACAAAAGCTCAAAAACGGATAAGGCCACCATCAGTATCGGTATGTGTTTTGAAACGTTTCAGTTTACGCTGGAGCCGCACATAGCCACGCTGCCGTTTAATGTCATTATTAAGTTTGGAGAGTACATGCAGATGCAGCAGGATCTTGATAAAGGTCTGCTGGATTTGATCATTACGCCCCAGAAAGGCGCGCAGACGAATCTGAATTACCAGCCATTTTCCAAAGAGCGAATTGTGCTGATTGCCGGAGCCAAATCGAATACGGAAGAACTGGCCGCTTTACTTGAAGCCGGAAAAATAAATGAGGCCGAAAGCTGGCTAAAAGAGCAACTGTGGTATAGTACGGCTGCCGACATGGATAATCTAAAAAAATTCTGGAACCTAAATTTCAACCGACATCCCGATTTTAAACCCAACTATATTGTGCCGAATATCTGCTCCATCGTACGTTGTTTGAGCGATGGGAAAGGCTTTTCCATCATCCCGGACTTTTTATGTCGCGATGAGCTGGATAAGGGTAAAGTAAAGCTGGTTTGGGAGGGCAAGAAGGTGATTGAAAATACGCTCTATTTCGGCACTCGAAAGAAAACGATGTACGTTGACGAGATCGGCCGGATTCAGCAAATTTTTGAAAAACAGAACTAAACGCCTTCACTATGCCGATCAGGGATTTTTCGTGAAGCGGTTTGAGTGGCATTGGTTATCAGTAACCGACGCCACTCAAACCGTTTCACGAAAAATCCCTACTACACCGCCAACAACTCTGGTGCAAGTGCCTGAAGGCGTTCATGGGCCTGAGCCAGACCCGCTGAAAACGCGTTTTCGGCAACAGATCTGTCAAACAGACTAGGGGCCAATTGGCGGTAATAGTTAATTCCGTCCTCTAAGTTCCGGCCGAAATTTCGCAAATAGGTTTGGCGTTTTGAATCGGTGGGGTCAGCGTCTGCCAACTGCTCTTCCAGGTAATTCAGGTATTGCGTTAGTTCGTTCAGGAACATGTGCGGGCGATCCGGATCGTCGAGCAGGTTGGTACGACCGTAGATATGGTCAGTCATTTCCTTCAGTGACGCAACTTTGGAAAAATAGGCGATGTTCGGGCCGGGGCAGATGGTTACAGCGTGCAGTTTTTTGAGAAACGGAACCCCGTACACATGCGAAGCCGCGTTACTCAGACCCACGCATAAACACTCCTTTTCCTCTAGTTCTGATACCTGTTTGTTATACTCAGGTGCGGGTAGATTCAACGAGTTGAGTTGCTCCAGTTTGAGTTTCTGATACTGTTGAGAAGCTGTACAGATGGGCTCTTTTGTGAATTCGGTGTTGGTGACCAGGTGTTTTTCGGTGCAGGGGCTACCGGGCCGCCCCCGGTTAATCCGGTTTAGTTTTTCCACTTCCGCGCTCGTCCCTTTCAGGTAATAAAAACGTACGCCAAGCGGAGAGGCTTTGCTCAGAACAACGTCTTTCTGCCGCGCTTTCTGAAGTTTTTCCAGGGTATCATCATCCACCGTAGTTGCTTCCGGAACCAACAGGAAAGGTGTTCCCCAGCCTGTACTTTCGGCTCCATAATACTGGTGCAGAAACTGGTCTTCCTGATGCGTACCAATACCGCCCTGAACAGTCAATTTAATCGGGTGTGGTTCGGTAAAAACAGGCTTTCCTTTTTGTTGTAACGCGTTGACATAAAGGCTGAAAAGAGCATCCACTAACTCCGTTTTTTTCTGCTTGAATTCTTCCAGGATCGGTCCCATCAGATACCCATCGGTGGCAAAAGCGTGCCCCCCGCAATTAAGCCCCGACTCAACCCGGAATTCACTGACCCAAACTCCTTTTTTTGCCAGATATTTTCCCTGAATCAGCGCCGACCGATAATCACTTACTTTGATGACCACCTTCTTGTCAAATTCGCCGAGACCTTTGGCGTCGAACTCAGGGCAGTTTTCCAGATAGTTGAACAGCCTCGGATTAAGACCCGCCGAGAAAATAATGGATGAATTTGATAGTGTACTATTGGCATAGCCCTGTAAGGCGGTTAGGGCATCAGATCCATTTTCGCGCACCAGTCCGTTTCGGTCGAGGTTGTTTTTATCGACCTTCGTCATGATGTTGACGTCAATGCTTCCGGGTTGAATCTGACTTCGTAGCATCTGTTCCAGACGAGCCTTTTCCGAGACATCGTTGGATTGAATCATCTTCTGGTATAAACTTTTCAGCGTACTGCTATCAGGGAGCATATCAACGTATTTAACAAGCTCAGAACCGGCTTCAAACGCGGCATTTTTCAGGGCTTCCACCTGCGCCTGAACCGTTCGATTCATCAGGTTGAGGTAGTCTGTTATCCGGCGGGCACGATAGTCTTTTTCGTTGGCTGTTATTGGTACATAGGGTTCATTGGCCTGTTGGTAATAGTAGTTGCGCATGGATTCAATAAGCCGGTCTTCCACAATGGAAAGAACCGAGTTGATGCCGAAACGGGCTACTTTGAACGGAGAATCAATGGTATAGGCCAAACCCATGACCGGGATATGAAAACTGTGAATGGGGGTACTCATAGCGAATTAGATGATGAATGGATGAGGTATAGTTCTCCAAATTCACGGATAAAGCTACTGGACTCTTTTGGGTGGGTTATTGACAACGATAAGGTAGCCAGCTGATTTTTATCAATCGCAGTTTTTGCCATTGTATATTTACTCCAAAAACTGATGCCTCTTTCTGCTGAATTATGACCTTCTTTTATAGCAAAGCCCTGCACATTATTTTTGTCGTAACCTGGTTTGCAGGCTTGTTTTATATGCCGAGGCTGTTCATCTACGCCACCGAAGCCGAGCCATTGCCTGAACCGGGACGTAGTGTTCTCCAGCAACAACTCCTGCTAATGCAGCGTCGACTCTGGTTCGGTATTACGTGGCCGTCGGCAGTAATAACCTTGATACTAGGCCTGAATACCTGGTATAACTACGGATCAACGCCCGACTGGCTCATCTACAAACTGGTGCTGGTGGCGGGCCTGTATGTTTATCACGGCTTGTGTCATGGTATTTTCCGGCAACAGCAGCGGGGCGAGTTTCGCTATACGTCCAACCAGCTTCGTATCTGGAATGAAGTAGCCACCTTATTTCTGTTTGCTATTGTTTTTCTGGTGGTCCTTAAGGATGCCCTGAACATGCTCTGGGGTATGCTGGGCCTGTTGGTTCTATTAGTTGTTTTGCTGGTTGCGATACGGACGTACCGGCGTTTGCGCAAAGGGTGAACTGGGGTGTTGATCCCATGAACGTGTGGTTACCTAGTAAGGAATACCTATAGGTTTTCCCAACCCGATCTCTCCATTGTAGCATCAGATATAGCAGCTAATCCGGCAAACGCGTTGGGAGGAAGATCGTATTTATAGTATTGATATAACTAAATCTGGGTTTTAGGAAAAAATCTGTATCTGCGCTTATTTTGGCACGTTATTCGCGGCCATTCCGCGCCCGATTAAACGGGCAGGTTTTAACGTAAAACGGGTAGCTATACCAGTTCCGTTTAAAAATAAATCTACTAATTCTGAAGGCTAAGTGTATCTGTCTTACTTGTCCATAAATACATTTTTGAAGCAGTTTTTGTATACTAATGGATTTACATGCTAATTCAGCGGTACGTGAACTGATTTTTCGATAAGTTATTGACTATTAGTTGATTGTTGTTTTTCGTCGCACGAAGCGTGACTATGTAACTATATAAAACGTCTACTGGTGTATATAGAATGGCGAATGTTACTATGACTTATATTTGTATATAAGATGTAACTATATATAGGATATTTTTTGTGTTTTCCAGGAAAATGGCACCCTGTTTGTCTAGCTCAGTACTTACTGATACAGCTCAACCGGGAACCCTATGGAAAATGATGTTTACGTTAAAAAGTCTGGACTGAGTATTTGTTCCATCTATAGAAATACAGCCCGTTTCTTCTCAATTGTTGGCTTACTGCTCGTTTTCATTGTCTTGTCCCAGTCAGCTTATGGACAACTATCGGGTACCGTTTATCGGGATTTCAACGAGGATGGGGTTCGCAGTTTTACAGTTGCCACACCCCTGGATGGTGAGATTGGGGTAGGTGGTATAACAGTCAATGTATATAACAACACTGGGCTGGTAGGTAGCACCATTACGAGCTCTGCCACGGCCACGGCTGGGTTTTACACAATTACCCCATCGGGAGCAGGCCCATATCGGGTCGAGTTTAGTAATCTGCCAGCGGGTTATTATGATGGATTGCATGGAACAGCAAGCGGCACCTCAACCCAGTTTGTTGCCAGCTCCGTTGCTACCGAAATTAATCTGGGTATTAATTATCCCTTTGATTATTGTCAGGCTGTCCCGGTTTTCTTTGTTCCCTGCTACGTGAACGGTAACCCATTGGGTAGCGGCAGCTCGGGTGATGAGGGGGTGTTTGTTACATTGCCCTACAATGCTACCAGTGCTCAGGAAGTTTCGAATACGGGTGGTAATACGCCGTCAGAAACAGCCATTAGCCTTAATAGCCAATTAGGAACTGTGTATGGGGTAGCCTATCAACGGGCCACAAAATATACGTACACATCTGCTTTCGTAAAACGGCATTCCGGACTGGCTGATGGTGGAGCAGGGGGTATTTATATCACAAAGCCTTCGGGGGGGGCTACGTTTACAACCAGCCTGTTCACCACGTTACCGACCGCCGTTACGGCAATAGCTACCACCAGTGTGTCGGGTACGGTTGCCACAACAGTTTCCAGTACAGTGGGCTCTAATACAGATCGGGGGTTGCCTGCTGTGCTAACGGAGGGTAATCGGGACGCAACTACATTCGATCTGGTTGGAAAAGCGGGTTTAGGAGACCTGGAAATTTCTGAAGATGGGACGCAACTGTACGTTGTCAATCTGGGTGATCGCCGATTATATCAAATTCCAATCATTGACCCAACCAGCGATACGCCAACGGCGGGTACAGCTATCAGTTTTACAATTCCATCGCCAAGTCAGCAACCAGGCAGCGTTTTTCGGCCATTTGGGCTTAAATATTACCGAGGCCGTGTCTATGTGGGTGGCGTAACTTCCAACGAAGGCGTAGCCGGAACGGTGAATTTTGGCATAGGAGGAACCATTGGGGAGTTGCCCAGCAGTACCAGCCTGGTTACTCGGGATACAACGGGTATGAAAGCCGTTGTCTATGAATTCAATCCGAATGATGCAAGTTTTACACCGGTGCTCTCGTTCCCGTTAACTTACCAAAAAGGGGCTACGAACAATGATAAAACCGGTGCCGACCGGGCTGAGTTCTGGCTGCCCTGGGTTGACGCTCAACCTGCCCGGTTTGCCCGGAATGATCTGCCTTACTGTAGTTATCCACAGCCTATGTTGACAGGTATCGAGTTTGATGTGGATGGGTCAATGATCCTGAGTATCCGGGACCGTTTCGGCGATCAATATGGGAATAATAACCTTGGGCCCGATCCCAATAGCACTGCTGATCCTATTCAGAAATACCGGGCTATTGCCCCTGGGGATATTCTGCGAGCTGGTAGATGTACGGCGGGGGTCAATGAATGGACGCTTGAGTACAACGCCAGCGTTTGCAATGGCCTGGTAACAAGTGGTGCCAATACAACGCAGGGACCCGGTAATGGAGAGTACTATTACAGCGATCATATAGAAGCTGGTGCATCTGGCGGAGCTTTTCAATTAGAAATGAGCGAGGGTGGGTTAGCCTTGCTACCCGGAAGTGGCGAAGTGGCATCTATTGTACTTGATCCCACCTATAACGTGGATTCCGGTGGTATCCGGCGATTCAAAAACTCAGATGGCTCGAGTGGACCAGCTACCAGTGTACAAATTTACCGGAGCGATGATGTGGCCACCTATGGTAAAGCCAATGGGCTGGGCGATCTTGAACTGGGCTGTGATTTGCCACCTATTCAAATCGGGAACCGGGTTTGGCGAGATACGAATAACAACGGGATTCAGGACCCCGATGAGCCTGGTTTCGCGGATGTGCAGGTTGCCTTGCTGGGCCCCGGCTCAACAACGATTGCTACCGTAACAACGAATGCCGATGGTGACTATTATTTTTCAACGGCAGTGGGTACAAATGTGTTGGGGTCCGTTTACAACTTAACCCTGACGCCAGGTGGCAGTTATACACTCAGTTTTCCCGTTAGTGTCAGTGCGTTTACCATTAACACAGTACCTGCTTCCGGCACAGCAACGAATGCCATCGACTCCGATCCGGATGCAACGGGTAGTATTGCGTTTACACTAGGACAGGCCGGTCAAAATAACTTTACGTACGATGCGGGCTATGTGTGTGCGCCCTTGGCCCTATCATTGACATCAGCCGAAATTTGCGTTGGTCAAACGGTTAACCTGACAGCTACTGCCGGTTTTAGCAGCTATACCTTTTCGAGCGAACTTACCCAGCTAGGAACCACTAATGTTGCTAGTGGCAGCGCTACGGGTACGTACTCGGTGACGGCGGTCAACTCGGCGGGTTGTTCAGGTACCGCTACCGGGACAATTACAGTGAATCCAAACCCAGTTATTACACTTACTTCAGTAACTATTTGCGCAGGAGAAACGGCTGCATTGACCGCTACGGCAGGGCTGGCTTCCTATAGTTTCTCAACGGGTCTCACACAACTGGCTGGTACAAATGTAGCAAGTACGACAGAAGCGGGTACGTATTCGGTGACAGCTGCTACGGCGGGGGGCTGTTCGGCCATCGCTACGGGCAGTGTTACGGTCAATCCTATACCTGTTGTTGAGCTTTCCTCGATCACGATCTGCGCGGGCCAGACGGCAATACTAACCGCTACGGCAGGTTTTGCAGACTATAATTTCTCACCTGGCCTAACCCGTATTGGCACAACCAATGAGGCCATCGGTACAACCACCGGTACGTACTCGGTAACGGCCATAAATTCAGTCGGTTGCTCGTCTACGGCCACAGGTAGTATCACCGCCAATCCACTACCCGTGGTTGCGCTTACATCGGCAACGATTTGTGAAGGACAGACGGCAAGCCTGACCGCTACGGCCGGTTATGATATCTATCTCTTCTCGACGGGTCTGACCCAGTTGGGGAACTCGAATGTGGCCATTGGTACAACCGATGGGATTTATTCGGTAACGGCGATCAGTGCTGAGGGGTGTGTAGGTACTGGTACGGGCAGCATCACGATTAATGCGAACCCGGTAGTGAGCCTGAGTTCTGATACAATCTGCGCTGGTCAACAGGCGGTGCTGGTGGCTACGGGAGGCTATACCACGTATCAGTTTTCATCAGGCCTGACTCAGGTAGGTCCATTTAATGTAGCCACGGGCACCGCGGAAGGTACGTACTCCGTCACAGCCATCAGTAGCGATGGTTGTTCGGGTACGGCTACCGGTACGATCACGGTAAATCCATTACCTGTGGCTGCCATTACAGGGAGTAGTGCAACGATTTGTGAGGGGCAAAGTGCGACGTTAACCGCCAGTGGGGGCGACACCTACCTCTGGTCAACTGGCGAGCAAACGGCTTCGATTGTTGTAACAACCAGCGATGTATATTCAGTAACTGTAAGCACGGAGGTCGGGTGCTCAGCAGTAGCCAGTACAATGGTTACTGTCAATCCCTTACCGGTGCTAACGGTGAATTCTGAAACGGTCTGTTCCGGACAATCAGCAACATTGACCGTGGCTGGTTGTGAAGATGGAACAATTCTTTGGTCAACAACCGAAACGACAGCTACCATACTTGTATCGCCTTCTTTAACAACTGTTTATACGGCTATCTGTGCGTTTACTACGGGCTGTTCGTCAACAATATCGACAACCGTAACGGTCAATGAAGTTCCATCGTACACGGCACTTCCGCAGGCAGTGACGGCTACCTGCGTAGGCCTCGCAGCCAATAACGATGCGCATATTGACCTGACCACCTTACAAAATACCGAACTCGCCGACATTGTTGCAGGGAATACCTACGGAAGTGGGCCTGCTTACGGCACCCCAACAAACCTGGCCATTACCGCTGGTGCCGTTAGTTTTACGAATTTGCCAAACCCTGCAACGAGCCAGCCTTACACCATTCGGTTGTACAGTCCGGGAGGAGCTTGCTATACAGATGTGACGGTTATCCTGGAACCTGCTACCTGTACGTGTCCGGCTCCCAAATGTATACCCCTGGTCATTCAGAAGTCGAGGACGGCTAGCCGATAAGTTTCAGAGAACGGGATGAACGAAAACCCCCAACCGTGAGGAAGGGGTTTTTCGTTATTAAAACTGCTGGAACGAACGAAGTTATTTGCCGTGCCCACCGTAGCGAAGTTGGCCTGGGGTAGTTCCAGGGTAACGGTCAGATCAGACCTGGTAACGGATACAGGCGGGTGTTACCGAGCGGTTGTACTATCTCCTGGTTTTCATAGTTCACTAAGTTAGATCATGCTTAACTTAATGTTCAGTCAACTATGGCAGGTCCACTTCTTTTTTATCATTACAATCCTTACGATTGGCTTTTACGTTTGGTTAGCCGAAAAGTATTGGTTTACTATTCCCTTGCTGGGCGTATCGATGGCCCTGGTCTGCTTTCTGGTTTCTTACATTTTAATCTTGGTAAACGATTAATGCATTGTTTATTACCCCGTCTAGGCTATCTATCAATAGGAGCGTGGCTGTTGCAGAAGTCGAAAATGGCACGGACTCGTTAATTGGCCAAATCCCTGTTATGGACGGCCCTTAATCGGTTCTATTTTATCGGCAGCCGACCCCATTTTAGATTTTTGTGACACCCCAGCACGTAGACAACAGAAATTAATCGCGCCAGCCAATGGGCTTGTTGGGCGTACGACCATCACTCGGTACACAGACCGCCGTTGGGTACTCGACCGACCCATAGCCACCCTGGTGGTTGGGTTGCGAAGGTGGGCGACCATACAAGGCCTCAAATAAGCCCGGCGCACGACCCGTCGCGTCGCTCCGGTCAATCCAGTCCAGAGCCACCGCCACCGCTGAGGCCGTAAAGTAGCCAATCACGCTTTCCTGTCCATTGGCGACGTTGCGTATATTACCCACCAACACCGTTGGGGGAGGGACGGCCACGCCCCCCGTGTTCTGGGACTGGTCCTCAACGGCTCGGTAGTACTGATAGGCCCCCTTGGTGAGCGAGGATTGGCGAAGCTGCACTAAGCAGGCGTTCTGTTGGTAAAATGGAATCTGGGCTACCGTGCGGCCCAGGATCAGCCCGCCGTTACTGTACACATCGTCGAACACATTGGTGGTATAATTACGAAGAATTTCCCAGCATTGGGTCCGGCAGTTGTAATCGATGACAAAGTAACCGCCATAATTGGGGTCTCCAAAGCAGTCTTCGTAGAGGGTTGGGGGGGTAGTATAGGGGTTGTAAATCATATATAAGGTATTCACACACGTATGACACCAGTCCTGTTTCTCCCACAACAGCCAGTCCCAGCGGTAATAGTTGTGTTGGTTGGCAGGGTCCTGAAAATCAATTGTTAGCTCATGTGCCCCCCGGTACTGATTAATGGTGCCATCGGCAAGGATAGCGGGTAAACTAGTGGGGTTGAATTTTGTATGGACGCGGTCAATGGAGGGGACCGGAGCCATCACTTCGGTCGTTGACCGATAATGAGTCCCATCTTTGAGTGTAAAACGTAGCTGGTAGGCGTGGCCGGGTTGGGCTCGAAAGCCTGCTGGTGAGCGGTAGGCCCCGGCTGTGTCGGTCTCAGTGAAGACCAGCACCTGGGACGAATCAACCACGACCTCTACGGTAGCGCCCGTGATGGGCAAGCTGCCAAAACGGCCAGTCAGCGAGTCGGATTTGGCGCGGTTGATGTGAATTTTTTGATCCTCATTGAGGTTGGTTAGTGTCCCATCGACCACTAGCACGTTAACTCGTTGAGTTAAGGGGATCTCCAGCAAATCGACGCAGGCAACGGGTAAGATAAGCGTCGTCAAGCCAACGAGTAGAAATAGACTAGCAGCACGCATAAACAAGAGGGTGTAGACTCGTAAAACGCAGGAAGTTGATCGTTCTACTTTATCAGGTCAACTACCCGGCTTTGACTCCGGACCGCCGACCGTCCGCGGCTGCGGTGCGGTTGGAAAACGCTAAACCCGGTTAAATAGGCCTGCATTGTCCGTGTTCATTGTAGCCCAATTTGTAGCCAATACTATCTGTTCAACGAGTCAACGAGCTAGTTGGCGGCCCTGTCGAGTTGTTCAACAGACACCGCTATTCATTTTATGTTGTCATTATAACCCCAAATTGCTTCGGCTACTACAGCCGCTGATCCCGGCAGGGTACCGCTCCGGCGTACCGGCCGTTGCAGGGAACCACGCTTAGCGGTGCAACTCCAAGTCAATCCCGATCAGTGGTCTACCTGGTAGCGAGTCTTGTAGATACAAAAAATGCCAACAACCCTACACCACGAATGGTTAGTAGTATTATAGGCATTCGAAATCAAAACGAGTTGGCCTGCGGCTCTTATAAATCCCGACGCACCAAGATGACGATTGAAAAGTTACTAACCTGGATCACACCGCTGACGCTGGGGGCATTACTGGGTCTGTACGAGATTCTGCATGGCCTATTTTATGTGCTGTACGGAACACCCGACCAAAAGCGAGACTATCCGCTCGAGATTGTGCTTGGGCTGCCCATCATGGCCATATGTTTGGGGGGACACTGGGTCATTCGACGGATCACGCATTCGAATACGCGCAACATCTGGATTATTGAATCGATCCTGGTGGGGCTTTTCCTATACGGCTTTTATCGATCGTAAAAGTAAATACGACCACGGCTACTGAAGAAAAAACAGAAACCGGTGTTACCCTAACCTAGTTTGTCAATAACCGTATATCGTCCGAAGGGTGTACAGGTTGATTAAACGCCTACCGCAAAACAGGATCATGAATTCGTCTTGGAAGCGAGCGCTGGTAGGATCTTGAATCAACAGCTCCTGGATGCAGGGGGTATTAAAGGGTCCTGCAAAGCGGGGCTTACCTAGTAACCTGAACTTACCTAGTAACCTGAACTTACTTACTCAAGAACTTAGTGAATAGTCAATAAATCTCAGCCTTTATTCTAACCGGCCTAATGGCCAAGCCCCAATTGTTATGAAGTTATACGTCGTTGAAGCTGCCGAAACCCTTGAATTGCTCGAAACTCAGGTTGTTGATCGGTTGTCAAGTGGCTACCAGCTAGCCGGTGGTGTCTCCTTTAATCCAGTGGATGCTGTTTATATACAGGCCTTATACTTGCCCAAACTTGAAAAGCAAGTCGATGAACTGTTAAGAGAAGAGAACATATATAGTGAACGAGGCTTACTGGATGTTTAGCTCTTCAGATTATTCCGGTTGGCTTTCATGCGCTCTAGGCAATCCCCAGAAAAGCGTTTTAACCCGTGGTTACCAATAGTAGTAGCGCTATCAATAGGTAGTCAGCGAATGATTAGTCGTCTTTAGGCTTTTACCAGCCGCTACTGAAAGTAGGTACCACTAGTTCACCGATTACTGGAAGAAGAGGCAAACCGGTAAGTAATCAGAAAAAACAGCACTTGTCCAACCACTGAAAGCCACTGATGCTAAGATAGTAGACGCATTCTAGAGGCCTTTGGCGATACAGATATAGCGGCCTATCTTCACGGCAGTTAATTTGTTTTTAATCCTTGTTATCTACTCATTATGAAAAACACGATCAAGCTAACAGCAGTCTGTTTACTTCTTGTTGGTGCGCTGCTTTTGTCCAGTCAAGCTCAGGCTCAGTTACAAGCTAACCTGAATGGTAACTTTCTGGCCCCAACCGAATCCGGCTCTTCATTCTCTGACGGCCTTTGGGGTGGTGGTGTTACGCTCCGCTATTTTGTTAACCCTAAGTTGGCCGTTGGATTAAACGGTCGGTATTTTACAAAAAGTAATTCAGCAAGTTTCGTTTTGGATCCTGGAATTGGGGCTAATGGATCGGTTAAAGCCTCTGGGAATCTACTAATGGTAACTGGTCAGGCAGAGTATTTTTTCTCCCAGTCAGCTTTGCGGCCCTATGTGGGGGTAGAAGCCGGGTTGTATAGAGCCGCTGCCAGCGTTGAGATTACCAGCGGGGCTCAGACTTTAAAATCAGCAGATAACGATAGTAAGTTTGGCGTAGCTCCGAAGGTAGGATTACAGTATGCTATTTCACCTGCCTTTGGCGTAAATGCGGATGCGGGGTATCATATCGTTTTTTCTGAAGGTGATACGGGAAAGATGCTTTTACTAGGGGCAGGCGTCTACTTTGTAGTTGGCCAGCGATAGGAAGACGTTAAAAAGGACAGATACAAAAATAGCCAGCAGAAGTGCTGGCTATTTTTGTATCTGTGAAATGGCTGAAGGATTCTATCGTCTCACTTGGAAGCGTTCTATAAGAATCCCCAGTCCTGACGAATTGGTTTTCCAGCAGTGAACTGCTTTCTTAAACATGGTCTAGATCATAGGCTCCGCAGCAAGCAACGTTGAGCTATTACCAGCGTCCTTGTCTGGTACCTACTTTAATAGTGGACCTGCTACCTTTAACTGGACATTAAGTTAAGCATGATCTAACTTAGTGAACTATGAAAACCAGGAGGCAGTACGACCGCACGGGCGGCCCCGGAGGAATTTAAACGAATGGCAGTGGAGTTGGCCGATGCCAAAGGCTCTCTGAAAGTGACCGCTGAAGAACTCGGTATCACCCCACAGATTCTAACCCGGTGGCGCAGAGAACGCTTATCTACCCCAAAAGCTAATACCAGTGGACGAGCGGGGGTCAGCCAAGAGCAGCAGGAAATTCTGCGGTTGAAAAAAGAATTGAAACAAGCTGAGCTAGAACGAAGCGCCGAAGCGACGCGATATATTAAAATCAGTGTACAGCGCATACGCTGTTGAATAGCCAATACAACTTACGTTCCCGGCCAGAAGCCCTACCTTTAGCCGACTTTCTGAACCAAGCCTCCCGCTTTATTGGTACCTAATTGAGTCCTTCCTTAAAATCTAGGCTGGAGCGTACGATGCCTTTGGTTAAAAAGGCATTTGGTGAATGAATTGGTGATCGCTTCGGCGAATCCCGTACAGAAAACTCTTACAGTCCCGGTGCGCTCCCGGAAGTCGCTAATCATCAATGCACTATGGGAAACAGCCAAGCAGCTTTTACTATTATCCATGCTCATGCCGCTGGCATTGACGTGGGCTCACGGAGCCATCTGGTCGCTATTGATCAGAACAAAGACAACGTTCGCGAATTTGGGGTGTACACCAAGGATCATCAGCAACTTATTGACCATTTTCGTCAGCATGGCGTGACGACAATCGCCATGGAGAGCACCGGTAGCTACTGGCAGACCTTGTTCAATGCGCTTCAGCGGGCTGGCTTTGAGGTGCTGCTAGTGGGCGGTAGCCAGACCAAAAATGTCAAGGGCCGCAAAACGGATGTTATCGATTGCATCTGGATTCAAAAACTACACTCGTTGGGTTTACTATCCGGCAGTTTGCTGCTCAGTGATACCTTTCAGCAGCTACGAACCTACTATTATCATCGTCAGCATCTAGTCCAGCAGTCAGCTCGCTATAGCAATAAGATGCAGAAGTCGCTGCGGTTAATGAATATCCGATTGGATGTGGTGCTGAGTGATATCACCGGTCAATCTGGGATGGCTGTTATTGAAGCCATTCTAGCTGGGCATCGGGAGGCTGATGAGTTGGTATCGCGGGTGGGTGATCGGCTCAAAAAGCCTCGTCAGGAGATTGCCGATGCGTTGCACGGCTGGTGGCGGGAGGAATTGCTCTTCGAACTACAGGCCTCACTGGATTTTTACCGACTCTACGAAGGCAAGATCAAAGAATGCGACCAAGTCATCGAAACGTTTCTGATCAAGTATGCTCCTCAGATTGAAGTAACGGCAGATGAGAAGAAGCAGCTAAAGACACACCGCAAGCGTGCTGGTAAACATGCCCCTGGCTTTAATCTCTCCCAGTTAGCTTACCAATATTTTCGAACCGACTTATTCGCTGTATCAGGCGTCAGCTATAATACGGTTCTATGCTTGCTAACTAGCCTAGGTCATGATATCCATAAATTCCCCAATGCTAAAAGTTTTGCGTGTTGGCTAGGCTTAGTACCTAATAACAAAGTCAGCGGGGGTAAGGTCATCAGTAATCGTCGACCTTCTGGTCGGAACACAATCGCTAAAGCGTTGCGTCATGCGGCCAACTCGATTGGTAACCAGAAAGATCATGAGTTAACCCCGTTCTTCAAGCGGATTGCTTTTAAGAAAGGCCGGATTGCGGCCATTATCGCCACAGCCCGCAAGTTGGCGGTTATCATCTGGAACATGATCAGTAAAGGGGAAGCCTATCAAAAAGAACGCGTGGAGTTGAACCAGGAAAAGTAGCGCGGCCTCAAGCTGAAGCACTTAGACAAGAAACTGCATGCGCTCCAATTAACCCAAGAAGAGTTAAAAAAGCTATTCTCAAAGCACTCTTTATCAGTATAGTAGAATTCAGTTGTACAGAAAAGGTATTGTCCAGATTAATACCTAGGTTGGCCACCGTCTTGGCTGGGAACACCAATTTGCCGGATGAAGAGATGTAACCCGTCAAAACTACCTTCGCTGGCTTAGCTGCTTTTCCGGTTTTAGGCTTAGCCTGGCTGTTGTCAGTCGTCGAGAAGAAATGGATATTGATTGCTTTCATTCTAGATTGTTTAAAAGACGAGTTCTTGGAGCAAATAAACGGTATAAAACCATGTCTCACTGAATGATAGCTAACCAAGCAATGTATGATCAGCTATCCAAGATATCGCTTATTTAGAAACGGTAAGGGAGAGGGATGGTCATTAGAGAAGTGTTTTTTTGATTATGCGAATTATTAATTTCTTTCCCAAATTGATTAATTTCTTTCCCAAATTGGTTAATTTCTTTTCTAAATAGATTAAATCGTACTTTGTTTTTAACGCATGCCAAATAATAAATATTATTAAAAGGAAATTTCTTTCTATTTGTTTGATTAAGCCGGACAGATAGAAAGAAATTTTCTGATTAGATTTTTACTGTTAAAAAAATGAGTTTGCATACTGAAATATTCTGTATATATTATTGAAAATCAGCTATTTAATTTAAATAAAAAGGAAGATTTGTCGGTATTTTTTAATGTAATAGATATAAAAAATAAAACTTATATTTATGGTATAATATAGAAAATCTTGATAGCTCTATTTGCAAGATAATACCAATTCGCCGATTAATAAATTTTTTATAACCTTAACTGAAGTTCCCAGAATACAGTTTTAATCCTAAATAAATATTTAGTTGTATTGCATCAATAAACTCTATACCTAACTATGTTGAGTATGTTGATAAAATATATACTTTTTTTAGGCCTATTCTGTTACCTAATTACTAACAGTTTAGCGCAGGCTCCTTTAAGTGGGCCTGTTGCTGGTACGCTAACAAAAGCGAATAGCCCCTACCTCATTACCGGTTCAATAACCATACCTACTGGACAAACACTCACCATCGAGTCAGGGGTCGAGATTCGCTCCGCTTCTCCATATGATCAGATTGCCGTCTATGGTACATTACTGGCCCAGGGTATGGTTAGTGACTCGATTCGGTTTACCGGTTTTGCCAATCCCGCTTATGGTTCATCGCATGGGGGCCAACTCAATTTTGCCAGTGGTAGTGTCAACTCGGTATTGTCCTATGTGGTCATCGATCAGTGGGCTGATACGTATCCGTATGCGAGGGGAAACCGGCCAGCTGTTAATGTTAGTACAGGAGTAAGCTCATTGACTATCAGCAACTCCTCGATCCGCAACAGTAAAGGCCGGGGTATCACCATCAGCTCATCGGGGGTGAGTATGAGTGATTGTTCGGTGAGTTACAGTGGAGAGGTTGGCATCAGTATCGATATGGTCTCGATCAGCCCCGTCATTAGCTCGGTCGCGTTTTCGGGCAATGGCAATGCCATAGTTGCCTATGCCTCGAGTGTGAGCGGTTTGAGTAACCTAACCAATGCCGACATCCAGTTGCGGGGTGGCCCTACCGAGACCTCCTGCAGTATCCCCAAGGCCGGCCCAGGTTCGTACTACAATCTCGCGGAAAGTGGCTTTTCGATCTCGGCCAATACGGTGACCACCATTGAACCAGGAGCAGAGATTCGTTCCCCTTCTGCCACCGATCAGATTGTAGTCAATGGCACGCTGCTGGCCCAGGGTACGGCTAGTGACTCGATCCGCTTTGTCGGTCTTGCCAACCTGCCGAATGGGACAACGCATGGGGGGCGACTCATCTTTGCTAATGGTAGTGTCAACTCGGTATTGTCCTATGTGACCATCGATTACTGGGCCCAGACGTATCAATATGGCCCTAACCGGGCAGCTATTGAGGTTAATTCAGGCGTGAGTGCATTGAGTATTAGTAATTCCTCGATCCGCAACAGTCAGGGTCGGGGTATGCATATCAGCTCATCAGGGGTGAGTGTGAGTAATTGTAGGGTTAGCAATAATGGAACCATAGGTATTAACATTGATGTGGTCTCGATCAGCCCCGTCATTAATTCGGTCGTGTTTTCGGGCAACGGTAATGCCATGATGGCGTTTGCTTCGAGTGTGGGTGGTTTGAGCAATTTGACCAATGCCGACATCCAGTTGCGAGGTGGCTCTACCTAGACTTCGTGTAGTATCCCCAAGGCCGGCCCAGGTTCGTATTACAATCTGCTGGAAAGTGGCTTTTCGGTCTCTGCCAATACGATAACCAGTATTCAACCAGGAGCAGAGATTCGTTCCCCTTCTGCCACCGATCAGATTGTAGTCAATGGCACGCTGCTGGCCCAGGGCACGGCTAGTGACTCAATTCGGTTTGTCGGTCTTGCCAACCTGCCGAATGGGACAACGCATGGGGGGCGACTCATCTTTGCCAATGGTAGTGTTAACTCGGTATTGTCCTATGTGGCCATCGATCACTGGGCCCAGACGTATCAATATGGCCCTAACCGGGCGGCTATCGAGGTTAATCCAGGGGTGAGTTCGTTGAGCATCAGCAATTCCTCGATCCGCAACAGTCAGGGTCGGGGCATGCATATCAGCTCATCGGGGGTAAGTGTGAGTAATTGTACGATAAGCAATAACGGAACCATAGGTATTAATATTGATACGCCCTTGATCAACCCTGTCATTAATTCGGTCGTGTTTTCGGGCAACGGCAATGCCATGATGGCCTTTGTTTCGAGTGTGGGTGGTTTGAGCAACCTAACCAATGCCGACATCCAGTTGCGGGGTGGTGCTACCGAGACCTCCTGTACGATTCCCAAGCCTGGTTCGGGCTCGTACTACAATCTGCTGGAAAGTGGCTTTTCGATCTCGGCCAATACAGTGACCAGTATTCAACCAGGAGTAGAGATTCGTTCCTCTTACGCCAATGATCAGATCACTATCAATGGTACGCTGCTGGCCCAGGGCACGACTAGTGACTCGATTCGGTTTACCGGTTTTGCCAATCCCTTTTTTGGTACAACGTATGGGGGACGATTCAACTTTACCAGTGGTAGTAGCAACTCGGTGTTATCGTATGTGGCCATCGACCGCTGGGGGGAGACCGATCAGTATGGGTCTATGTGGACTATTATTAGCAATACCGGGTCGATGAGCGTGATCAACTCTTCGATTCGTAATAGCAAAAGAGTGGCTATTCGTATTGAACCGGTGTCGATTAGTCCGGTGATTTCGGGTGTTTCGTTTGCCAACAACGGCAATGCCATACTAGTCCCGGTTTCGAGTGTGGGCGGTTTTAGTAACTTAATCAATGCCGACGTCCAGTTGCGGGGTGGGGCCACCGAGACTTCGTGTACGATTCCCAAGCCCGGTCCGGGTTCGTATTACAATCTGCTGGAAAGTGGCTTTTCGGTCTCTGCCAATACAGTAACCACCATTGAACCAGGGGCCGAGATTCGCTCCGCTTCTCCTTACGATCAGATCGTGGTCAATGGTACGCTGCTGGCTCAGGGCACGGCTAGTGACTCGATTCGGTTTACCGGTTTTGCCAATCCTGCTTATGGCTCATCGCATGGGGGGCGAATCAACTTTGTCAGTGGTAGTGGCAATTCGGTGTTGTCGTATGCGGTCATCGACAGCTGGGGGGAGACTTATCAGTATGGGTCTGCTACAGGGGCTATTGTTAGCAATACCTCCTCCCTTAGCATTTCTAAAGCAACCATTCGTAACAGCAAAATCAATGGGATCTATAATAGTAGTTCGCCGATAATTGCTACGTCGACTATATACGGTAATTCAACCGGGATTTTTAATTTGGCTGGCCAACCTGTTCTTCAGAACAATAAAATCTTTAGTAATACGAATTACGGCATCAACAATGTCAGTAGCGACACGGTTGATGCCCGAAATACGTATTGGGGTGCCTCAAACGGCCCCTTTCATCCTACACTTAATCCGAATGGAAACGGGAATAAAGTTTCTGATAGAGTAAAGTTTATTCCTTGGCTTGAACAGGTAGGCCAGGCTGACCAAACGATCAATCTGCCTGAAATTCTTGATAAATATGTAGATGAAACGGTGGTACTTAATGCTACTGCAACGTCCAATTTGCCAGTAAGCTTTTCAATCAATACAGTACCAGCTGCCGATGTGGCAAGTATTACCAGTAACACAATTACGTTCCCTGGAACAATTGGACAGGTAACGGTTACAGCCTCTCAGGCTGGCAACGATTACTTTAAACCAGCCACATTACAACGAACATTTAATGTTTTGAAGCGTAATCAAAGCATTTCAGTTGCCACAATTCCGACAAAAACATTCGGCGATGAACCCTTTAGCCTGACTGCCATAGCGACATCGGGGTTGCCGGTTACTTTCAGTGTTGTTTCCGGCCCTGCGACAATAAGCGGAGATTTATTGACGTTGACGGGGGCAGGTTCAGTCGTCGTGGAAGCCAGCCAAATTGGAGACCGGGTATATAATCTGGCCATAGCCTCTACTACATTTACGGTGGTGAGCGCCAACCCAGTGGTGCAGGCCAGCATTAGCCCCAGCTCAGCGACCCTGACGTGTGCCAGTCCAACGGTAAGCCTGATTGCTTCGGGCGGCCTGAGCTATCGCTGGGAGGATGGCAGTGAAAATGCAGAACGATCGGTGAGTACAGCAGGGGTGTACGCTGTAACGGTGACTTCGTCCAGTGGCAGTACGGCTACAACATCAATCTCTGTGGGAGCCGATCAGACTGCTCCTTTCCTCAGTATCAATCCAAGTGCTGCAACCTTGACCTGCGCTAGCCCGATTGTGAGTCTGACGGCCGTGGGGGTTGGCTCGCTACGTTGGGATGACAACACCACGAACGCCATTCAGATAGTAAGTGTGGCGGGTACCTATTCGGTTACGTTGACGGGCTCGAATGGCTGTACAGCCACGTCCAGTGTCATGGTTGACTCGGATCAGACGGCACCATCGGTGAGCATCAATCCTTCAAGTGTAACCTTGACTTGTGCTACGCCAAGTGTGAGTTTGACGGCAGCTGGCAACGGGTCGGTACGTTGGGACAATAACGATACGAATGCGATTCGGACGGTGAGTGCACCGGGCACTTACTCGGTAACCTTGACCTCTCCTGGGGGGTGTACTGCTACGGCCAGTGTACAAGTGAGTAGTGACCAGACAGCGCCCGCAGTGAGTATTACCGCATCCTGTACTACGCTGACCTGCGCTAATCCTACAGCTACGCTGACGGTTCTGGGAGCGGGTTCAGTCCTGTGGAGCACGAATTCGACCCAGAGCCAGATTAGTGTGAGTTCGGCTGGAACCTATTCAGTGACATTGGCTGCGCCGAGTGGATGTACAGCCAGTGCGAGTGTAACGATAAATGCGGATCAGACGGCGCCCGCAGTGAGTATCAATCCTAGCATCGAAACACCAGCTGGTACTACGTTGACCTGTGCTAGTCCTTCGGTGAGTTTGACGGCGGTGGGCGTTGGTACGTATCGATGGAATACAGGAGCAACCTCGCAAATTATCAGTGCAACGTCAGTAGGCACCTACTCGGTGACCTTGACGGGGGCCAATGGTTGTAGCTCGTCAACCTCGATACAGGTCTTCCAGGATAACTCGGTTCCCACAGTGAGCATCATTTCCAGCAGTACTACGTTGACTTGCGCTAGTCCCTCCATCAGCTTAACAGCGGTCGGTAACGGATCGGTACACTGGGAAAATGGGTCAACCAATGCCATTCGGACGGTGAGTACGGCGGGTACTTATTCCCTAACCCTAACGGGCTCGAATGGCTGTACGGCTTCGGCCAGCGTTAGCATTGTGGCCAATCAGGTGGTACCAACTGTCAATCTGACCAACAACGGGCCTATCACCTGTACGCAGACTAACGTGACACTCACTGCTTCCGGGGGCGATGTATATCAGTTTAGCGCTGGTGCTACGCAAAGTGGTGGTGATGGAAGCAAAGCTACCGTCAGTCAGCAAGGGGTGTACTCGGTGACCGCTCTGAGTGCCAACGGATGTTCTGCCATAGCCTCTACCACTGTTAGTAGCAACACGGTCATTGCTGCTCCTACGCTGCAAGCTTCAGCGACGACAACCACCAATCAGCCTATATCCGTGACGGCCAGTGGTTGCTCGGGCACGCTAACTTGGCAAACCCAAGGTGGAACAGGAACGGCTTCAGGAGCAGTCTACACGTTCACCCAGCCGGGTAGCTATATACTATCAGCCACCTGCCAATTGGTTAGCTGTACCAGTCCAGCTGCGTCTCTGACGCTGGTTATTCAGGCAACTGCCGCTACGCTGAGCGTCTCCTACCAGAACGCCGATCTTAATCAGCCAACTAACAACGCGATTAAACCTAATCTCCAGCTCAATAACGAAGGTAGTACACCTATACCTTATGGAGAGATCACCGTTCGTTACTGGCTGACGGCTGAAAACTTTGCCCCCATGACGAATCTATCGATCTACTGGGCGCAGCTGGGCACAGACAAAGTGAAGTTGAAGTACGTCGAAATAGCTCAGCCCCGGCAGGGCGCCTTTGGGTACCTGGAGTATAGCTTTCTGTCTTCTGCCGGGAATCTGGCCCCCAACAGTAATTCAGGGCCTATTCAAACCGGAGTTGGCAAACAGGATTGGACGAATTTCAATGAAGCAGATGACTATTCATTTGCCAACAACAATAGCTATGTCAAAAGCAGTAAGGTAACCGCTTACCGCAATGGCGTGCTGATCTGGGGGATTGAGCCGAGTGTAGTTGCCCCTCAACAGCAGCTGAAAATCCTGACCCAGAATCAGAGTTCGGCTACGACCAATTCGATCAGTACGTATTTACAGCTTAGCAATGAAGGCAACGTCGGGGTTAATTATTCCGACCTAAAAGTCCGGTACTACTTCACCTCGGAAGGCACACTGCCGCTAAACTTCTATTTGGACTATGCGGTGCTGGGTAACAGCAATGTAAAAGGCACATTTGTGAAAGTGAATCCGCCACTAGCCAATGCCGATACGTATCTGGAATTGAGTTTTATGAACCTGAGTAAGCTATACCCGTTAAGTGGGACGGGCAATATTCAATACCGCATCGCCAAATCGGACTGGACTAATTTTACGCAGACGAATGACTACTCTTACCAAAGTGCTAATTCGTTTGTGGAAAATAGTCGGGTAGTTGTCTATTTAGCAGGTCTGCGCGTGTATGGTATAGAACCCGGCGCAACTAGTCGGGAAGCGGCCCCTGAACCGAGCACTGGTTTGTCCGTGAAGCTCCTTGGCAATCCGATGGAGAGCAATCAGCTTGAGGTAGCGATAAGTGGGGTAGAAGGGCAAGCTGTTGAGCTGAAGATGTACAATCAACAAGGGCATCCCTTGACTTATCAGCGGATTGATCAATCGGCCGCGCATCAGCGAGTCCAACTGGTAGTCGAAAGTCCTCCGGGAGTATTGCTCTTGCAGGTTCGTACGGCTATGGCGTCGCAGAGCATCCGGGTTGTAAAAATTCGTTAGGTAGAGTTCAGTAGTCACGTAAGGTGCTCCACTGGTATATTTTCTTCAGTGGAGCACCTTATTTGTTTTGTCAGGGAATCAAATCTAACTTATCTCAGTCCTGTTGCTAGTGTAGCCTGTCTGATTCTGATATAGATTGTCAGATTTTCACCAAAAACTGACAATCTATGCAAGATCACATTCGCGACCTGCGGAGTCGCTTACAGTCAACAATCCCGAGAGATCGCCGTGTTCCGTATCCTCTTCGGCGGAGAAGAAGTTAGCCAAATAATGGAGCGTTTTTGTGAGATTGTTAGAACCTGTTTAAACTTTTATTTTTCAAGAAGAATTAGGTGTTTTTTGCTCCTACCGAAGATCCCTTGTTCCTCGGGATGACAAAAAACACTTATTACCACCTATTTATGAAAGATTAAACAGCTTCACTATCAACTGGTATGATATAATCACCTATTTTAGACAAAAAACTATTCATAAGCCATCGATGCGTACGTTCTTCATTTAGCTTCATTGATAACACATCACATATCATAGCCACAAAAAGCGCCTACAAAAGACCTTAGTTCTGTTGAGTGCGTAGGTTATCAAATAATCCTCAAAGCGCACAAACGATGCTTCTACATCGCGTTTCACTCGAGGAGCGGAGCACGATGTAGAAGCAGTCAGGGCCGGTGACATGGACGCCGTTCAGAAAGATCTGACTGTTTTTATCAGAGATGTTTTCAACACTTAGTGATACTATCCTACATAAAGGTATGTATTCAATTTACCTCTATGTACTGGATTGGCCTGAGTGCGTTTATACTAATCTGTCCCGCTTGATGCCCATTCGGACCATTTTAGCTTCCAATGTGGTCGGTTTAATATTAAGCAATTCGGCCGCCCCTCTTTTACCTCGAATCCGAAAATTCGTTTGTTTAAGAGCTGCCAGAATGTTGTCTCGCTCGGCTTGAGCCAAAGGCTTGACGACAATTCCATCTACTGGCTGGCTGTTAGGCAGAGCTGGTGTTAAGTTCGCGGCAAGGGGTTCAACAAGAGAAACCTGGGCCGTAGTGCTCATAATAGCGGCCCGCTCCAGTAAGTGCTCTAACTCGCGGATGTTGCCCGGCCAATCATACGCGTACATCTGTTGTAAAGAAGAGGCCGAAAGTTCCGTTAATTTTTTTCCAAGCTTTTTGGTAATCTTTTGCAGAAAGTAGGTGCTTAGCAGCGTCAAGTCTTCTTTACGCTCCCGTAAAGGAGGCAAATTAATGGGAAAAACATTCAGTCGGTAATACAAATCCTGCCGAAAACGACCAGCTTCCACGGCCTGCTGAAGTTTCCGGTTGGTGGCTGCAATCACGCGTGCATCGCATGGAATTGGGCCCTTGCCCCCTACTCGTTCAATTTCTTTTTCCTGTAAAACCCTTAGTAATTTGCTTTGTAGTTCCAATGGCAACTCGCCAATCTCGTCTAGGAAAATAGTCCCTCCATTCGCCAGTTCAAACTTGCCAATTCGTTTCTCTATAGCACCCGTAAACGCCCCTTTCTCGTGGCCAAATAAGTCGGATTCGATCAGGTTGGCTGGGAGTGCGGCACAATTGAGCTTAATTAGGGCTTTGTTCCGGCGCATTGAGCGGTTGTGAACCGCTCGGGCGATGAGTTCCTTACCCGTACCTGTTTCACCTTGGATAAGAACGGTGTAGTCTGTTGGAGCAACCTGTTCGATGCTCCGAAATACATGCTGTAGGGCTGGACAGTTGCCAACCATCTCCTCAAAGTTAGCGCCTGTCTTTACTTCTTCTTGCAGATATTTGTTTTCCTGCTGAAGCTGCTCGCTAAGTTGCTCAATTTTATTGAAGGCAAGTAAACGGTCTACTGTCAAAGTCAGAGAAGACCTAAGCCGCTCCAGCAAGCCCAAGTGATGATGTTGATAGGCTCCTGGCTGTCGATGAAAGAAGTTTAAGAAAAAGGTACCATCCTGCGCTGATTGGAGTGGCATGACTAGATTCGATTGCAACCGAAATGTTTTGGCAATCAGTTGTTTCATTGGATCCTGCTGGCAAACTGTCTCAAAGTCATCTCCCGTATATACAAACGTTTGGGTGTAGGAAGCATCCGCACGGGCGCGGATCTGCTGGTATTTTTCCAGAGTCAGGCCGGTCATCGCCAGAAGGTTCTCAACGTTGATAGTCTGGTATTCGTCCGGGCCGGTTCGGAAGAAGCTACAGGAAAGAAAAACATCAGAGGGTTGGGCTTTTTCTCGACCGATACTAAAATAATCGAACGGGATATGAGGTTGAAACAGTTGAGCGGCCTTGAGCAACCGTTGCTCCCAGTCAGTATGTTCCGATAAGGCATCCGTCAGGGCAATCTGCAGGGCCTGTTCCTGTCGGATCTGAACTTCAACGCTGTGAGCATGACGGTAATGGGCAATCTCCAGGGCCACCAATACGTCTTTCTCGCGGAAGGGTTTTACCAGGAAACCGTAAGGTATAGTTGCCTTGGCCTGCTCCAGAATGGTGCTGTTGGTATTGGCTGACAGATAAACGAACGGAATATTTTCTTCGTTGAGTCGATGAGCCAGGTCGATCCCGGTTTCGTTTCCTTTCAGGTAGATATCTACCAAAACCAAATCTGGTCGTCGCTGATAAGTAAGTTCCAACGCTTTAGATACTGACAAAGCGATTCCACTTACCACAAACCCCGCTTTTTCTAAGATAAGCTGTAGATCATTGGCCACCGCAAACTCATCTTCTACGATCAGAATGGTCTGCGTACGCTGCTGAAATTTGAATCTGTTTGTTGACATGAGTGATAATGATCTAGCTTGGAACAACACTTGTTTTTATTAATCTCCGAGCAGTATCTCCATTACTAAGGCAAGGAAAATTAAGAATCGCTTTCAGTAAAGTTTGCATCGAGCGACGGCTGTTTGCTCAGCCATCGAATTGTAGAACCGTCGAATGATCAATTCACAACTCTCCTCCTAACTGTAAGTTAAAGCTCCGCGTGAGTTCTATAGCCAATGATCAACTACATCCTGACTCATGACCTGATAGTAACCTCAGCCATCGTCAGCAATATTGTTCTAATCAGGTCTGAGGACTATTTATAAAATTAATAATAACACATTGAATCAGTCAAACCTCTCATAGCTAAAAAGATCATACTATCCATACAACCACTCCAACCCATTGGAGGCACATTATTGGATACTCCACTGAGTTGGAGTTAGCTGCGGGGCAAGGTTTCTTCATTTAACGCACCCATAAAGCCATTTCATGCATTTTTCGCTACCAGAACGTCATTTAGCGATTTGCAACTAAAAGTCTAGCGATTTGGCACGCTTTTCGGATTTCTCTTTTAAAATCGTTTCTCTGGTTGATTTCTAATTCTCAATAACTAGTTGTATTTAACGATAAACCGTTATGAATCAGCCTACAATACTTTACTCATTATCAGCAGGCTCGCCCGATATTACTCTAGTTGAGAGCCTTAACAGTCAACTGATTAACGACTGGATTTTACACCCAACCACCGACTTTCTAGATGCGCAGTGTAGTTGGAAGTTGGGAGAGGGGCAATACGTAGGCGCTGACTTTTATAATCGCTATGTGAGCCAACTAGCAGAAACTTACTCAAGGTGGATTCAGGTAGTTAAGCGCATTGTAGGATCTCAGATTGGCGGGGTTGTGGTTGGTGAATACCACTTTCAGCGGAAGCCGGATGGAGACCGGTGTAAGGTAGCCTTTATTCAATTTTACCGGATTGAAGGTAGGCAAATCGTCTCTGCTCAGTTCTACACGGGTGAAGTTAAAACTAGCGCTGATTCACTACACTGGCTGGCAGACGTCGATTTACCGGCCTACGCTTTGGCATTGAACTGATCCTGTTATCACCGAGCACTTGCATTTAGGCTCACTTTAACCCTCCTGCGTATGGCTTCTTTGTACAACTCATTCTCACCAAACAAAGTGATGGTACAGATTACCGAATTTGATGACGTTGTCGCCTGCAAGAACGTTAGGGTACGTAAGCTCATGGATGCTATCCTGGATCTGTTCGAGGGGGCTGTTACCCATCACTATCGCTACTACCCCAACCTTATTGGTGATGAATCACTGCTGGCCGCTATGGCACTAGAAGCGGCCAAACGTCAAGGACAGTTTCGCCCTTTATATGACGCCCTGATTACCCAGAAAGCTATTAATTGCGAATCGCTTTTGACACTGGCCAGTCGGTTAAATCTGGACGAGGACAAGTTTATGCACGATTTAACGAGTGACCAGGTCCACAACGTCGTTAAGGCTGATTGGCAAGCCGGTTTTGCTTTACGGATACAGTCTACTCCGACCCTTTATGTGAATGGATACCGGTTTTATGGCAAACCTAGTTTATCAAGGCTGCTTCCGTTTGTGCGTCATTGCGCTGATCGTTCTAGCAGTGCGCTTGGTTATATGGGCCAATTCGAGCAAGTATCAGTAAGGAAACAAGACATTCTTTCGCAAGGATCAAGCTTCTTGTTGTAACCTATATGGCATATCGTTAGCACACGATAAATGCATCAGTATAGTGCTTTGACTGTAGTGTGATAAGTAATAGAAGTGAGTACATGTACATACTCCATGACCTAAAGCTAGACCGAAACAGACTTTGCAAACCAGTTTAGATGATAGTAAATCAGTTTGATTAACGTTAGTCTCATGAAAAAGAAAATCCTCTTCGTGGTATCCAGTGCGAATCTTATTGGACCAAAAAATCGGCGTACCGGTAACCTGCTAACCGAAGTCGCTCACCCCTATGAAGCCTTTAAACAGCCGGGTTACGACATTGATATTTACAGCGTAAAAGGGGGCGAAGCACCAATTGACATGGTTGAAGTCGATGACCCCGTAAATGGTACCTTCCTCAACGACGAAGGTTTGCAGAAAATGAAAACGACCAAATCCATTGATACGGTTTCTGTGGATGAATATGATGCTGTGTTTGTGCCAGGTGGACTGGCCCCTGTTGTGGATATGCGGGATAACCCAACAGTTCAACAGATCTTATCGCCCATGTACGACAATAGGAAAGTAGTCAGTGCGGTTTGTCATGGTCCAGTGTCGGTACAGGCGAAAGCACTAAGCCTGACTACTCTCAAATAGCCAGCCTATAAAGCCAAGTCGTTTTGTAGGAACCTTAGTGTATCCAACGATTGGCCAATCGCTTTTTACTTGTTCTCAAACTTTTTCACTTAACAACTAAATTATCATGAAAAGCTTAGCCCTACTTCTATTATCAGGAGCGATCTTATCAATTGTTGATTCGAATGCTCAATCAAAGAAAACCGATTCAGCTAAACCAACCATTGTTTTTGTGCATAGTTTATGGGCAGACGGATCGTCATGGAGTAAAGTAATACCGCTTTTGATTGCCCGGGGTTACAAGGTCATATCCGTACAAAACCCAAATACATCGCTTGACGACGACATTGCAGCCACTAAACGAGCCATTGCCATTGCCGGTGGTGATGTAATTCTGGTGGGGCACTCGTGGGGAGGTTTTGTTATCACAGAAGCCGGCGATCATCCACAAGTAAAAGCTTTAGTTTATGTAGCGGCCTATGCACCTGACAAGGGCGAAACGGTTCCTTCCCTAAGTGAAAAAGCCGCACCCACTCAACTTTTTTCGTTCTTACAAACGGAAAACGGTTTCGTAACGCTGACTAAAGAGGGTGTAACTAAAGTCTTTGCCAATGATCTTACGGCGCAGGAGCAGGAACTGGTTTTTGCTGTACAGGTACCAACTTCCCCAGAGGTGTTTAAAGGGGCCGCGAATGTAGTGGCCTGGAAACAAAAACCCTCCTGGTATATAGTGGCTTCGGAAGATAAGACCATCAACCCCGACCTGGAACGCTTGATGGCGCAACGGGCAAACGCAAAAACGACTACGCTGAAGTCCTGCCACATTGCCATGCTGTCTAAACCTAATCAGGTCCTGGAGGTGATTCTGGAGGCCGCTAAACAGCCGGTTAATTAGTTGAGGCAAGAAGAAATTATGCGGAAGATGTAATTCTGAAAAGGAAGACAAAAAAGATTCGTCCGGTTCGATAGATGCTATTAAGGCTGACAGGCTGATCTACAGCATCCATCGAACCAATTTACCCTCTTTCTTTACCATGAATGATTCTATTTTAGGTCTTCACCATAGTACAGCCATCGCGGACAACGCCCAGCGCAATTACGACTTTTACACCCCCTACTGGAACTGCGTATGGTAAAGAAGACGGATAATTTCGACGATCCGACGGCCTGCAGATCACCCCGAAAATTGACCTTGACTACTTTTTCACGCTCTATTTCCGCGGACCGAGGCGTTCTGTTCGAAATCGCAACCGAGAATCCGGGCTTTACCGTCAATGAGCCGCTGGCCGAGCTGGGCAATCATCGCAAACTGCCTAAACAGTACGCAGCTTTCAAAGAGCGGATCGAAAAGGCGCTACCTATCTTACGGGTTAACTGACCTGCTATACAATTCAGTCAAATTGTATATATTGATTACCAAAACAACCCAAACTGCATGCAAACGCTTAGTCAACCACAAACAAATACGTTCGTTTCGGAACAGGGATTGAATGTTGTGTACAAGCATTGGAAGGTGGCCGACACCCCAAAAGCCACTGTGGTGTTTGCGCATGGCTTTAATTCGCATAGCGGCTATTTCCAGTGGCCAGCCGAACAATTAACGGCTCAGAACTATGAGGTGTATGCAATTGACTTTCCGGGCCGGGGCAACCAGACGGCGAACGGTACTATATAGCCGACTACGAGCAGTTTGTCAAAGAGCTGGATAAACTAATAGATATTGCGAAAGCCGCACATCCGGGATTACCGATTTTTTTGATAGGACATAGTGCGGGTGGTGTTTTGTCGGCTGTTTATGCGTTGGAGCATCAGGATAAGCTCAGCGGTTTTATTTGCGAAAGTTTCGCGTTTCAGGTACCCGCTCCCGATTTTGCTGTGGCTGTTCTAAGAGGGTTAAGCCACGTATTCCCCCACGCACACGTGCTGCGACTAAAAAACGAAGATTTCTCCCGCGATCAGGCTGTGGTTGACTTCATGAATAGTGACCCGCTCATAGCGAATGAAGTTCAACCGACGAAAACCGTGCAGCAATTATCGCTTGCCGACGAACGACTGAAGACTGGATTTCCTGCCATAAAAGTGCCTCTACTCATTCTGCACGGTGCCGCTGACCACGCCACTAAACCCAGTGGAAGCCAATTTTTTTACGACAATGCCTCACCGATCGACAAAACACTAAAATTTTACGAGGGCCATTACCACGACTTATTGAATGATATCGACCGAGAAGTTGTCATGAATGATGTGCTGAACTGGCTCAATAAACGGGTCAACTAAGACAAAACAGTCATTATACTACCTCGCCATTCCGAAGCAGAGTTTACCTACGTTAACTGAAACAGCTGGGTACCTCACAGGCGACAAATGGCATCGAGTATTTTGAAGATGTACTCCAAAACGTAATCACAATCTAGGCGGGCCAGTTGACTTCTTCCCGAAAACGCAGGTGTAAAGACATCCCAGCTTGACTGTCGATCTGAAGCTGGCCCGCTAATTGTTCACTGAAACCACGTATTAGGGTCATGCCCAGCGAACGGCTTCGGGCGGGGTCAAAGTCAGCGGGTAACCCCACTCCATCGTCCGTAATCATTACTCATATTCCTTGTGGCCTACCTCTTTCAGGCTCACCTGCACTGTACCCGTTCGCCCACTGGGAAAGGCGTACTTAAGAGCGTTGGTGATAGCTTCGTTGATGATCAGCCCCAGCGGGACGGCCTGCGTGACGTCTAGCTCGATAGCGGCCACTTTATGTGGTCAAATGAAAGTGGACAGACGCGGGTGAAAAGAGAAGAGATGGCTTTAGCCACT
>NZ_BAAHBG010000003.1:0-64028 GCF_054776855.1 Spirosoma migulaei | reverse complement strand
CCACCCAGGGCGGTGGATTTGCTAGCTTAAGCGAGCAGGATGATCAGGAATTATTGCGGTTGTCTCACTTGATGCGGGCTTATGAGCAGGTAAATTATCCAATGCCCAGTCAGCCGCAGACCTTGGCGGGTATGATTGAATTAAAGATGTTTGAGCGCAAACTGAAACAAAAGGATTTAGCGGAGTTACTCGAAGTGGAGGCCCCTCGGGTATCCGAATTGTTGCGGGGAAAACGTAGGCTGAGCCTGGAGATGGCTCGACAACTCTATAAAAAATTAGGTATATCCGCTGAATTCATTTTAGAGCACGCCTAGTTTGCTCAACTGCCTACTTCATGTTGTATGCACCAGTATCCTTTCCGTAAAGTGGGTGTTGTAGCTCGTTGGTGATTCGTCTCATTTGGGAGCATTTTCTGAGAATCTATAAATAAGGTTGGGAACTAGAAACGACCGTCGCCGATCTGCTCTTTTGTTCACAAGTAAACGCTCGTATGCATGTGAACAAAAAGGACAAAACAAACCCTCTCTTCACAACGGTTCATAGATGAGTATTTAGCCTGATGCCGTGCTTTAGCTAACATATAAGAGATTATAAAACAGGTTTAAGCATTGATATGAAAATCTGGGTTTTGATATTGATCTTGTTCAGCTATGCTCAGAATAGTTACAGCCAAGATGGCTTTGTGGAGGGCCAACCTAAGTTAGCTTACTGGAAAATTGGCAATAAAACCGAGACGGTAATTGTCGTGCATGGGGGACCTGATGTCACTCACGATTATTTACGACCTGAATTTGATGGCTTAACTCAGGCCGCTAAAGTGATCTACTACGATCAACGTGGAATTGGCAAAAGTGGATCAGCCAACACTTATACCTGGCAAGAGCAGGTAGCGGATTTAGACCGGCTTATCGAGCGCTTCTCCACTCATCCGGTATTCTTAGCAGCTTCATCTTGGGGAACGACCTTGGCCCTTTTATATACTTATCAGCATCCACAACGGATTAAAGGCTTGTTGTTAAGTGGCACATATTCCTGGCCAGGTAAAGGCATGATCTCCGTACAATATCAAGCCTATATCCAAAAAAAGGATTCGATAAAAAAGACACATGCTTTTTTCGCCAAACAACCTGAACCCATAAAACAAGTTGAGGTTAAAGAGACTCGGTTTAAGATTTATGAACAACGTCAATTAGTCAATCAAGAAGAGATTAAACGCAGGGGTTACTCAACGGTCACGGTGGAAAAGGAAGCCATACGAGTTGGTACGTCTAATACGGCTGAGTTGGTATATAGTTTAGTAACCGCTCCGGTGCTGGATAGTCTAGCTAACATTAGGGTTCCTATTTTGCTCTTTAATGGGAGTTGGAAGAACTGTAGTGTTGACTGGGCTCATGGCTACATAAAAATCTTTCCTAATGCTGAGCTATATACCATACCAGCAGCCTGCCACGATCCCTGGTTAAGTGATCCTGAAAAATTCTGCACCAAATCAGTTGAATTTATAAATAGGATTGTTAGAGCTCATAACTAACTCCTACCTAACATATAGCCACTTATATAACAGCTTTTTGCTTCTATACCTGCTGTTAAAAGACGTTAACTACTTCTCCACCAATATTGCTCGGCGTATCTTTCGGCTAACAAGATACTCTACACTTATGAGCCGATTTACTACAAAGTTGCTACTAGTAACAATGGTTGGACTAAGCATGAGTTGTCGTTCAGCCCGCCATACCTTTAAGAATTACTATGGTGCGTTGATCGACAAAAATTACCCACTTGCTGCAAGCTATTTATCCGATTCTTGTAAAATAAAGCTCGCCAAGCTTAGACCTGGCTCGGATCTTAATGAAACTGTCCAGATCGCCTTTCCACCTAATTTTAAATCCTATGAAATAGGGCAAATACAACAAATTGGGGACTCGCTTCTTTTAGCGATGAAAATCACCACAATCGATGGAGAGGTCCATATTTTTGATAAAGATCAGGTAGCTGAGACCATCTCAGGTGGCAACCGGGAAAATGGGAAAAAGCAGGTTAGTGACTATCGTTATCGCTTGCATAAGGAGGGGGGCCACTGGAAAGTAGATACTCCATACTGCCGCAATTTTCGTTAGCTGGCCATTAAGTTCACGGCAGTTTTGCTTCCTTAATTGTACTTATTATGAATTGCCGTTGAACGCTTAGCTGAGGTAAACTTTCTTTATTCCCTTTACATAAAGTGAGTTATAGAACGCGTCTGGGAATAATACCAACTTGCTGTGGGGCAGCCAGTTGTATTTTAGCTAGATTGACGGTTCCAAGTGACGGATTTTGTACGAAACGGCAAACGCACCCCTCTAAGCGTTTTTGACCTGTATCCAGTACTCGTTTGACATAAAAATCGGGTACGTTGATTTCGGGTACGAGTTTTAGATACAAGTTTAAACGCAATTTTCATCAACACATTGGTTTTTCAGGCTGTACCGGAAAACCTTCGTTTTTGGGCCGGTCAGAATCGCGTATTCGCTGGCAATACTGGCTTGCTGAACGTCTGAATAAGTCATGACGAATTTGATGGTCGGCACAGGCCGCCCTGCGCCACTGCGGTCCGTTTTTTAATTAGACCCAATGTTGACGGTCCGCCGATGCGAGCCCCTCCCTTAATTTGGCCACCCTTCAGGTTTGAAGGGCGTTCGTTGGTCGAGGGGCGCACATAGGGCCGTCGGGGGACGTTGCGTTCCATCAACGAAAATTCGAAGTTCGTGCGGTGGGGAGGGTTCAGGCATGGGTTGACGTTGGTTCAATGCAAAAAATAACTCCCCGCCTAATATGCCCAAATAACCTCCTACAGGATCATACCCTAAAGGAACGCCCTCGTAATCTTTCCGGTCAATATACAGCGGCCTGGATGAGACTGATGAGGCCGTAAAATAACCCACCACCGCTTCCTTTGGATTGGCTATATTATGCACATTGCCGATTAAGGCCGTAGGGGGCGTATCGGCTAATCCACCTGTATTCTGCGTCTGATCCTGGAATAACTTGAAGTATCGATAGGCATCCTGAGTGAGCGAGGATTGGCGCATGTTAACCAGACATGGGCCGTGTTGGTAAAAGGGAATCTGAGCTACCTTATGGCGGTTGATGAGACCGCCATTGGTATATCTGTCATCGAAAACTGTTATAAGATAACTATGAAAAATTTCCCAGCACTGGGTTCGACAGGGGTAGTCAAATTTGTAGGTAAAGTCAGGCACGCCAATTTTAACAGGAGGATAGAAGCAATCTTCATACAGGTCAGGGCCGGACTTATATACGTTCCCGGGTGGATATACTTCAATCGGATTATACACGGAGTAAAAACCTTTCACGCAGGTGCGGCACCAATACTGAGGTTCGTAAAGTGTCCAGTCCCAGCGGTAGTAATTATGCTGATCAGCCGGATCCTGCGTGTCGATAAACACATCATGACCAGCTGTATAGTAATCATGAAGGGGCGGAGACAAACTTTTGAGATTAAACTGAGCATAAATTTTCTCGATCGGTGGGACAAGAGGCATTACTTGCGGGGTGGATTCATAACGTGTGCCATCGCTGAGCGTAATTCTAAGTTGGTATGAATGGCCTGTTTGGCCTTTAAAGTCGCTGGGTAATTGATAGCTCCCATCAACTGTTTCATGACAAGCCACTACCTGGGCGGAATCGACGATTACCACTACCGTTGCTTTCGTAATCGGAAATGAGCCAAAACGCCCTGTCAGTCTATCGGCCTGCGAGCGATTAAGTTGAATAATCTGGATTTCAGCCAAATTCGTGATGGTACCATCGACCACAATAAGATCGACTGTTCCCCTTAGGAGCAGATTATCTTGGTCCACGCAAGCCCATGCTAAGCTAAACATGGTAATAAAGCTAAGTAAACGTATAAACATGGGTGTGTTTGCCGTATCGTACCACAGCGGTGGTCCGTAAAATCCGTCAATTGGTTTGCGTTCTATTTTGCCGATTATAAGCTTTAAGTATCCTAATGCCAGTGCCTGTTGCAAAAGTCAATAGGACTATGAAGCCAGCTGCCAAGTAAGCAATTTTTGACTTGTAAACGGGGTAGAATCGACAACTAATCCAGGACCATCACACCCATTTCAGGCTTTTGCAACAGCCACAAAGGCTATGTTAAACTAGATCGGCTCGCTCATGCCACCGTACTACTCAACTATAAAACCAAATCTATTAGGGGGGGATGCTAGAGTAGGATAGACTCGCTTAATTTGGTTGTTAACCGTCTGCAGCCTTACCTGAGCTCCAAACGTATCCATATCACCCAGCATGCATACCTCCTCTGATAAGGCAACTTGGCTTAACTGAATCTTGCTGAAAGAAGCCGATAAATCAAAGGTCCCCTTCCTTAAGGGAATATATTGCAGCTCCAATTGCCAAAATCCGTTGGTCCATTGGCAATCAAATAAATACGCCGTGTTTTTGGTGCCTTTCAACACACGGGTCGTAAAATACTGGTCAAAGACATGATAAATAGTAGTATCTACCTGAAACACATTAGTTGGATCGAGTGGGCTGGCCGCACTCGACACTTTTATGAACAGCGTTACTTTGTGATCGATCATCACGGACTGCCGCGATAAAGAGTCATAAAACTGGGGATCAATCTTAACCGTCAAAAAGACAGTATCTCCTACTTGCAAAGTCGTTTTTCGAGCGTCGACATTGATGGGATAGTCACCAAACTTATACTGTTGAGGAATAAAGGATTGACATGTTTTGCCGATACCAATAACACAGCTTTGGCAAGTATTGCCCAGAAGCAGGAAGACAACGTACTTGAAATAAGTGTACTTGTTCATCGGACATTATTTGTCGTGTAAATGGCGTGGCTGTTGCAAAAGTCTGGAATGGGCCAAAAGTTTCTAGTTTACCAACCGATTCGGGGCCCTCTACTAGACAAATACTGCCCACTAAGGGAGATCTCATAGACGGGTAGTGACTTTTGCAACAGCCACTGGTGATAGGTTAACTCAGACTCTACTTTATGGCTAGCTATCAGAATTGTTTGGGTCTTTATTAACGATAACCGTAGCTTTCAAACGTACTATTGACGCGTACTGATCCGGCTGTAAAGCTAGCCATTCGCGTAATGGTCACACGATTGGTCTTAAACTCGCCTGAACCTACGAACTGAGGTGTATAGCTGACCCCATTAACTGGAAATGATTCGGTTTGAGTGGGCACCTCAAATCGAGTACCCACTATACTGACTTTGTAAGTGCGTTCGGTGATAGCGTTGGGCCTTTTCTCCGTGAAGGTGTAAGTTCCGTCAAGATTCTTGACAACCATCAAGCTACCTTTACTTGTGCTTGTCGTTGTCACGGGGGTAGTATCGAAGTTGGTCTGAGTAGTAAATTGTAGCTGATATTGCCCCTCGTAATTTGGTGTGAGGTCTGGCGCTGGTTTTTGACATGCCGTTGTCAGGATAGCTAGTAGTGACAGAGCTAAAAGAAGACGTTTCATTAGATAAAGAGTATGGAGAAGGAAGAAAAACAGAATACCGTTAACTAGAACTAAGTTATCATTTAATGTGATTCCAACAGAAGTTATACCGTGGCGTTTTTCAACAGAAGACCCAGTATATGTGTTCTGGGTTGCATTATTCAGTTCTATAATCGCCAATTTGGTAATAAGCGCTTAAGCGACAAGATATAATATGAGGTAGTCGAGTAGGGTGAACGAATCACACAAGTGCAATTATGTTAGCTGAATTTAGCGTGGGCTTAGCTGATAAAATAGTCCTACTTGCCAGTTTTGGTTTGTAAGTGAGTAAGTACCCGAACCCGATAGGTCGTAAAAAGTTAGTGCTCTAAAATAACCTCCTGTTATACCGACGCGACTGAATTGATAACGGCCACGACCGGTTAAACCGATCTCAATCGGTTTGCTGTTAGACCAACTGGCTGATTTACTAATCAGCCAATTTAGCTTAGGACCAATCAACAAGCTTAGCTTCTTCACTGGTTTGGCACCAATGGTAGGTCTAATGCCGATGTAAGTGTAACGGACTGGTACAAGCTGTTGCTCAATCGGATTCTCGTATCGATGTCCCTTCTGTTGAAGATTCAACTCGGTCTGGGTAGTAAACAGCCTGGATAGCTGATGCTCATAGGCTAAACTTACATAAAACCCTGGCTTAGCTTTGATGGGAGTAAGTCCAATCAACGCTGTATTCTCTATACCAACTATTGTATTGGAATAGGAGTAACCAGCGCCGATATTAAATTGATTCTTCGATTGAGCAGACGTCTGGTAGCTGTTACCAAAGACGATTGCTATTAAAAAGAGAAGGTATCTCATTCCTTAAGCGATTTATCTACATAACGTATGCTCTTTTTTTCAGTTGTATAATTTGCTATATGTTAATCCAGGATGATTTGATCACCTTGTACCAGCCTTTTTATTCGACTCCAAGCTATCTCGTCTCCTTTCTTAAATCTAAGTCCAATTAATACCCCGTTAGGCCTGTCAATATGCTCAATGCTATCGATAACTGCTTCTACGGCTTTCTGTCTTTGACGGAGAATCATTCCTGGACGCGCATCGGCAGTTAAATATTGTGGCTGGATGCCTACGATAAATAGGGTATCATTCTTAACACTAAAGGCCAGCTCTACTTGGCAAGTCATACCTAAAAATCTGTTGTATAATCTCTTTTATGTTAGCCAAAGTACAGAAATCCAGGCAAATACCGTCTCAGTAATCGCCCCATTTTTGGTCCAGATGAATGATGGTTTAATTGTCTCATTTGGGAGCCTTTTCTGAGCATACCCTTCGGCCAAATCCATTCTCTTTACCGACTAGATGTTTTTGCTTCAGGGTCAACTTCATCTGAATAATCCGCTCACCACCATTGGTTCATCAAGTAGCCTAGCCCACAAAATGGTTAAGTTGTTTAATACGGAGTCGACAAGTTCCTCGTTGTAAACTCATGATAGCTCTAATTTAATCGACTATGTACCGATCAACTACCCTACTGATCTTCTTTGTTTTAGGAATTAGCTGCGCGCATGCCCAAACTTTCACTTACGGAATCAAAGGAGGGCTCAATCTAGCACGATTATCGTTTGGACAACTCACCAACGATCCCGTGTTTGACAATACATGGAGTCCCTCATTTCATCTTGGCGGCTTTGTCCGCAAAGCCATCGGGGGGCAGGGGGGCATTCGGGCTGAAGTGCTTTATTCAACCAAAGGGGGCCGCTTCGAACGGGTGTCAGGAGATGGCTATGTACGACTACACTATTTGAGTCTGCCCGTATTAGTCGATTTTAGAGTAGCGAGGAAACTAGCTTTTGAAGTGGGTCCCGAATTAAATTACCTGATCAGTACGCCCCAATCTTTATACAATAATCCCGTTGATGTGGGGATAGACGCGGGGCTTCGCTACAGTTTCACTACAGCTTTTGAGCTAGGTCTGCGTTACAACTATGGTCTAGCCAGTGTGGCTACGCTGAATCTGGTCAGTGGTAACGGAGGATCGACACCGGTTCGAAATCAGGCGCTTCAAGTGTCATTAGCCTACAGTCTGTCTCGCCAATAGCACCCGTCTCCCAAACGGCGTAACTGGTTTTAAGTCTAGAAAAGGGACAATGTTTATCGAGAAATGGCTAAGATTGGATAACATCTGAACCATTTTATGAAAGCCACCTAATATAAAGTGTTTTAAGTCACTTATACGAGCCTTTTTGACACACCTTAGATTTTACTTGCCTTTGGTGGGTTCTCTTATTTTTGGGCAAAGAGCCAGTCTAACAAACCAGGCGTCTTTATGACTTCCTCCCAAATGCCGTGAGCGGCATCAGCATATTCTGTATAGTGGGGAGTACCCCCCGCCTTTTTTAGCGCAGTAACCATGTTGCGTGAACCGCTGACCGGTACATTCATGTCTTTAGCCCCGTGAAAAGCCCAGACCGAGATCCCAACCATACCAGGAGCCTGGCTAGGGTCGCCTTCTCCACAGACCGGAATGGCTGCCGCAAACAACTCCGGGTGCGTGCCAATCAGATGCCAGGACCCATAACCACCCCGAGACACCCCCGACACGTAACGCCTTTGGGCGTCAATTGAAAACGCCTTGTCCAGAGAACGAATGGCCTCAATGGCCAGTGGCGCTACGGAAGGGGTATTGGCTACGCCACCCCAGCCCGTATGGGGTGGACAGCGGGGCACAAAAACAAACGCAGCATACGTTCGCCTGTTTTCATCCGTGGCTAACCATTTGGCTATGGGACAGGCATCAATCTGGCGGGTATTGTCCGACCAGCAGGTGTAAGGCAGACCAACCACCAGCGGATAGCGTTTACGGGGATCGTAGTGAAGCGGCTTCATGATCCGGTATCGCAACGTATCGCCCTGGGGACCAATATAGCTTCCCTCCTCAAACGGCTTTGCCAAAGCCGTTTCTCGAGTAGAAGCATGCGTATGGTTGTAGTTATCTCCGATTAGCTGTATGGCGAGTACCGTGGTACAAATGGCCAGAATCGCAACCATCGCTTTGGCAATCAGTAACCCAGTTGGTAAATTGATTGGCTCCTTATCGCTGGAAACGCTGTTTAACTCATCGATAAAATTAAACAGCAGTAGAACCGGAACGATCCGGTCAGCCAGGCCCAGGTATTGCTGCATTAAATCGAGCGTGGCGTTTGGGGGATAAGGGGGTATATCCTTAAACCACATCAGGGCTGCCACCTGCGCCCCGGATAGGATAGCCACGACACTACCTGCCCACTTAAGCCAGGGTCTGCTCCCGGCGGGCGAAGTAGCTAGGGTTACCCCATACACCCCAAAAGCTAAAACCCCCATCCATATAGCCACTCTGAGATACTGACCAAGCAGCGGGTAGAGGGTTGCCAGTAGCAGATAGAGAAGCGTTGCCAGGGAGATTACGGTAGACACCAGCCCAGCCCAGAAAGCCGCTTTAAAGCGTTTTTGGTGATAATAGGTCAGGAGCAGACTAGCCGTTATGAGGGCAATGAAGTCGCCCACTAAAACCAGCTCCGAAACGAGGCTAGCCTATATAGATCAACGCCCCGCTGAACATGGAGCCAGCTTTGAAACAAGCCAGCCGCCAGGGAGAGCCCTAAGCTAGCGCAACTGGTTTGGTAGAAGGACTTTGTCATAAAGCCAGGTGTTGATCCACAAAGGCTTTATCCCAGAAGCTTTACTAGTAGTGCATTTATAAACTAGTACCGGACCGCCGGCGCGGAGCACGAGTTAGAATAGCGGTCATGCCCGGTTGGCCGACGTTCATCCCGCACCGGCGGACCGGTTGCTGTGCCATTCGCTATAGCTTTATGACTCCAAACCTGATCGACTATCGCTAATTGTGGGAAGCTATGTGAATCTTGCAGAAAGAGCGATTTTTGAGACGTATTTTCTTTACTATCTGTCCAACACTATCCGGAGCATACGCCTTACCAGCGAACTGTTTTTGGATCAACTCTCTGGTCAGAGTTGGTTGGGATTATACTGAAGTAGCACGGTTCCGCAGGGAAAAGGCATCGATTTTATAAGCGTGAATACTTGGACATCGTCGTTTGCTTGAAATAGGGTTACCCCCTTGCCCAAACGAAACGGATTCAGCAGAAAATAAAACTCATCGACCAACCCGGCCTGAATTAAAGAAGCCGCAAAAGAGGCTCCGCCATAGACCAAGATAGCGTTGCCTGCTGATTTTTTGAGCTTGCTTAGTTCAGTAGGCATGTCGCCACGGATTAGTGTGGTGTTTTTCCAAGGAAGTTCGGTGAGGGTATTTGAAAAGACGACTTTTGGGAGTTCCGAAATTCGTTGGCCAAGCGCAAAATCAGGATGACTTGAATCGGTCGCTACGTTATCCCAGAAGGGTATTAAATCCTGGGCGGTTTTACGTCCGAGTAAAATGGTGTCCACATTGTCGAGATTGGCAACACAGAATTTGATCACTTCATGGTCCCATTTGAAGTTTTTGCCGCCCCGCTCCATGTTTACGTAGTTGTCTAGGGACAGGTGCATTTGAAGTTTGATCGTTCTCATTTGCTTTTTTGATTTAGAAAACTGACTGATTACAAATTCCCTTTCGGCTTTCACAAGTTTGGATTTTCGAGCAAATCGGTCAGCGTTTTCGGCTTGGCAGAGACTTTTTGACAATACTCACTATCGACTTACGCATTACGATGGCCCCTGCTTGCGGTACTGCGCCGGACTCCGCTGGTAGCGGTGCCGGAACGCCGTGATAAAGTATTCGAGGCTGTTGAACCCCGACGCGAAACCGATATCCGTTACAGGTAGGGCTGTGTCGAGCAGCAGCCGTTCGGCGTGGGCCAGCCGGATGCTGATCAAATAGTGGTATGGCGTATATCCCGTGTGCGCTTTGAATAGCCTACCCAAGTGAAACGGGCTCACACAGCAGTGATCCGCTAAATCCAGCAGCGACAGGTCGCGGTTAAACTCCCGATGCAGATACGCCTTTGCCTGCTCGATGGCATGCAGATGAAAGCGTTTGTAGGGGGTTATCGGTTCATTCGGGTGGTGGTTTTCAATCCGCCCAACGACTTCCTGCACTAGATGCAGCACTACTTGGTCGCGGCCTAGTCGACTCATCTCCCCGCCCGGCTGCCCAAGCTGATAAAACAGGTAATCGATGACGGGTGTTGTTCTCAACCCCAGAGTGAGTGCGTTCGGATTACCGAAAAAGGAACTATGACGCAGTTGGTATTCATCGAGTAACTGTTCGTAGAAATCATCGGTAAAATCAATGATCGAAAAACGGCCCGTTGCCGGGTACAGCCGAAAATCATAGGTATGGCCTTTTTCAACCACCACATAACCGGTGTGGAGTTCATAGGGTTTGTTAGCTAAGTCGAATTTTATCTGACCTGAATTACTAAACACCAGACTAAAACAGGAACTGTCGCCTGTGTAGGGCAACCCCGCGCCCTTTGCGTCCAGGGTCCATTGTTTAAACAGATAAAAATCAGCCTCGAAAAGATATCGTTTCCAGACGGGATGATCAGGGTTTGGATCGAGGATAAGAGCGGGCTGTTCCACAACGAATACTACGGTTGTCCTTCCGCAAAGGAACCGTTTTTTCGCTGGGTAAACCTTAGAAATCCTGCTTTCTTTGTTAATGGTAATTGGTAAAAGCTAGCGAGTACGAACCAAACGCAAGATTCCTACCCCTATACTTGATTCATTCTACTTTCACGTAACGATTGGCAAATAGGGCCTCCCATTTCTCCCCACGAACCCTGGCTGCTTGAAACGATCAGGTTCGGATTACTGACTTAAAGTTTGCCGTTCGGCCATTGATCCCAATCTGGTTTATGGCTAACAACCGCCACGCCGGTCGGAATGCCAATCCAGGCCGGGCCGCAACACCGCCCGTGCGAGACCGTTTATTTTTAAGACCAGGCAACGGTCAACATTTTTCTTGCCAGGCCAGGCCTTTGTTTCGTCTCAGGAGGGAGTGTTTAAAGAGATTTAGTAATTAGCCATTTCAGCCAGCTAATCAGTCCGATTAAGTTGCATTCGATACGTTTACCCTGCAAGAATGATTCATTAAGGCCGTTGATTGGAGCGAGCATCCAGACGCAGGAATCGTGCTGCATTATTGTAAAAAATATCTCGTTTTTGGGCTGGGCTTAAATATGGAGCTTCCTCAATCGCTTTGATGCCCACTTCGATGGCCCCAGGCCAAACCATCTGATCAGAACCAAACATCACGCGCTTGCCAAAACCAGCATCCATAATCCGTTTTAAATATGAGTAAAACTCCACCCGGGGTAGAATAAAACAGATGACGCCTAAGTCCACATAGGCCTGAGGATGACTATAGAGTGTCGCTAACAGATCATCCAGCAGTGGCCAGCCAGCATGGGCAATCGCAACCCGTAGTTTAGGATGACGAATCATGGCCTCTTCCGCGGTAAAAGCACTGTGTAACCGTGCCCGATACTTGGGGGCACCAAAGTAGGCCACTCCAGGAGGCCCCGTGCCAATATGCACACTAACGGGCACATCAAATTCTTCGGCTAGGGCCAGGTAAGGGTCCACGATTGAATCCGACAGAGTGATACCTTGATACTGCAAACACAGCTCGCCAAATACCTTGACGGCTCCCGTCTGAAAATAATGTCGCATCGAGTCCAGGGTGAGGGTTGGGTCACCGATGGTGAACAAAACCCCGGGAATTATTCGGTCGGGGGCTTGTTGCTGCCAGCGTCGCACATAGGCTATGGGACCGCTGGCCACCCCGACAATATTAAGTTTTTTGAGCAGGCTGATGGTTTGGTTGCGTAAGGCATCATCGGAGGGGGCCGAGGTCAAGCAGTTCACACACATAGCAGATGATTTCAGTAACTGGTTCATATAGCCCATGCCCCCACCTTGTTTGGGGTCCTGAGCAGACCAGTCTCGATAGGGGGCACCAATCGTAACCGGTGGCGGTCCCTGATCGGTGTAGGGGATAGCATGCAGATGCATGTCAATAATGGGTAAGCGTTTTTGAGCCACCTGTGCCCATAGCTGGCCATTACCAGTGATTAGCAAGATTCCTATCGCGATTAGCCTCATAAATTAGGGGTTGGCTGAGGAATTAGCCAATCGATTAAATCTACTTAATGATAGCAATATAGAGGTAAAATTAATCCCTTCCACAGGGCTTTATTTATCGGAAAATGGGCGAGAAGGATGTAGCCTCAAGATACTGCATACGAGTCCTATCTGATTAATTCCTTCATGAATTGCCCACTGTGCTATCAAATTAAACGTCCCTTACCTCAAGAAGATACCTGAAGACTCCTTCTTCTCAGGTAGGAGCATTTTTTGAGACTCTATAACTTTGGGAACCCGACCCTGTAAGAACTACTGTCAATTAAAGTTATGACTTATTTTGCCCATACAGGCTAACGATAGATTTCGACTACCAAAAGCACGGGTTGGAATTTCCAACTGGAGTTGCCCCCTCGCTACGGCTCAAAAGACTCTGGTCAGTCGCTCCTGGTATAAAGCCAATCGAACTTCCTGATGTCCACCTCTACCCAACATTAAGTCCATTTGGGCAGCCCAATCTCGATTCTGGGTGGAGGCTGCGAAGGCTTCAAACCGGATCTCATCTACTAGCCAACTGAACCCATACCGGTTTGGCTCCCGGAAGGCTTTCACCACCAACGAGCCGTAGACCAGGCGGACCTGGTCTTTATCGGGGATCGAAGCCTGTAAATGAGTGAACGCTTCAAGTAGCTCATCTACTTGGCCAGTCATGGCTCCAACTAAGCAGATCAGTGGCTGGCTTAAGGAAGCCAAAGCGATATACCTTCTTTTTCTCAATCTCACTAGTACTAACTTTATCCAATCTCTTACTATCTGGAACCTAAGGAGCCAATTCACGTGTATCAGGATCGTATTGGGCTGACTTAAGGCAAAGCTTACGGACAAGCATTTACCAGTAGCACCATTTTGTTACTATAATAGTATATAGTATAAATATAACCAACTTATTGTATTAATCAGTAAACTACTACTTAATTAGATATTTTTTAACCGATAGATTAGGCAAGCTCTTTTTTCTCTATCCTAATTTCAGTCTATTTGGTCCCAACTTATTGAGTTGCCAACGGATTAACAGCTGACCTATACATTTCGGATAGATTTAACTAAAATTAGAATAAATGTTCTCAAAAAGAGATAGTCAGCCACGACTAGCGGTGGCCAACAGCGTCAACCAATAATTCGGGTGTTTAAACTAGATATTTTACTTATTATTGTCAAAACTTAACAATAAGTAACACCACCGAACTAGACTAATGTCGATTATCACTCGAAATAATGTGCACGTGCTTGGCAACACCTTGTCGGAGAAGACAATCATGTTTGCGCATGGATTTGGTACTGATCAGCAAGCCTGGCACGAGCTTATGGCGGCCTTTGTAGACGACTATAAAGTGGTGTTATTCGATTATGTAGGAGCCAATGAACTCACCACCCCCTTTTTTACTGCCTGGAAATATCAAAATCTCCATGCCTACGCCAGTGATATTCTAGATATTCTTGAAGCACTTGATCTCCAAAATATTACATTCATTGGCCACTCAGCAGGCGGCATGACCGGCGCGTTGGCCGCTATGGAAGAACCAAGCTGGTTTTCTCGACTTATCTTACTAAATGCTTCGCCCTGCTACCTCGATCAGACCAACTATACGGGTGGCTTCAGTTCGGCGGTATTAAGTGCTATTTTTGACCAGATGGAGACCAACTTCCACGCCTGGGCTAGCGGCTTTGCCCCCCTAATTATGGCCAACCCAGATCGTCCCCATCTGGCAACCGCTTTTTTTAATACACTTTCCGCCATGCAACCTGATGTAGCCTTAGCCATTGCCAAAGTCATTTTTCATTCCGATCACCGGCTTGATATCAGTCGGCTGACCCAGCCGACCCTGTTGATTCAGGCAACAGATGATGTGGCCGTTCCCCATGAGGTAGGCTACTTTATGGAAAAACACATCCCCCACTCCAGCTTAACATTTTTAAATACCCAGGGCCACTTACCTCATATCAGTAATACGGATCAGGTACTTAAGGCGATTAAACCGTTTCTACATTAATGGGCACGATCGACCATGATCGATTTAGCGAATCTTGAAAAACGACTACGGGTGATTTCTCAGCGCGGACTTAGTCCAACCCTATTGCCGGCTTACGTTTCCGAACTACTACCCGTACTGAGCGCTGATGGCGGCTATCTGATCCAGGAACGTGACGAATGGACGGCTTCGGTACTGTACTCAACCAATACCGAACTGGCCTTGACCCATTTTAATCCTGATCAAGTTAATCACTTAACGCGGTTATCCCCCTTCTTTTGGGAACTCAATTTCGTTGCCCGCCGGTCGTTAAAAGGATTACTAGGCCACTATAGCCACATCGCGGGTTTGCGGCTAAGTACTACCAGCTTTAAAGGCTGGCTTATCGTAGGATGGGGAGAAAAGTCAGATTTGTTCGTCGAGGAGGTCGAGCATGTCCTTTACCGCATTGGTGATAAAGTCTTACTTGTTACACTTTCGTATCAGCAAATCGCCTTAGATCAACAATACCAGTTTCTTTTCGGAGTAGTTCCGCAGGCAGTCGTATTGATCAATGAAGCCGAAAATACCAACTGGATCAACCAGGCTGCTCAGGCCTTATTGAATCTGAAAGCCAGTGGGCTTCGTACCTCGACCGCTAGCTTATCGGCGGGCATGCTTCAGCTGCGAAATCAGGCGCTTAATAAGGAGGCCATCAATCAAACCGCTTCCGAACTGATCCATAATCCAACCTTTGTCAGTAAAGAATGGATCTGGACCTTTCCTGACAAAGTGTTATCGGTGTTTACCAAACCTATTCTATCCACTTATTTTAAGGGCCGGATTTGGTTATTCACTGATGTGACAGAATTCTACGCCAAACACCAGCAACTGGCCGAAGCCCATCAGGAAATTGAAAACTTACTGAGTGTGATTGCCCATGATCTAAAATCACCCTTATCGACCATTAGCTTCGTTTTCAGCTTCTTACCGATGATTGGGCCGTTGAATGCGGAGCAAATTGAAAGCATTGAGCACGGCCAGAAGACCATCAGGCGGGGCTTAGACCTGATCGATAGTATTGTTTATTTCAACAAGCTAGCGAGCGCTACGGATTCCTTGGACACTGAAGACATCGACCTAACTAGTTTTATTCAAACCCTGGTCGATAGCTTTGCGGCCCAGGCTTATCAAAAAGAAATTTCAATTCAGGTTAAGCACAACCATCCCCCGCTTTATCTGCATACAGACCCAAAATCACTGGCTCGTATTCTGGATAACTTAGTCAGCAACGCCCTAAAGTTTTCGCCTTTTGGTCGGCGTATCTATGTGCAAACCGCCTTAAACGACCATCACCTCAGCATTGGAGTTCAGGATGAAGGGCCTGGTATTTCGGCTGAGGATCGTCTCAAGCTGTTTAAGCGATTCCAGCGCTTATCGGCCCAACCGACCAATAACGAAGGTTCATCGGGCTTAGGCCTCTCCATTGTGAACGTACTGACTCAAAAATTGGGCGCTACCATCGAGGTGGCAAGTACCTTACAGCAAGGTACCACTTTCCAGGTACAATTTCCCCTTGCCCTGATCCGACTAAGCCAGCAGGATAAAGTCGAGCAGGAAACTGTTACCCAATAAGAGGAGATGTATGGGCAAATAATGTAAAAGTCACGAGAGGAAGATCAGCCCCCTATCTGGAACTCGTTCACCGCTAATTATCTTCGGAGTTACTTTCACTTAATAGGACCGCTTTATAGGCTATCTCAATAGTCTCACTTTGGGGAGGGATTTGTTAGAAAGAAGCAAACGAGGCAACCAAAAGTAATAGGCTGATTGATACTTACCCAACCAACTGACTAAACGAGTTGCTTTTTAAACCCGAGCGGGCTGAGTACAACTTCTTTTTTAAAGAGTCTTGAAAAATAAGACGGATTGTCAAACCCCAGCGTAAAGGCGATTTGGGAGATACTCAGTTCGTTTTGCTTTAGCTGGTTTTTGGCTTCGCCCATCAGACTAATGTGAATCAGCTCGATGGCCGTTTTGCCCGTTTCCTGCTTCAACAGATCGCTCAAGTAACGCGGAGATACATTTAGTTGGGTGGCCAACTGGTGAACCGTAGGTAATCCGGTGGTCTGTAGTAACCCATCCTTGAAATAAACTGCTAAAGCTTGATTAAACTTAGATACTGTTTTGCCCGACAGTTCGGCACGGTTGACAAACTGACGTCTATAAAAGCGTTGACAATACGTCAGCAGCGAATCTAAGTGAGTCAGAATAATCAACCGACTATATTCGTCTGGATTACTGTAATACTCGTTCTCGATCTGGGTGTACAAGCCCCAACTAATTTGTTCTTCCCGTGGAGAAAGATGCAACGCTTCGGCTACTTCGTAATCGAAGTAAGAAAAGTGGCCAATCTGCTCGTGCAGTGGATGGCCGTGGAGGTAATCTTCATGCCAGAACAAAAGGAAACTGTCTTCCTCCACCTCCAGGTTTCGGAACTCAATCCGTTGGCGGGGTTTGACAAAAGATAGTGAGCCGTTGGTATGGTCGTAGGGTGTACGGCCGTACAACATGACACCCGCTTTAAGTTTTTTGAACATAACTCCGTAACAGTCCGTACTGAAGGCCTCCCCATCCAGGGGGCAGCTTTTTAGACCCCGCTCCAGGGATAGTTGGGGATGCTCGGGTGGAGACATGCCCAACTCCCGGCGCATGGTACTGAGGGTGTTGAAATGACGCATGAGTTCGCAGAAGGAGCTTGAGTTGGTAGACCGGGTAAATCTACACCCAAAAGCGATGTAGATTTACCTGGTCTCGTTTGTTAGACGCCCTGAGCAGCTGTCGTGACTCCCTCCCAGGCATCCCACTCGGCAAACCGGCTGTTATAACCTTGTTTGATTAAGGGATAAGCCAGCTTGCCCAGTAGCAGACGGAGCGGGGGCTGTTCACTTTCAATGAGTTGGAGTATCGCTGCGGTAGTGGCTTCGGGCTGCCCGACCGGCAGGTCAGCATAGCCAGCTTGCAGACGCGCCTTTAGAGGCTCATAAGCGGGTAAGGGTTGGGTGCGTACCGCCGAGGAGCCAGCATAGTCGGTGGCGTAGGGAGCAGGCTCCACCAGGCTGACATGAATGCCAAGATCGGTCACTTCCGATGCCAGCGTTTCACTCAGCCCTTCCACGGCAAATTTGGAGGCATTGTAGAGGCCCACATTAGGCCAAGTGATCAGGCCCAGCACGCTCGATACCTGAATGATGTGTCCTGATCCTTGTTCGCGCATGATAGGTAGGACGGCTTGGGTCAACCAGAGCAGGCCAAAAAAGTTGGTTTCCATAAGATCGCGCGCCTGTTGTTCGGAGGTTTCTTCGACGCTACCAAAGAGGCCATAGCCGGCGTTGTTGATCAGCACATCCAGATGGCCAAACTGCTGGTGGACTTGTTGAACGGCCTGGATAGCGGCCTCTCGGTCGGTCACATCCAGTTGAAGGGGCAGCAGTTGGGGCCCAAACTCGGCTTTCAGTTCCTTCAGGCTGGCCAGATTTCGGGCAGTGGCAGCTACCTGATAACCTTGTTGCAAAAAGGCTTTAGCCCACAGTTGGCCAAATCCGCGGGAGGCACCGGTAATCAAAATAGTTTTGCTCATGACTTTTTTATCGTTAAAAATGATGAGGCAAAGTTGGGGCTGGGTCGGGGATCTGGACTACAACAAAAGTGGGGAAAGCTACCACATTTTGACGTATCACACGGTTGGAGCGGTTCATTTCCTTTGATACGCGATCGATTGATTAGTAATCTGGTTGAAGCTCCCCCACTGGTGGAATAGGCCCAGTTGGCCGGTATGAGCCTGTCCAAGCTCAATAGGTTGTGCAAACAGTTCTTTGGTTGTGGCCCTTGCAGCTACTATCAAACGATGCGCCTGAAAAAAGCCGCTTCTTTACTGCGAGAGAAACAGCTCTCCGTTAGTGAAGTAGGTTATGGTTTAGGTTTTAGTAACCTAAACCATTTCATCCCGATGTGTTTGAAGATCACATCGGGATGAAATCCAAGAAATTTTCAGCCTCCTAGACAGGTAAAGCCTTCTTTTTTAACGCCCGGATTACGGGCACGCCAATCTCTCATCGTCTCAGATGGGAGGGTTTTCTAAGCCAATGCTTTTTTTACTAGTTTTCAACTACTGTACGTAGATACGATAAACTAAAGACTATAGAGGGCAAATTACCCCCTTATTTTGTCGTAATAGAACCCCTCGAGTAGGCGAAAGACTCCTAGATTTACGCTGGTTAATAAACAAATGCACGACCTCTACCAAGCAGTATGCAAAAACTAGTTCTTCTTGACATGTTAGCCCAAAACCAGACGACTTGTTCGTTTGCCTTCGATCAGATTACACCCCAAAATGCCACGCTTCGACTCAATCCCGATACAGCTTCGATCGGCTTTATCTATCGGCACACGGGCGAAATGATGCATCTGTTTGGCTTGTTTTTTGGTCTTCCTGTAGCGGTGCAAAATACGACCATGGGTCACACCGATACGGGCCAAGGCCAGGATACCGAACTCAGTAAGCGATTGATCGACGAAGGGTATCACCTGTTTAAAGCCTATATTGAGACGACTGCTGAGGATGCCTGGCAGGATTCAATTGAAACGCCTTTCTTCGGAACCGTCTCCCGAACCAGACTGTTGGGTCATGTGCTGTTTCACACGGCACATCATGCGGGGCAGATCTCGTTAACCTTAAGTAGAGGCCACCAATTTGACTAAGGCTTGTCGTAGGGGAGTGAGCTGTGTGCGACTGACAGGAGTAGACCGATCGTAAACCATCCGTGTCTGATATGCTCCGAGTATAGACGCAAATACAGGTACGGCTCTTCGTCTCATGTGGGAGCCTTTTTTGAGACTTAGTTACTTTTAATGTCTATCAACTACAGTTAGTAGCATATGACCTAACTTTGAGTATCCTGGCTTGTCTCGTCAAGAAACGGGGAAACGTAAAAAATCTGATCAAATCTCAAGAATTCGAAAGAACGCTTCCTCTCATAAAACTACGGACTCAGTTGGGGTAGGGCATCAGATTAGCATCTGACAAAGACGCTAAAAAGGCCAATTGTCGTCGGGCTGTTTACTACTGAATATTCCGGAGGCTTATTAAATTGTCGACTAGTTTAATTTTAAACTAGGTTAGGCCTGAAACAAACCGTACATTTCAACTCTGATTATCAGCCACTACATATAATAGCACGGATAGTTCAGTTCAGCCTGTATCAGCCATTTATTTGACCAGGGACATTGACCCGGTAAGTCCCCGCTCAACAACGATTCGACTAAGCATCTATTTGTTCGTCAAGGCGAGCAGGTCAAAAGTCGATACGAATCAAATTAAGTCCTCCAGGAGGCATCAAAGGTCCACACAGTTTCCCAATAGCCTGGCTATCGGGAAACTGAATTACGAATTGGTAGATAGGTCCCCTCTTTCCCTAAAAACGCTTATGCCAAATGACCTCTTCACTAATCCATATGCGTCTGACAGTCGTATTATTCGGCTAAATCTAGAGAATAAAGAATCATCTATTCTAGTCATAGACCGAAAAAATCCCTCGCATATTATGGAAGCTAAAGCTTTCGTCATGGAGGTAAACGGATCAACCAACTGCCTGAATCAAAACCGGGTTGTGTGTACCACATTTGGCAACGAGCGGGAGCGGTACGAATATAATATCGATGACATAGCGATTTATCGAAGCTTATAGTCGCAGCACCTATTCATTACCTTCGTTTAGCTTTTCGCTTCTTTCCATTTAGTCACACTTAGAACAGACCCTGGGAGGGTATTTTAGAGTACGAATACAAGAATTTCGGGTATGACCCGTGTGTAATTGCTGACTTATAAAAGGTCACCAATTTTTGACTTTTTCATGTCATTCTTCATCCCTGTACTCCTATGACACCTTTCGAAGAGTTTGAAGCGCTGAACCGAATATTTCAGGTAATTAAGGGGTATCGTCAGCAGCAGGCAGACAACCTTGATCCGCTAAACAGTGCCTTGGTCAAGGACTACATGGCCAAACATTTACTCAGTCAGGATTTACAACTCTGGCTTCGGTTAGAGCGCCAGGATAGTTTAGCGGACTTTTTACAAGGGGCTAATCTTAACTGGAGTCTTGAGCATTTATTATGTCAGTTTAAACGCGCGGCTCATGGCTTAAGGGAAGCTTGGCAGCAGTCACATAGTCTAAATTGAAAAACGTACTGTAGCGGGATGTGTGGCAAAAGTCGGTGAGGGTTTAACTAACTCTGCTTAACATCCACCTACCCTAACGGAAAAAATGCCATTCGGGAGAGTGACAACAGAACAGATAGTTCAGAGTCGGTCGAAGCCCAGATAGTCCAGGGTTTATAGGAGCATGATGCGTTACGTGCTGTCAACGACGATCTGTTACTTATGATGAGTTAACCAAGGAGCTGGTTAAGCTATCAGCTAAAAAGCGTTCCTTAAAGCTTCCCTTTTTTTGATATGACAACTCCCTGTAGTCGCTTAGTGAGTAATCTCGAAGAGTTAATTCAACTAACGCCCGTAACCCTACTTAGCTATTCCGTATCGGGCTTGCTTGTGGCTAAAGGCCAAGCGAAAGAATGGGTTTTCAACGACCCATTCCTTCTGATTGATTTGCGTGCTTTGGACATGCATCAGCTTGAAAGCTATTCGATAGACGCCACTGTTTTATCACTCTATTTTAATCCATAATCCCTTTACCCCGAGGTCAACTTGTTAACAGCTCTGCCTGTGAGTAAGCTGGGTAAGTTGATCTAGTAGCTCCCGATGAAATGTTTCCATTCGATCTATGGTTGCAACTACCAAAGCGGTACAGATTTTAAATGAAACTCGGTAATCCACCGCCCATTCAAGAAGTAGATAGATGAATGTTCCATCGTCTCAGATTGGAGCGTTTCTTGAAATTGAGTGAACAACCATTTACTAGTTAACCAGCTATCTACAATTTTCGTACTTTGTGAAGTAAAGTACGAAACCAAACTGCTCTGAAACAGCAAAATTGTCTCTAGTGGAATAGGTGAGTTTATTTTTTGTATTTTGTTGATTATCAGCAATATAGGCACGTTATTTGCACATACAATTAATGCTAATTGCCCTCAGGCATCTCTACATCGTTTTCTTACAATGTCATACGGGGCTGTTAGTCTACCTCATTCACTAAAAAAGCTATGAATACAAAGGAGTATGAAGACGAGCAGCTTATTCAATCAAATCGGCATCTGGGGGAATGGGCTAGTAACACTACCCTAGAGATAGAAGCCAGATATGTTATGGGTGGTAAGCATCGGGATGAACACCGTTGCCTGGCGTTAGAAAAAGATGATCCTAGTAAACGGGGGGTGCTATTAGCACGACATTTAGCGGAAATTCTAGGCTTAAAACTGAGTAATAGTACAATGCGCTTAGCTATTGAGGAACGTCATAGCCAAGAAAGGTATCATCTTAATGAACTCTTTGTTTAAAGATTTGTCACCACTACCGCGTTCAACGATTTGTTACCAGTACAATCTCTATTTTAGACTTGAAAAAGCATCTTTTAAGGTGCTTTTTTAATAGCCTGATAAACCTGCTTGAGGTATTTGACAATCATTAAATATAGCCAGTTTCGTTTAAATGCCTCTACTTCATTGTCAGGAAGCCTCAGTTCAATTGTTATATCAATCTCCTTAACCCAAATCGTAACAAAATATGCTCTTCTTCAGAAGATCCAGCATAGAGGCCGATCACATAGCCATAAGGCGTGTTTTGGCGAAATCCCCCCATAGGTTCACCATTACTAACCAGCCTGAGCACATCAGCCCGCACGGGCGGTCCCGTTGAATTCGGCGGTATACTTTCTTTTGGGGGGTTGGGATTGATTCATGGTTCACGAAGTTATGCAAGTTTCGTGTCCGGACTTTTAGGCCCATATCAAGTAGCCTAAAGATAGGGCGTTGAGCTACTCAAATCGGGATTTGAGAGTTCTTTATGTGAAGTTAGACCGCCAACCAGGCACTGTCATTAGCACAACTTTACCCTATGGGAGTTGCACAACAGCCGCGCCCCATTTTTGAAGCAGATGGATGACGATTCTATCGTCACATTTGGGAGCGTTTTTACGAGGCACTAACTTTTAATACCTGTAAAACTCAATCAGTCGCATACGTTATCTTTACTTACCGTTCCAGCGGCACAGTAACTTTTTTTTGATTTACCCAAAAGTCTCCAGTACGAACTCAGACCCCACTAAAAACCCGACTCTCCTTGCTTTAAAAGCAAAAAGAGCCGGGTTAAAGGAAAGGCGAGGGCCGCCGTGATTTGACCCTGCGTATTGATTACCAAGCCAACTAGAGACCGCCCATTATACAGCTTATCTTATAAAGCCAGAAAGGCTGATGGGGACTACCTAATAGCCTACTTTTCTATTACTCTTCCTGAGGGAAGCTTGTATAATGGCCCATGCTTTAATCTTTAGCTGCTGGTGTAGTTCTTTATCTCTGGGTACAAACTTGGTGCTGCGCACATTGCCAGGCTCAGACTTTGTTGCCCAGTATTTGTTATCCGAGGTATCAGGGATAGCGGTATATGTAGATTGACTCATAGTCAAAGGTAGCCTTTAATCGATGGCTAACCTACTGGGGTACTGGTTGAGGTCAATCTGGCAGGCCGTGGCCAAGGCTAAACGATGGCATTACCTCTGCATTTCCTGCACTGGCTACACTGATCCACAAAATAGGGTACCATAGTCGTTTCGTACACAATCCGTCACTTGACTTTGAAAAGTCCCTTTAGCAATAATGGACCGTTTCAGGAGACGGACAAAAAAATCGGCTCGATTAGAGACCCGATTTTTTAAATTTCCACCATTCACGACACAACTATATTCATGGGAACAGGGATACCGTTTTGTTCGTCTTTTCATTTTTTGGCCACGCCTGGAGTGGTCCATGTTAAGAAAATCCTGTAGTTTGGGGCATGACGCCTGTATTTAATTGTGCCTTCACCCTAGCCTGCAGCTCTCGTAGATTAAAGGGTTTTGTAATGAAGTCATCGGCCCCATGTTCTAAACAGTCAATTCGAACACTACTTTCTTCATTTCCAGATAGGATGAAAAAAGGGATGTACTTGCCAGAGGTACTCGTTCGTACATGTTTAAGTAAGCCAAGACCATCGCAGAAAGGCATTGATAAATCACTAATGATTAGGTCCGGATACGAATTTTTTTCTAACCCTCTAATAGCTTCTAAGCCATTCTTGTAGAGACTTAATTGGTAGTCTTGGTGAAAGGTTTGATTTAATAGGTTTAGGAGAAAATCGTTATCCTCCACGAGCATTAGATGCTTCATAGTATAAGTGAATAAGCCAACTTATGTAGAAGCTGTGAGTGTATTCCTTCAAATTAACCAACAATATACCTTTTTTAATTAATTATTGTACGAAAGGGTAACTATAGATCTACTTATTTTTATTAAATAAATCAGATCACGGACAACCGTGTGGTCCCACCTGGATAGCTCGAAGCCAGGTTGGGCTTTTTGTCGGGAATGAATTATCAGGAACCCAAAACTGGGCTGATCCATCCGGATTTGCCTATTTTCGGGTCCTACGGCCACCGAATTATCTGCGGTATGGACCACCCCACGTTTTATTAAACGCCCGAATTATCGACACTCCATCGTCTCAGTTGGGAGCATTTTAAGAGACTTTGTATTGATGGTTCACATAGCCGAATTTACCCGTGTGCCTAAGCATTTAAACTTGCAATTAAATGTTAAAAGCGCTCCGAATCAGTTCCGCTCAATATTGGATAGACCCATTGCTTTGACCGACTTCACCGTTGGATTTCCGCTATACCTTAGTTCACTGACCCCATCAGTCGTAGCCTTTAAGGTCCCACTTACCCTAATGTTTGCCTCACTAGCCCCATTCAGATCAATGGTTGCCCCATCTATGGTCAGTTCGCTACCCGTTAGGTGACCGGCTCCGCTTACCGTTAAATCAGCCCTGCCCGCCACCGAACCCTTCAGCGTAGCCCCTGAAGCAGCGTCTAATTTCAGTTTTGAATACTTCTATCTGCTGGATAATCAGATCATCGCTGGGTGTAGTGAGTTTGCCTCCATACTCTTTAATGGCGGTTTCTTTGTAGTCTGGTTGCATATTTTGCTCATAAGCTAACTCGGCCAAAGCAATGTATTTGTTTTGGGATAACAGAAGCAAAATAGTTTTTAATACGGGCCGTAACCGTTCTTTTTCCATAAACTACAAGAAGAAGCAACAAAAATATTCTCTTTAGACAACAACAGTGGCTAGTAATATCCGGAGCGGATCACTTTTGCAACAGCCACTATATTTATGTAAAGAGATTATAGTAAGTCCCTCGCTGATTTTATTAAGAACGCATTCAAGAAATAAGTCAATGAATGACTTTAGTTTGACTGTATTCTTCCGGCCCTTTTACAGAGTTAATCGTAGCAGTTAAAACAAATTCTCGTTCTGATTTTTCAGTCATCACCGGTCGAGAACCATAGCTAGTCTGGATCACAAAGTAATACTGCTTACCAGATTCAAAATGAATTGAGTGAGACTTACCATCAACCTCCAGCTCTAAGCTATCACCCACTGTTTGAACGACGACCCAAGTTCGTGCCTTGAGTATTATCGGTTTCTTCTCATCAAAAGTTGTTTTCACCACAGCATTCGTTCCTACTACTAAATTTAAGAAATGAACTTTAGCAGGCTGCAACGACTGAGCCTTACTTTCTAAACTTACAAAGCAAATAAAGGCCAGTATTCCGATTAGAGCTTTCATGATATTTCTGTTGTATAAGTGGCAATATGTTAGCCTAGGTTAAATGTAAGTTCCTGTCTTTGCTCATCAGGGATAAGATTTACTAACTCCTGAATTAACCGACAATTCTGTTCATACCAAGGCGAAATGATGCTATTACAATTGGCAACATACCATTTTGCCTGAGTAGTTAGGAAATGAATATCATGATCGACAAAGTCAGATTCAAATAATCAAACGGGGAGGTTATGAACTAATCCAGCTTCATAATAGCAGCTCCTATCAAGTCCTTTTCCTATGAATCCGTTCGTCTGCACATTGCGAATCCACGGTAAACTATCTCGCATCAACTCCAGATAGATGAGTTGCTTTCTACTGAATTTTTCTGTCTTTTCACCTAGCATTTCAGTTGTATAATTTGCGTGACTGTTGCAAAAGTCGGAACCAGCCTAGGCTTTAGGATTCTACCGGTCATTTTGGTCCCTAATTACGTGAAATAATGCCTTTTGGTAGGACAAAGAGAACGTCTTTAGACTTTTTGCCACTGCTATTAGGATACGTAAAGCCTCCGGGAAGCCTCCTTGGAGCCATTAAAAAGCCTATAAGGCCACTATGTTCTCTCATCCTGTAACATTGTTTGTCAATTCTTCAGGATGACCTTAAAAAACCAGTTCACTCAAAGCCCCTCGATAGGTGTTAATGACGTAAACATGATTACCGGCGACCAGCGTTTTGTAAAATAGAATGCCGTTGCGGTCATTCTGAGTGGCCGGACGTACCTGCCGACTCCAGTAATCATCATTTAAAGTTACGATTGAATAGCGGGCAGTAGTCCGGTTGGCGGTTGTCGAATAACGAACCAACTCGTCGCTCAAGGCCGAAATGGTCAGTGCCGGATTCTGATCGCTTGATACAAGGGTAGTTAGGCCTGACCCAAATAACACATCATTTCCTATCGTGGTCACAACGTGTTGCAGTGGAGCTGGGTTGATGAGCCCCGGCAATAACAGCTTTCCGTCGACAACTGACCCCTGGTTAATTGCATAAAGGCCAATATTGATACCCGCGCTACTCGAGTAATAAGCTACCGGCTGCGTGGCACCCGGTACAAAGAAGATGGAGTTAGTAGGCACCGGGGTAAGGGGCTTAAATGTATTGTCACTACTGTTGAAGGCCAGAATCTTCTGCGAAGATGAATTATACAAATACGTCTGATTACTGCTGGTAAAAACCTGCGGGTAACTCGGCAGACTTACCTCAAAATGATCGCTCAGGAACGTCCATTTATCCGCCGTTGGGTCATAAACCCATAAATTGTTCACCATCTCTGAGTTGCCACTGGTAAAATGCACGTATTCTTTGCCATTCGCGGCAAAGGCTACAGGCGGGAGTCCATTAAAATGAGGGGTCATGTCTACGCCAGATACCCGCGCTTTTACGTCCTGTTTGTGCACCCACTGATCGGCTATGGCATCGTAGGCAAACAGAGCACCCGTTGGATTAAGTACATACAGGGTGTTATTGATGGAAAACAAGGCCGAAAAATAACTGTCAAAGCCGGTCGGCAAGGTGGCCTTGTTGACAACCTGCATAGGGTTGTAGGTCGTCGTGTCGGTAGCCGGTACGGTGAATGAACTGACTCCAATATGGCGATTCTTACTCACAAACGCCCCTGCGTTATTACGGCCATAGTATACCCGACCGGAGCGAAAAATAGCGTAGGCGTCAATGTAATAGCGTTTACCTGCCTGTAATGCGGGTAACTCGGTCCAGAACAGACTCGAATTTATAAGCGCCGACGGGTTGACTTTAACGCGTTGCTGATTTGCATCGAGAATTGATAGCAACGTGTCGGAGTCGGATAGACAAAAGCCCACTTCTGTGATCGAATCCAGCGCTGCCGACCCGAAACCGGATAAGGCATAAGCCTGACTTTTTCCCGTTCGGAAGGTCAGGTCGATTCCATCAAAACTAAGAAATGGGCTAGTCTTGATGGTTTCGGTCAGAACCGGAGTGGTAGGAAGCGGAGTGGGAACAGGAGTCGTTTCGTGCTGGCATGCCGCCAGCCCCAGGCCAGCCAGTAAAGATAGGATCGCGAGTTTCATGTCCCAATAGGTCAAATGAACTAACTGCCTATTAACGAAAAAACAGGATTAGGGTTCCTAAAAATTGGTTAAACCCCAATTAAAAACAAAGGAATGATAGTAGGTGGTTGTCTATGAAAATAGTGGCTTCCTCGCTCACCAAGCGTCTGACAAACGGACTTTTGCAACAGCCACGCCCTTTTCTAGATACAGATGTATGAATACTGCTTCGTCTCAAGTTGGAGGGTTTCTTGAGAATAAAGACCCTTAGTTTCGGCTAAAACAATCTGAGATTTGGTGATGAGGGCTTAGCTATTGCTTGAGACATTTGTCGTATCAAAACAATAGCACAAAGTATTATGAAAATTATAATAACTGGTTCATTAGGCAACATCAGCAAGCCGCTTGCCCAGGAAATCATTGCCAAAGATCATCAGGTAACAATCATCAGCAGCAATGCTGATAAACAACAGAAAATAGAAGCGTTAGGGGCAATCGCAGCCATTGGATCGGTAGAAGATGTGGCGTTTCTGAAAACCGCATTCGCCGGTGCGGACGCCGTTTATGGGATGACGCCACCCAATTTTGGCGCTACGGATATGATCGGCTATTACCGCAACGTGGCCAATGCTTATGCCGAAGCCGTAAAAAGCGCAGGTGTTAAACACATCGTTTACCTGAGCAGTTATGGCGCCGATCTGGAAAAGGGTTCAGGCATTATTGTAGGATCGCACCAGGCTGAGGATATTTTGAATGAACTGGATGGTGTCGCCGTTACCTGCCTCCGCCCTGGCTATTTTTACTGTAACCTGTACAATTTTTTGGGTATGATAAAAAGGCAGGGGGTTATGGGAACCAACTTTGGTGGCGATGATAAACTGGTAATGGTTTCTCCACTGGATATTGCAGCAGCAGCTACCGAAGAACTGACAGAAGTGTTCCCTCAAAATAAAGTACGCTACATAGCCAGTGACGAACGCACCTGCAGCGAGGTAGCAAAATTAATTGGCGAAGCCATTGGCAAACCTAACCTGCAATGGGTAACGTTTACCGACGAGCAGGTAAGAAACAGCATGTTGGAGCAAGGCAGACCGCCGGTCATTACCGATCTACTGGTTGAACTGGGCGCTGCCATCCATACTGGTTTATTACGCGCTGACTATGAAAAGCACAAGCCTGCGCTTGGCGAGGTAAAATTACCGGAGTTTATCACAGAATTTGCCGCAGCTTATAACCTTAATTAAGTCCATTACATTATGCAGCTCATACGCATTAAAACTATCAGCGAGTATCACCAGTTTATGGAACTGTCTAAGCCGGAACATCCGCTGGTGAGTGTGACCAGGTTTGAGGATAGTAAACGACAATGCACTGCGCCGTTTAGCCGGATCATGGATTTCTATTCTATTGCCATTAAACGGAATTTTAATGTGAAGCTGAAATACGGGCAGCAGGACTATGATTTCGATGAAGGCATCCTGTTCTGCATGTCGCCGGGCCAAGTCCTGAGAGTGGAGACCGATCACACACAGGCACAGAAGCCTACGGGATGGCACTTGCTTATCCATCCCGATTTCCTGTGGAATACGTCGCTGGCCAAAACCATCAAAAAATACGCGTATTTCGACTATTCGGTAAATGAGGCATTGTTTCTGTCGCCAAAAGAGGAAGAGCTCCTGATCGGCATTATGCAGCATATCGACCAGGAGTGCCGCTCTAACGTGGATACATTCAGCCAGGCTGTCATCATCGCGCAGATAGAACTACTGCTTACGTATACCGAGCGTTTTTATCACCGCCAGTTCATCACCCGTAAGATGGCTAATCACAAGGTGCTGGACCGGTTGGAACAAGTACTTTCCGACTATTTTAACAGTGACGATTTAGGCAAACATGGCTTACCAAGTGTAGTCTACATTGCCGAAAAGCTGAATATTTCGCCCAATTACCTGAGTGGATTGCTAAAAGTGCTCACTGGACAAAGCACTCAGCAACATATTCACGCAAAGCTGATCTCAACCGCGAAAGAAAAGCTGTCAACCAGCGCTTTATCGGTCAGTGAGATCGCTTATGAGTTGGGTTTTGACCATCCCCAATCGTTCAGTAAGTTGTTCAAAACCAAGACTAATCTATCGCCGGTTGAGTTCAGGCAGGCGTTTAATTAAAAACGTGTAAGAGACTGTCATACTGGTTTCTGAAACATTAAGATAGATTCCCTGTCTCATTAATCACCCGAAGCGTTGGCCCGTCCATTTAAGAAGCAGATGCATGAAAGCTCCTTCGTATCAAGCTGAGAGCCTTTTTATAAGACGGTAATCTTTTAGTAGCTGTTCAAAACAATCCGTCGCATACGCCACAAACCGGCAAACTTAGTAGGCTACCGTGACCTAAAGAACCCAGCAGGGAAAATCAGGTAGTCAACTGTTAAAACAAAAACCCCTACGCGTCAGGTTGGAGAACCGCTACGTAGGGGACGCGTGGACAAGGTTACCAATCAAGCCCACCGAGGTAAAGGTAAGCCCATTCTAAACAACATCTAGTCTACATGCCAAAAACACCACTCTACCTCCAAGGGGTTCTATGCCACTTATTCGTCTCGGGTGGGAGGGTTTTGTGCGATTGAACTATTAAAACCTTTGGATGAGAATCTAGTTGTGTTGAGCGTCATCCCCTAAATGCACCATTGCCTGTCCAGGATCGTACAGAAACTGTCCAGAAACGGACAGTAGTCTGTGGTTAAAAGGGCTATTTCTGAGCGGAATAGCCCTTTTTCTATTTGGCAACAGATTTGTACGATAAAATGCAAACTAATGGGACAAGGCAATGCGTCGAACGTATTTGGGCGAGTTTGAAGAGGTGGTGCTCCTGATGGTAGCTATCCTTGACGGGGACGGCTATGGCGTAACGGTCAGTCAGGCTTTGGAAGAACATACGGGCCGACTCGTCACCTTTGGTGCGGTGCATAATACGCTCATCCGACTGGAAGAAAAAGGCTTTGTACAGTCTGAATTGGGTGGCGCTACTACTGAGCGGGGTGGTCGGCGCAAGCGGCTGTTTCGGGTTACGGCGCTGGGTAGCCGAGCGTTGCAGGAGATTCAGCAGCTTCGTCAGGAGCTTTGGCAACTGGTTCCGCCCCACTCAATCCGACTCGGGGGCTTATGAATGCGCCCCTCCCTACCCCTCCGCGCTGGGCACAATGGCTGCTTCGGTGGCTGCACCCTGCTGAAACCCTCGAAGAAGTAGAGGGCGATCTGGACGAATTGTATGCTCACGCATACCATCGGGTAGGCAAGACCCAGGCCACTCTATGCTACGTGCTCAATGTGGTATCGGTGCTACCCCCTTTTGTGCGAAAGCGAGAAAAAAAACGACAACTTCAGCAATACGCCAATCCAACAAATACGACTATGCTCCGCAACTATTTAAAAATCGCTTTTCGCAATCTGGTCAAGAACAAGGTTTATTCGGCCATTAATATTGGCGGGCTAGCCGTGGGTATGGCCGTGGCCATGCTCATTGGCTTGTGGATAAATGACGAGCTATCATTCGATAAGTTTAACTGCAACTATAATAGCGTTGCCAAAGTAATGCTACATCAAACGGTTGATGGCACAACTACTACCAGTGAAGCTATTGCCCTGCCGCTGGGGAAGGCGCTAAAAAACGAATATGGCACCGATTTTAGCCACGTCGTACTGACGCATGGTACAGGCGAGCAGATTCTGGCTCACGACACCAATAAATTCACGAAACGGGGCTATTACGTTGAGCCTGAATTTCTGAAAATGCTGCCTCTTAAGCTCTTGGAAGGCACATCGACCGCCCTGAACGACCCCACGTCTATGCTGCTTTCCGCCTCTGTAGCTAAAAACCTTTTTGGCGATACCGATCCCATTAACCAGATCGTGAAAGTCAATAATCAGCTAGCCGTTAAGGTATCCGGTATTTACGACGACTTTCCAGCCAATTCGGAGTTTAAAGACGTGACCTACCTGCTGCCTTGGGCGCAATTTGTTGCCGATCAGGGGTGGGTGAAACGGGCGCAGGATGAGAATAATTGGACCTTGAACGCATTTCAGCTTCTCGTCCAGATTGCGCCTAACACCGATTTTGACAAAGTCTCGTCCAAAATCGAGCGAGTTAAAGCGACTCACGCCAAAGACGAAGCCAAATTCAAGCCCAGGGTATTCCTGCATCCCATGAGCCGCTGGCATCTCTATTCGGACTGGGAAAACGGTTTACCAGTACGGGGACGTATCCAGTTTGTCTGGCTGTTTGGGATCATTGGTGCTTTCGTCCTGTTGCTGGCCTGCATCAACTTTATGAACCTCTCAACAGCTCGATCCGAAAAGCGAGCTAAAGAGGTAGGTATTCGCAAGGCCGTTGGATCGGTGCGAAGTCAGTTAATTAGTCAATTTTTTAGTGAGTCGTTTCTGGTTGTGGCTGTGGCTTTTGCCTTGTCATTGCTGCTGGTGCAACTAATGCTACCCTGGTTCAATGAAATTGCCGACAAACAGATGGTTGTTTTATGGGGTAATCCGTTGTTTTGGGCACTAAGTCTGAGTTTTAGCTTACTGACAGGGTTAATTGCAGGCAGCTATCCGGCCTTTTATCTATCTGGTTTTCAGCCAATAAAGGTACTCAAGGGCACATTTAGGGTAGGTCGTTTAGCGGCTCTACCACGCAAGGTGCTGGTGGTGGTTCAGTTTACGGTGTCGGTCACCATCATCATAGGTACCATCCTTGTTTTCCGGCAAATTCAATACGCCAAAAACAGGTCTATTGGTTATGATCGGTCTGGGCTGCTGAGTATCCGTATGAACACCCCTGATCTAACAGAGCATTACGAGATTATCCGCCATGACCTCTTACAAACCGGTATGGTCAGTAACGTAGCGGAATCATCGATGCCAACAACCGGCGTTTTTTCGAGCGACTACCGACTAGACTGGAAAGGCAGAGACCCTAACCAACCGGTCGATTTTGACGTGGTGGCCTGCACCCATGATTTTGGCAAAACGGTAGGCTGGAAAATAAAGGAAGGGCGGGATTTCTCCCGCGAATTCAAGACCGACTCCGTTGGTCTGATCATGAACGAAAGTGCTATTAAATACATGGGGCTAAAACATCCGATTGGCGAACGAATAAAGTGGGCGAACGAAGAGTATACCATTATTGGCGTCGTTAAAGACCTGGTAACGAACTCGCCTTTTGAGCCCGTCAAACAAACGGTTTTCAAGCTAAATTATCAATGGACCAATTTCATTACGATTCGGTTAAATTCGCGGGTAAGTGCCAGCGAGGCTCTTGCAAAAATGGCGCCCATTTTTAGGCAATACAACCCTGGCGGTCCATTCGATTATAAATTCGCCAGCGATGAACATGACCAAAAATTTCGGGATGAAGAGCGTATTGGCCAACTCGCCAGGTTGTTTGCCATCCTGACTATTTTCATCAGTTGCTTAGGCTTATTCGGATTGGCTTCGTTCATGGCTGAGCAGCGTACGAAAGAAATTGGCATGCGGAAAGTGCTGGGCGCATCAGTGTTGAATCTGTGGGGGTTACTCTCGAAAGACTTTGTGATTCTGGTAGTCATTGCCTTTGCTATCGCAACACCCATTGCTTATTATTTCCTGAATAACTGGCTCCAGAAATACCAATACCGCACTGAGATGTCGTGGTGGATCTTTGTCGCTTCGGGCGCGGGAGCTTTGCTAATTACGTTGCTGACAGTGAGCTTCCAAAGTATAAAAGCGGCCCTGCTGGATCCCGTCAAAAGTTTGCGAAACGAATAAGGGAAGGGCATTCCGTTTTTAAAAGCATCGATTAAATTTCAATTTTTTGTTCTTGTCTAACTCATAAAACGCCCGAATTATAGATACTCAAATCGCTCTTTGTCTCACTGGGGAGCCTTTTTGTAAGATCATGTAACCGAAGTCACCTGATTATGGTGAGAAAAACCAATGTCTGGTAAGATCATTACCAATACATTGGTTAAGCCTTTAGGAGGATTTTTTGGGCAGACTGTTCAGTAAGCTCCTGAACCGTGGCTTCTGAGGGCGAAGCAAATTCGGTGATCCCTTCCAGAGACTCTGCGAGTAGAATGACAGCTCTGGCCCGCATTTGGTTTTCATAGGCAGCAATAGCCGATTGTAAATCCATAAATTCACTACGCGTCAGAAACTCAGTTAAATCCAACGCATCCAGCAAAGCCGTATTGACACCTTCACCGGAGGGGGGCATTAAATGAGCCGCATCGCCAAGTAAGGTAATGGTTGCTTTCGTTTCCCAAGGTTGATCCAATGGGAAATATGTTAAAGGCCGGGGCACAAAGCGGTTACAGGCTTTAAAAAGCGTATAAAATACTGGATTCCAGCCTTCATAAAAATCGATTAAATACGCATACACGTCGGTTGAGCTGGTAAAATCAATGCCGCTGGTTTTAATCCAGTCTTCGGGGTATAGCGATGAGGCATAAAACGTTAAGCCGCCATCCCCTCTAGGTTGAGCAGCAATGGATTTGCCCAGACCGATGGCCATCAGGTTGGCTTTGTCAACCAACTCATACATCTGGGGACAATCGGTTTGGGGATGATCGATTTCTCCCTGGATAATGGTTACACCCGAATACAAGGCTTTTACGTCGGTCACATAGGAACGGATTTTTGATCGGTAGCCATCGGCTCCGATGACTAGATCAGCCATAGCTGTTGTCCCATTTTTGAAGGTAAGGTGCCAGTTAGTAGCTCCCTCTTCGAGACTCGTCAATTGACGATCCCAAACGACGGTGCCCGGTAAAAGAGCCTGTAATAGCACATTCCGAAGTGCCCCTCGGTCAATCTCTGGCCTAAAGTGTTCATCCTCAAAATCGGCAGCCTCACCTTGCGCATGTTCTTCCACGCAAATGGTGGCATGCTGATCCAGGGTACGAAACTTATCAGCTCCTGGCATGTAAGCTGCTTTAAACGCTTCCAGCAAACCAGCGGCTTTGATCACTTTCAGGCCCGAGTCGTAATGCATGTCAACAATGGCACCCTGAATGCGTGTTTCGGAGCTACAGTCCCGTTCATATACGGTCACATTAGCGCCTTTGCGCTGTAAAAGTAGAGCGAGTGTTAAACCACCGGGGCCACCGCCAACGATGGCTATGCGTTTATTATCTAGTAAATTTAATCTGTTCTCTGTGTTCATTTGTATACCTGTTTAGTGGCTACAAAGGAACGGGTAATCGGAAGGATACACCAGATCGATACAAGGTAGGTATAGGACTAATCGAGGTTTTTGCGCCGAAACGCCAGGGGTGTCATGCCTGCAGCTTTACGAAACAGCCGAACAAAATACGAGTAATCCTCATAGCCCAGCTCAGCGGCTATCTCCTTGACTGATTTATCGGAATGATGAAGCAGGCGCTTTGCTTCTAGTACGATCCGTTGCTGGATGTGAAACGAAACCGAATGACCCGTCGCCGTTTTGACACATTCATTCAAATACGGAGTCGATAGGTTTAACTGTTCGGCGTAGCTGGCTGGACTTTTAAGGGTTGTAAATTCTCGTTCCAATTCCGATTTGAACGCTTTGGTAATCCCGTCAAACCGAGTGTAGGTGTGGGTTGGTTTAGCCTGGGCCAGATACTGCGAAGCCACTAAAGCGACTAATAGATTACAGCTTTCTTTCAGGAGCTGGTAATGGAGTTTCTCCTGCTTTCGTTCGGATAGTTGGAGGCAGAGCGAAGCAGTTTGTGAAAGAATGGCGAGCGGGTCTGTTCGCAGCGGCAAAGGATCGACTGGGGAGAGTTCTTCTAACAGTTGCAGATATTCTGGTAGGAGATTGTCATTGGTTATAATCCAACTGCAAATGGTAGCCTCTTTAAACTCGACCAATCGATGCACTTGATTAGGATGCATGTATAGCACAGCGGGTGCTTCTACCTGATAGAGTTGAAAGTCAACTTCGATATGCGTAACGCCTTTTTCCTGTAAGAAAAAGGAATGTCCACCGTCCCGGTGTGCTCGGCCTACTTCCTTGTGATCGGGTGATCCATTGAAGGAACCTCTGGCAATAATAATTCCTTGGCCAATGCCAGTAGGCAGTTTGATAACCGGGATATCGTTGTTTTTAGGAGCCATCGTATTGCGATCACAAAGCTAACCTGAGTCAGCATATATGGTAAGTAGATATGAGTAATCCTTCTTGGCTCGTATTTCATTTTATGAACTTAATTGACCTAATGACCATCTCTTTAATTGCCTGTTTGTCCAACACAGCCTATCTTTATCTCAGAACTTACCCCCGGACATTATTAGCAATCTCAAATTGCCGTCTCATGAATCAACTGCGTATTCTCACTGTGGAGATGAGTTCGTGCGACATGTACGAGTAATTGTAGCTGTCTTGTCCTGAGTGGAAACCGATGAGTTTAAGACACACTTTTTGCAACCCTCTCCGTTTCCTCTGTCTAACCCGCAAACTGGAAAAGCTGGTTTAGTAGCGCTGTTTTCTTCATTAACAGCGGGTCGGGATAATAGCCATGTTGGGGCTCTTTTTGAAGGGAAAGTAAACTAAACCAACTCCCAAACTGCTCAACAAAGCGCCAGCGGTATATCCGCTCAAATTCTAACCAGTAACCTGACAGCCGACCAGAGGGTATCGGCTCCCGTAAATGAGGAAAAGCTTGTTGAACTTTAGCCGCATAAAAATCCATGTTGCGCCATTCGCTTCCGTACCGATCTACCAAGTAGAGGGAAAAAGCCCAACCGAACTGGCCCACCTGGGTCTGGGTATCATCCATGTAAGCCCAGTTAAAACGAAGAGTATAATCCTGGAGTGTTTGCCGGAAGCGTAAAGCTCGATGCTGGCCCATCGCCTGTTTACCCAGTTTGGTCAGCTGGAGGGTATTGTGCTGTTTCTTGGCATAGGGACTCAGCGAGAGGCAGACTTTAAGCGCCTGAAGAAAGGCCACATTATCCTCAGAAATCTTTTTGGTAATGCCTCGTTCGATATCATCCTGCACCAATAGCTTTCGGTCATACAGCTCTCGGCACAGGGCCAGGGGGAGATTACCCTTCGGGGTTAGCTTGATAGCTTGATGGGTGAGCAACTGCTGATAGAGCACCTCCATCAAGACAAAGAAGGGAATTTGATCCAATAATGAATCGGTCAGTCCCTGCTGTAAAGAGAGACATAATCCGCTGCCCAGCGGCTCGCTCAGCAGTACATGCATTTGCTGAGGGGAGAGTCCCTCGAAATCGGGAAGAGGCTGCTAATTGCGGGCTTGGGTGAAAGCGGCCATCTTCAGGTTTACTTCCTCCAGGGAGAGATGTCCTTTGGTCACTTCGGGGTGAGCAGCGATGAAAGCTTGCCAGATTTCTTGAGCGACTCCCATACGATCAGGTGTCAGACCAGTTGGTGAATAAGTCAAAGATATCCAAATTCAGGAAGCGTTCTCATCAATACTGAAAGCGAAATTTGCTTTTTTAGGTTTGTAACATTTTCACAATGTCCAATGCTAAAAGGTTTCCTAGCCACCCCTTTAAGGCCACATTAAGCATTTGCAATAGGCTTACTTTTACGCGTATAGACGTGAATCAGGGGGTAGTGAATGCATTTGGGGCATGTAGATCCTACCCTACTTACTATCTGATTTCTATAAGGTAATAGAATATGCTTACATTCACTTTAAGTTCGGGGCGTTAGCCTAAACCCATTGACGGCATTGATGCGCTGCCATGAAACCTGAAATTCACTACATCACCACTGACCTCGACCTTCGGGCCCCCGTCGATTTGACCCCCCTTTCCCAGGCGCTGGAGAAACAAGGGCTTTGGGTGTATCTCAGTGGCCCCTGGCAGGGTTTGTGGTCCGCCCGAATCGGGGCCGATGAGTCTTTTCCTGAACCAGATCTTTACATTGCGGCCATGCTCACGGCCATTGAACGCCTAGACCAACCAGCCCGGGATCTCTGGTCGGCCTGTACGATCCGTGAATTCAATATCGGGTATGATTGCGGGGATAGGCCCTGGGCCTATCATCAGGAACTCTTGCCGGCCACACTCGCCCGGATTGCCCAGGTTGGTGCCAGCCTAGTGATCACGATCTATCCGATCATCGAAACCGATGCCGTTGAAGCGGCTATTGCTGTTCTAAAAAAAGATTCCTGGATCAGACGGCGTCGGGGTAAAGCCAATGGGTATGGCGTTCATCCTGCGGATTCGTCGTTGCTAAAGAAAAACCAGGCCGAGGTGAAGGTAACGCTCTACGGTAAAAAAGAGTCGGTCTACGTGCATTGCCTGATGCAACTGAGTATGGAAGGCGACTGGGTACTCCAAGAAATCGTCAAAAAAGAAGTATGGGTAGGGTCCTGTAGCCTTAAGCCCCAAGCGCCAACCGACTAGGTTAGGGGCGACTCTTCAGCATCTTATTGCTACAGCCTAGAAACCGGTTAGCTGTAGATGTATTTAACATTTATTAAACGAACCTTTAACTAAGGTTTCGCTTATATCGTCTAGATGGAGACCCATAAAAGTAAATCGACTTGGTAATCTTCTGTCACTGTTTTAAGTAGTGCAGCGCCACACTGCCGGATTTGAACGCAATCGTATCAACCAACTTTAAATTAAGCCTTTCCTGAAGGCTTCCCCCATGAAGCAAGGGTCTCCCCTGCCCCACCATCACCGGATGGACTACCAACTGAAATTCATCGATCAGTCCGGCCTGGATCAATTCTGGCAGTAAGCTGACACTGTCAACCGAAATTTTGTTGCCCCGTTGCTGCTTCAGTTTTAGCAGTTCTTCGGCCGGATGGCTCCCAACAATGCGTGTTTTATCATCGACGCTGTTTAATGAGCGTGACATCACCACTCGGTCGATCGCCGTTAGTCGTTCAGCAAATCGATTTTCAGCTGCTGTGCCGGATTGGTTTTGGGCCACATCCGCCCAATAAGGAAACATAAGCTGATACATGACACGACCGAAAAAGAGCAGATCTACCCCCCTCAACGTTGCCGTGAAATACTCCATTACCTCTTCACTAGGATTGAACATGGTGTGATCGCAATAGCCGTCCAGGCTAATGTTCATAGTGAATGATACTGTTCTCATGCGATTAGCTAGTTGTTTACTGTTTATGCAAAAGTAAACGGGACGAGCTACGCTAATGAGGGTCAATCGCGACAAAGTAAGGGCGTTTTATGACCATATGCCCTGTTGAAAGCTGTCATTGTATGCTCTTAACAATCGATCTAGGGATACAGACGCTTTAAAGGTTCTATATTATACAGATAGCTTGGGGCTCGTAAACGACCTTACCAACTAATGGACGGTAGTGGGTGTCACGATATAAGCATCAGTCAAGTTTGGCGGGCGAAACGCTCAACGGCTCTTGGATGTGCAGTTGGGGATAAGCTGTTTTACAAATGGCCCGAAACGTTTTTTCTTTTTCTTTTGGTGAGTCAACCCCAAACAGGATACGAGCGAATTCGGCTACGGGTACACCAGCCTGGTTGACAAGTTGAGCTTTGAACAAAAGTGCGGCCATGGATAGTGATAATGGTTACCGAAAGATAGCCGAAAACCTGGTCGTTATAAAAAGAGATACTCTTCAAAGTGTATTTATCTTCTTGTAACATTTTCACAACGCTCGTTGTGAAAATGTTACAAAGACACTATTTTTGTCTATCTCCGCCAAAAGAGTGATTGGAGCAAGCCAAATTTTATTTGGAAAGGGGGGTAAAGTAGTATTTTCGATCCCCTTTTCAACCCTAACCTATATACGTCTTAACACTCGATGAAATATGTCCCTTACTACCGTGTCTCAACCGCTAGCCAAGGCAAGAGTGGATTAGGGCTATCAGCCCAGCAGGATATTGTCCAACGCTTCCTTAAAGTGGGCGATGAGTTGCTCGATGAGTTTATTGAAGTGGAGTCAGGGAAGCGAGCTGATCGGCCCCAACTGGCAGCTGCCATTGCCCATGCTAAACAGCACAAAGCGCGACTGCTCATTGCCAAGTTAGACCGGCTCAGCCGGAATGTCTCGTTTATATTTTCGTTGCGTAATTCCGAAGTTGACTTTGTAGCCTGTGACATCCCCGATGCCAATACCTTGACGGTGGGCATTATGGCAGTATTGGCTCAGCATGAACGGGAGCTGATCGGCGAACGCACCCGAGCGGCCCTAACCGCTAAGAAAGCACAGGGGCATAAACTGGGTATGCCAAATATTACCCCGGAGGTGACTCGTCGTGGGTTAGAGACTCGCCAGCAAAATGCTCAGGTTAATTTAGCCAATCGACAAGCGGCTGAATTGGTTAGGCTTTACCGCAAAGATGGCCTGACGTACCGGGCCATTGCCGATCGGTTGAATCAAATGGGCTATCGGACCCGGCGAGGTCAAGAGTTTTTGGCCATGAGTGTTAAGCGGCTTGATGCATAGAACGTATAGAATCAGCCATAATTCTTTGATTAATAAGAGTAATAAGGGATAGTTCTGCCTAACCCGATGAACAAACTTAGTACAATCGCTACCGCTATGGCTCAGTGCCTGTACCAATAGACAACGGTGAGCAGCTCCTATGAAACGCGAAATTTTCTACATTAACACTGATCTTAACCTGTTGGCTCCGTATGACCTGGCTCCACTGGCCGAGGCTCTGGTGAGGTATGGCGTGCTCTGCTCGCTTTACGTTGGACCGGCGCAGAACGGCTTGTGGTCGGCCCGCTTCGAGACCAGTGGATCCTGCTCAGAACCTGACCTGAATATCGGTGTCATGTTCATGGCAATTGATGCCTTGGACGAGTCCTCCCGTAAGCTGTGGGCAGCCTGCACCCGTCGCGAATTCGATAATGGCTATCAATGCGGAGATGAGCCCAGGGAGTTCAGTCACCATCTTTCGACCACGATACTGGCCAGAATTGCCGAAGTTGGTGCGCGTGTGGTGCTTACGCTCTATTCAGTCGAGCAGCATCCGGGAAGTATACTGGATGAGAAGTAGGTCATTAAGGGGTTACTTTGCCGTTGCGTTGGGCCGCGCCACGGTGGCCGCCGGAGCCATACGAAACGGCAAAACCATTCTGAATTCTAACTAAACTAGCAGATTCGGATCTCCAGTACTTCATGAAGAAAAACAATGAGTTTAAGCTTGACGACTTGGTTACACTGATCGACCCGCAGGCTGCTCAGGAGTTAGCTGCAGCTAACAGTGAAATTGACTGGCCTGTTCCGGTCATCAGTCAATATGGGCAGCGGGTGCACTGCTGGAACAGCCAACGGCGCGAATTTACGATCACCCTGAGTGCGACTGAGATTAGGAAAGTGAATTGACTGGAGAGTTTACCACCCAAGAGGGTTAGAAAGGGGAATAATAAAATTAGTGTTCTACTTCATACAACCCTTTCCAATTATATGAGCTTTCGCTGAACCTATCAGATTTAGATAATAACTAATCGTTAGAGCTGTTCATCAATGGAAAATCTAAATCATTAAACTACTGATTATCAATACAATATTTGATTGTCATTGACAGCTGGTAGTAAATAAGTTCAAATCCCATAACGTGCGTCATGGCTTTGTTACGTAAAAACGATCATATATAAATCACCTGACAGGTTGGCAGCGAGGACCGTTTTGTCACAGTTTATGTAAAATGAACTACAAATTGTAAAACTTTAGATGGTGGCTACTTCAGCCAGGCCAAAAAGACTAGCTTGCCGGTATGAATATAGATAAACAACCTATCCCCCCGGATGCGGATGAAGAACTGGACGATCCCTATGTACACATCGTTTCCACAGAGGAGTTTGTCGAAACCGTGGAGCAGGCTAGTCAAGAAGAACGCAATACTGGTTTAGTGCCTAATAAAGACTAAACGTTAAACCAACGGGCGAGGCCACAAAAATGAATCATTTTGGGAATTACTACACCTAACTAGTTGAGCAAGCATGGAACCATACGAAAAAATATATTTATACCAACGAATTGTTCGGGCAAAACTATTTATTGACAAGCACTATGCGGACCAGATAGACCTTGACAACATTGCCGACCAAGCCCATTTTTCAAAGTTTCATTTTATTCGATTATTTAAAACACTCTACGGAAAGACACCCAATAATTATTTAATAAACGTCAGAATGGACCACGCAAAAATTTTATTAGCGCAAGGTTATTCCGTACTAGAAACAAGTATGCGCGTCGGTTTCGAGAGTCCAACGTCGTTTGCCGGCATGTTTAAAAAAAATGCCGGGCAATCACCTTCCTTATTTCGACGAGAGCAGCAACTAAAAAGAAAAGAAATACAGATAAACCCGTTCCGATTTGTTCCGAATTGCTTTGCTGAAACGTACGGTTGGACAAAATAGCAAGTTTGAAGAGGTAATAGGGACAGACAATGCGCACTTTTGAAAAAAAATTGCACAATGATCACCAAAATTACCCATACCTGCATTTATGTCCTGAATCAGGATAGTGCCTATGATTTTTATGTAAACAAACTTGGGTTCAAGGTCCATACCGACGCACCTATGGGCGAAGGGGCCAGATGGCTTACGGTTACCCCCCCTGAGCAACCTGACTTGGAACTAACGCTTTTTCTGGTGGCTGAAGGGGCCATGTTTGACCCCGAAACGGTCCAGGCAATGACCACATTAATTAAGAAAGGTACTTTCGGGGCTGCTGTATTTTCCTGCCAGGATATTCTGGCTACGTATGAAGAATTAAGAGCGAAGGGCGTAGTCTTTAAGAAGCCCCCCACAAAAGAGTTTTATGGTTTTGAAGCCTTATTCATTGATGACTCAGGCAATTGGTTCTCATTGGCACAACTAAATCCGTAGACATGAAAACCGTATTTGACAAGAGTACAAGAGACGAATTGCTTGGACGAATTAATTTGCTCACGGGAAATTCGATGGCTCAATGGGGAAAAATGACGGTTTATCAGATGCTGACCCATTGCACCCGGTGGGACGATATGATGGTGGGCAAACTACAAGTAAAACGGATGTTTCTTGGGCGATTAATTGGCAAAATGGCGTTGAAAAATGTGCTAAAAAATGATAAGCCATTGGGCAAAAATTCACCAACCGCTACTGAATTAATCAGTACAGAAAAAGCAGGTGATATTGCGTTGCAAAAAGCGGAATGGGGTAAACGAATCAACGACTATGCGAGTTTTACTAATTCAAATTTTATCCATCCGTTTTTTGGTCCAATGACGAAAGAACAAGTTGGACAATTTGTGTACAAACATCACGACCATCATCTGAGGCAATTTGGGGTATAAAAAAATGAACCACTACTAAATATTGCTCAACAGGTAGCTGACGCCATTGCATCAACCCGTGTAGGGACGAATTTCAATTAGTCCCCCTTTCGTAGTATAAATTTTTAGGGGACTATCTTTTAGGGTAGCTCCTACCGCTGGTCCTGATGTGAACGCATAGACAAACTCTGCACGTGATTGAGTTGTAAAGTCAATGAAACCACATGCTGCTAAAAAGGATAGTGAGTGTAGTAGCCGGGTACGCCATTTTCGTCGTTTCCTCCCTCCTACTTTTTACCTTAGCTGGGCAAAAGCCGCATGCCCAGGCGACCACTAGTTTTCAACTGCTAACTGCCTTGTACGGTAGTATTTTTTCTTTTTTAAGTGGCTTTGTCGTACCCCTGATTGCTAAGGAAAAAACGTTACGATTAAACGTTATACTTGGGTTGATTATAGCCGGTTTTGCCTGCTTTTCATTGATCAAGTCGGAAGGCAGCCATTGGACGCAGGTATTGGCTATTTTTATATTTACGCCCGTTTCGCTGGTCGGCGGCCTATTCTGGCTGAAACGAACTGGTAGGTAATAGATAACACTACCTAGCCAACTCATTGGCCAATACATCACCTCTTAAAAGACATAGCGGCCAAGCGTACCTAAATAAATAGAAACTCCTCCACCAGCATCAAGTAGTTTAGGATAGACAAACGAACTTCTCTTTATGGGACTCCAATTGAAGAACCATTAGGTGAACGCTTGCAGGCAGTAATTGCTAAATTCAGACTATTCCTCTGATCAACATATAGCGTCCATTTGGCCAAGGGTTTTCGTGAACGACTTAATCAAAACTATAAATTGTACTTATTTGAGAAATGGCCAAAAATTATTTCTCTAAATTTGATGTCCTGTAAATGGTACATTTCGAATATTGGAATTACTACAAGTTACTGGACAGCAAGATCAGGCTTAATAAAGTGTCCAATTTAACGCAGCAGATCCTGATTCGGCTCGGACTGTATTGCTGGGCTACCCAGCTTAAACACCTGTTTTGAAATTGTCAGAACTCCTTGACGTAAGTTTAAAGCCAAGTTTAATTCCATTCCCTAACTACCTGAAAGCTTAATTGAATGGTTGTCTAACCCGGTTGTTTACCGAGTTCAACAAAAACTCCCCATTTTCGGGTAAATAAGACCCCATGAAGAATCCAGAATTTTTCGCGTTGGACGGCCAAAGCCGTTCGTTTCAACCGCTTTAGAGATTATAAGCCCCTCTTTGCTACACTGGCATGATTTTAATAGATTTAATCGTAGTCAGTGCAGGTGTAAGTGCCTTGTTACCGGCTGACCATTCCCCATTCCAGCCACTATTCCTCCTGACTATTTGCATGAATGCGACTGCCCTAGCCGAAGTCCAGTTTGTAACTGCTTTACAACAAAAACGATCATCCGACTTTTCCCTCTTATATAATGCCTACGCGCCAGCCCTGTTTGGCGTTTTGTTTCGACTCGTCAACGATCGAGAGCAGGCGGAGGATTTATTGCAGGATGTCTTCATTAAGATCTGGTCGAATAGTCATCAGTATGATCCTACCCAGGGACGGCTATTTACCTGGTTATTAACCATTACCCGGAACGTGGCCATGGATCAACTCAGAGCCCGGAAGGTTCAACTGAAAGCCGCCACCTATCTGCTGGAACAATCCGAACGGATTACCTCAACCGGCGTAGTGGAAGGAATGATTGATCGTTCGCTGTTGGCGCTCTTAGCCCCTAAATATCAGGCCGTCATCGAGCTCATGTATTATAAAGACTATACAAGCCTGGAAGCCGCGAAGGTCTTGAAATTACCCATCGGTACGGTGAAGACCCGGGCCCGGGCAGCTTTACAACAACTGAAAGACTATCTCCGATCCGATATCCAAAACTACCGAACCCGGATTGGTACCTATTCGGCTTAAACAGACCTGCACTTACGTGACTGGAAACCTTTTGCGGGACACGAAGTAAACGATCTTACTTTGTGCCTTAAGAACCATGTCCAGTTAACCGTCACCGCTATTTATTATACCTGCGACAGTACGTTCATGGCTACTTTTTCCCGACAAAGGCGAGAAACAGGCCCATCACCAGCACGGCGGCACCTACACCAATCAAGACCTTTTCTCGAACCTCAGTCGCCTTTGACAAGGCAGGAATTTCGGATTGCGATTCATAGCGACCCTCCGTTACGGCCAGAATCAGGGCCACCGTTTCAGCAGGCACATCCAATTGCGGAACGTGCCCGCAATCCGAAAACCAGTGTAGACGAGCGTCAGGAAACCGCTCCAAGGCCAGCCGGGACTGACTGGGCAGACAAATCCGGTCCTGCCGACCCCAGCCAATGACCAGGTTCGGGATAGAGCCAAGGGGTGCCCCCTGCTGGGGGGGACCATGAGCCAGACTAGCCAGCAGTTTGGTAAAGCTGGGGGTGGGCAAAAACTCCCGAAATTCATTCTGGGCTACCCGCGCCGGAATTGTCCAGGGATGCGCCGAAAATTGAGCGAACAGCAGCGTTCGGCTGATCGGATTGCCCACCAGGGGTGGTAAGATCGGTTGGATAAGGTTGGATAGGTGAGCCGACAGCCGAACCGACTGGTAGAAATAGGGTACCTGCCAGCCTTGCCAGAACCCACCTGGATCCAGAGACACGACGGCCCCGACCACATTACCCCTCCGGGCAAGTTCGAGCACCAGTCGAGCCCCCATTGAATTGCCTACGGCATCAATACCTAAGAGCTTGACCTGAGTTAAAAAGTCGGTTACCGCATCGGCCAGCGTGTCAATGGAGACCTCCCCAATGAGAGCCGGTGATTGACCGAAACCAGGTAAGTCTACGGCAATCACATCCCGTTGAGCAGCCAGCTCATCGATAATGAGATCCCAAACCTTTAGGGAACTACCAATTCCGTGGAGCAGTAATAGGGGTTTACCGACCCCGCGCCGGACATAATTTAGTGTCATTCGTATGGAAGTAAGGCTGTGGTTTAAAGTAAGTCAGCGTCAGCTAAATCAGCGTAGGATGAATGGGATAGCCAGCTTATAGTATATGGCTTTTGCTCCGTTGGGGAATGAATGTTGTAAGTTCAATCAACTGAACACTCAAAAAATGCTTATCTAGCCTGGCCAAAGGGCAGCGACGAACGAATTACGATCCATCCGGAATTAGCCTTTGGATTGGCGGGTTCGTTGCTTTTTTTATGTAATGCAGACACGCTGCCGAACGTAGCTGGGGAGATGGCTAACTGGACATCAACGCATGAAAACTTGGGTCTCCCACGTGATCCGGCCCAGACTAGCCCGTACTCGCGGGTTTGTACACGAGTGAGTACGGGCTGATAGGTTCCCGCTCTCGAACCGCATCTTGGTACCTAGTTAACCACCCGAAACAGGTGTGGGTAACTAGGCACCGTACGGTTAATAACGTCGGCTAGCTACCCAGTTGACCTAGAATCTGTTTGGTCAGGGCCACGTGCTCTTTAAACACCGCTAAGGCTAAGGTGGCCAAATGTCTCGTTTGACTTTCAGCAGGGCTGGTTTTACCCATCGAGTTCTTTAAATAATCCTGAGCCAAATCCCGCAGAAATTCATGATTTTCGAGTTGCGCTTGAATATAGGCTTTATCAAAAGCCGCTCCCGTGGTCGTCTTTATTTTGGTTAGCGTAGCTTGGGCCTTAGCGTCCATTGCCGGTACGGGGGTGCCCAGATCTTTGAGCACCGAGGTGACGGCCTTCGCTTCCTCTAACTCAAAGCCGGCAAACTCCCTGGCGTATTTATTGGTGGCTTTGCTTACCGCCAGCTGGCTGGTGATCAGCGAGAGCTCAGCGGGCCCAATCACACCCTGACGAAATTCCTTTTCCGTGGCGGCCGTTGGTGATCCTTGTAGGGGTATAGCCGCTTCGGCCGTAAGCGATGTTACGATAGATGCCAGTAAGGGCACCGCTGCACCCAAAGCCAGCGTACCCGTGACTGACTTTTTAAGAAACTCTCTGCGGGGTGGCGTTACATTCGCTTTCATACACGTTGTTTAGTATAGACTTACCAGTCAGTAAACCCAATTTTAAAACGGAATTGCCCCTTTAATGTTCATATTCTCATTCAGAACTATCATTCCAGAACCGTTTGCCTATAGACGCGTCTTCATTTATGGTATAAACGGGTGTTCATTTCAGTGAAATTGGCCACCAGATTCCGCGAGCGCCTGACCAGTTGATTTCGGGATAAACTGACCATCCTTTACTTCTTTTCATCGCAGCGGCGATCCGACAGTCGATTAACTTCTATTTGATGAAATGTATTCACTGGGCAATTGGCAACGAAATCGCCTGGTCTATGCCAGTGAAATCTCCAATCAGGGGTAGACTGGGGGTTATGCTGGGTGGGTTATTGGCGGAAAAGTAACCTTTCCTCAACAACGGTGAATAATCAGGATCCAGGAGTAGATAGGTCGATAAAAAGGGGCCAATGTAGTTGCCATTGCTCGGCCAGTAGCCCAAACATGGTTAAGATATCGCCCAGGGAAGGCGGCTTCGTCAGAAAGCCATTCGCACCCAGTTGCAACGCCTTTTCCTGATCTTCAGGTAGAGACGAGGTGCTTAAAACCACGACCGGCAAGGTTTGATACGCCGGCTGAGACCGCAGCCATCGCAGCGTTTCGAAGCCGTTCAGCCGGGGCATGTTCAAGTCCAAGATGATCAGCTGCGGCCAGCGATTTCATGGGCACGGACCAGGCCATTTGGATTAGCTAGCGGGCAAAATAATGGACACCGTAGTGCCTTGGCCAACCTCCGAGTGAAGCTTGATCAGCCCCAGGTGATTGCGGATTATTTTATGACAATAAGCTAAGCCAAAGCCCTGCCCTTCCCGAATTGTCGTCGTGGGTAATTGGGCAAACATATCGAAAATCTTTTCGAGCTGAGCGTGGTCAATGCCGATCCCATTGTCGGTAATCTGAATGGCAACGTAGTTGGTTTCGCTCGACAATGGCTCGCTCCGTTCCAGGGGAGTTACCAGCCGGCAGGAAATCGACAACAGAAGGGGTACCCCTTTTTTCGCGAACTTAATGGCATTATGCAGGAGGTGATAGAATAGCTGTTCCATTTGCAGGGGTACCGCTTGCAAGGAGGGTAATACATCCGCCTGAACAGTGGCCTGTTTTGCCTTTAATTGCGGACTCAATTGGGAACAGACCACGGCCAAAATGTCATTCAAATTGGTCAGTTCCACAAACGTATCATCATCATCCAGAACCGAAAAGTCGGATAAATCCTTAATCATCTTGGCGAACTTTTCGGCCCCTGAATTGATCTTCAAGGCTAGTTCTTCGGCTTTATCGCGATCGTTTTTCCGAACTACATCCACTAACATACCGCTAAAGAGCCGGAGTTTGCGCAGCGGTTCTTGCAGGCTATGATTGGAAATATGGCGGTACTGCCGATTTTCATCAATCGATTGAGTCAGCTGGCGGCTTAAGTATTTAACCGCCTGATCGCTCTGCTCGAGTAAGTCGGTTTGCTGTAAATGAAAGGAAATCAGATCCGCAAAGGCCGCGAACATACCGGTGATCTTGGCATTGTCAAGTTGAGCCGGTTTGGGATCAATGGCGCAGAGGGTTCCAAAAAATTCGCCTGTTTTCAGAATAATGGGAAAGGAGATGTAACTCTGAAATCCATACAGTAAGGGGGTCGTATGGTTACAGAACAGGCCATTTTCCTGCACATGATCAATGACGACGGGTTGATGGGAATCCCGAATTTCATTACAAATGGTGGTTTCTATCCTCAGCTCTCCGCCCGCAACGAGGCCGAACTGGATATCGTCGCGCACACTACAGGTGATCCATCGGTCCTGGGTGACTCGGGCCACGGCGGCAAAGCCCCTGCCCGTGGTCTCACAGATCACATCCAGCAAGGAAGGAATGATGGGTATTCGCTTGACGCGTTCAATATCTCTGGCTAGTTCACTATCCCGATCATCCATGCCGTAGATTGGTTATGATACCACTCAAAGATACCGATTTATAGATGCTATCGGGTTGAAACAGACCACTGTCTAGTTAGGGCCGCTTCTGATACACGCTGAGACGGTAGACAATCGGTTTGGGTCTACTCTGTAGTAATCCAGTGAATTTGGCGTTCAAAAATAGTACTTTACTACGATGATGGTGAAGTTATAGTCCCCACTAAAAGTTTTAATATTTTGTACTTTTTATAGTTTATGTCCAGACAAAGCCACCTTTTCGTGAACGCTTTCAGGCACTAGTAGCAAGAGCCATACTATTTGTCTTGTCAATAAATAGCGTCCATTTGGCTAAGCCTTTTCGTGGACGGAAATGCCTGATCCGACATTTGCACTAAAGCAATAAGTAGCGCTGAGTTATGTGTTGAAACTTTTACTGCCCATATAGCACATTGTCTAGATTGCCCCTACTGCCTTTTACTGAAATATACAGTAACGATCGTAAGGTAGTGTCCAGCCAAAGGTAGCAAGTCCAGTCGGGTAGGAATAGTGATAGTCGGACTTTAGATACGATAAAGCCGGAGATCGTGAGCTTGGTGAGCAAAGAAAAACCAGCCGAGATTCTTTTTGTCGAGGATAAACGATCCGATTGAAAGCAGGTGACAATAAAGCGATCACACTAGAAATCACAGTTAATAACGGGACGGTCACTTCTGGCTTACATCAAATCATACTTATAACGAAGTAACAAATGATTCTTTTCAAGAAGAACAAAACCAGGGTGTCTTTCTTTAAATGTGTCAAAATAACACTAATGGTACTTGGGGGTGCACTGAGCGCGTTGGGACAGTCCAATTTTGCCAGTAAAACAATTGGCGTAGGGGTGGTAGTTACCGACCTCGAACGCTCGCTGGACTTTTACGTGAATGGCATCGGTATGGTCAAAACCGGCAGCTTTACCATCAATGAAGAGTTCGGCAAACGTTCCGGCCTGACCAATGGTGTAGTCACGAACGTAACCATCCTGAAGCTCGAAAACAGCCCGGAAGCCACCGACTGGAAGTTGATGAGTTTGGGCAGTAAACCGGCGCATCCGAAGCCCAAATATATTCAGGACGACACGGGCATGCAGTATATCACCATTCAGGTGAAAGCCCTGCAACCCATTATCGACCGGCTTACGCACCTGAAGGTGCCGTTTCTGGGTAGCACCCCTACACCCCTGAATGCCAAAGCGCACTTTGTTTTTGTGCAGGATCCCGATGGTACATTCATCGAGTTAATTGGTCCGCTTCAATAAGCTTGAAAACTTGATTCTAACGGCGACGCTCTTGGCCAAAAGCGGCCAACGCTTTTCATATTCACGCTCTTTATGTTCAACTGAAAAACAAGCGCTTTCGATTTGGTCTGCAAGCGAGTGTGCTGCTGTTTAGATGCGTTGCATGGATGGGGTAGCTCACACAGTTGGAGTAACCAATGGGCTACGAATCTGTTTTTACCATGAGCTACGGTCCCGCTCCGGCGTACCGTAGCAACCGGTACGTTATCAGAAAAAGAGCCGTATAGTACAGTGAAGCCGTGACCGCTCTTGCGGCCAGACGCAATCGATACGGTCCACTCTGGCGGTGCCGATCCAGGACGGACTGTGTTTTTTTTAGAGGTGGGACGCCACGGCGCAGGTCTCGCCGTGCCTTTTTGTCGATGTACCCCATATCGGCAGCAATTGACTTTCCATTCGGCATTGTTCTCTAGGGTATTAGTTCACTCGATAAACCCCTTCACTTGAAGATGAAATTTCCTAAAAACAGCAACGGCAATTGGTGCCATTCCCTGCTGTGAGGGTACACGTCAGAGAACCAGGATCGACACAAGCCGTATACGGGTTAATGCTGATTCTTACTCAGGAGGGTATAGCTTATCACAACTTTCCACTCCCGGCACCAACCAGACCCTGAATGTAACCGTGAGCGGAGGGGTAAACCATTTGGTTTAGTCCAGCTAGCGCCGATAAAGGGCCCTTCAGGAACGAGGCCATACCGGATGTGAGGAATGGGAATTCGTTGGGTCGCTGATAGACTGAAATAGCCAGGTGCCGTATAATAATAAAAATCAATTTTTCTAAACAATCACTTTAAACAAGGGTTACCCCAACAGAACGAATAACGGTTTTACGTATACGTTTCTTTCGCCTGGTTGCCCAGTTGGGATCATTTCCTCCGGACGGACCGCTTCTGCCGGACGTAGAGCTCTTGCCTGCTCAACCATGATATCTCCTGCCCAGTCAGAGTCGGCTCCGCTAGGCCAACTCGCTTCCTTTCTGGCTGCCCGGCGCCCAGCGCTGCTGGCCAACTGGCGAACCGCTTGTGAGACCGATCCGGACCTGAGAAGCATCAGCAACTTAAGCCCCGACGAGTTCACCAACCAAGTCCCATGCATGCTTAATGTGCTCCAGCAGCAGTTGCAGCATCAGGATGAAGAAGCCCAGGTGGACCGCTTAGCCGCTGACCATGGCCTGCTTCGCTGGCACAAGGGCTATGTCCTAGCCGAATTGTTGGCCGAGATGCACTATTTAGACCAGTTCATGCTGGCCGAACTGCGGGCCTTCTGGCAACTCTACCCCGCAACCGATTGCCCCATGATCACCCAGGCCTATGAGCACTTCTTTGTATTTGCCAGTCAGATCAACACCGGTAGTGTGAGCCAGTTTACTCACTTACAACGCACGGCGGCTGCCAGCCGGGTCAATGTACTGGAAAAAGCACTGGCCGAACTTCAGGAGCTCAGCCAGCAACGCTCACAGCTCCTGCGCCATTCCTCCCATGACCTGCGGGGTACCTTCGGGGTTATTCTGAGTGCAGCTGCGTTACTGGAACTGGTGATGGACTCTCAGGAGGAGCGTAAACAGATACTGGACATGTTGCTGCGAAACCTGACGACTTGCCGCTCGCTGGTTACCCAGTTGATGGACCTGGCCCGCCTAGAGGCCGGACAGGAAGCCCTGCACATTCAGTCCCTGGATGCGGGTCAATTATTGACCAATCTCGTGGCGAGCTACCAACCGCTGGCCACCGAACGGGGTCTTTTACTCAAAGCGGATGGGCCGGCCAGCTTGCCGGTCGCGAGTGACCCTCTTCAGTTTCAGCGCATTATTCAGAACCTGGTGCTCAACGCGCTCAAGCACACGCCTACCGGTTGGGTATCGGTCTGCTGGAGTCGAGAGACTGAAACGCGCTGGATGGTCAGCGTACAGGATTCGGGACCGGGCCTGCCTACTGCGACTCAGGCAGGTTCACCCCCTCACCGGAGACTTCCCTCCCCCGAAACTACTGCAACCTATGATTTCGCGGATGCTCAGCAAGTGGATACCGCCTTTTCCTCCCGCTCCGGGTTTGCCCACCAGGGGGAAGGCGTGGGCTTATCCATCGTCAAGGGCTTGTGTGAACTGTTACGGGCTAGTCTGGAGATCGACAGCCAGCCAGGCGTAGGCACTCTGTTTCGAATACGGCTGTCCATTCAGAAGCAGCTTTGAAGGCCACCGCTGCCCTCCCATGGAGGTGACCTTCAAACCCCATAGGGATTGCCCTTCCTGTTTCTTCCAGCCCAACGGCACAGTTCATTTTTTTTAGTTGCGCCCGTACCCTCACTTTTTCAATACGACTTTAACTTTATTGTTAAACAAAAGTAGTGTCCAGACAAGTCGACGGTTTGACGAAGGTGGGTGAATCTCACGCTACGTAAATCGTTACCAGGACTTGCCAGTACAGCCCAGACCACGCTGATAGCGGTAGTTATCAGAACAACAACGCACGACCACACCCCAGAATGGTCATTCTGGGGTGTGGCGATAAGGTGAATGGGCTTGTCCACAGCAGACACTATCTGTCTGTTAACCAAGGCTACAATGGTCTGTAGTTGCTCAGTCTAAAGGGAAAAACGATACAGATCGTGTTAACGGGCTTGCCCGATACACACGACACGCCCTGCTGCTAACCCAAACGCTTACCGAGCGAAGCGTGGGTCTTATCCTGGAAGAACCAGTTGATGTTGCGCCTTTTTAGCCTACTGCTTAGGTAGGTATCTAAACCCGTCATTGTCGCGGCTGGACCCGTTTTGCCGTTAGGGCAAACGCTTAAGCTAACGTCAAGGCGGCATGACAGCTTGAGGTCTTCAGTAGAGTAGTTCAATCACCTTTAACGACAGGAAGCTATGTTAGCAATGAATTTTCGCGGTCCCCGCCAAATCAGGCTGGACCGTAACAAACCCGAGCCGGAGATCAAGCATCCCTATGATGCCATTGTCCGGGTCACCCGATCCCTGATTTGCGGCTCAGACCTGCACCTGTATCACGGTCGTGTGCCCGATACCCGGGTAGGAATGACCTTTGGCCATGAGTTTACCGGCGTTGTGGAAGCCATAGGCTCGGGCGTTCAAAAATTGAACGTGGGTGACCACGTGCTCGTGCCGTTTAACGTGGCCTGCGGCAGTTGCCCGCATTGTAAGCAGGAACTCTACGGCAACTGCAATGAGTCAAATCCGCAAGCCACAGCCGTCGGCGGCTTTTTTGGCTATGCGCACACCGGCGGTGGTTATGATGGCGGACAGGCCGAATACGTTCGGGTACCGTATGCCGATGTGAGCCCCACCATAATCCCTGCCGGCATGGACCTGGAAAACGCCGTCCTGCTGACCGACGTGGTGCCCACGGGTTACCAGGCGGCCGAGCAGGGGGGTATCCAAAAAGGCGATACCGTGGTGGTGTTTGGAGCCGGCCCGGTCGGTCTGATGGCGGCCCGCTTTGCCTGGTTTTTCGGGGCGGCCCGGGTCATTGTGATTGACCACGTCGACTACCGCCTGGAGTTTGCCCGCAAGTTTGCCTTCGCCGAGGCGTACAACTACCGAGACATGAAAGACCCGGTGTTGTTCGTAAAAAAAGCCACCGATTACTTTGGCGCGGATGTCTGTATCGATGCGGTGGGCTGCGATGCTTCCGGCAGTGCCCTGCAAGACATTACCGGCAAAGGACTACTCCTGCAAGCCGGCAGTGCCACCGCCCTGCACTGGGCGATTAACTCCGTTAAAAAAGGCGGCATTGTTTCCATCATTGGCGTATACGGTCCTCCCTGGAACCTGGCACCCATTGGCAGTCTGATGAACAAAGGGGTTACCCTACGGGCCAATCAGGCCTCGGTGAAACGGCTGCTGCCCAAGCTGATTGATCACATCATGAGCGGCCGGATCAACCCAAAGGAAATGATTACCCACCGGATACCGCTGGAAGACGTGTCCGATGCCTACCGCATGTTTTCCAGTAAGCTCGACCACATCATCAAACCCTTATTAATTCCGCCACGTGCCCATGCGGCTTAAACCCTTGTCTTATGCAAAACGTATTAGAAAACACAATAGCCGAATTTCAGGACCGGATTATTGCGGATCGAAATTTGGATACCCGTACCAAAGACATCCCCGGCTGGGGCATGGATGCCGATCCGGAAAATGACCCCACCTACCCCATGAAGCATTGGAACGGGGCGGACCACGAGCGGCTCAATTATGAAAAAGCGCCCCAGCAGCCCATCGACATCGAGGTCTTGCATTCGGTGGAGCGACCAGGCGTTACCCGTGTCTTTGGTACGTCATCACCGCCTACGGGCTTAAGTGGGGCTATCCGTCGCTATGCCTATCAGTATAGCGAAGCGACCGCTACCCACTGGATGACACTGATACTAGCCGACCGGGTCAACGTCCTTGAGGGCAAGTTAACTGACTTAACACACGGCATTCTTCCCAACCCCTGGATTGAGAGGGGCTGGCGAGCGGAATGGAGGCACAACCGCCCTGCTTTTGTCCGAAAGGCAGCGACTACGGCCTTGCTGATCACGGCTGGCCTGATGCTGCTGAAAAAGAAAAATAAGCGTAAGTAGGTGTTAGTAAGCGGATAGACTTAATTGTATCAACCCGAAAGTTGGTAGTACCTGAACAACGTTTGGGTTGATCCGTTTTTGATGCCTTCTCTTCCAACGGAAAGTGGATTTTAAACCCGTCTTATGCACAATCATCGGCCAACCGATCGGCTTGAATATTTTAGTGACGCTGTCTTAGCGATTGCAGCAACATTACTAGCTACCGAACTGCCCAAACCAGAGACCGATACAGGTTTGCTGCAAGCCATCGCCAACCAGTGGCCTCATTATGCTGCATTCGCTGCTTCCTTCCTGTTTATATGCATTGCCTGGTCCAACCATCACAACATGTTTATTTATTTAAAGCAGACGGACCAGTACCTCCTGATTCTAAATAGTTTGTTTTTAATCTTCGTAACACTTCAGTCGTTTACCACCGGCTTGTTGGCCCGGCATGTGGGTAAACCAGACGAGCGAACGGCAGCCTTGATCTATCATGCGACCTTGGTGTTGATGACATTTTTATATAACTGCACCTGGTGGTACGCCCTTAAAAAGCCCGAACTTTTAGAAGACGGTACAGAAAGAAGGCTCATTCGTCAGTTAACCAAGGAATATGCCATTGCCCCTGCGCTGCACCTGGTTGCCTTACTCATTTGTTGGTGGAGCGTACCCTTTAGTATTGTGCCTGTTTTGCTGTTATACAGCTATTTTGCCTTGCCACGGGCAAGTGAGACAAAGGCAAAACGTAAGTAAGAAAAAGCAGGGGTAGGAACGTATTTATTGGCAACGCATTTAAACTTACCAATCATGAGTACATACAACAATCAACTTGACGAAGTGTTTTCAGACGATACCTACCAGTTAACCGGTGTGGCGATCGCAAAAGACGGGCGTCTGTTTAGCTGTTATCCGTTATGGCCCGGACCACACCAGTACGGTGTGGTCGAAATCTTCCCCGATAACCGGGTGAAACCTTATCCGGACGAACGGTGGAACAGTTGGCAGGAAGGGGATAATGGAAAAAATAAATGGGTTTGTGTGCAGGCCGTGTACATTGACGCCGAGAACAACCTGTGGGTGGTGGACCCGGCCTGCCCGAACATGGAACAGGTATATGATACTAGTTTTAAGCTGGTCAAGTTCAACCTGGCGACCAATACAATCGAAGAAGTCTACCGGTTTGAGGGCGTACTAAGCAACAAAAGCTATATTAATGATGTACGGGTCGATACCCGTAGAAAGGTAGCGTATTTAACGAACTCCAATGAAGGGGGCATTGTGGTGGTTAATCTGGAAACAGGAACTAGCCGGGAGGTATTGAGCCATCACTATTCAGTGAAACACGACCCTTCCTTTACCCTGATCGTGGACGGGAAAGAATTTAAAAAGCAGGGTCAGCCGGTACACCTTCAATCCGATGGCATTGCCTTAACACCGGATGGCGAATGGCTGTATTACAAACCGCTCACCGATACGAAACTCTACCGCATTCGCACGGAATTTTTGCGGAACGAAGCATTGACTGAAGATCAACGGGAGGCTGCGGTAGAAGATTTGGGCAGGTTTGCCGTTTCGGACGGGATGATCGTTGACAAAAACGGCAACCTGTATCTGGGCGATTACCAGAACTACAAACTGGTGCAACTAACGCCTGCGCTTAAGATGGAAGATGTCGTGTCCGATGAAAGGCTGATCTGGCCGGATAGTTATTCCATTTCGACGGATAATTATTTGTACATCAGTTGCTCTCAGATCAATAAGCAACCCGATTACAATGAAGGCGAAAACAAACGAACCACACCGTATGCCATTTACCGGATCAAGCTGCCTGATGCCTAAATCAGCCTTCCTCCTAACCCTGAATTGAACGGGGCTGGAGAGCTGAATGGAAGCACATCTGAAAGGGGTTTGTGCAACAGGCCGCTTTCACCGCCACAGATATGATTAGTATTATCTGATGGATAAACTGAAAAAGACCTCGAAAGATAAACGCTTGACGCATGGCTATGTAGCGCAGTAATGGTATATGCTGGACAAGAAGTACGTAAGAAGGCAAACAAACCTTATTTGATCTGTTACCTTTTACTGGATAATACGTTAGGAGTGTTTTCTATACTGTCCAGTAAAAGGAAGCCAGTTCGATCACGCGGTTAACGAAAAAGCGTATACGTTAACATTTTTTAGTAATCTCGCCAAGTATCTTCTTTTCCCATGGCTCGACGAACAAACGCCAACGACCAGGACGATAAAGCCGCATTCGGATATGTCCGCGTACGGGGGGCACGTGAGCACAACCTCAAAAATATCGACGTCTCAATACCACGAAATCAGCTGGTGGTTTTCAGCGGTGTCTCCGGTTCGGGCAAGTCGTCCCTTGCCTTCGGCACCCTCTTTGCCGAAGCACAGCGACGGTATCTTGAATCGGTTTCCCCGTATGCCAGACGGCTGATCGATCAGGTCGGCGTGCCGGATGTCGATGCCATTGACGGCCTGCCGCCCGCCGTCGCCCTACAGCAACAACGCGGCACGCCCAATGCCCGCTCGACCGTAGGTAGTCTGACGACACTCTCGAGCCTGGTGCGCCTGCTCTACTCGCGCGTGGGTACATACCCCCCCCGCCAGACGATGCTCTATGCCGAGGATTTTTCCTTCAACACCCCGCAAGGGGCTTGTCCCCGCTGTCAGGGTATGGGCCGGGTGCATATCATGACCGAAGAGTCGATGGTGCCAGATCCGTCGCTGACCATCCGCCAGCGGGCCATTGCCGCCTGGCCCACGGCCTGGGGTGGTCAGAACCTGCGAGACATTCTAGTCTCACTGGGCTATGACATCGACCTACCCTGGAAAGACCTGTCCAAAACCGATCGACAGTGGATTCTCTTTACGGACGAGCAGCCGACGGTTCCTGTCTATGCAGGCCTCACCCCAGCCGAAACGCGTCAGGCTCAGCGACTAAAGATGGAACCGAGCTATCAGGGAACCTTCAGCAGCGCCCGGCGAAATCTGGAGCACACGCTGGCCAATACGGAAAGTGCAGCCATGCGCAAACGCGTGTTGCAGTTTATGATCAGTAGCCCCTGCCCGGTATGCAAGGGCAAGCGCTTAAAGCCCGAGGCACTTTCGGTTACCTTTGCCGGCTACGACATCGCCGATCTCTCGCACCTCTCCCTGGACCAACTGGCAAACATTATCCGGCCGGCAGCAAATGGCGAGTTTGCCTCCGACATAAATCCGTCAACGTCGCTGGTGAGTCGCCAGGCGGCAAAAGCTGCGCTGGATAAGCGCCAGCAGGCAGGTGGCTCGGCGCATAAGGGCGCTCCTGATGTGCGCCGTACGGATGATCTCTCGCCTGAAAAGCGCATTGCTGCCCAGCGCCTGTGCGGTGATCTGCTGGATCGCCTGACCACGCTCATCGAGCTTGGCCTGGGTTACCTGTCGCTTGACCGCAGCACGCCCACCTGCTCATCCGGTGAGTTGCAGCGGCTGCGGCTGGCCACTCAGCTCTGCTCCCAGCTTTTTGGGGTCATCTATGTGCTGGACGAGCCGACTGCCGGGCTGCACCCGGCCGATGGCCATGCGCTCTTCGACGCACTGGACAGGCTCAAAGCGTCGGGTAACTCGCTTTTCGTGGTCGAACACGATGTTGAGATGATGCGCCGTGCCGATTGGCTGGTTGATGTTGGTCCTGAAGCGGGCAGCGCGGGCGGACGCATTCTCTACAGTGGAGAACCACAAGGCCTTAGGGAGGTCAGCGAGTCCCGCACCAGGCCCTACCTGTTTGAGGAAACAGCCCGGCTGGCCTCCCCCAACCGTCCCCCTACAGGCTGGCTGGGCCTGGAAGGAGTCCGACGAAATAATCTCAAGGGCGTTCATGTTTCGTTTCCGCTGGGTTGCTTTACCGCCGTGACCGGTGTCTCGGGGTCCGGCAAATCCAGTCTGGTGAGCCAGTCGCTGCTGGATCTGGTGGCAGCGCACCTGGGCATGAGACGGGAAGAGGCCGAGGAAGATGCGCTTGAGGAGGCCCCGGCCGAAAAAACCATCGGTCGACTGGGGGGCGATGTCGAGGCCATACAGCGACTTGTTGAGGTGGATCAAAAACCAATCGGACGAACACCACGCTCTAACCTGGCCACCTATACCGGCCTTTTTGATCAGGTCAGAAAACTCTTTGCCGCCACGCCGGAGGCCCGTAGGCGACACTTCGATGCCGGCCGCTTTTCCTTCAACGTCGCCAAAGGGCGGTGCCCAACCTGTGAGGGAGAAGGCCAGGTCAGCATCGAGCTGCTGTTCATGCCGAGTGTGTATGCCCCCTGTCCGACCTGTCATGGCACCCGCTATAACGAAAAGACGCTGGCGATTACCTGGAATGGCAAATCCATTGCGGATGTGCTGGACATGACGGTTGACGAAGCCTGCCTGTTTTTTGCCCAGGAAGCGGTGGTGTTGCGGTCCCTGGACACCTTGAGGGATATTGGCCTGGGTTATCTCAAGCTGGGACAAAGCGCGACCGAACTTTCCGGTGGTGAGGCCCAGCGCATCAAGCTCTCCACCGAACTGCAACGTACGCAACGGGGCACCACCCTCTACGTGTTGGACGAGCCGACCACTGGCCTGCATCCACGCGATGTCGACCGTCTTCTGGTTCAGCTGAATCGCTTGGTTGATGCCGGTAATACCGTTATCGTTGTCGAGCATGATATGCGCACGGTCGCCCAGTGCGATTGGGTCATTGATGTGGGGCCCGGAGCGGGGAATAACGGCGGCACGATCGTTGCGGCAGGAACACCCGCCGAGATCGCAGAGAATAAGGCGAGTCGCACGGCACCTTTCCTGGCGAACAGCCTGAAGCCAGCGCCAACTCCCCCCTAATCAACGCCACAACAAGTCTATGCGCTTCCAAGTTAGTTTCTGGTAACCCCCATAGCCGACATCAAATAATGATTTATCTAAATCATCCCGATGGACACCGGCAGCGAACTTGCGGATCGTTTAATTAAGCTCATCAAACCATACTTTTATCCGTTTATAAGAACGTCATCGCTCGTTGTCATCATGAAAGCCGGGGATTAACTTCTACTGGAGAGCGACCGGAAAAACGCTGCCTTTACAATTTAGACTATAGTACAGTGCCCGTCCGATTAAGGAGTTACTGCTTTGTTATAGGACAGCCAATTTTTACTCAAAACAGCTTTTAAACGCCTGAAAATCCGTTGAACAAGTTGCTCCGTCGATTACTCAAAACGTACGCAGATATGGAAGATTTTAACCCGGCAGAAAACCCATACGTCACCCTTTCAGGAACCATGAATGAACTACGCAAGCAAGGCTACGTAGAAGATTTTAATTTGCTACAACAATGCCTTGTATGCCGCAACGGTCAGTATAAAGTATTTGCGGATGAGTTCACGGTAGACAGCTTCTATCGATTTGAAGGCCCCAGCGACCCGTCGGATCTGGCCATTCTGTACGCCATCTCTTCGGAACGCTATGGCCTGAAAGGGTTGCTCGTCAACGGTTATGGCATCTCCAGCGATTCTGTTACCGACGAGATGTTGCAAAAGCTAACGGTGGGGGGTAGTGGTCTAACGTAATGCGCTCATAGCTATTTGTAAATAAACTAGCAGCACGCTAAGTAGTAGGGTATTCAGGCTTATTGTAGCGGTTATTGAGATAACCTTCAGGTAAAAGGCGAATGTCCGGCTCACTTAGTGGGTAAAGTCACCGGCTGATTCAGGCTGGTCGATGAGCTGGTTGATTCGAACGTTCACCGAACCAAACGGGGTAGGCAGGCTGGTTCGGGTGTCGCAACTACAGCACAGTAATGCAGTGGCTAAGGATGCGAAAATGGAAATCTGGTTTTGCCAAGCGTTGGCCTCTTTAGGATAGACTGAGCAAACATCCAGTTTCCGGCCCGTATCGACGTATTCCATCACTTAACGGCTTAGGCCTACGCCTGAACTTAATAAACCCACTGTACAATACCCACCTAAGATGAATCCGGACTTGTAGCCAACCACTTAACTCGACCGATTATGTATTCCCCTGATGTAGCCATGGGTTTAGGCAGTATCGTCTATGCTCTCTGTAAACTCGACGGCCAACTCCACCAGCTGGAAACGAAGGTGGCTCGTGACCTGCTGGCCGAATCGCCCTATAATGATTTAGCGATTTGCGCCCTGTTTCTGCGGGACAATGTGGACGAACCCGCCGACGAAGCGCTTGCCTTTGGCCTGTGTCGGATAACCGACAAGCGAATCGAGCTCACGAAGGATACCAAAAAACGGTTCGTCAGTCTTCTGCTGCGCGTAGCGCGGGCCCACGACGGGATTTCACGGAAAGAACGGGTCTTCATTCGTCAGTTTTGGCGGGAACTGCAACGCACCTGAGCGGGTAAATTACCCGCCTTCAGTTGGGCCGCTGCCTTGTTCAGTTCGTTGTCACAAAACAATCTGGGTCAAACCTGCTTGACTACATAACATGGACATAATCAACCAGTTAATTCCCTTACTGACCCTGATAGTGCTGGAAACCATTCTGGGGATTGATAACATTATTTTCATCTCGATTCTGGCCGGCAAATTACCCGCTGGGCAGCAGGCCCGGTTTCGCTACTGGGGGCTTGGCCTGGCGATGCTCATGCGGCTCGGCCTGCTGACCCTGATCGCCTGGATTATGCAACTGAACACCACCCTGTTTACGGTGGCATCCATCGATATGAACGGGAAAGGGCTTATTCTGCTGGCTGGCGGCCTGTTTCTGATCTACAAAAGCACCGCCGAGATTTATCACAATGCCGAAGTGGGCAATAGTGCCAACACACCCGATACCAGGAAGGCGTCATTTCGCGATTTACTACTACAGGTACTACTACTGGATCTGGTGTTCTCCCTTGATTCTATCATTACAGCTGTGGGCATGATCGATCAGCTTTGGGTAATGTACACCGCAGTTGTCGTGTCGGTCGGGATCATGCTGGTGGCGGCCAAACCCATCAGCGAGTTCATTACCCGGCACCCATCGTTCAAAATTTTGGCCCTTTGCTTTTTACTGATTATTGGGATGTCGTTAGTGGCCGAAGGGGTGCATGTCGAGATACCTAAAGGCTATATCTACTTTGCCATGGCCTTCTCCTTTCTGGTTGACTTCATTCAGATGAAGACTGTACCAAAATCAGGCAACGGATAAAGCCGTATGCTACTAACTGGTGTTGATAGTTAGTAAAAAATAATCGCCCCATAAAAACCCCTGCTATAATGATCGGGGTCAAGACATTACCCTTGTAAAAGTTATATCTTCTAAACCTTCTTAAGCGTCTTTTGAATTGGCCTGAATTAAACAAAGAAAATACTAAGCAAAGATGGTCAACCAAATACGACGAGCCATACGGAAGAAGAAAGGTGTTAATAAGATCAAGGTAGGCACTAGCCCAATCAGGTAGTAGTTCAAATCTACCTTGAGCCAGATAACCACAATTAAAAAGGTCAGCAATGTCCAGATTGTAAAGAAGGCATAACTAACGAACATAGAAGCCCAATAGAAACCAGGTTCAGGCATAAAGTTGAAGCCACAGTTGGGACATTTGGGATGCATATCATCAAAGTGACGAGAAAAAGCACTATTGCTAACAAAGAAATTTCCTTTGTGACAACGGGGACATTTGTTGAACAAAACACTATATAATCGGCTGTCCTTATTCATGGTTATTACTCAATTCCTGAAGTAGATCAATATGGCTACTACCTTAATCAAGAGTAATTTACTCTTGATTAAGGTAGTGTTCGATTGTTAGTAAAGCTCACTTAAATCAAGCCAAGTATGTGATAAACCAACGATAAGTTCGAGGGTATTTTGAGAGTAAAATACATGTCGCTTGATTTGTAACAGGGTAGTGACGTTCATACTTTACTTCCCAAACTTCGAAAGTCACCACCTTGTCATAAGAGTTACTTAACAGCAAGCAATTCAAGGTGTTCGATCACAGGGGGCACACTCAGTAGCGTGTCAGCATTTGCCAGCAACCCCTTCGCAATTTCACCGCTCAGGTGGGCTTGCCGGTCGTCTTCGGTGGCAAAGGTGTCGAAAATACCAAACGTATTCTCATTGATCTTGAAGGCATACCAACGAAGGGTGCCCGCTTCCCGTTGAGCCAGGGCCAGCGCTTCTTTCAGAAAGTTCTCGACAGTAGCTTCTTGGCCAGGTTTTGCTTGAACACGAGCCAGTAATGACAGTTTTTCCATGATATATAAGTCTAAAGAGTTGTAATACGGATGATCGTTAACAAGGGTACGACGTTAGTCATACGTTTTGTCATTCATTCAAGACACGGGATAGAGACAATAGATTGTATCCCTTGAAACACAACAGTAAAGAAGCCAATGCAGGAAGCTTCTAGCGCTCAAGAAGGAGTATTTTATGGAATTAAGGCAAACGGCCTTTGTCTGTTACAGGCACCATCCAATTTTCGTACTTTACTTCCCAAACTACGAAACGCAATGGAAATGGATTGCTTTTATAAGTCGCTAGCCGGATGAATACATTCAGTCCAGTAGGCTATGATCAGCAAACGGAATGTCAACGAAGCTTAGCGTCAGTTTCATCGTGTTGTTTGGAAAAAGAAATACGTCATCTGAATTGCGGTGATCAGGGGCTTAATACATCACTGACGAACCGTTTTTCCCTTTTCGAGTGCCGCGGAGCAGTTGGCGGGATGATTGCTCATTGCTGGCTTGCCAGTCGCTTAACTTATGCTTTAGAGAAGGGCAATTCATAGCGAATTGCTGGTGGACTTAGGTATTTTACTCTACGTGGATCATCAAAGCTGGGATTAAGTAAAAACTTGACCGACAGCTAAGAACGCAAGACAGAGACGGAGAAGACCCTAGGATTGGCTAGGTTGCAGACCGATAACTAACTTATCAGCAGTTACGTTCGTAACATCCTGAAAATAAATTATTTACTACATACAAGCTACAAAAATCAGTGGCCTATTAGCAACACTATTGTAGTTGCATCAGAGATCAACTGTTCGTATGTGGAGGGCTGCTATTGATTGGCACTTTGGTTAGGTATGAGTGGACAATCTTCTCGTACAGAAATGGTTATGTGTTTAAGACTCTATATATTAACTGTTTATGGCTCTTCTGCCGTATCGTACATTTCTTCTTAAAGCACGAAAATCGGTACTTGATTGACCTTTCCCCCCATGAAACTTACTAGTTGGTCGGTTTGTACTGGATTTATTTTCGTATTTACTAGAATCGTACGAAAGGTAGACTGAGTCACAATAAACGCCCATTTCTTGCAGCAGATACATGAAGATGCCATCGTCTCATGCAGGAGCATTTTCTGAGATCAGCCTCATTCATCCCTAGCCCCAACAATCGTGGGAGCTAGGGGT
>NZ_BAAHBG010000002.1:514160-732445 GCF_054776855.1 Spirosoma migulaei | reverse complement strand
CCGATTGTCAAGTGAAAGTGAAATTATTTTTTTAAATTAATTTTCAACTTTTTCCTTGTAATTGATTGACAATGAGAGGGTTAATTCTTTTTTCGCCAATCTTTCCCATTGTTTGGGAGTGCAAAGGTACGAGACTCAGTTTGCTTTGTCAAGTAAATCTGAAAATAAATTTTGCAATTGATTCTCAGCGAGTTGCACCTAATGAATTGATTACCAGCCGCTTTCGCGTTTGTTTTCAACTCATTTCCCTGATTTGGGACTGCAAAGGTAGGGGCTTAAACTAGCTTTGTCAAGGCTTGTTCAGAAAATAAATGGGAGCCCACCAAACATTATTTGGTAAAGCTCCCATCCTCAACCACTTACACAGTAGAAAAATGCTAACTTTTTTTCAAACAATCGATACGCAACTGGTATAGAGCGGTAGAATGACCCTCAAGGGATGCTCTTTTTAACCCTAATACGAGTACTATGAAGTATATTGCATCTTTCTTTTGGGCCCTGTTTTAGGGTATGATTATTCATACGATGAAAATAATACATACTGCTGACTGGCATTTAGGCAAGCGGCTACAGGATTTTCAACGATTACAGGAGCAGCAGGAAGTATTGGCTGAAATTGTACAGGTGGCAGACAACGAAGATGCAGATCTGGTATTGGTGGCAGGTGATTTGTTTGATACGTTTAATCCCGATCCACAAGCAGAGGACTTATTATATAGTACGCTTAAGCAATTAACGGCAGGCGGGCGTCGGACCGTGGTCGCCATTGCGGGTAATCATGACAACCCCGACCGAATTGAAGCCCAAGACCATTTTGGTCGGGAGTGTGGAATTATCTTCGCTGGTTTTCCAAAGACAAACATTCAATCCCATGAATTAAGCTGTGAAGCAAAGGTACTTCAGACCGCTCCTGGCTTTATTGAATTGAAACTCCCCAGACACGATGCGCCGGTTCGAATCATTTTAACACCCTATGCCAATGAAACCCGAATGCGCTCGTACTTCGGGATGACTCATCTTGACGATGAACTCCGGCAAAGCCTGAAAGGTCATTGGGCAACACTGGCTGATACCTATATGGATAAAAAGGGTATCAATTTATTGGTGGCGCACCTCTTTGTTATGAAGCGGGGTGGCGAACAACCCGAAGAGTCGGACGATGAGCGGAGTATTTTGCAGGTTGGTGGCGCTTCGATGGTGTATACCGATATGATTCCTCCGCAAATACAATATACAGCCTTAGGCCATTTGCATCGCTATCAGGAAATGGGTGGTGGCCCGTGCCCAGTTGTATATAGTAGTAGCCCGTTAGCTTATAGCTTTGCGGAGGCCGATCAACAAAAGTATGTTGTACGGATTGAGGCTGAGCCCAATCAGGCCGTAACCTTTACACCGGTTCCGCTGAAAACCGGTAAGCGACTCCTTCGCCCTAAATTTAAGCTCGTCAACGAGGCTGTTGACTGGCTCCGGGAAAATCCTAATTGTTTCGCTGAGATTACGCTGCAAACGACCACTTATCTGACGAGTGAAGAACGTAGGCAACTTCAGCAGGCGCATGAATCGCTGGTAACGATTATTCCTGATGTTCGGACGGTGGATGAGCCGGAGCAGGAATCTGCACCCGCCATCGACCTTACCCAAAGTATGGAAACGCTATTCGCGAATTATTTTAAGAACCGAAACAAAGGACAGGAGCCGAATGAGCGATTGCAGCACCTGTTTCGGGAGATTTTAGCCACCGAACCTGAATGATACCCATTAAATTATCGATTCAAGGCCTTTATTCATACCAGGATTTACAGGAAATAGACTTTCAGCGGCTGACCGGGTCGAGTGTGTTTGGCATATTCGGTAAGGTGGGCAGTGGCAAAACGTCCCTGTTGGAAGCGATTAGCTTTGCGCTCTATGGCGAAACGGAACGGTTGAACAGCCGCGATAATCGACAATATAATATGATGAATCTGAAGTCGAAGCAGTTGCTGATTGACTTCGAGTTTCAGGCTGGCCCCGATCAGCATATCTATAAATTTGTCTACGAAGCGAAACGACATCCTAAGAAACACCACGAGATAGGTCCCGGCGAGCGTCGAATGTTCATTCGGCAGGAAAATGACTGGCATCCAATCGGAAATGAAAAAGAAGATATTTCCGTACTGTCGAAGCAAATTCTGGGCTTAGACTACGAGAATTTCAAGCGTACGATTATCATTCCCCAGAACCAGTTTCGCGAGTTTCTGGAACTTAGTCCCACAGAGCGGACCAAGATGATGAATCAGCTGTTCAAACTGGATCAATACGACCTGGCTGGGCGGGTAGGCAAATTGAGTAAAGCCAACGACGATCAACTGGCCGAACTTCGAGGATTATTAAGTCCATTGGCAACGGTTACCCCTGCGGCTATTGAACATGCCGAAGCCAATATTGCGTCCAGCCACGATGCAGTTCGGGCAAAAGAGACGGAGATTGAGCAAGTGGAGCCAACCGAACGACTACTGTTACACGCCCAAACGCAGAGTCAGAATCTGGCAACACTACAGCGGGAGTTGGCAGGTCTGCAAACATTAGAACCGACCTATAGCAAACTCCGACAAACAATTGCCCTTTACGAAACCTGTCGGTTAGTCTTTCAGTCGGATCTGGTCATGCTACGAAAGCTGACGGATAAGCAAACGGGTCTGGTTGAGGCAAAGAACAAAACAGCCAGGCAACTTTCAGTAACAGATGGTCAATTATTGGGCCTACAGTCGGTTTACGAGGCCACCAAAAAAGCCTATGAAGGCCGGAATCAATTGCAGCAACAGATTGATGAGTTAGATACGGTGCAGCAGATCCGTCTCTTACAGGAATCGATTGAGCTTCAAACACGAAATCGGCAGCAAATAGCGATTCGGATCGGGCGGCAGATACTGTCACTTGATGGATATAAAGCTGAACGGCAAAAGCACCAAACACTGATCGACAGTTTACTTCGGCAGACATCGCAGTTAGAGCGGCTCTATCAGGCAGAAAAATGGTTCGCCATTTATAAGCCGCTCAAAAAACAGGCCGACGAGTTACAAAAACAGTTGACTGATCATGAGACCCTGATCGAACAGATCAAACAGCAAAAAGACAAGGCACTGGCAGGCTTTCCGGAAGAGTGGGCTGCTTTTACCTTAAAAACATTGCCTGCCCAGATTGACGATGCGCTGGAACAGTTGAAAGCCATCCGCAAAGACCGCGAAAAGGTGTACCAGCAGGCTTTCGTAAAACAGGAATTAGTCCACTTTACTGATTCCCTGACCGATGGTACACCCTGTCCGCTTTGCGGGTCCGAGCACCATCCAGCTAAACATACAGCTAGTCAGGGCAACTCGGATGCCGATTTAATCAGGCAGGAGGTGCTCAAAAGCGAAAATGCACTCAACAAAGTCAACCAACGTATTGATGATACAACTGCCCTAAGGTTACTTATTGAAGGCATGACCAAAGATCTTCGGAGCGCTTTAGACAACAGCAAACGACTAATTCAGGAACGAGCAGAGATTATACGGCAACTTACCGAACATGAGGACCAGTTTAGTTGGCACGAGTTTGACAAGGATCGGGAGTCTGATCTGGCAGGGGCCATCCAGCAGGAGAGTCAGCAGCAAAAACAACTTCAGGAAGGTCAGAAGGTCGTTCGGGAGTTGAGCAAACAAATTGATGAGGTTGAAACGGCCTTACGTGAAGAGGAAAAGCAATTAAGCGAGTTCGATACAGCAATTGCGGGCCTAAATGGTCAATTAAAAACGGCGGTCGAATCGCTGGACTATTATCGGCTTTCGGAAGTTGAACAATGGAACCTGCGCCAGATTGCCGACTTGCGCGATTCGCTCACTCGTACATACGACCAGACAAAAACAAATTTTGAAGAAGCCGATAAGCAAAAATCGGATGCGGAGAAACTACAGGCTACACTGGCTGAACAACTTCAACAGGTAATCAACCAGTTGGCAGACCTGGACAATGATATTCAGGCTGTTGAGGGTAATCTGGCCCAAAATCTAGCTGAACAGTCCATAACCCGCGACGTAGTGGAGCAGGTATTGCAGAGTAATTTGGACATCGATCAGGAAAAGCAGCGCATCCGCGACTATGATACAAAACGGGCTGGGCTCCAGAAGCAAATCACTGATTTAGAAAACGAGCTTTTCAAATCTCCCTTTGATGCGATTGCACTTACGAACGTGCAAAGCCATTTAAAAACCCTCCGTGATCAGAAAGATAGCCTGAATAAAGAATTGGGGCAGCTCACCAATGTTCTGATAACGCTAAAGCAGCAATGGGCAAAAAAACAGGAACATCAAAAACGCCATGATGAGTTAGACCTTCGTCGGCAGGATTTGAAGAAAATGGACGAGTTGTTCCGGGCGCAGGGTTTTGTCAATTATGTATCGTCAGTCTACTTAAAGAACCTGTGCGAATCGGCCAATGATCGGTTTTTCAAACTAACGAACAACCAGTTAAAGCTTGAGTTAGACGATAAAAACAATTTCCAGGTACGCGACTACCTCAACGGGGGAGAAACCCGGAGCGTGAAAACGCTTTCGGGTGGGCAAACATTTCAGGCGGCTTTATCGCTTGCACTGGCACTATCCGACAATATTCAGCACCTGACCAAAGCCAAACAGAACCTGTTCTTCCTGGACGAAGGCTTCGGTACGCTCGATAAGGATTCACTACAAACGGTCTTTAAAACACTCAAAGCCCTGCGATCCGAAAATCGTGTAGTGGGTATTATCTCACATGTAGAAGAATTGCAGCAAGAAGTGGAAAACTTTATTCAAGCCGAATCGACTGAGAACGGGAGTCGTATTCGAAGGAGTTGGGATGAGTAGAGATGCTCACCTCACCCCCTGCCCCCTCTCCTAAAACAGGAGAGGGGATACTATCAACAGCTTTTTAGTCCCGCCCCGCATGTTCTCGCTTGGCTTCGCCGAGTGAGTAATATTGTTTTAACGGTCTCTGGCCAGAGAATAACCAATTAGTAGAAAACGGGCCAGAGGCCCTGGAACGAATAGCCCTCACTGGTACGCCAGCCCGGTCGGCGAAGCCAAGCGAGAACGTGAATACTACAGGAAGCTTTTTAGCCTCTATCCTTAAACTAAGGATAGAGGCCGGTGGTGGGGTTATACAACTACGAAACAATCTGCTTTACGCCCCACTGCTCCACTATTTTTCCTTCACTCAAGCGGAAAATGGAGTAGAACGTGGTCGTTTTTTGTTCCAGTTTTCCGACTGCCTGAACAACCACAAAATCTCCTTCAGCTATAATATGAGTCACCTTTTCAACTGAGAGTTGGACAGTCTCCTGCTGTAAGTAGTTTTTTAATCCAGCAAGACCATTGTCAATGTCAGGAATGTGCTGAATAAGGTTGGCATCAACAAAATTTGGAAGAATATCGAGCTGATGATTCACGAGAACCCGTTCGTAAAATTCCGACACAAGAGCTTTATTCGCTGTCGTCAGGTCAGATGCATCCATAGGCAACGGACCGTCCATCATGGGATTTCCGTTTCGGGTCGTTTCGGGCTGGTCTTCAATGGCGTCCCAATGCTCCGTTACCTGACCATCCCGAAACCGGAATAAATCAACCACAATTTTCTGCTTATCTCCCCAACCGAAACTCATATTCGTTACAACGTACTCCCCTTCGGCAATTAATCGTAAAAAGGGCGTCGAAGTTGTGGCGGGTTTGGGCATTTGCTTCATGTAGGCAAGTGCTTCCAGCAGCCCTTCTTTTCCAGGCTTAACCATCGGACTATGCTGTATGTAATCGTCCGCTATTATTGCCCTGGCAAAGTCAAGATCGCCCTGACTAACCGCCCGACGATAGAAATCGCGGATAATGGATTTATTTATTACTTCCTGTTGTATGATCTGCATTTTAGTAGAAATCGTTTTGGAACACGACAAAATCAGGGATACGCCTACGCATAGGGGACCCGTGATGAAATGTTGAAATTTCATCGGTAGAAAAATTTAATTAAAACGGAATGAATAGGACCCTACCAAACGAAAATAGTGAGTCTACTACTGCCTGAAGTTGGGCAGCATGCGCTGAAAGGCACTATCTTAATAGATAAGCGTTTTCAGCGATGGTTGGCGGTATGTGATTCTACGTTGCAGTGCCCAAAGTTAACAAATCTTGAACGCGCTTTGGAAACAACGTAGCTTTTTTACTTTTACCAGCTAACTGATCAATCCCGCTCCAATGAAAAACTTTGTTACGACTTTCGTTCTCGGCTGTTTAGTGCTATCCGGTTGCCATACAACCAAGCCAAAATCTTCCTCTTCAGAGCAGAAACCACTTACTACCATTGCTTTCGGGTCATGCAGTGACCAAAAACGACCACAACCTCTCTGGGATGATATTGTGGCCCAAAAACCTGATATCTGGATTTGGCTGGGAGATAACATCTACGGCGACTCCGAAAGTATGGATACGCTTCGTGCAAAATATGCCCGTCAAAAATCAAATCCGGTTTACCAGCAGTTACGGCAGTCAACGCCAATCATTGGCGTTTGGGACGATCATGATTACGGCGTCAATGATGGCGGGAAGGAGTATCCTAAACGGAAAGAAAGTCAGCAGGTCATGCTGGATTTTCTGGATGTTCCTACCAATAGCCCATTGCGCACCCAGGAAGGCGGCTACTCTGCACACACGTATGGGCCTAAAGGGCAACGGGTAAAAGTAATTCTGCTGGATGGCCGCTATTTCCGTGACCCACTCAAGAAAGAGAATAAAAAAAATGTACCCGATCCATCGGGCGATGTACTGGGCGAATCGCAATGGAAATGGCTGGAGCAACAGCTCACGAACTCGGATGCCGACGTACATATTATTGGTAGTGGTATTCAGGTTTTACCCGAAGAGCATGTGTATGAGAAATGGGCCAACTTCCCAACTGCCCGCCAGCGGTTGTTGGATATGTTAGCGAAGACAAAGCCAAAAGGGGCCTTATTTATCAGTGGCGACCGGCATATGGCGGAAGTATCGAAAGTAAGCTTACCCGGATTAGGCTATGATCTTTTCGATATTACCAGCAGCGGCTTAACCCACGTTTCGGCGCCACACGAAGAGGCCAATCGTCACCGTGTAGGTAAAATCGTTTCCGAATTAAACTACGGTCTGATTACTATTGACTGGCGGGCCAAACCAATAACGGCTACTGTTCAAATTAACGGCGATAACCAGGCAACGTATCTTACCCAGGAAATTAAATTTTGAACCATCAGCATTACTGAATAGCTGATAGCAGGAGAACGAAATTCATTCAGAAAAGCGGTGAACGTTTGGTCGTTCACCGCTTTTCTTTTGTCCAAGCCAATCAGACAGCATACGCTTCATTCGAACAATATAGCAGTTCAAATGCCTTTTATGTCGATTCATTAGCCCTTACAGAACGGTTAGTAAGCTATAGCTATCCTTAATATGAATCAAACCACCAATTACTATCAATAGCATAAAACAGTAAACACAATGAAAACCAACTTACCAATAGTCGTGCTGGGCATGATGATAGCTTTTGTAGCGTGCCAATCGAATACAGTATTGCCAGATACGACACCGGGCAAACCGACCGACTCAATCAGCGTTTTTAAGCGAGTGAAGATTAGCTGGACCAATACCGATTATAAAGAAGTCGAGTATGACGCCGGGAACAAACCCATTCGGTACACCAGACAAAGCCTGTACAATGAGGGAACTGGCGAAGTGCTTAAGGTCGTCTACAATCTGATCTATTCCAGCACACAGTTAACACGTGTAGAAGCGTCCAACGGCTCATATGTTACCTATAGCTACGATGGTAATAAAGTCAGTCGTACGCAGGAGTTTACTAAAATGGGCAAGCTGTTAACGACAAGGCAATATACCTATTCGTCCGAAAATCGGTTGATACGCCTGGATGAAACGAGAGGAGAAGGCGCATCGACAGTAGAAACAGCCAGAACATTTACCTACGATGCCAAAGGGAATCTGTCTCAAGTGGTTAACCTCGCCAAAGATGCGCAAACAGGTGTGTATCAGATTGACTACATAACGCGCTTCTCAGACTATGATTCGCATAAAAACGTCACGAGTCTGTGGACCATTTATCCACTCCTACCAAACGTTACCTTTCAACTAAATAACCCAGCCACCATCACCCAATATAGTCAGGGTCAGGATGGTGCTGAAATTCAGTTGCACCGCTCACAATATGTGTATCAATACAATGCTGAAGACTACCCTGTTTCGCATACAGAAACGTATCCGGGCGGCACACAAACAGCCACGTATACGTATGTTGGTATACAGTAAGTGAAATGAGTACAATAAGTGGAGCAAATGAAACTCACTCCACTTACTGCACTCATTTCACTACTGTACCTACTATTCCTTATTAATCAATGCCATCACGTCTTCCGAAATACCGGTCATCGAGAAACCGCCATCATGGAACAGGTTTTGCATCGTAACCATGCGTGTCAGATCGGAGAATAGCGTGATCACATAATCAGCGCACTGATCGGCAGTAGCGTTGCCAAGGGGAGCCGTTTTATCGGCAAAGTCGAAGAATTTATCAAATCCACCAATGCCACTACCCGCCTTTGTTGGTGTGGGCGATTGCGAAACTGTATTTACACGTACGTTCCGGTATTTGCCATATTGATACCCGAAACTACGAGCTATTGATTCCAGGACAGCTTTGGCATCAGCCATGTCTCCATAAAACGGAAACGTCCGTTGAGCAGCCATGTACGTCAAGGCAACGATTGACCCCCATTCGTTCATGGCATCCTGTTTATAGGCAGTCTGCATCATTTTATGGAACGATATCGCCGAGATGTCGATACTCTGCTTAAACCAATCGTAGTTGAGATCAGTATAGGCTTTTCCTTTCCGCACATTCGGGCTCATACCGATACTATGCAAAACAAAATCCAGTTTACCGCCAAGCACTTCGGTTGACTTGGTAAACAGGTTTTCAATATCTTCGACAGAGGTAGCATCGGCCGGAATGATTTCAGCATTACACTGTGCAGCCAATTCTTTGATGGCACCCATACGCATGGCAATCGGCGCGTTGGTCAGTGTAAAGATGGCGCCTTCTTCTTTCGCTTTCAGAGCGACTTTCCAGGCAATTGAGTTTTCGTCTAAGGCACCCGAAATGATGCCGCGTTTTCCGTTCAGTAATCCGTAAGCCATGTGTTTAATGTATAATGAAGAATGAAGAATGAACAATAGATGGCAGATGACGTACTAGAACGTTATTCATTACACATTATTCATTATTCATTAATTACCCCAAAGTTAGGTTATTTTTTGGTCGAATCGCCGTTACGATGAAGGGCTACAACAGCTGTTGGTACAGGTGCCGGTGGCAACTTCAGTACGTCGGCCATAAATTTCTCGGTGGCTTTATAAACCCCTGATAAGTCTTTAGATGTGAAATGAGAGGCAATGACATGTTCACCTGCATTGGGAAAAGCCACTTTTTCTTTTTTATCAGCAGGCGTCCCTACTTCATCATACATATCCAGCATAGCCGCCACCGACACAACCTTATCCTGATGAGCTTCGTCTTTGTAATAGTATCCCATAAACAAAGGCTGGTTCACTTTCTGGAACTGCTCAGGTACCATAAACTCATCGAGCATAGTCTGTAGCGTAATCAGTCCATTCGTGTGGTACTGCGGTAGCCAGTAGTTAGCACGGGCACCACTATAGTGTGTATTGATCAGGTGCTCTCCCTGAAAGACCTGATCAAGTATTTGCTTACCCCAAGGGCCCGTAGCCAGTTTCAGCGCTGGATTAGCCGTTGCGATACAGGGCGAATAAAGAATTAATCCGTCGATTTCAGGATGATGGGCAGCCAGGTAGAGTGCCAGCATTCCACCCGCCGACGTACCCATTACAATTACGTTCTGCCCCAGTTCCTTACCAATCGCCAACGCTTGCTCGGCAGAACCCGCATAATTTGATGGCGTTATATTCTTGAGCGCGTCCGGCGAGTTAACCCCGTGTTCGGCCGGACGGGCGAGGTATAGATTACAGCCAAAGTGGGCTGCAATTTGTTTATGAACAGGATCACCCTCAGCCCAGGTTGCCGAGAAACCTGGCAGATAAACGATGCTATAAGGTGTTTTGATTTTATGAAGGCTATCGGCCCAGATAATGCGCGCTTCGTTATCCAGACGCAGGTTTTGCTTTCGCTCCGACTCAGCAATGCTCTGTTCAAGCTTCACTAAATCTGGGTCAAGTGTAATTGGTTCATCTTTAATAGGATCGGAATGAGCCGTTGGGCCCAGTAAATACCCAACGATCATAACAGCCAGCAATAGGCCCAAAACAGCAAGAAATCGTTTCATACGTATTCTTTTATGTCCATTCGAATGCGCCAGTCTTTTGGCAAATAATTATTTACCCGGTTACCCACTCCTTTCACCCAACCTAGGTTCAGGCCGTTATATTGGGCTAACAACCATCCCTTTACGGGTTCATCGAACACCAGATTCTCTTTCTTAAAGTAGCGCAAGGCGTTTTCTTTACTTAGCGCAACAGCAGGTAGCTTCTGATTAACGATAGTACTGAGTGCCAGCCCATGAGATGGGATAAAATCCTGTCCTTTAAATTGACCAATCTCAACGCCAAAGCCTTTATTCTTCAGGGCACTATCCAGAAACAAGAATGTCTTTTCCAGGCTTTTAGGTAGTACCATTACATCACCATTAGGTTTTTCCCAGAATGAGAAATCCGCTGGATTTTGTAACCACCTGGCTGCTGATGCCGTTTCTCGAGGGCGCAAGGCCCGGATACTTCGGAACGTACGGGCATCTAATTTTACAGGGGCGGTAAACGTAGTCTTCTTAAATACACTAATAAAAAAACCTTCGCCCCGTACTCGGTGTGGATAACACTGATACCCAACGGCTTCGCCGATTTCCGGGTCACCAGCCTGCCTTTCCACAATATTCCATTCCGATGGCAAAATTAGCGGGCGATTTCGAAACCCATTTTCCGTTAAATAGGCGACGTTCTCAGCATTCTCCTGGTCATTATAGGTACACGTACTATACATGAGGATGCCATCTTTATCCAGCAACGGAGCTGCTGCGGCCAGAATGCGCTTTTGCCGGGCCGAGCAAAGATCAACACCCGCTTCCGACCATTCCTGCATAGCATCCGGGTCTTTCCGAAAAAGTCCCTCGCCCGAACAAGGAGCATCAACTAAAACCAGATCGAAGAATCCCGTCAGATTGCTCATATCTTCTGGATCGTGATTGCTAACGACAACGTTTGGATACCCCCATTTATCCAGATTTTCGCGCAATACCGACACCCGGCTACGGATCACTTCGTTGCAAATCAGCAGACTATCGGGGTGCAAAGCCGATGCCAGCAGTGTACTTTTTCCACCCGGAGCCGCACATAAGTCCAGAACCCGTAACGGCCGATCCAGGTTAACGGTTTGCCGAAGAGCTTCATACAACAACATCGACGATGCCTCCTGAACATAATAGGCGCCCGCCTGAAACAGCGGATCAAGTGTAAAATTAGGCCGTTCGGGAAGATAAAACCCCTCGACAGGATGGCCTTCTGGACACCAGGGAACCGATTCTAAACCAGTTGTATTATATACTTTCTTACGCGGATTCAAGCGTATGCTAACCGGCGTAGGTGCCGTAAGCGCAGCCTGAAAATCAGGAAATTCGGTTGGCAGCTGCGCCTGCATCTGTGCCTGAAACGCCGGAGGCAATCCAACTGGAGGCAGTCCAGCCGGGGGCAGGTTATGAGGATTCATTCCACAAAAATACGCAACTGTCGGGCGGTTTTCACTAAACTTGCAGCATGGCAGCAACACAAGACCGATTTGCCCACATTAAAACATTTATTTTCGATGTCGATGGTGTACTCACCGACGGCAGTGTTCATCTGTTAGCCACTGGCGAGCGGTTCCGCACAGTTCACATCCGCGATACCTATGCTATTGAGCAAGCCCTGAAAGCAGGTTTCCGGGTAGGTATTTTATCCTCTTCCAATGCCGACGGCGTTCGGAACTGGCTCGTGAACATGAATGTGAAAGACATTTTCATGGGTGGCCCTACTGACCAGAAAGTCAACGCCTACCTTGGCTATATAGCCCGCGAAAGTCTAAACGAATCCGAAGTTTTGTACATGGGCGATGACCTTCCCGACTCCACAATTCTGAGCCGACCGGCCGTATTCAGTACCTGCCCCGCTGATGCCGTTAGCGAAATTAGGGGGATTTGCCAGTATATATCGCCTAGATCGGGAGGACGGGGTGCCGTTCGGGATGTAATTGAACAGGTACTGAAAGCCCAGGGCAAATGGGGCGTTTAATCATAATGGATAATGACTACTATAAAATGGATAATGGAGCAAAAACTTCATCCCCACTATCCATTAAGCATTATACGTTATTCATTTTACATTGAAAGTTAAATGAACAACTTAGCTGAACGTGATCAGGCCGTTATCTGGCATCCCTTCACGCAAATGCAGACGGCTCCATTGCCCATATCAATTGTACGGGGTGAAGGTTCGGTGCTTTACGGTGCTGATGGCCGGGAATATCTGGATATGATTTCCTCCTGGTGGGTCAACTTGCATGGACATGCTCAACCGTATATTGCTCAACGCGTGTCGGAGCAACTAAAAACTCTCGAGCATGTCATTTTCGCAGGCTTTACCCACCCAACAGCCGTTGAACTGGCCGAGCGATTAGTAACAATTCTCCCTCACAATCAAGCCAAGATTTTTTACTCCGACAACGGATCAACAGCAGTTGAAGTCGCCCTGAAGATGGCCTTTCAATATTGGCACAACCTGGGCAAACCACGCCGTAAAGTTATTGCCTTTGAAAATGCCTACCACGGCGATACATTTGGCGCAATGGCGGTAGGTGGACGTAGTGCATTCACAGCCCCGTTCGTCCCCTTTTTGTTCGATGTAGAATACCTTCCCGTTCCTATAGCTGGTCAGGAAGAAATCGTTCTGGAACGTGCCGCAACGCTGTTTACCGATGAAGTAGCCGCTTTTATTGCCGAACCCTTAGTACAGGGCGCAGGGGGCATGGTCATGTACCAACCCGAGGTGCTGGATAAACTGATTCGACTCGCCCAGCAACAGGGTTCACTCGTTATTGCCGATGAAGTCATGACTGGCTTCGGCCGAACAGGTCGACTGTTTGCATCTCATTATTTGCAGGAGAAACCCGACCTGATGTGCTTGTCCAAAGGGCTGACTGGTGGAACAATGGCGTTAGGTGTCACAACTTGTACCCAAGCCATTTATGATGCTTTTCTCTCGGACGACAAATTCAAAACGCTTTTTCATGGGCATTCCTTCACCGCAAATCCGTTAGCCTGTACAGCTGCACTAGCCAGCATGGACTTGCTATTATCCGATGAAACACAAGCCAATATTCAACGTATTACCCAGCAACATACTGCCTTTGCAGACCAGTTAGCAACCTACTCCACCATTGAAACCATTCGGCAACGCGGCACCTTACTTGCCTTTGATTTAAAAGCCGGAGAACAAACGTCATACTTCAATAACATTCGCGATACAGCCTATAATTTTCTACTGGAACGAAACGTACTGATGCGTCCCCTAGGTAACGTATTGTATCTAATGCCTCCCTATTGCACAACAAATGAGCAGTTAGACTATGTATACCAACAGATAATATATCTGGCACAAACTATCTGACTACCAGCCCTTGACATTATGATTTTAAAGAATCAACTTTGTCGTATAAATTAAGCGGGAGTAGCTCAGTTGGTAGAGCGGCAGCTTCCCAAGCTGCAGGCCGTGGGTTCGAGACCCATTTCCCGCTCGCCCATAACTATATGAAAATTAGCCGGTTAGCCGAAAGGTTGGCCGGCATTTTTTATGTATGGTGTGGAGCGGTTTGCACGTATCAATTCCAAAAGCTGCGGAGGGCGTTGTATTTTTCTGAGTTTGAGTTTTGAGCTAATTCTAGATCATTTGATAAAATTCGAACGCAGTAGATTATGACTCTTTATAAGTCGTCTGGGATAAACCCATCTAATTGTAAAAACAACCTGTCTATAAACGGGAGTATTACTTTATAAGGAGTAGACTTTATTTCCATATTTTGGAATGCTCCCCAAGCAGCTCCAAACTAACACATTGATATTCAATAATTTATATCAATAAACTTAATTGGTCTATCATTTGTGTATGGGAAAGTAGGGAGCCAAGTGTACTTGAGCAACCTTTTCTATACTCGTCTCAATTGATCAGCTTGATGAAAATATCACCTGTCAATATCCGTGATATTAACTCAAGTTTCGATTTTTCGGATGGCTCAACAAGGTTCACAAGCACCGATTTTGAAACTAAATTGGATTATCGAAGCGACTGAGGTTCCTACAAATGACTATCTCGCAGAGTAGGTCATTCGATTAACAAACGGTAGTGCACGCCACAAAGCCAGACTATTATATAAATAAATATTTCTAAGTACAGCACAGATAATGAATCAACGTAACGCTAGTGTGGATCTTAGCCGATTTCTGGGGGCCTTTTCGGTTTTCATAGCACATGGCATTTATGCTTCTAAAATGCCAGTCCTGGTCTTAATGGGAAGGTGGTCTGTGCCATTTTTCTTTATGGTAAGTGGCTACTATTTCCACAAAAGCTACAGCAAACACGCAGGATATGCTTTTACCAAAACGTTCAAGACCTTATTATCCATCTCGTTGTTTGCCAATGGGTTTTATCTCCTTTTTATGTTGCTGACGGTTGGGTCCTTAACCTCCCTCGCTAACCATTTTACGTTAATCGTAGGTACGTACTTTCACCTTTGGTTCTTAACCTCGCTTTTACTGGGCTATCTGGTACTGTGGTTCTTTTGGGTTTGTAAACTGGAAAGCTTATTACCTTATCTGTCCGCATTAGTTATTGTGATCATAGTAGTTATAAATCCCTATCACTCCTTAGTAGGTATAAACGCACATCCTATTTATTCCCGCATGCTGTTGTCTATTCCTTTTTTGTGTATTGGTTTTTTAATTGATAAATATCGGATTGAACAGTCTATTTCTAAATGGGCATGTTGGTTACTAATTGGCATGGGTATCAGCTTGCAGTTTATCGAAATGAATTTCTTGTCGAGAAACTGGCAGGATTCATTGACGATTACGTTGGTTGGAGGAACTCTCCTGTATGCGGTGGGTATATTTTTATTATCCTTGAAACTGACTATACCTTCCTCTATCCTAAGTCGATTAGGTTGTATGTACTCACAACTGCTTTACCTCTATCATCCCATTATCAACTATTTTATCTTCCAGCTTTTAATTACAACCAAAGCTAGTCCTATCTTTTTTTGGCTTAGCCCCTTATGGACAATGTCGGTAACGTTACCCATATTCTTACTTCTGGATCGGGTTACGCCTAATTTGTTTTGTTTGTTGAGTGGGAATTTCAACTCGTTACCTTCTCTTCACCATAAGCAACTGGTATTCCAACTCGCTGGCGGAGCCGGTTATGATTGGGTTAGCACAAAGCTAAGGGGGGCAATCTCAAAAGTTGTGAAGCGGGTTGTATTTTTCTAGGTTTGTCGTCTTCCCCTTTTCCCCCACCATCACCGTCCAGGACTTTTCTATTCGCGGTCATCAAGTTTTCCTCCACATCAAACGGCGTCGGTGGCTCGATATCAAAACTGGAAAGTTGGTGAAGGAGACAACGAACGAGTTACAACTATTGCCAGCGACAAACTAAGTGTTCCTACCGCGCTCTGGAAAATGATTGTGGCATTGCCGGGGGATCTGATTTGAATAAGATAAACGCGCAGACGCGAGTTATTGCGGTTTGGCCGGGTCGCCGATGGGATGCCGAACATGAATACTATGGGTAAGCAGGCCTGGTAGCTTAATCGGGCCTGCTTACCCATAGTATCAACTGATTACCTATCACTTACTAACTCATTGTAGCAAGATGTGGAACTGAAATTGGTTCAGCCGCATAGGGTCTCGCCTGATAACCGTTACTAAGCCCGGCTGCTATCCATAATATATCGCCTACCGTTAACTCTATACCGGAAAAGAAACCGTACTCGGGGGTTCGAAACAGGTTCTCACCATGAGGAATGAGCCGAAACCACTCCTGGTCGCCAATCTCGTTAAACTCATGCGTAGCAACATATTGTAGGATGTCCCCTCGGGTAAGGGTAGGAATAAGATTGTTGGCCTCGGTGATCATGAGAGTACTATTTAAAGATATTTTTTACCTATATAACGAAACTAGGAGGTAAAAAGGTTTAAAAAGCTCATAAAACCGGAGAGGGATCTACTCCCTAATTCATGTAGGTAAAGCCAGCGTTTGCTTGTTTCGATGTCTAACCCATCTAATCTAATTCATCCGACGGACATCATTGATCGGCTCAGACGAAAAGGCAATCTCGTACTGGGATATACGCTCCGACAGCAGGGTCGCTTTCTATTTCAGGATCGGATGTTTTATTGTAATACGTCTTAACAGGTATTTACCGCAATCACTCGCTTCATCTATAAATGAGCACTATCCAAAAACTGTTTGACTGCTGCCAGGCAGAGGTCATTGTTTTTTATAATGCCCACAAGAATACAGATGATTCCGTCAATAAGTACCTCACCGATGATTGAGTTGATAGACAGGCTGCAAAAGCAATCTCAAAAGATGTATAGATCGAAATGATAAAACGGGATACTGTTATTATCATTCAATTTTATCCGCCCAGCCCACTCGAATGTAAGCTCGTTTTTCATTATGATCTGGAGAAAGCTACCGAGTAAGCGCTAGCAATTCGATTATAACTAAGGAGTCATAGGACAGTACTATCCTAGAAAATACGGAAATAGAGCAGCCTGAAATGCCCAAATACAAAGCTTAGTGCGGGAAATTAGAGTGAAATGGATGCCAGTTTTCGTACTTTTTTTTTAAAGTACGAGGTGAAGAATGAAGGTAAAAAATAAAAGTCAATAGTTTAATATAAGCATATAAAAACAAAAAGTTACAACAAGGTGTATCTATGTTCAGATTAACTTTTTTGGAATCAATCTCACCAGATTTTTACAACTTTTCGCTTGACTGGGGGCAATATACTATATATGAACAATCAACTGGGGCTAATACTTATGAAGTGGGTGCAGGCTATTCAGCAGTATGATTCTAATTATAGAAAGATTGCCAGCCTAATTGAAGCCAATCGAATAGTTCCACAACTTTCCAGTCATCACATTGATGATCTCAAGTCTACAAATGATGAACTACATAGTTTGTTAGAAACCATGCATCAGACACTCCTAATCCTAGAGCATGAATTAAGCCCTCCAGATTCAGACCTACATCACAAGTACGTGAGGCTAGAAAATCATGTCAATATTATTAACAATCTCAATGAGCGTATTGCTATTGTATTAAATCAGAATGTATTAAGTTGAACGTATAATCCTGACCGTTTTGTCTTTGATAAGGAAAATGCGAAATGGCGTCAGAACGGCAAGACAACACAAATGCCCTTAGCGTAATACCTGATTACCTAGTAAACACCGCTTCACACAGGAATAGTAAATCTAACTTCAGTTGCGGTAATTATTTAAATAGAATGTCTGTAATACAGATAGAATGATATTATCCTGCTTTAATGTTGGTAAGGTTGGATCACCAATGAACGGCACTTGCTCTTTTATACGGCCAAGCTCATTGGCGGATAAGCTTTTATAGCCCATTGCCCACTCGGAAAAAGAGCGTTTCTCTATCGGATGACTGAAGAACGGGATAATACCGGTATGCCGAGGGTCTTGTGTAATACTATTGTACAAAGTTTTAACTCGTTCTTCCTCCCCTTCCAAGACTTGGATGATAGAACCGTTGAAGTACAGCATAATACCCGTAATGCCTAAAAAGCTATTGTTTTGTTGACTGTGTTCCAGGATGTTTGTTAATTGTTCTTCGGAAAATAAACCTTTTGACGAACTGATGTACACAATACAATATTCCATTAGGGTATATAAAGTATCATAAGATGGCTCTTCAATAAATATAGACAAATATAGACAAATATATATTTATTAAAACTATAAAATAGTAACAAATAAAATTGAAAGATGAGTTCCAAAGCTTGAATAAGGATTATGGATTTTATTATTGGCGGTAGTAGGCTGTTATAAGGAGCCAGAATTGTCCGTCAAATTGAATCAATTTATCGGCTCGGCAAAATTCTCTAACAATATCGCATTAGGATAGGTTGATATATAGCCAGGTTTGAAACCTTTCGGTTTATAAACCATAGCCAGTAGAGATAATTGGAACAGAAAACGGCCATCTAATTAGATGAAGAAACCGATTCTCTGTCGAACTTAATCGGTAAACGCTATGAAAACGAACATGAAAGTAGTGGCATTAGCAAGCTTGTTGCTCACTGCCTTGTGTACAGTAGCTTCAGATACTGCCGTTGCACAAGCACCCGGACCCAGAAGGGTCATCGTTATTCCTAGGGCACCTGTAGCCCGTCAAGTGTGGGTTCCGGGTCACCACGTCCGTCGAGGACGCGATTATATCTGGGTAAATGGCTATTATCGGACAACACCCGTCCAGTATGCCACTTATTCAAAACCAGCCCGGTATAAAACCTGGAATCCCGGTTATTGGCGACAAACCCCCCGAGGCCAGGTTTGGGTTGAAGGTTATTGGAGTTATTAGATAATGGCAGAACCGTTCTGAGGGTTAACTCAGAACGGTTCTGCCTATCATACATTGGTGTTAAATTTTCTCTAAGTGCCATTAATATTCGGCAAACTCGGGAAATAATAGCCCCTGGTCATCAATTCATTCATCGCCTGCTGGATTTCGTTGGGTGAGACACCTTTAACCACATATCCATGTGCTCCAGTTCGAACGGCCTTCACAATATCTTCTTTCAGATCCGATATAGTCACGATGAGCACCCGTACAACTGGATATAAGTGTCGTAGCTGAATAGTCGTTTCAAAGCCATCCATTTCCGGCATGTGCAAATCCACTAAGGCCAGATCAGGAGCTTGGCTTCTATATTGTATCTGTGCCAGCAAATCCCGCCCGTTTTTAGCTTCATAAAGTACTTCATAGCCATCAACTTTCTGGACTAAAGCGACCAGCGCTTCACGAAACAGATGGTGATCGTCGACGATGGCAACAGTAGTAGGCATATGAGAGAGTAGTAATCAACTTTGGAATGGGACAGCTAATTAACTTCTTTTATTAACTATAGCTTCGAAGATTGAAAAGAATGGCAACAAAATTACTGTTTGAAAAAAGCCTGATCTTACTCTCTTATACTAGAGAGCAAGTCCACAACCGTTGTATCGTATGAAATTAATCCAAAAAATAAGGCGATTACTTACCGAACCGTTGCAAGCACAAATCAATCAGGTGCAAGCGCAAATCAATCAAGTACAAGAGCAACTTAGGCAAGCCAAAGCAGATAATGCGGCCACTAAATTAGTGATGGGGGCAGGGCTGACTAAACTAGCCAGACAGGCTACATCTATGAAGGAAGCCGAATTTAAGGTATTTTCTCAGTTTGGGGATGATGGCATTATTCAGTATCTGATAAGTTGGGTCAAACCCAGCCTGGATACATTCGTTGAATTTGGAGTAGAAGATTATGAAGAAGCAAACACCCGCTTTTTGTTAATGAATAATAATTGGAAGGGGTTGATTATCGATGGTTCGTCAACGTTTATTGATTTCATTAAGTCCAGTACATTTTATTGGCGATACAGCTTAAAAGCCGTTGCGAGTTTTGTTACCGCCGAAAACATAAACCAACTACTGGTTGATAATGGGATTACTGGCCAGATTGGTTTGCTCAGTATTGATATCGATGGGAATGATTACTGGGTATGGAAAGCCATTACGGCGGTCGAAGCCGACATTGTAGTTATCGAATACAACAGTTTGTTTGGCTCAGATAGAGCGATTACGATTCCCTATCAACCGGACTTTATGCGAGAGCAAGCCCATTACTCCTATTTGTACTTTGGCGCTTCACTACCCGCTTTATATGACTTAGCTATTGAGAAGGGCTATGCTTTTGTGGGCTGTAATCAGGCAGGTAATAATGCCTACTTTGTTAAGAAGGAAAAATTAAATGGTTTAACGGCTTTGTCGGCCAAGGAGGGTTATGTTTATTCACGGTTTCGAGAAAGCAGAGATCAGGCAGGACAAATGTCCATGCTTGATGGTGTTGAGCGTAACCCCCTCATCGCAGGTTTACCGGTGATTAATACAAAAACGAATCGTGAAGAGTATCTGTAAGTCTGATCTGTTGTGGGTGAGTTGACCGACAATAAATAGCGACGATCTATAAAGCCATGCGTAGTTTATAGCAACACGCTGGAGCCGGTAGTAGCAATGGTTAACTCTGACCTACTTTTTTCACAATTGATTTTTTGGTAGCAGACTTCGTAGCCGTAGCCTTGGGGGTACTCTTTTTCTGCACCGCCAGAAGCGCCTTCGGCTTTTTAATAACCTCGCTGCGCTGGACACGGCCCAAAAAAACTTTAACCGGGTTGTTGATGACAGCATAAAATTCATCGAAGTACTTTAGCGTGCGCTTTACGTAGGCAGAATCCAGATGGGGATCATTCGAGTACAGCGCATAAACTTGGGGTTTCAGTTGGTTGAACCGGTCAAAGACTCGATGAAACAACGCCGACGGATAGGCTATACTCCGATAGACCCGTTCCCGCACCGAGGTAATTCCAATGTTCTCGGATGGCAGGGCGTAAAAGGCCTCAACAATACCCGCCTGATCGAAATCGTAGGGAACCGGCACAGGATTCTTAAGCGTAGGAAGTGTTAGCAGCCGGATGTTGTGCCGGTATGGTACTGACCAATCGGTGTTGCCAATAAGGTACTCAAACACCGCCAGTGTGGCCATATGTAGGGAATCCATACTAGCCATGCTGACTTGCCGGAGTTGATTGGGCAGCCCACCATTTCGTTTCATCAAACTAGATTCGTCTTCCAATAGCACGCCCCACCGGGTTTCGGTGGGGCGTTTACCTGCCGAGTCCACATAGCTCACCCGGCATAGTCGTGCCCGAAAGCTGTAATCAGTCAGCAGGTTATAAAGCCGATACACCAGATACTCCCGCACAACGTACTCCTCACCTTCGCAGTGGGTGACCAACTTCAGCTTATTCTGGTTGGCAAACACTGTCTGGCTGGCTTTCTTTTTGGGTACATTCAGGTACAGGGGCGGAAATGAACAGTTGTTCCACAGCTTCCGAAAGTTGCCGCGCACCTGGAGTTTAACAGGAAGCGTTACAGTTTCACCCTGGGTACTGTGATAATTGAGTTGGGCAGAGTGCGCCATTGTGGTGTCACCCCGGTCTTTCAAAATGCGCTGAAACGAAGCCGTGAGGGTAAAGGCCAGCACCGAGTCGCTGCTGAAGAGGACGTTGCGTCGTGTCGAATCAGGCAAGGAAGTATTTTGGGCATAGGCCCCGGCCGTAACCGCCAGCACGAGAAGCAAAAACACGCGTAGAAATCTCATTGTGAGGTATAGGGTCAAGTGATCATAAAAGACGATAACCCGACCAATCTGCCAGTATAAACCGCCAATGCATGGTTGATAGATCGAGCCGCACTTTATCTTGATTGACTAACTAATCTGCCTAATTTCAGAAACTAATTGATTCATTTAGTAGGGAAAGCAAAGAAGTCTTTTTGAATAAGATGGAATCGTAAGGAACACGACTCCACATCGGCGAAGTTACTCAATAAAGGATAAAGGATCGACGATCAAACTTTATAAGCAAGTTACCCAGAAAGATGTCATACGTCCACAAAACAAAAACTTGGCTAAAAATGGTGAACTACCAAACTGAACGGCTTTTCTGAACGCAAAAAAGTCAGTTTACAGTCTCTTCTCTACAACTCAGCTACCGTTAAAACATCCAACTAAATCACGGACAAGACAGGTTATAAAACTTAATCTTTTGATAGGTTTACTGAATGTCACAAATACGTCTTATCCTAATGGCTTCACTTAATCAAGCTATTGGTTTTCATAACTATAAAATTTGAGTTTACTTCGTAGCAGATTTACAGGGTTGATTACACTGCCAGCACTATCGAGGATACGCGGTACAGAATTCAACCTTCGGTACGCGCGTAATGGTTACTTGACGAATGATCAACAAATAGAATGGACACCCCTTTAAAGTTGCTCGTCGTGGAGGACGACATGATCATTGCCGCTAACATCGCCCTGCAACTCACTAAACTTGGCTATGAGGTGAGCGGGATTGTGCCTAGGGGCGAAGAAGCCATTCTACATGCTGAAACCAACCGGCCTGACCTGATTCTGCTCGATATCAGTCTCAAAGGCTCACTCGACGGTATCGACACAGCCCATGCTATCCACCAGCAGTGGAACATCCCGATTATTTACGTCACGGCCAATACCGACGAGGCCACCTTTGCCCGAGCAAAAAAAACGCATCCCTACGCTTACATCGCCAAGCCGATCCGGGCAATTGAGCTACAACGGGCTATCGAGCTGGCCATGAGCCGCCTGGCCGACGAGCCACCCACCTCTGCCAACCCTGTCCCCGACGCGCCCTTTGTGCTCAATGACCGGATTTTTGTACGGCACCGCGAAAAGATCGTCAAGATTTTCATCGCCGATATTCTCTACGTAGAAGCCGACCGCAACTATTGCCACCTCTTCACGGCCACCAAAGAATACCTGCTGACAACGACCCTGAAGGTGATGGAAGATAAGCTCCCGGCCAACTTTTTTGTGCGGGTCCATCGCTCCTATCTGGTAAATCTGACGCAGGTCGATGAAGTAGGTGAAGGCCATATCGGAATCGGGGGTAAAACGATTCCGCTCAGCCACCTCCTGCGCGAGACACTACTGAAACGAATTCAGACCATTTGAGGCCGCCGGACAAAACCGGCATTACCGTTCACACATCCGGTAAGAAAATACCCCCTTTCGGACAGTAAAAGGATACGCTCGTCCGGGCGAACTTGGTTGGGGAACACACTGGCGATAGTTTAGATCCGTTATCAGCCAAATCGCTTTGCCGGGCTGATTGGGCCGCTCCGTTCCAGACCACACCCAAACTATGCTTAACCATGCCGTTCCCGTTTGCTACTATTCGTTCGCCAGCGGTTTTTTGCTTCCTGTGGCTCGTACCGGCCGCCGTTTTGCTGGCTCAGGACACGCCCACCAAACCGCAGCTCTTCCACATCCATGAGGACCCCGTTATGCCGACGATGGTGATCCAGTACGAACAGGCCTCGAACGAACTGGTTAGTCAATGTCGAAAACACAGCATAAAGAACGGTTGGCTCACTATTCAGGACAATGACCATCGGTATTACACCATTGAGCCAATCGAGCACATGGCTGACCTCGACAAAGACCCGCTGGCTCCCTTGCAGGAAAAAATGGGCAAAGAGGCCTTCGCAGCCTTATTCGCCGATTTCGACAAGTGCTACCCCAGCCACCGCGATTATATACTGGTGTACCTCCCGGAGTACTCCTACACACCTGACCAGACCAGTCAGTCGGAGTACGCCTACCACGGGTACGATTACTTCTATTACGAACCACATAATCAGTCTAAGGTAAATGCTCTCTTCAACCGGTTTAAGGAACTCTACACCAGTAAAGCAGGCAAGATCCCCTACAACGTATATATGAGCCGGTTCGGTACTAGTGAAAATTTCGTACTGGTCGAAGACCTGGCCAAAAGCCAGGCCGACTTTAAAGCGAGAAATGAGGCTAATACTGAAGAATTTCGGGCCGGGTTTAAGAACCTTTTTGCCGAACTGAAGCCTTTCATTCGGCGCATAGAATCGAGAATTGGCCACCTCCGGTCCGATTTGTCGTATTCGACTACGAACTAATTACCTCCTGTCTTCTATAACCACGTCTAGTCAATTCCCGCCGGGCAGTGCAGACTGCCCGGCGACTTAAACCACAACTTTATGCAAACTGTAGGCATCCTTGGCGGTGCTGGCTTCATCGGTAGCTACGTCACCCAAAAATTTCTGACCGAAGGATATGCTGTGAAAGTATCGGCTTCTGACCCGGCCAACGCCGAAAAGTACGCTCACCTGAGCATTTTCAAAAAGGGCGAAAACCTTACGCTGGTATCCTGCGATGTGCGCGATGTAACCGCATTGGAAGCCTTCATGAAGGGCTGCGCGATTGTGGTACACGGCGGCACACCTTTTCAGCTGGCGGTAGAAGACCCGCAGCGCGACTTGCTGGACCCCACAATCCGAGGCACAGAAAATTTTCTGGCCATCGCCAACCGAACTGAGGGACTCAAAAGTGTGGTGTTCATCGCGTCGGTAGCGTCCTATAATACTTCGTTTCCCATGCCTCACCCGAACCACCCTGCCGGTCAGGTATTTTCCGAAGCCGATACGCCCTGGTTCAGTGCGGAGGACCATCCCTACGGACAAGCCAAATTTCTGGCCGACCAGGTCGTGCGGAAGTTCATCGAGGCAAACCCGGATTTACCCTTCGAGATCACTACCGTTTCACCCGTTTTTGTCGTGGGCAATAGCTTGTCGCCCCGCGCCGATTCAATGTCTATGAGTATGCAATATCTGTTCAAGCACAAGATCGCTCCCAACCCATTTGTCGAAATGCTTTTTGCCAATGATATAGCGTTTTCGGTGGTGGATGTGCGCGACGTGGCCGAGGCCGTTTTTCAGGCAGCTACCCGGTCGGGCTTGCACGGTAAAAACTACCTCCTTTCGAGCGAAAGTTACCGCATCTCCGATCTGTCGCTCATGCTGAACCAGCAACCGCCCGCAGCCGAAGCCGCACTTGTATACAGCAACACCCTGGCGACCAATGACCTCGGCGTAGCATTCAGGTCGGCACAGAAAACGCTGCATCAGGCTGTGTAGCATTGCTGGCTCAAGAATTCACCGAATCAACTCACATAACCATACACACCCATGAAAACCAGTAACCTATTGTTCGTAATGGCCCGGCTATTGACTTTGCTGCTCCTCCCGGCCTTCGCAGCCACCACCCTCGCTCAGGGCATCAACCCAGAAGCTGTTGCCTTTGTCAAAACCTACCAGACAGCCTACAACAAAGGAGACCGACCTACGCTGATGACCCTTTTTGCCGACAATGTGGGCTGGGTAAACCCCGATGGCAGTGTATCGCCCGGCTCTAAAGCCGATGTTGAAGCCGACTATGTACGCGATTTCGGCGAAACGGCCGGATCTTATATGGACTTCACGGTGGTCAGCACCGAGGGCCAGCCCGATGGCAAGGTAAAAATCGGCACGACCGTTAGCGGCTACGATTTTGTGCGGAAAACCGGCGTAAAGCTCAACCCCACGGCAGGCACCTACGAGATGCTGATCGGCAAGGTCGGCGGACAGTGGAAAATCAGTCAGGTCAAGTGGAGTATGAACATGGTGGGGCTTGAGATGCGCGACCTGATGAAGCGGTTTCAGGATGCCTTCAACCGCGAGGAAGCAGCGACCCTGAAAACGATGTTCACCGCCGATGCCGTGCGGACGGCTACGGACGGCACCACCACGAAAGGGGCCGCGATAATTGACTTTTACACACAGGGGTTTGTCGATGCAGACGTGACCAACGTCGTTTCGCTGGCCAATGTTAGCCCGCAATTCGATGGCAGCGTGATTTTCACGGGAACCTATCGGCTAACGGGACGGTCGGCAAAAGGAGACCGGATCGTGAGGGAGGGGGCTTACAGCAACACTGCGGTCAAAGAGAACGGGCAGTGGAAGATCAGCCGCAACACACAATCCAAACTCGTCAAAGCGATGGTCTATCACAAAGTGGCTGACTATGCCGCCTGGAAAAAAGGCTTCGATCTGTTTTATAACGAACGAATGCTGGCAGGCGAACTAAGTGCCGAAGTCAGTACGCTGGCCGACGACCCTAGCACGGTTTGTATCATCAGCGAGTGGGCCTCGCCCGACGCACCGAAGGCTTTTTTTGCCCGTCCGGATTTGGCAGAAACGATGCGAAAAGATGGTGTCATTGGAAAGCCTACCATGCTGATTATGAGCAAGAAATAACTGAATCTATCCCACCACACTCGCCCGGTATGCGACGTTGCATACCGGGCGAAACAACCAAACCAAGTCAATGAAAAACAACCCATTCGCCCCCGCCCTGGCTGTCTTCGTGGCCCTGCTCCTGTTTGCCGCCGGTTGTAGTTCACCTGCCAAAGAAACGCCTACCCAGACGACCGACGTGTCGACAATGACAACCGAACAAAAGCAAGCTATTGAACAGGAAATTTCTTCCCTTGTGAACGGATTCTTCCAACAGGTCGAAAAACTGGACATTGAAACGTGCATGACGTACTTTGAAAATACACCTGATTTTCAGGCCGTCAATCCCGATGGCACCTTTGGCGATTATAACGCACTCAAAAAATTGAACGCAGACGGGTTTAGCCAGATGAAGACGTTGAGTGTCGTGCCAGCAAAGGAAGCGATTCGGGTTTTGACTGACTCACTGGTGCTTTATACGTTCTCGATGGAACAGAATGCAACGCTCAAAACCGGCCAGAAAATGAAGTTTGAACACGTAGCGGGAACGATGCTCTTCACCAAAATCAATGGCGCGTGGAAAGCGACGTTTTACCAGGAGTCGGCATCGGCACCGGTAGCCGTCAAGTAGCGAAGACTGAGCGCAACTAAAACCTATATCCTCGCAGCCTTTTCTCTATTCGATAGACCTATGAAAATCAACCAATTTCTATCTTCACTGTTACCAGCCACTTTTGCTGTTTTGCTCATTGGCGTGACCGTTGCAGGCTGTGACCCAAAACCAAACGCCGACAAGGCTAACGCATTTCAAACCTACTTTGCCCCCGCCGATACGGGTATACAAACCGGGGGCGTGAAAATAATCCCGATCAAGACCCCGAAAGGCACATTCAACGTGTGGACGAAGCGGATTGGAAACAACCCAACGGTCAAGGTTTTGATTCTGCACGGCGGTCCTGGTGCAGGTCATGAGGCCTACGAGGTATTCGAGAGTTTTCTGCCCAAAGAAGGCATTGAGTTCATTTATTATGACCAACTCGGCGCGGGTAACAGCGACCGGCCGACTGACAAGAGCCTGTGGGTATTACCCCGTTTTTTGGAAGAAGTAGAGCAGGTTCGGATAGCGTTGGGGTTAAACAAAGACAACCTTTACCTATACGGTCAGTCGTGGGGGGGCATTTTGGGTATTGAATATGCGCTTAAATACGGACAAAACCTCAGGGGTTTAATTATCTCGAACATGATGAGCAGCGCGCCCGCCTACAGCCAATACGCCAACGACGTACTCGCCAAACAAATGGATCCGAAGGTGCTGGCCGAGATCAAAACCCTTGAAGCCAAAGGCGACTTCACCAACCCGCGCTATATGGAACTGCTGCTGCCCAATTACTACGAAAAGCACATCTGCCGTATACCAACGGCGCAATGGCCCGAACCGCTGAATCGTGGGTTAGCCAAACTGAACCAGGAGCAGTATGTGACTATGCAGGGACCAAGCGAGTTTGGCATGGCGGGTGATGCTAACCTAAAGAACTGGGATCGTAGTAAAGACCTGCCAAAAATAACAGTGCCGACGCTTGTGATTGGAGCCACCTACGACACGATGGACCCTAAACACATGGCGATGATGGCCAGGCAGGTCAAAAATGGCACTTTTCTGCTCTGTACCAACGGTAGCCATCTGGCGATGTACGACGACCAGCAAACGTATTTCACCGGATTGATCTCTTTTTTGAAAAAAGGGAATTGATCTCTTCACATTAACCAACCAAATCCCAATGAAACCCAACCAATCCGCCCTGATGCTGGCCGTTGTTACCGCCCTGATTCTGTTGACCGTCGGTTGCAATACCGCTCCCCAAAAAGCAGATGAGAAACCAGCGACTCAATCCGATGCACCGGAGTACTTTATGTTACGGCCCGAGGTCGAGAAAGCGTATGGCTATTCCCATGCCGTTCGGATTGGCAATGAACTGAAAATATCGGGTGCGGTCAGTATGGACGAGAAAGGAAACCTGACGGCTAAAGGTGATCTGGGACAACAAATGAAAAATTGCTACGCCGATCTGGACAAAATTCTGAAACACTATGGCTACAGCTGGGACGACGTTGTGGTGGAGAATATTCTGACCACGAACATGCCCGAATTTGTGAACCAGTCGGCTTACCGAAATACGATCTATAAAAAGCAGTTTCCGACCGGGTCGTGGTTTGGCGTAAAAGAATTAGCCTTGCCCGGCCAGTTGATTGAGATTGAGTTAGAAGCCTATAAAGTGCGCTAATTCAGTTAATCGGATTCGATGATGAGCCTCATCTTCTTTTTACAGATTCTTGCCTGATGTTATCCAGAACGCCCAGAACACATAAACGAGTGTCAGCTGCCATACCGAAATGACCTTCCCGCTTACCCATACATCTGCTACCGAAAGCTCCCTCAATCCAGCGCGTTCATTGATCAAAAACCGCATCGAGTCCATCGACGTACTGCGGGGCCTGATTATGATCATTATGGCGCTGGACCATACGCGCGATTTCTTCCACGCCCAGGCCTATACCGATGATCCGCTCAATCTCGATACCACTACACCGGTCCTGTACGTCACCCGCTGGATTACCCACTTCTGCGCTCCTACGTTTGCCTTGCTTTCCGGTACGTCCATCTACTTGCAGGGCATACGAAAATCGCGTAGCGAGTTGAGTCTGTTCCTGCTGAAACGGGGTCTATGGCTCATTGCAGCCGAGGTACTCCTGATTGTTCCGGCGGATACGTTTACACTGTTTAATACCATCACGCTGGTCGTTTTCTGGTCGCTGGGCATCAGTATGGTGTTCATGGCCGGGCTGACGTGGCTGCCGTTCCGGGCCATACTAAGCCTTGGTTTAGCGATCGTTTTAGGCCATAATCTGCTGGATGCGGTGGAACAGGCACCGGGATTTACATCGGGTTTTTGGTGGGCGCTGTTTCATGGTGGTGATCACCGTGTGTTTGAATTCGCTCCCGGTCGGGTCATTGTGGTACTGTACCCGTTTCTTCCCTGGCTGGGGCTAATGATGCTGGGCTACTGCTTGGGCCGTTTGTTTGAGCCAGCGGTTTCGCCCACGAAGCGACAACAGTGGCTGTTTTCTCTCGGTGCCGGTGCCATTGGGTTATTTGTGGTGCTGCGTTTGCTGAATGGATACGGCGACCCCTTCCCCTGGAGCGTCCAGAAAGACGGTCTCACTACCTTGTTCTCGTTCCTGAAAGTGCATAAATACCCCCCATCGCTGCTGTATATGTGCATTACGGTAGGGCCGGGACTGCTGGGACTGGCGTTGCTGGAGAACGTACACAACCGCGTTACGGGCGTGCTGCGCACCTACGGACGAACGGCCTTTTTTTATTACACGATCCATTGGTATGTCCTGCATACCCTGCGCATGATTGTCTTTTTTACCACTGGCCATACCATGACGGAGGCCGATAAAGCGCTGAAAACCATACCGATGCGGTTTGTGCTACCCGGCGATGGAGGCTACAACCTTGGGTTGGTTTACCTGATCTGGATAGCCGTTGTCGCGTCGTTGTATCCCCTGTGTCGCTGGTTTGATACCTACAAGACAACCCACAAAGAGCAGTGGTGGCTGAGCTACCTGTGATCAACCAATTCGGGATGAAACAACGGGAATTCGGGTGTAAAATTCGAACCCGTATGGCACTTCCCCATTTCCGGATGATATAAATCGGCGAGTTAGCGGCAGGGCTACCACAGAAAGTAAACAACGAACCTGTTTAAACTTTTTTATCTACATCATAACGATATATGTAACTCAGCCTTCTTTACCCCTAAATCCCCTGAAGGGGACTTTGTCTAAGTAGGAATTTAGTCCCCTTCAGGGGATTTAGGGGTAAAGAAGGCTAGAAAAATAAACGTTTAAACAGTCCAACCAAAACCTATTCAGGAAATGGACAAAAGTGAAAAAGTAAAAACAAGAACTGTTGTCATTCCTGACGACCTGGAAGCTGTTAAAAAATTATGGTTTGACTACTTGGTTTGGGGTAACGACAAAATGCAGGAGCTCTATGGCGTCCATCCGCATAATCCCAAAGAAGCTGTTGACCAGGACATCCAACAGATTGGCAAGTTTCAACCCCCTTACGGACAGCTAATCCTGGCTATTTATGAAGGTAACGTATGTGGGCTTGGAAGTCTGAAACGTATCAATCCCGAAATCGGTGAAATAAAACGAATGTTTGTTGATCCAGCTAGCAGACGAATTGGAGCTGGACGAGCTATCCTCGAAGGCCTTTTACTTGAAGCGAAAAAAGTCGGTTATAAGAAAATTCGGCTTGACAGTCCGAAGTTTATGAAAGCGGCTCACTCCTTATATAAACGTTTTGGATTTCGTGACATTGACGCGTATCCAGAAATGGAAATCCCCGCAGAATTTAAAGACTATTTGTTATTCATGGAATTGGATTTAACGGACGACACTACGTAAATCCGAACTAATAAGCCCAGCCTATGGTGCTGGTGAATCGATCTTAAAACAGTCAAACTAACCAATCAAACCCATGAAACATTTCCTGATTTCCCTCTCTGCTCTTTGGCTGCTGGTTAGCCTCGGCCTGTCGGCATCTGCACAGGCTCAGCAAACGGCAACGCCTTCACTCAAAAGTATCCACCTATTCGATATGCCAGCGGGTGTAACGGAGGCCCAGCTGTCGGCGTTGATTGGCGAGCTGAACACGGTCATTAAACGCTTAGGGTACAGTAACGCCGGATACACACTCTACAAAGTAGCGGGAGAAGGAGCCGACAAATACCGCTACTTCTTCGAGGGCAATTGGCCCAATGCCAGCGCATACCAGAAAATCCACGACGACAAATCGTTTCAGGAAGCAGATAAAAAACTGGGTACGGTGTACGAGAAAATAAAAGCCGTTGAACTCTATCGTCGCTTAGTGAGAGTGCCCTAAATCGTCTAACCATCAAAAAACCAATGAAAACCAATCCATTTACCCTACTCCTGACCGTTGTTGCCATGACGTCTGTCTGCGTTACGGGTTGCAACGCCCCCGCAAAAAAAACAGAAGCTACCACGGAGCAGCTACCTGCTAAACCCGATATGGCCGCCATCAAAACGGAAATACAAGCCATCGAAACCGAATGGGCCAGCGCCACAACCGCTAAGGACATCGACAAAGTAATGGCACTCTACGCAGACGATGCCGTAGAAATGGCCGATGACGAACCCATGTCCGTGGGAAAGGCTGCCATCCGGCAGGTGTTGCTCAAAAGTATGAAAGCGCGCAAGGCCGGGACGACGGTTTCCTACGAGACGATGGACGTGTACGGCGATGGCAACGTAATAACCGAAGTCGGGAAGACAACGATTAAAGACGAGGCTGGCAACGTGGTGAGCACCGGCAAATACATGGGCATTTTTGAAAAACGCGACGGAAAATTTATCTGCATCCGCGATATTAACAACGAGGATCAGAAAGACAAGTGAAGTAGCTTGAGCTAACAAACAAGTCAACATGAATGGATACGTTGTTTTTGGGTGGCTCCTCCTGCTATTGTGCCTACCCGCGTCCGCCGGGCAGGCACAATCCACGGTGCTTTACTTCGACGAACCCCCCAAAGAGACGCTGGGCCGCAACCGAAATCAATTAACCATCAATCAATTCTTTACCGACCGCGACGATTTTCTCTGGTTCGTCACCGGCAGTGGCCTGAGCAGGTACGACGGCCATGAGATCGTAACGGTACGATCTGATCCGGCGGATTTGAACTCCCTCTCCTCGGCGCGGGTGGCGGATATGATTCAGGACGAACGAGGCACGTTCTGGATAACCACTCGCGACGGGGGCCTGAATGCCTACAATCAGCGAACCGGCAACGTGGCCCATTTTCGACACCTGCCAACCAACAAGACCAGTCTATCGTCGGATAAGCTCCGGTTTCTTCAACGCGATGAATCCGGTTATCTCTGGATCGGCAGCGATTATGGCATGAATCGGTTCGACCCTAAAACGGGTAGCACCGTCCGTTTTTTGCCCAAACCAGGCGAGTCAGGGCAGTTGCAGGGTAACCCACTGTCGCCTATTCTGGTGGAATCGGGCCGCGCCAGGCCGCACGATGTTTACGTTTGCACAACGGCTGGATTCGAGCAGTTTGATCGATCAAATAATCAATGGCGGTGCTTTCCGACTGTAAATAAATCAGGGGTGCCCATCCCTAACGTCCCTGATGGTCTCAATGTGATTAACGGCCTCTGCAAAGATCGTCAGGGCCTGATCTGGATGGGTGTTCCGGACCAAACCGGGCTGCGGGTTTTTAACCCCAAAACAGGGCAAATCAAATGGTTCGATAGGCGAACGGTCGACGGCAAACCCATTCCGTTTCCAAAAGTGATCCTGGAAGATCGGGCGGGTCGACTTTGGCTTTGCTGCGATAACGACCTCTTCCGTATTTCAGCCGACCGGACCGTCGTGGAACAATGCACACCCATAGCCATCAGCAATGGGGAACAACTCAAAGAGTTGGTAACCCTCTACGAAGATGGCCAGGGGTTAATCTGGCTGGAGAGGGCGAGCGACAAAAATCCGCTTTTTTTCGACCCCCGCCAGGAACGCCACCCCAACATTCCACTGCCAAAATTTACTAACACCGCCGGTGCGGTTCCGGCCCGGCCTGGATTGGCCCGGCCCGTAACGGAGTCCCTCATGCCCGACTCGGAAGGCTTCCTTTGGATCAGTACCGATTTGGGTCTGATTCGATACAAGCCGGGCCCGGCCTGGATGGGCCAGTCCAGGCCGGGCCAGAATGAGATGAAGATTGTACTGAAACAGCCCTTGACCTATTTCACCCTACCGCTTCCAGGTGCGACCGGAACCGGCTACGATCCATACCTGCTGGTCGGTGCGGAAGCTGGCCTGTTCGTTTACAATAAAAAGACAGGTCATCTAACACGTGTTCGTTTAGACAAGGCCGGGAGTAAGACGATCCCGAATGCCATCGCTTCGGTTATTGACCGGGATGGTGACCTCTGGATTTCGACCTGGGGGCAGGGGCTTTTTCGCATTCCCAAAGGCAGCTTATCGGTCGAGACGGGGCTGGTGAGTACCTATGAACAGTGGAAAAACGATCCTACCAACGCCAACAGCTTATTGTCGAACACGCTGCAAAAGATTGCGGTCGATGCCCAGAACACGGTGTGGGTGTGCGGAGCCGCTCACGGCCTTAGTCGGGTGAACAAACGAACCCGACAAGTGCAGCGGTTTGTACTCCGGCAAGGCGACCCTTATGGACTAGCCAGCAACTACACGTTTGCGCCCCTGATTGATAAGCAGGGCGATGTGTGGGTAACGAGTGGGTATGCGGCTCCCTTACAGAAGCTGTCGGTCAAAACGGGGAGATTCAAAAAATATAGTGCAGCAAACGGGTTCACGGATGATTATTTTGCTCACGCTACCCTCGACAGGGCCGGTAAAATCTGGCTCAATCAGAATCAGGTGGTATCCTGTATAGACCCTCTTACGGAGCGCGTAACCACGTTTCCACAGTTTGTAGGCAACTCGGTTTATTCTACGCCCATTACAGCACTGGCTACTACCGGCGAAATATATTTCGGTTGCCAGAACAACTTACGGAGGTTTGGGCCAAACGATACCATCCATACCATTCCTAAAGCCTCATCACCGCTGCGGTTGGTGGGCGTTTCCTGCTTCGACATCGACGGGACGCAAACCATGCGTCTCCTGCCCCCAGATCGCTGGCGAGCCAATGAGCTGGCATTGTCGCACCGGGAAAACACCTTAGAACTAAAATTTGCGCTGCTGGATTACCGAAACACCAGCAGTCGTGCCTATGCCTATTCCCTGACCGGACCGAATGACGAGCCACAATGGGTAAGCATCGGCCTGAAAAACACCGTTGATTTTGCCCAGATGAAGCCGGGAACGTACCTGTTCCACCTGAAAGCCCGCAATAGCGACGGAATCTGGACAAATCTGGCACCCCTCCGCATACACATCAGCCCGCCCTGGTGGCAAAGCCTTTGGGCCTATGCGGCTTATGGGCTGGTGCTGCTACTCGGCTTTTGGTATTTATTGAAGGTCCGTCTGCGTGAACAGGCCCGTGAACTGGCCCTGCAGGAAGCCGTTGTCATTAAACAACAGCGCGACGAGATTGCTCAGAAAAACGCCCAGAACGAACTCCTGCTGAAAGAGATTCATCACCGGGTCAAGAATAATCTGGAAGTGGTGTCAAGTTTGCTGGCATTACAATCGGCTAAAGTTACTGACCCTAACGTACAGGAAGCCATACAGGCCAGTCAAAACCGGGTGCAGAGTATGGGCATCATTCACCAGAAACTGTACCAGGGCAAGCAGTTAGGGGCTATCGAAATGCGCGATTATTTTAACAATCTGGGTGAAAGCATTCTCGATTCATTCGATGCAGCCAGTCACATTACCATTGTCTGTTCGATGCCCGAGCTGGTACTGGATATTGACACGGCGGTTTCCATAGGACTAATAACGAATGAATTGATAACCAACTCGCTTAAATATGCCTTTATCGGTAAAGACAACGGCACAATTCGCATCAGCCTGACGCGGATGGGCGACGATTCGTTGCTGTTGCAGGTAGCCGACAATGGTATCGGTAAACAGCCTGTGGAAGCAGTCAACGAAACGGGCTTCGGCACCCAGTTAGTGGAACTGCTTACCCGCCAGCTCGAAGGTAGGTTGACCTACGAAAACCAGGACGGAACGCTTATCAAACTTCGCTTCAACCGGCCAGCCATTGCCTAAATCCAGTCAAAAATCAGAACTCTGTATTCGACCGTTCGCTTATCTGGTAACCAATTTCCTGTTTTCGATAGAGGTCGTTTTCACTATGTAACGAATCTATTGATTATCATACCCTTTCGTCTCCTTCTTCGACTGGCTGTTTAAGAGCACTAAAAGGGTTGTCAATCCAAACTAAAATGCACTTAATATTGTGCTAATGAACGACTTATATCAGACTAAGAAGCATCTAGAATCGTCCACGTAAACCTCCGAATAAAGGCAGGCCAAGATTTATTTACTTTTAATACCTAATTTCTCCATACGGTATTCTAAAGTAGTTGGTTTCAAACCCAGTAGTTCAGCAGCCCCACCTTTACCCCGAATTTTGCCATTCGTTTGTATAAGTACCGATAGAATATAATCGCGTTCAGTTTGCTCATGCCTTGACTTTACATCCGATAATGTCTTTGGTTCTGTTATAGGTGTTGGCACCTGATTTGACTTATTAACAGGATCGTTGATTGATGGGTGGCCGGAACTGGGGTTAGTTATAATCCAGTTGTTAGCCAATGATCGGCCGAGTGTGAGCGGTCCCAGGCCATCGCTGATGATGACTGCCTGCTCAATAATATTCTCCAATTCTCGAATATTGCCTGGCCAGGCGTAGCTAAGGAGTTCTGCTAAAGTTGTTGAGCTAATTCCTGGACTTGATTTCCCCATTTTCTGGCTATACTTCTGCGCAAAGAAATGAGCCAATAAAGGAATATCCTCTGGCCTTTCCCGAAGGGCCGGTAACAGGATTGGAAACACACTCAATCGATAATACAAGTCCAGGCGGAAACGGCCCTCGGCCACTTCCTTTTCTAAATGCCGGTTTGTAGCGGCAATCACCCGTACATCGGTTTGAATGGTTCCTTTTCCTCCCAGGCGTTCAAATTCTTTTTCCTGTAACACACGCAGGAGCTTCGCCTGCAAGTCCAGGGGCATTTCACCGATTTCATCCAGAAAAATGGTGCCCTGATGCGCCAGTTCAAACTTCCCTATCCGCCGTTCGGCTGCTCCGGTAAATGCCCCTTTTTCGTGCCCAAATAACTCAGATTCAATCAAGTTCATGGGTAGGGTAGCGCAATTTACTTTCACCAGCAACTTATCTTTCCGGGACGATAACGTATGAATAGCGCGGGCAAACAACTCTTTTCCCGTACCGCTTTCACCCATTAGGAGCACAGTAGCGTCGGTAGGGGCAACCTTCTCGACCTGTTTGAACACATGATGGAGTTTGGGGCTTGTACCCACAATCTCATTAAAGCTGGCCGTTGTCTTTACTTCTTCCTGTAAATACTTATTTTCTCTGCCTAATTGCTCATTCAGACGGGCAATCTCATCAAAAGCCAGCAAACGCTCCAGGGTGAGTCTAACCGATTGCTGCAACCGCTCCAGTAGCGATACATGGTCAGGTAGATAGGCATCCGGTTGGCGGCTATAAAAGGAAATCGTAAAGAGGCTTCCCTGCGTAGTGGATAGAGTTGCTAGTAGATTAGCTTGTAATGAAAAGGTTTTCGCAATGATCTGTGTTAAACGGAAGCGTTGGCAAGACTCCGCATACTCGTTTCCGGTAAGCAGGCTAATGCCGTCCAGAGGGGGGAGTTCGGCCCGTAACTGATCGTATTTCTGCGCCGTTAACCCAGTCATTCGTAGAAAATCAACTGAATGAATGGTCTGGTACTCGTTTAGTCCGATTCTGAAGAAACTACAGGATCGGGTGGTCTTTCCTTCGTCAAGGCTGAGCGTAATTAAATCGAACGGAATAAAGGGCTGCAGACAGGTTGCTACGTTTAGCAGTTTTTGCACCCAATCATTGACTTCTGACAGCGCATTCGTCAACGAAATCTGAAGCATTTTTTCCTCCCGAAGTTTCTGCTCCAAACTATGGGCGTGGCGATAAAAGGCAATTTCCAGCGTGTAAAGAATATCTTTCGAACGAAACGGTTTAACAATATACCCGTAGGGCTGCGTTGCTTTTATTTCGTGCAGAACACCATCATTCGCATTAGCCGAAATGTAGATAAACGGAATGTGCTGGGTCCGCAACGTTCGGGCAAAGTCTAAGCTCGTTTCGCCCCCCTTCAGGTAAATGTCCAGCAGCACCAAATCTGGTTGATGGTCAGCAAGAAGGTCCTGAGCTTCCTGCACGCTGACGGCAATCCCAACGACTGTATAGCCAGCGTCCAGGAGTATATCTTCCAGGTTGTCGGCAATCAGCAGTTCGTCCTCCACAATCAGCACCCGAGCACCCGGATTAACCGTTTTTCCAGCAACGGCGAGATTAGTTGAGGTGGGCATGATGCGGCTGAAGTTTGATTACCGGAAATGAAACGGATATTCTGACTCCTCCTTTAGTTTCAACCTGGAATATACCGCCCAATTGCTTCGTTAGGCGACGCATGATATTCGCCCCCATGGATCCCTGACGACGAAGATCAACGTTTTCAGGTAAACCCACGCCGTCATCCTCAACCACTAGTTGGTAGTTTTCGTCGTCCACTTGAGTCAATGACAAGTTTATCGTACCACCTTGCTCATCAGACGGGTACCCCGCAGGAAAGGCGTACTTTAGGGCATTGGTAATGGCTTCGGTAATGATTAGACCTAGCGGAATTGCCTGTGAGACATCCAGTTCCAGCGGAGCTAACTGGTAGTGGAAGGTGATCTGTTCCTCATGATTAAATGATTCTTCCAGTTGGTCGACTACCTCGCGGATATAAGTTGACATATCGACGTGCGACAGGCTGTCGGAGCGGTACAGTTTCTGGTGTATAAGCGCCATAGCACGCACCCGGTGCTGGCTCTGCTCAATAGCCCGAATGGCACCTTGATCGGAGAGGTATTTACTCTGGGTGTGCAGCAAGCTGATTGTCAGTTGCAGGTTATTTTTTACCCGGTGATGAAGCTCTTTTAATAGCCATTCTTTTTCACTGACCAAAGCCTGAAGCGACTCATTTTTGTCGTTGATTTCTTTTTGGTGCCGCTCCAATCGTCGACTATTTCGTAGTTTAATCATGTACCGGTTATAGAGTAGCGCTACGATTAATAATAATAGAACAATACTGACCAGGGTGACATTCTTCAAATTATTTGCCTGCTGCAACTGCGTTTTTTGTAGTAACCCCTGTTCAGTCAAAAACCGAATGTCTAAATCTTTTTTAGCTGTTTCATATTTAACCTGCACTTCCTGAATTTGCTTGTTTTTGGCTTCATTAAAAATGGTATTGTTTATTAATTGAGCCTGATTTAAATGATTAATAGCCGACAAATAGTCACCTCCTGAGGAATCGGCCTTAAAAAGCATTTTCTGAATATCACGTATTGTTGTAAATGCATGTACATGGCTAGCTTCAAATAATGCTTTCTTAAAATGAATAATCGCATTGGCAAACTGTTTTTTTTCGTAATAGTAACAACCAATATCATATTCGACATCACCTGTAATTTCATTATATTTCCCTAAAAAATTGGCAAACTCGATCATTTGCTCATTATACTTCTCCGCTACTGGCTGATTATGAATATTATTGTAATAATAAGCGAATGTTCTGGCTAAACTGGCTTTGCCATAATAATCGGCAGGCGGATGTTCATTTGAAAAGGTTTTAATGAAACTCAATGCTTCTTTATGTCTATTTAGCGCAATTAACTCCCGAACAAATAGGCCAGCTTCCCGGACTGTGTAAAAGTCAACGGGATTCGAAATAGGGCAGTTGAACACTTTCCTGTAGTAGCGTATGCAATTCTCTGTCTGCCCCAGTTCATGATATATATTAGCTAATCGGCTATACAGATTGACTGCGCCAGCTTTGTCGTTCGTTTTTTCCATGCTTTCCACGCATAGTAGGGAATAGTGCAGGCATTTTTTATAATCTCCTCTACGATGATTAATAACAGACAGATAGTTATATACATAGTGCAGGTTTGGAAAATGGATCGCTTTATAGTTAGCTAGTAGTTGAAAAAATTCTTTTTCAGCCAGATCGAATTTATCTTGCATTAAGTGTACATCGGCAATATACATTTGCGTTTCTAACACTTTCACCGTATTATTTAATCGCTGATATAAAGCCGTTATTCGCTCAAAACAATTTAATTTTGTCAGCCCAACCGTATCTCTTTTCGGCAGGATAAAGGCAATCCTATGCCATATCTGTATCTGATTTTCAATCGATTTCAGCTTACCAATAGTGTTTGATAGGTATATGCTATATTGTTTTCCCTTATTTATATCTCCTACTTTATAATAATACTCGCCTAAAAAATAGAGTATTTCTTCCCGCCATTTCAGCGAATGAAGCTCATTATTCTTTTTTTCTGCTCGTTTAATAAATATAAAAGCACTGTCTATATCAATTCGGGTAGCTTCATTTTTAAACATGTAATAATCGGCCATTTGCAACGCAAACTCCACTTGCTTGTCGCCTGATTCAGCACCTTGATATTGTGTCAGTATCTGATCTAATGGTTTATTTAATGCCAGCTGCGCATAGACTGCTTCGAGGGAGAACAGGGCTATTCCAGTTAGTAAGGAAAGCTTTCTGAGGATATTCATCCGTTTTGCATGGAGTAAGTTCTTCTGTTAAAGCGTTTGCAGCTAAACCAAAGAGTTCATTTTTCATAGGGTGAAGCTACTGCCTGTTGAGGCTTAAAAACTGATTCAAGATAGTACAGAATAGCCAACAAGCCATTGACCAACAGCTTGTTTTTGGCCGTCATCACTTCCATTCAGAACATCAGTCGTGGCCGAGTTACCCTCGTTGTTAAGGGCCATCAACCAATTTAAATGCCAATCAATGTAATGTGGTCCAGCAGTAAGCTATGGCCTAAACAGCAAAAAGGTTCCTCGTGTATTCTCCCAGAATCTCCAGAAATCTCCAGTTTCACCCAGATTTCACCAAGATTTTTTGGCTGGCTAACTGATTAATGCTGGTAATCAGCGAAGTTCATTTTTACATCAAAATCCCTTTTATAAACTGCCAGGCCCTATTTCATGAGGTTCGTAAGCTCTTTCCGGATCGGCCTTACAGGTTTGGTATGACACTTGGTATCCAGACAAGCAGTGGCCGCTTAAACGTGATCGAATCCTGATACTGTTTTAACCAAACAACTGAAATCATGAAACCTGTTCGTCCCAAAACCATCGTTTTTATTACCGGTGCCTTTGTTAGCAATGATTGCTGGCAGGAGTGGCAAGCTTATTTTCAGCAGAAGGGATACACGACCCTCGCTCCGGCCTGGCCCCACAAAGGTGCCCCGGCCGACGTATTACGTAACCGCCAGCCGGATGCCCAGATTGCCTCCAATCGGCTGGCAGAACTGACGAATTATTACGCTCAGATTGTTGGGCAGTTACCTGAAAAACCCATTTTAATTGGTCATTCCATTGGTGGTCTGATGGTTCAGCTCTTATTGCAGCGGGGTCTTGGAGCAGCAGGAATCGCCATTCATTCGGTTCCTCCGCAGGGGATATTCACCTTCAAACTGTCGTTTCTCAAAGCAGGTTGGAAGGCGCTCGGTTTTTTCACCTCCACTAAGGAATCGTATCTGATGTCGTTCAAAGATTGGCAATATGCCTTTACCAATGGCATGCCAGTGGAACAGCAAAAAACGGCTTACCACCAGTTCGCCATTCCTGAATCCAAACTCATTGTTCGGGATACCATTACCTCAGCAGCCCACGTCGATTTTAGTAAGCCTCATGCGCCCCTGTTGCTCACAGCTGGTAGTACAGATCACACGATCCCGGCCTCGCTCAACTACGATAACTACCTCAAATACCAGCATGCCGATTCGGTAACGGACTATAAAGAGTTCAAAGGGCGCAATCACTTTGTGCTGGGGCAACCTACCTGGAAAGAAGATGCCGACTACATTCTATCCTGGCTTAACAAGACCTTACCTCAAACTGAAATGCCCCCTCAGTTCATGAAAATCAATCACGAATAATGTGCCTCTTTCGTCCACGTATCAACCAATCAATTCCCATGAAAACCATCCTCCTATCCGTATTACTCCTGGTAACGGGCATTGTTACCCTATCGTCATGTTCAAAAGATGACGCGGTTACGTCTGCGTCCAAAACGTTTGTGCTGGTACACGGAGCCTGGCAGGCACCCTATGCCTGGCAGGCCGTTAAAGATCAGTTGGTACAGCAAGGTCAACATGTAGTGGTAGTCGAACTGCCTGGTCATGGAGCGGACAATACCTCACTTACTACCTTATCCATGGATGTATACCGGGATAAGGTCGTGGCTGCGATAAACGCTCTCCCCGAAAATGTGATTTTGGTTGGTCATAGTATGGGGGGGATGGTTGTATCGACCGTTGCGGAAAAAATCCCCGGCCGAATCGACAAACTGGTTTATATCGGGGCATTTTTACCGGCCAATGGCCAATCCCTGCTGGCGCTGGCTTCCACAGATAGCACCTCGCAACTGGGTCCCGCTTTAATACCCTCTGCGGACCAGCTTACGTTGGGTATCAAACCTGAGAATTTAGCCCCCCTCTTCATTCAGGATGGGTCAGATGCCGTGAAAAAGCAGGTTATCGATAACTACCGGGCTGAACCGTCCATTCCCTTCACCAATCCGGTTACGCTGACGGCAACCAATTTTGGAAAAGTACCCAAATATTACGTGTATACGGCGCAGGATCATGCGGTGGGCCTAAATCTGCAAAAACGTATGGTAGCCGCAGCCGGAATTAAAAGTACATACACACTCAATAGTAGTCATTGCCCGTTCCTGTCGATGCCAACTGAGGTGACAGTGCTACTTCAGGATATTGCAAAACAAGTTCCAGCCCAATAAAAACTCACCTCACGGATGCGGCCGTCCCAACCGAAACGTCGGACCCTCCTTCTACTGACTCAGACGAGAGACGAATCAAACAGTCTTAATCCTTTCCTATTATGCTAACCCTAGAAGCAGCCATTGGTCTCGATGACCAACAGGCACCGGTCAATTACACAGCGTTAAATAAGCAGTTTATTCATGGGCAATGGGTTGATGGACAGGAAGATGCTCCCATTGACAACCTGAATCCATTTACGAATGAAGTTATTCATACGCTTCATTCGGCAGGAACGACTGATGTGGATGTTGCCTTTGAGGCTGCTAAACAGGCATTTCCTACCTGGGCCGCCACAAATCCGCTCGTTCGTCGGGATATATTACTGAAAGCAGCTGCAATTCTGCTGGAACGTCAGGAGGAGTTTATTGACTGGCTCACCCGCGAAACCGGAAGCACTTATTTAAAGGGCTTGCTTGAAGTGCAGCAATCTCACGATATTCTGGTAGAAGCGTCCTCGTTTCCTACCCGCATGCATGGACGTACCACCACCTCAACAATTGATGGAAAAGAGACATACGTATACCGAAGACCGTTAGGTGTTGTAAGCCTGATTAGCCCCTGGAATTTCCCTCTATACCTCTCCATGCGGACAATCGCTCCTGCCCTGGCGGTTGGCAATACGATGGTTGTCAAACCGGCCTCACAATCCCTGGTTACGGGCGGAACAATCATTGCCAAACTGTTGGAAGAAGCGGGTATTCCTGCCGGTGTGTTTAATGTAGTGGTTGGCCGGTCGGACATCATGGGGGATTACTTCACGGCTCATCCCTATTCGAGAATGGTTTCGTTTACGGGGTCTACGCCAGTGGGAAAAGGGATAGGACGAATTGCTGGGGAAGGGCTCAAAAAGTCGGCGCTGGAGTTGGGAGGCAACAATGTATTCATGGTTCTGGATGATGCCGATGTGGATAAAGCCGTTGACGGGGCCGTGTTTGGGCGATTCCTGCATCAGGGTCAGGTTTGCATGGCTACCAATCGCATTATCATTCACGAAAGTTTGTACGAAGAGTTTAAAACCAAATTTGTGGCCCGGGTAAATCAACTTCCCTATGGGGATCCGGCGGATAAAAGCACAGTGGTTGGCCCCCTGATCGATCATAAATCGGTTCAGCGTATTCTGGGCATTTTGCAAAGTGCCGTAGCGGATGGTGCTGTTGTCGAAACCGGAAACAGAGCCGAAGGGAATGTCCTGCATCCCACCGTTCTATCAGGTGTCACTAAACACATGCGTGTGTTCAAAGAGGAAATCTTTGGCCCAGCTGTAGGCCTGGTTTCCTTTGCCAACGACGAGGAAGCCATCGAGTTGGCCAATGCAACCGACTTCGGTTTGAGTGGTGCTTTGTATACCCGAGATATTTACCGGGGCATGCAACTGGCCCGGCGCGTGGAAACAGGTATGATGCACATCAACGACCAGTCGGCTAACGACGAAGTGCATACCCCATTCGGGGGTGAAAAATCATCGGGAACCGGTCGCTTTGGTGGTGATTTTATTCTGGAAGAACTGACGACCGTTCAATGGGTGAGTGTTCAGAAAGTGGCACGGCAATATCCGTTTTAACTCGGTGTTGCGTGTCAGCAGGCATTAACCTTACTTCAACACACAACCATGAATCGACTTCAAAATAAAGTAGCCATTATTACAGGCGGAAGCAGTGGTATCGGCCTGGCCACTGCCAAAGAATTTATCGCTCAGGGAGCCACTGTTCTGATTACCGGACGTAGTGAGGAATCACTGGCTCAAATCACCGCTGAACTGGGAGAAAAAGCACATGGCATTGTCTGGGATGCCAGCATTCCAGACAATGCAGACCATTTGTCATCCTTCGTGCAGGCCAACTTCTCCAGTATCGACATTCTGTTCATCAATGCAGGGGTGGCCAAATTTGCCCCTTTTGAGAAAATGACGGAAGCCATTTTTGACGAAAGTATAAACACCAATGTTAGAGGGGCTTATTTCACCATTCAGGCGCTTGTTCCTTTTTTTAAAAATGGCGGCTCTATCATTTTAAACACGTCTATCAATGCCCACGTTGGCGCACCCGGTGCTAGTGTATACGCAGCCACGAAAGGAGCCTTGCTGACGATGGCCAAAAATTTATCTACCGAGCTAATTGCTCACCAGATACGGGTAAACGCCATTAGTCCAGGGCCGGTCGATACGTCTTTGCATAGTGCAACCAAACTCGGCATTTCGGATCAGCAATTGATCCAAATGAATCAGGGAATTATTGAGGCTATTCCGCTGGGGCGCTTCGGAAGGCCAGAAGAAATTGCCAAGGTTGCCCTATTCTTCGCATCGGACGATTCCTCATTTGTGGTGGGTGCCGAGCTGATCGTGGATGGCGGCATGTCAATGGGCTAAAACAGCTATAGGAAGCTACTTAACGGTAGCTCCCAAGTTTAACCAAAACAATCATGTACACACTTAACCGCTCTTTGGGCGTTCTAACCAGCATTATTATGGCAGTTTCAACAATCGGCGGAGTAGCCGCTCAATCGACAAAAACAGGAGTAACCAACGTAGTACTTGTTCACGGTGCATTCGCTGATGGGTCAAGCTGGTCCAAGGTTATTCCTTTATTGGAAGCCAAAGGCCTTACTGTAATTTCTGTACAAAATCCACTAACCTCACTGGCCGACGACGTAGCAGCTGCTAAACGGGCCATCGCCTTACAGAACGGCCCGGTGCTGTTAGTGGGTCACTCCTGGGGTGGCGCGGTGATCACCGAAGCGGGCAACGACCCCAAGGTAGCCGGGCTGGTATATGTGGCGGCTGGTGCGCCCAACGAAGGACAGTCGTTTGGTGAGATGGGCCAGGCCGCCCCTCCTGCTCCAGGTTTTGGTGAAGTCAGACCCGACGCTTCCGGCTTTCTTTCCCTAACAGCCAAAGGCATTAAAGAAGATTTTGCCCAGGATCTGTCCGAAGCGGAGACTAAGCTTATGTTTACTACGCAGGGCCCCTGGTCGGCCAAAGCAATCGACGATAAAATTTCCAAAGCTGCCTGGAAAACAAAGCCCTCCTGGTACATTGTTGCCAGCGGAGATCGCATGATCAATCCAGAACTTCAGCAAACCTTAGCGAAGAAGATCAAGGCAACCACCCTTACACTCACGTCCAGCCATGTTCCCATGGTCTCACAACCGGAGAAGGTAGCCGCTTTTATTATCGAAGCAGCCAGTCATGTAAACGGGCACTAAATTAGAAAGTCTCTCGTCAAGGCCTGCCCCTAAATTAGGGCAAGCCTTGACGAGAGACTTTCAGAAGGGCTAGTACTAGCTGACGTAGGTGCCTTTTGTCCCAACTATCTTCCCAACCCGGATTTTACCAGAGTTTGGAAATGCGTTGGTTCAGCATGTAGTTAAAAAGAGCATCGGCCTGCTCCCATGTACGAGTAGCTAGACGCAGCTGTCCCATTAATATAGTATATATTCTCAGAGGCATGTATACGTGTACAGCTATCTCCGGTAATAGCAGTTGAAATTATCCTGATTACAGCCGACAAACGCTATTTACGATTCCGGGGGCAATACGGGAGGGGACGCTTTCTTGTACCCAAGCGAATGGGTACTCCGTAAAGTATCTACGAATTACGTTTCCTGGACTCTGGCTCCTTTTTGGATACTTTGACACGACACCGTCTACCAGCCAACAGATCGATCCGTATGTTCAGTCAAAACTGAAAGCAGCAGCATTCCTGGGGGATGACCTAACTTAGGTATAGACCTACTTCATTAGTTTGCTAACCACATGTCTACTTTAGATCTGAAAAAGCATCGTTTAAGGTGCTTTTTCAAGTTCCTGATAAACCTGCTTGAGATGTTTGACAATCAGTGAAATATATACAGGTTCGTTTAAGCTCCATTCCTCTACTTCAATATCAGGAAGCCTAAGTTCAATCGTCGTCTCAATCTCCTTAATCCAAATCGAAACAATACGCCCCAGGAAATGGGGGTTATTTGTCTCAATATAGGGGGTTACCGTCGGTAGGGCATTTTGTATTTTTTGCATTAGGCGGCCCTCAAAACTACTCCCAGTTGCTCTCACTATAGTATGATATTACTGCCCTAATCAGGCGTAGCGTAGTGTAGAATCTGGCAACAGCGAGTCCAGAAAAGTTACCTACAGCGGGAGTACACCTTGTTATAACTTTTTGTTTTATTATATTCATATAGCCCTATCAATTAGGGTTATTATCCCAACTTTAGTCCCGTAAACATTCTTCTGTAGTAAAACGAATAATACTACCAACGCAGCGGCATCTATTTAAAGAGGCAGGGGAGCCTTTAGGCAGGACTGTTCCAGATAGAGGTAGCCTGTTCGTGAGCACCGGTTATTGCTTGTAGCTGCCTGTTACAAGCAATAACCGTTAAATGTTATACCTAAAAGAGCATTCATTTTATCAAGTGCAAACGAGCATTTATAGTATAATTTCGTCATAATGCCGTTTCGTGCTTTAAGAAGAATAGGGCGAAAGCCCTAATTTTAAGAGTTTAAGCTCATTTTTGGGGTGATAATATGATAGCATACAAATGCTTCACTTATCATTTGTATTTTCAAAAAGTGAAGCATGGCCTTGTCAATCCGATCTGGACTTTATGGCGACTTATTACGTTTGACCAAGCAGAAAGACCTTGATTTAGTTACAATCCAAGTATTTGTAACAAGTGCCGGTTAACCTGTTCGTTCAAAAAGCCCTCAATAGGAGAGTCAGCTAGTTCCTTCCGGCCAAGTGTTATCTAAGCAGACAGGTACATATACCCTGCTTAAACCTCCTATTTAAGTGTATACTCTAAGTTTACCGCTTGTTTTTCCTACCTTTATTGGAAGCCTCTCCTTATTGCTGTATTGGAAACATCCATTCTAACTCGTAATCATGTCACTATTCGGGGCTCCGGGCATCAACCCATGCTGTTTGCCCACGGATTTGGGTGCAGTCAGCAGATGTGGCGATTCATTACCCCAGCCTTCGAGACAGACTACCGACTTATTTTATTTGACTATGTCGGCTCCGGTTCGTCCCAGCTCAGCGCCTATAACCCCGACCGCTACAATAACCTTAATGGCTACGCCCAGGATGTGCTTGACATCTGTACAGCGCTGGATTTGACCGACATCATTTTTGTGGGCCATTCAGTTAGCTGTATGATTGGCTTGCTGGCTTCACTAAAAGCGCCTGAACGGTTCAGTCGCCTGATTTTGATCGGGCCTTCACCCTGCTACATCAATGACGGGGCGGAGTATGTGGGCGGATTTAACCGCACCGATATTGAGGAGTTGTTACTGACCATGGAGAAGAATTATATCGGTTGGGCTAATTTTTTGGCACCTGTGGTGATCAATGATCCAGCGCAACCTGAGCTGACCCAGGAACTAAGTGAAAGCTTCTGCTCAACGGACCCCCTCATCGCCCGCCAGTTTGCTCAGGTAACGTTTTTATCCGATAATCGCCTGGATATCGCCAAGTCGACAGTTCCGGGCCTGGTCCTGCAATGCACTCAGGATTTAATTGCTCCCCTTGAGGTAGGCATGTACGTACATCAACATCTGCGGGATAGCCAACTGGTCCTGCTGAATGCAACAGGGCACTGCCCCCACCTAAGTGCACCCCAGGAGACGATACAGGCCATAAACGCGTACTTACAGCCAACCCAGTGCTTAAACGGACAATGAACGGTTTGTCGGATGAGTTACTCAACCAGATGCCAGGTGGCTATTTCTACTTCACCGAGGAGGGCATCTTACTGGGAATTAATCAGACCCTACTTGATCAGCTAGGGTATGACGCCCCGGACATGGCTGGCAAGCCCGTGGAAGCGCTGCTCACCATCGCCAGTCGGATTTTTTACCAGACCCATTTTTATCCACTGCTGAAACTACAAGGCAAAGCCGACGAAATTTTCCTGTCTCTGCGGATGAAAAATGGGCAGGCTCTTCCTGTCTTGCTGAATGCAGCTAGCCTGAAGCAGGGCGATTCCCGAGTCTACCAGTGTGTCTGCCTGCCGGTACGCCAACGTCAAAAGTACGAAGAAGAAATTCTACAGTCCAAACGCGAGGCCCAACAGGCCCTGCGTGAAAACAAGGAGTTGCTCGAAGCCAAACAAACGTTAGAGCAGCATCAGCACTTGCTGGATCAACAGCTAACCGAGTTAGCCCAAAAGAATCAGCAACTCTGGCAGTTTAGTAAGTTGATTACCCACGATCTCCAGGAGCCGTTGCGCAAAATAACGCTGTTGGCAGATGCTTTACGGCAGGAAGAAGGTCAGGGCCTGGTGCTGGATGAGGGGAAATTACTGGATCGGATTATGGCAGCCAGTCAGAGCATGCGGGCCTTAATCCGAAGGCTGGGGGACTATCTCTCCCTGGAAGTCGATCCAGAACGGATCGGCCTGATTGACTTGCAGCAGGTTGTAGTAAACGCCAGCGAACGAGTCAGTCAGCAGCATGTAACAAATATCCGCTTAGTGACGCACGACCTGCCTCAGATTGAGGGAGACAGGGGGCAGTTAGTCAACTTGTTCATTGAACTGATGACTAATTCCGTTTTAATTAGTCATCAACCGGCTCATCCCCCGCTGGAAATTACCATTACTGGCCAGCTCATCGAGCAAAATAGTTTCCGTTCACTACCGGGCAAGTATCGCTACGAGGACTTTATTCGGATTACCTATTCGGATAATGGTCCGGGTCTCAAGATAGGACTGGGTGACCAGTTATTTCTCATTCACAAGAATACTAGTGCTGGTTTGTTGAAGTTAGGGTTTGGGCTGGCCATCTGCAAAAAGATTATCGATAATCACGGGGGTATGATTTCAGTGACTCCGAACAGTGGATCAGGAGCTGAGTTTGTTATCTTGTTGCCGGTTCGGCACCACAACTTGATAACCAACTAAGTACAGGTTAAAGACCAAGCCCGTCGACCTTTGTTGGCAAACACTCATCTATGATGTGACGACCTATCTCTTAAATAACCTCGGGTGCATTCTCTCAGGCTAAACCAGAAAAATCTTCGTAGATGTGCTGGTGACAAAATAGCCAGACTCCCTGCGCAGTACAAATTTGACCCCCAGATCATTGGAATGGCCCCGTGTTGATTCGCTCGTAACCAGAATGGCTGAGCCTGTCCGATATCAGCCCACCCACCAACTTCAACTTGGGCTTGCCAGCTTGATCGATTGGCGTGTTGGGCGACTTCGTTGTAGGCGCTAAAACTGGTTAAGACAAGCACCAGAAACAGGCGTCCAACAAATCGTTGGTCGATAATGGATAGCATCTCAGAGGGGAATATAGCTTCGTAAGCAACTATAGTACAGGAAGTTGATTCGCTCGCTTCATTCGCCAGGAGAGCAATAGGGCCATAAGAGCTAATACGCCCAGCCCATATGGAGCATAACTAGCCACCTGCTCTACCTCTTTAGTTAAGAAATTAGGTTGGCCCGTGATGCGCTCAACCACCCAGGCCAGGGCCGCAATAGCAGCCAGGAAAGCTCCGGTCAACCGGACAATCCGGTAAGTTGGTGTACGACTGAGCAGCATCAACCAGGGAATGGCCAGGCCAATAATCAGGAGCTGCATCAATTCAATACCCAGATTAAAGCCCAGAATACTCAGCGCCATTGGCCCCATATCCAGTTGCAGATTGGCTAACGTACTGGCAAACGCCAGCCCGTGAACCAGACCGAAGCCAGCAGCTATCCAGGCTTCCCGACCCGGAAACAAAGGTCTAACGGCATGAGCCGCCGACACTAGAATCGACACCGCAATCAAAATTTCGACGGGTTGGGCGGGTAACCGCACCCAACCCATTGCCCCCAGCAATAGGGTTAGTGAATGGCCGATAGTGAAGGCAGTAACGATCAGCAAGATATGCCGAAGACTATAGCGAACTCCACCAAACCGGCTCCAACGCTTCCCAACCACGAGTAGCGGAGCGGGCAATAGTAACACGAGTAAAAACAGTAAATGGTCGGTTCCTTCCGCAATGTGTTGCGTACCTAACTTTATCATCGCGGTAAAGCCTGTCCAGGGGCTACCCGATGCCAGGTTAATCGGCAACGGCAGAATACGATCGTTGACGATGTCTAAACTGATTGTACCCACCTGCACGGGTTCCGCTTCGACCAGTTGCCCGCTTTCCCAATCCTGGCGAACCGACACCAGAATTTTATGGGTCCTCACCTGATGTAACACGACGTCGTAGTGAAAGGTAAACTGCCGCACGTCTTCGCCCGACGGAGGCATCATCTGCACCTGAGCGGTTAGCTCGCGATACACGCCGTTGATCGGGTTCTGGCTTTCATGGACAGTCAGTTTCCCAACCGATACCGTCCAGAAACGCCCGTCGGGACTTTGCGGATGAATGTGCATTTTCATATACGCCCGCAGTTGAGGGCCCAGCCGCTCCACCAGCCCAGCCGATGAATCGTTGACCGCATGGCCCCAGGCCGATTGCAATTCGACCAGTGGAATCTGAAGTTCGGCATCAATGCGGTTGGCGTGCACGTTCAGCAACACCACCGAATTAGGCATGGGGTGAGCTGTGGATAGGGTTGGTAGCCAAGCTACCAAGAAGCCAATTAAGTAAACCATCAGCCGTCCGACTGGACGGCTGATGATAAAAAATAGGTGTTTCACGAGCGAAAAATTACTTTGTACCACCCTAGTCTGTGGTATGATCCCGCCAGACCGAGTGCGGGTGCGGTGTATTTTTAATGATAACCCCGCCCTGATAGGAAAACTCGATCCAGACATTAGGACTATCACTTACCAGAATGTATCGCTTCATCTGTTAGTTACCACCATAGTCTGTGGTATGATCCCGCCAGACCGAGTGGGAATGGGGTGTATTCTTAATGATAACCCCGCCCTGATAGGAAAACTCGATCCAGACACTCGGCCCATCAATACGCACATAATCGCCTTGCGAACTCATCGCGGTTGTTCCTGAATAAGCGATGTAGGTATTGGCTAACTCCGAGGTATACTTGGTTAGTACGGAAGCTGCCAGGCTCGCATCCAGATCGCTGACATACAACTTAATGGCACTTAAAACCAGCGCCTGCTTGTCGCTGCTCAGATTGCTCACCAGCAGACCGGACTTGGTAGCCGGAAATTTACCATCCTGCCCGGGCCCCAGTACCAGATCATTGTAAGTGCCGGATAATTTTGCCGTCGTTTGCTCGGCTGTACTCAGCCCCGTTAGCATGGCGGCAAAAGCTACTCGCTCCTGCTCAAAGGCCTGGTATGTACGACTGGCTGTGGTCACAGCCGCCTGAGGCTCGGTGCCCCGGAAAGCGGGGGTAACACCCGTATTCGCTCCGCCGTTAAAGGTGAAAGGCTGGGTGTAATGGTGGCCGGTGAACAGAATCGCCCACAAGCTCGACGTACTAGGCGTACCCAGAATCGAGATATAATAATTACCAGCCCCGTAATCTGAACCTCCGCCAATGGTGTTGAGGTAATCATCGGCTACCAGATTGCCGATCATCTCATCATAACCTTCGTTCGTTGTGTTTAGCGCCAGCACAGCTACCATCAGGTTGCGGAAGGCGGCTAGTTGGGTGTCGCTGAGTGAGCCCAGGCTGATCCCTATTCGGGCGGATAGACCCGCGGGCAGGTTCGACCATTTTTGGGCGTTTGATTTGGAATAGGTGAGTTGAGTGGTGGCCAGTTGCGTACTGGATAAGGTCGCTTTAAAAGCTTCGGTCAGGCAGACGATCTGAGCAACACCGGTTGAGGTACAGGTTGTAGTTGTAGCCGTAGCGGACAGAGCCGTTGTAATTGAGCTGGAGCTACTTGTTGTCGAACCTGTTGAACTGGAACTGGTGGAGTCAACCTCCGTTGATTTACAGGATTCGAAGAGGTTACAGAACCCCAGGAGGATTAGCAGGGAGATAGCTAGGTTAATTCGTTTCATGATGTATGCTTCGTAATTCTACGTAACGCCTGTTTGCTTTTGTACTCTAGTACTTAAAACCGGTAATCACTGTTGCACAGCCAATGCCTTGGTGGGGTAAAGAGCCAAAATGTTGTGGCGAATGAGCTGTTTATTGATTGATCAGCATGGATAATCCGGCACTTTCTCCACCGGCGGGTTATGCTGACAGGACAAAGGTCGTCTGTAAAAAAAGGGGGTAAAAAAAAGAGTGGTCAACCCTATTAGTTTAGGGGTAATTAGGCTGGATTTGTGGCGAATAAGGAAAATTCTGGGGTTAAACCAGTCTGCCGACTAAGCCGAAAATGTTCATCAATACGTGTTTAAACGAATCGTGCAGCAGCCACCGAACCTGGCGACTGCTGCACGTTCAAAATCAATTAATCAGGATACGAAAAGCCGCTTACTTAGGAGCTTTTATTTCATAAACAGGCTAAAAAAATCTTTTTCATAGCTACTTCCAATCGGAATTTCTTCTTCGCCTATTAGAATCATACGACCACGGATCGATTGAATTTTATCGATGGCGACAATGAAGGACCGATGAACGCGAATGAATTTAGTGGCAGGTAACTTGTCCAGTATGGCTTTTAAGGTAAGCCGTAAAACCACGGGTTGTCCTTCCCGCACATGAATCTTGAGGTAGTTATCCAGCCCCTCAATAAAGAAAATATCAGCAACAGTCACCTTTACCAGACCGTAATCAGACCGAAAGAAGAGCTGCGTCGGTTCTGACTCTGAAAGGTTTTGGCTGTTTATCTGCTGGAGTGTACGCCACCGGGCCTGGGCGCGCTGCATGGCTTTGTTGAACCGCTCGAAGGTGTAAGGTTTAAGAAGATAATCTGCGGCTTCTACGTCGTAGCTCTCCAACGCATACTCACTATAGGCCGTCGTGAAAATAACGAGGGTTTGCTGCGTGATGGATTTAAAAAAGGCTAATCCCGACTCCTTCGGCATATTAATATCCAGAAAGATTAAATCGACGGGATTGCTTTCGAGATAGATACGAGCTTCGCCTGTTCGGGTGAAGGTTTTGACCAGATCTACAAAATCAATTCGACTACAGAAGGCTTCGATTACATCCAACGCAGGACGTTCATCATCCAACGCTATTGCTTTCATCATGATAAGGTAAGAGTTAAGGTGACGTGGTAATGCAATGGGGTATCCTCAATGACTAGTTCATGTTCAGCCGGATAAAGGAGTCTTAGCCGTTCCCGGGCATTTTTCAGCCCAACCATCATTGATTTTTCCAGTTGATTAACGTCAACCTTGTTGTTAGCCACATATAACCGTAGCTGCTCATCTTTAATGGATAAATGGATGATAATCAGGGAATCTTCTTCTGGACTAACGCCATACTTGAACGCATTTTCAATGAAGGAGAATAGCAGTAGCGGTGCTATTTGTAACCCATCCCCGTTTCCTTCCAATTGGTAATCTATCTGAACCGCATCCCGCAAGCGTGCCTTTTGTAAATCAATATAGTTAGCTATATAGTTAACCTCGGTTAACAAGGGCACCTTATCCCGGTGGGCATCACGAATAATATAGCGCATAAACTCAGCGAGCTTGACAATCGTATCCGCCGTCCGTTCATCGTTCCGAATCGCCAGGGAATAAATGCTGTTGAGCGTATTAAACAGGAAATGGGGATGAATCTGCGCTTTCAGCTGCTGTAATTCAGCCTTCAACTGATCGGTCTCAACCTGCCGGAGCCGATTAGCCGTTAGCACCGAGATCGATAACAGGGTACTTACACTTCCCAATAAAAAAAAGAGAGCCAGCTTGACGGGCAGTAAGAGCGTAAACGGAGGGCCGTGGTGATCACCTGGCCGTCTTCTGTCTGGCCAAGAGCTATTCGGTGGCCGGGAAGGCCTCTGTTTGGTGTGGGGATAAAAAAAAGGATCAAGCTCGTTTGGATGTGACTGATCAGGGGGAGTAGAATGGGGTTCCAGCATCATTTCCTCCACAAAGATTTGTCGGCCCCAAGCCAGTAGGGTGTTCTCCTGAGGTGGTTTAAAGTAGGCCCACTGCTCGATCCGATACGGAAGAAAGGCAACTGTTAATACGCAACAGGCCGCAACAAGGGTGTACCGTGCATACTGTTTGGCCAGAAACCAGCGCGGAACAAATACGGTGTGGTTATAGTAGGAGAAAAGCAGCAACAAGATATAAGCCAGTCCATTTTGAATAATATGTTCATGTGGGTTAAGTGGTTGCCAGCTCACACCCTGATACATAAAATAGACAAGCGGTAGTGCCGCCAAAGCGATACCAATTAATAATTGTTTACCGTGAATTCTGAACCAGGCCACCATTTCTGGATGTGATGAGTTACAAAATTAAGCTAACCCTAGTGTTGACGAGAATAAATGTGGTTGATGACCCCAATGTTGGGGTAAATGAGTGGCTACCGGCGAAATGAGACGGGCCGAAAATAAGTACATATAGAAGCCATAAGCGATGATGGCGGAAAATTCATTATATAGGTACTATCTTTAAAACCAAATGAAGAAGCCTTAAGCCCTGGTTCAAGTACAATCATGTTTTTAGAAAAGATCAAATCCGGAGAATCTGGCGTGCTACTGTACGGCATCACGCCACCCAAAGCCGGTACGGCCCCTGAACGCGTTGCCGAGATTGCCCAAAAAACCATTGAGCGACTGACTGCTCTGGATATCGATGCCCTCGTGGTGTATGATGTTCAGGATGAGTCGGCCCGGACAACAGAAGAAAGGCCCTTTCCCTTTATAAATGCGCTTGACCCACTTGTTTTTGCGGCTGGTTATCTGGGTACATTAACCATTCCGAAAATCATATACCGCCCTGCCGGCAAGTTTTCTAACGTAGAACTCTCTGATTGGCTGGAAGAACTGCACGACCACAATTTCTATCCTGTTTTTGTAGGTGTGCCAGCACCGGATTACCCGGTAAAAACCAGTCTGCCGGAAGCATACAGGCTCTGGAGCAAACACCAGAACACATCCGTTATCGGCGCGGTAACCATCCCCGAACGGCACAACGTACTGAACGATGAAGATGTCCGGATGCTGGATAAGATGAACTGCGGTGTATCGTACTTTATTTCACAGTGTGTGTTCAATCTTGACTACGCCAAGCAGGTTATCGAAGACCTGACTATCCGTTGTAACACGCAACAGGTAAAAGCCCCGACGATCATTTTCACCATTACCGCTTGTGGATCGACTAAAACACTCCATTTTATGGAATGGTTGGGTATTCACGTACCGGATGAATTGAAAGAGGACCTGAAAAAATCGGACGATATCCTTGAAAAATCGGTGCAGATATGTCTCGACATTGCCACCGAACTGACCACATTCTGCATGGAACGCTCAATCCCTTTCGGCTTCAATATTGAAAGCGTTGCCATTCGCAAAGCAGAAATCGAAGCGTCCATCTATTTAGCTAATCAAATAGGTCAGATGCTGACGGATAAAGGGGTACGAAATCCGTCAGAAGGGAAAGGTATGGAACTCACGAGCGACAGGCAAAACACACTCGATACGTGGGTTACCAAAGATATCTAGAAGAACTACATTCACCTGTAGTTCGAACTCCAGGCGTACGTTTTAAAATTTTTCGGCGATTCGATTGCTACGTATCAAAGTAAGCCTGGCTACCCATATCAGCAACTAGCTGGCGAGGCCTACCCTCTGTCCATTTTTGTACGATACGTGTCCAAAAATGGACAGATTCCCATCCAGTTTCGCCCTAAAATAGCCCTTTTTGAGTAGGCAGGCCACGGATTGATAGTTGGTCTGGTATTTGTACGACAAAATCTATACTAATATTGAACGCAATTTATTTCAACCACTTTTCACGATGAAACGAGCCTTTTTAGGAGAGCTGGAAGAAGTCGTTTTACTGACGGTAGCCGCTCTACAGGAGTCGGCTTACTGTGCCTCCATTACGCAAACCATTGACCAGCAAATGGCCCGTAGCATCAGCTTTCCTACTGTCCACACCACCCTGCAACGGCTGGAAGAAAAGGGATTCGTCTCTTCCGAGATGGGCGGAGCTACCGCCGAGCGGGGAGGTCGTCAAAAACGCCTGTTCACGGTAACCACGGCTGGACAACGAGCGCTGATCGAGTGTCGGCAGATGCGTAGCCAATTATGGGATCAAATTCCAACGCAAGTTGTACAGCTATGGGGCGCTTGACCAACGGCAACGAACACCATTCCGGGCCGCCACGCTGGGCCGCCTGGCTGCTGAATCGATTCAGCCCGCCCGGCCTGGAAGACGAACTACAGGGCGATTTACTGGAAATGTACGCCTACTGGGTGAAGACGATAGGCGCATCGAGAGCCCGTTGGCACTATATACTGGCGGTACTACGCATGATTCGCCCCTTGGCCCGGCCCAGAACTACCCCGACTTACGCTAATTCAAACCCGGAATCGCTCCGGCATACCAGCTTGCCACCAGCGTACCAGAACACATTCATCCTACAACCCGCTATGATTCAAAATTATTTTCTAATCGCCTGGCGTAATCTGCGCAAGAACCGCGCTTACGCGTTCATCAATGTAACAGGGCTGGCCCTCGGCATGGGTTGTGCACTGCTGATTTTTGCCCTGGTGCGCTACCACTACCAAACCGATCACCACCATCGGAACTTCGACCGGATCTACCAATTTACCTCCCGATTTACATCATCTACGAATGAACTCAACATTCAGGGCATCCCCTATCCACTCGGCCAGGCGGTCCGCACCGATTACCCCGGTATTGAACGGGTGGCGATGCTGGAAGAGTGGTACTCGCCCCTGGTAGCGGTACCCGTTGCGAATGGGGTCGATAAGAAAATCAAGGATAACGACTACAAGGGCGCCTTTGTTGAACCAGCCTACTTCAAGATTTTCGACTACACCTGGCTGGCGGGTGGGCCTGATGACCTTCGCCAACCCGGCACGGTCGTGATGAGCGCCGAGATGGCTACCAAATGCTTCGGTACAACAACCAGCGTTGTTGGCCGGACGGTCCGGCTCGACGCCCGTATTCCGGCTCGCGTAGTCGGTGTGTTCGCCGACTATCGGGACGATACCGATCTGGCATATTCGATCATGGCCTCCTGGGGATCACTTAAGGAGCAGCTCGGCATGCGTCCTGAAGATGAACCTTTTGACAACACCAACGGCAGTACCCACTGTTTCGCCCTGTTCAACGACCGCTTCACCGTCTCGGATTGGAACCGGAATCTGCTATCGTTCATCAAGAAATATAATCCGAAGCAACTTAAAGGAACCTCCTATCCAGCTATCCCATTCAGCACCATGCACTTATCGCCCGAATACGGCGGGGTAAGCCGGGGATTGTTACTATCGCTGGCATTGATTGGCCTGTTGCTGGTGGGAACAGCGAGTATCAACTTTGTGAACCTTGCTACGGCACAGGCGCTCAACCGGGCCCGGGAAGTAGGCGTTCGGAAGGTATTGGGAAGTACCAAAACGCAGCTATTCTGGCAATTCATGGGCGAAACAACCCTTATTGTCGGTATAGCCTTCGTGTTGGCGGGAGCCTTATTTTGGTATGGGCAAACGCTGGCCCACACCTACCTGCACGGCCCATTCCGGTTTACATTTTACTTTTCACCCGCCGTGATCGGGTGGTTAGGCCTACTGGTGTCAACCGTTATTCTGCTGTCGGGCCTGTATCCGGCGCTGGTTGTGGCGGGTTTCCGACCTGTGGTAGCGCTAGCGGGACGACTCACCACGCAGCAAGTGGGCGGGTTTTCGCTCAGACGGGGCCTGGTGACAACCCAGTTCGCTATTTCACAGATGCTGATCATTGGGTTGATCGTGGTGGCCAATCAGCTCAGCTACGTTCGGGCTAAGGACCTGGGCTTTCGAAAAGATGCCATTCTGACCGTGAGTCTGCCCAACACACCAACGCAGGACCTGAGTAAACTCAGTACGTTCCGTAACCTGGCGACCGCTCTACCCGATGTTGGCCAGTTCAGTTACTCGATGGGTGGACCTCCCCAGTCCGGCTGGTCCAGTCAGACTAGGGTTCGTTTCGACACTCGTCCCAAAGAAGAGCCTTACGGACCCCAGCAGGCCTGGATCGATGCCAATTATGTGGGCGTGTATGACCTCAAGTTAGTGGCCGGGCGCAATATACAGCCTTCTGACACAGCCCGCGAAGCGCTCATTAACCAAACATTTATGCACCAGCTGGGCTTCAGTCATCCGAAGGACGTATTGGGCAAGTTCTTACATAAAGAGGGCTTTGCACCCCTGGAAATCGTGGGTGTGTTGACTGATTATAATCAGTCGGATCTCAAGCAGCGGATCAATCCGCTATTTCTGACCACGCTCGCCAGTGGCTACTACTCAGCCAATATTCAACTGAACGCTGCGAACTATAGTCGGGCGTTGGCTCAGTTAGAGCAAGTGTACAATCAGGTGTATACCGACAGTTTTTTCGAACCATCATTTGTGGAGGACCAACTCCAGAAGACCTATCTGCAGGAGCAGACGATGGGAAGGCTGATCAACTTTTTTGCCGGGATTGCCTTGCTCATTGGCTGTATGGGCTTGTACGGGCTTGTTTTGTTCATGGTCGTGCAACGAACGAAAGAAGTTGGCGTGCGCAAAGTATTAGGAGCCAGTACCGGTAGTATTTTGTGGCTGTTCAGTCGGGAGTTTGTGCGGCTAATTGGTATTGCTTTCGTTCTGGCCGCCCCCGTGGCGTGGTGGGTAATGAACGGCTGGCTAAACAATTTTGCGTATAAGATTTCGCTCAGTCCGCTCATATTTCTGCTGGCATTGCTGGCAACAGGAATCGTTGCCCTGCTAACAGTGAGTTTCCAGGCCCTCAAAGCATCCCTGATGAACCCGGTAAAAAGTCTGCGATCCGAGTAAAAAATAGCGCCCGTCCAAAATACTCGTCTGGACGGGCGCTATTTTTACTGGTTACTACGGAAAGGTCGCTAAATGTAGGGTTCAATAAACGATGGCAAGTCCATTCTGAAAAGAATAAAACCCACTCCCCCAGTTCAAAACATCGACTCACAATTTGTACTTTTAGTTGAGTACTGGTTTAGCATGCCCGTATTGGTAAACCTGTCAATCTGGCTTAACTAGCTGAAACGTGACCGCCCTGGTATGCCTAAACTCAACCAGTAATCTCTTCTTTCTCCAATTTTTTTTGTAGCGATTCCAGCTCTCGCTTTTTGTTGGTATAAACCCGATGTTCCCATCCACTGGCAAAATAGGTTAGGGCAAAAAACGCCAGAACACCCAGTGCTAGCCAAACCGATTTACCACCTTCCCAAATACTTAACAGGCTAAGGATTCCAATAGGCAGCGTATTCCAACGCATCAGTTGGGAAAGATGTACCTGGTAAGTTGCCATCGAGACTGCATGATTCAGTTCCCCAAGCATAGAGCGATCAAACTCATTTTCACCTTTTAGCCTGCGAAACCGACTCATCAGAACATACAAGGCAGTAAGAAACATCCAGGCAGCCATGATATAGAGAAAAAGGCTCTCTGAATGCTTGAAAAAATTAATTCCAAGTATCAAACCCCCGGCAATGCTATTCACGAAAAGCAAGAGCAATTCACTGATAGTCGTGATATGGTGAGCCTGGTTCTTTTTTGCCAGAATACGCTTGTGTAATGCGTTTTCATTGATAACCCACAGTGGTTCTCTGGTCTGGGAATCCCAGATTTTTTGTAATTCGTCAAATTCCATGACAATCCTGTTGTTTAGATTTAGTGATAAGCTGTTTTTTAATTCGATTAATTTTTACCCCAACATTTGATTCCGAGATTCCCAGTATGCCAGCCATCTCTTTATAGCTAAACCCATCTAGCAGGAGTAAGGAAATAGAACGATCAATTTCATCGAGCTTATAAATTTCCTCATAGAGCCAGGTCAGGCGCTCATCCATCTCAATGGTACTCTCTTGCAAAATAGCCTGGATGTGATCAAGTGTTTCTTGAGATTGGGTATGTTTTCGTTCTTTACTAAGCCATTTAATAGCCGTATTTAGCGCGATACGGTACATCCAGGTAGTATTGGACGACTGCTGTTTGAAAGTTGGAATGGAATGCCATACTTGAATAATGATCTCCTGGAACAGATCATCCTGATCCATAGCTGTAAACGCATAAGCCCGTACTACTTTAAAAAGTAAGGCCTTATGCTGGCTTAGCCACATCTCAAAAATATGGTTCTGTTCTAGTTCACTCATGACACCACGTATTTACCTCATTAGTACTTATCATGGTATGAATTCTTACAAGAGAAGAAAAAATTACGATTTATCGTCACAAGCAACGGCACTCTATTAGCGCTGAATTACTTCTCTTTTTTGCTCAAATTGGCTTAGGAACAGGTCATTTCAGACTACTTTAGGTGCTTTTCTCAGCCTGTTATGGCTACTTCAGAGCATGATCCTTTATAGAGGCCGGATATAGAAAAGGCCCAGCTAGTAAAAAGCTGGGCCCTGGTACCTGGGGGTTAGTTTGAAGATGATCAGTAGACAGCCAATTTCTACAATATATTTCGTGTAAAGACTCACACTTAGAGTTAATTTTTGTTTGTATCGCCTTACAGGGAAACAATCGCCCCTGAAAACCAGGCTCGTATCAGCTTCTTCCAGGCTTGCCAACTTCTTTACTTACAGATTCACCCATGCGTCGCAATTTAAAAGCGACTCGCTGAATCCTGCGACGGGAAATAGCAATCTGGACACCCGTATCCATTGTAATATAAGCTATACCAGGAGAGACACTGACACAATCCTTTATATACTTCGGGTTAATCATGGCACTCTTGCTAATCCGCAAGAAAGTAGGATAGCCTTCCTCATACCACTTTAGCGTGTGGCTGGTGAGCTCAACAGTACCGTTAGAAAAATACAAATTGCTGTAGTTTCCATCACCGAGCGCATACATAATCTGATCAGTATCCAGTAGTTGTTTTCGCATAGAGGGAGAAGTATAATATTAGTTACCATATGTACGAAATCGGAATTACATTCGATTTCGCATCTGAGCATTTTTGTTTACCCTATAGCCTACCTTTTATAAGAAACTTCAGGTTTTATCGGCGTACGATATGTGCCAATTGTAGCTTTAAACCATCCTATTGTTGCCTGAAAGGACCTCGTTAAAAGTTTTCACTAACCGGCAGCTTCTCACTCATTTAATTTTGTGATAGCAACTAACAGGTAGTCCTGGAAGCACCTTCAGGAGTTGCCTTTTAGTCAAGTTGCGCCTTATACAGATTTTCAAATCAGGACCAGTGAGTACTTCTTTTTTGCACACATTAAACAGAAAACATCTCGTATGAATCAAAAAACATCAGCCGCCTTTGTAGGCGCTTCATGGGTTGCTCTGGGAGCAGGTATGCTCGGTTATTTAATCGGGCTTTGGCGATCCGATATGCTTCTAAATGAAAAGGGCTTCTATTTCACCGTTTTAATGTTTGGTATTTTCTCGGTGGTATCTGTACAAAAAAGTGTCAGAGATAGACTAGAGGGTCTCCCAGTCACTGATATCTATTATGGGATCTGTTGGTTTTCAACCATATTATCCATTACCCTATTAACAATTGGTCTATGGAACGCAACACTTCTGCCCAGTGAAAAAGGGTTTTATGCATTTGCGTTTTTGCTAGGCTTGTTTGGAGCAATCGCGGTTCAGAAAAATACCAGAGATAATCAGGATTTCTCAAAGAAAGAATGACTTACTTCCTGCTTATCAGGCACTCTTCAATTTAGTTTCGCGGAGCAGTACCGGCCAGTCAACGAATGCGCATCCAGCACCCTTAAATCATATTTCCCTGACTATCAACCCAATGGAATCCATTTGGGGAAGCACTAATAAATTCATGTTGCCTCTACACTGGCCTGTATTAACTCATTATATTCTAAGCATACACCCCAGGCTCTATCTAGTAGGATAAATTCCTGGGTGTATGCTTAGCCAGTTACTTCTCTTCGGCTACCTACAACAGGAATCATGTATATGCTTACAGGAGTCGAATAAGCCGCAAATCGCCGTCCAGCTTAAAATACCCGCGATCCAGAAATCCAACAATAGCCTTTAGTTTTGCTTCAAATGCTGTTTCGCCATAGAACACAGCACCAACACCAACAATATGAATATTAGTCTGCCCTGCCCGACCTCGTGCCTGTGTAAGCAGTACTTCGGGTTTATAGGGGCTGGCAACGTACGTATCACAAAGTGCTGCATATTCTGCAAGAATACGGTCACAGTCCGTTTCGGACAGGAATTCGATGCCGTGGCGAGGAAGTTGGTTTTGTTGCTCCTGAATTCGGTTCATGGCTGCAATCTACCAATTTCAATCATAGCGCGTTAGCCAATTTTTCAGACACGCTCATTAAGTGTATAGCTATAGCTTAGGTAATTAATTGCCATATACCTTCCAAAGCCAGCCAGAATAACCATGCCGAAATAGCAAATACCAGCGTCCAGGGGCCGGGAATAAGCAGCGCTTTCTTCTTGATTTCCATGACAGTAAGCGGATAGTCAGGCAAAAGTCAGGGCATAGGCTATAAGAGCTTAATGAACATATATAACCTATACGGTCGAAATTTGTTCGCTTTAGAAACGGGCTCTTTTAGGAAAGTTAACAGTTACAACCGCACAAGCCTGTTACAGCCAACGCCTGATAGCCAATTGGTAATGTCAGTAAAATAACTAGGCCGCCCGTTTTTGTGAAGCACTCCGGCGTATTGGAATCACCAGCGTTTCGTCAATTCTGGTCCACATCCACAAACGGGATCGAGAATGTAATTGTGCAGATGGGTAGGTAAGAGCATCATAGTCTATCCCAGGATGAATGAATCGGCAGGCGGAATGAATTGGCCTGGCCCTGAGATGAGCATCCAACTTTACCAATGAGAATGAGCAGGCGCAATAACGCCAGCCTCCATATCCAGACCAGAGAGAACCCGTCACGCTGACAGGAACTGTGCAGCAGTAACGATTAGGAATAACAAAGAGCAGTGACCTCGTCTTGGTTTCCATAATTTTCAGTGTAAGACTTATCTTCATAAACCGCCCGACAACAAAAAAGATTTAATAGTACTAGAGCCTAACTATAGTTTAACCCATTTTAAATAGTAGAAGCCAGATTGGGTTGGACACGTATAAAAAATGCACCAGATACAGCTTTCAGGTAATGACCCGGCTTGCTTGAAAAAGGATGTAATTAAACGCGCTAATTAATAAGTCCACTGACAAGCAGATGATAAACTGACTTGATTGTCAAATAGAAAAATGAACCCGAGATGAGAGAAACAACAGTCCAGGGACCGGGCATCGGAAGCGATTTCTTATTCATAAAAGTACGGTAGGTAATCTGCCGCGTGGAGCGGTTTGATCTATTAGATGAAAAAAAAGCAAAAAGTCACATTAAGTAGTATACTCATAGTATAATTACCTTATAAATACATCAACTGAGCCTTTCCTGAAACATTACTGGAAGAATTAAATCATGGGCGGCCAGAGCGACTACGAAGAAGTTTTGTCATGAGCCACATATGCATACTGTTTTTCTACGAAGTAAACAGAACAGGAATTTATGCTGTGGAGTAGAGACTATAGGATCATTAAATCAGGGCGAATTGCAGGTCAGCTTATTTGTAAGTTAAGTTATCCACACTTATCCACTGTATTCCGTGGATAAAAATCAAAAATCCTTACATAGACTAAGACTGGCATGTTCAATAGCTGCACAAACGGAATACCCTATACGGTAAGAAGTCCGGATGTTTTTACCAGAAACAAAGCATAAGGAGGCTGAATACCGTACGGTATTCAGCCTCCTTATGCTTTGTTTCTATCTATATACAATTCAACTGGTGCGCTGTATCAAAAAACGCTCTTATAATCCAGCGAATTTGTATTACATGCTTACACTTGCTGCGCTTCAACCAGCGTGGGGTAGTCGATATAACCTTGCTCAAAACCATTAGGGCCTGGTGCATACAGCGTAGCTGGGTCAAGTTGTGCCAATTCAGCCCCCGTTTCCAAACGATCGACCAGATCAGGGTTCGCAATGAATGGACGCCCAAATGCAATCAGGTCAGCCTTGCCACTTTCGAGGTCTTCTTCTGCCCGTTCAGCGTTGTAGCTACCGCATAAAATGATCGTTCCTTTAAACCCATCCCGAATTGCCGCTACCGTAGCCGCCGGTACAGCAGGAGCACCCATACCTGAATGATCAACCAGGTGCAGATACACTAAGCCAAGCTTATTTAGCTCCTCAGCCAGATAAACATATAGGTCATGGTTATCATCGGCATGAGGAAGTAGATCCCCCGCTGCTCCGAAAGGAGACAACCGCAGTCCCACCTTATCGGCGCCGATAGCGGCAATTGATCCAGCCGCTATATCGAGTAAGAATCGCGCCCGATTTTCAATGGAGCCGCCATACTCATCGGTACGTTGATTGCTACGGGCGCTCAGAAACTGCTCGATCAAATAACCATTTGCACCATGCAGCTCAATTCCATCAAAACCAGCTGCAACAGCGTTCTTTGCGGCTTGAATGTATTCTTGAATAGCCGCTTTAACGTCGGCCTGGGTCATCTCCCGGGGAGTAGCGTTAGGCTGCATACCTTCTGAATCCGTCCACATATCGCCAGCCGCAGCTACGGAGGATGGGGCCAGGATTTCGGCTCCATTGGGCATATTGGCGCTGTGCGAAATCCGACCTGTATGCATTAACTGGATAAAAATCTTGCTGCCTTTTCCGTGTACTGCTGAAGTTACTTTTTTCCAGCCATCAATCTGCTCAGCATTGTAAATGCCGGGTATACGGGCATAACCCAGACCATTCGGAGAAGGTGAAGTTCCCTCCGTAATGATCAGACCTGCCGAGGCTCGTTGCGCATAATACTCAGCAATCATGTCATTCGGGATATTACCCAGGGCGCGGCTCCGGGTCATTGGGGCCATTACAATGTGGTTGGCAAGCGTTAAAGCACCAAGCTTAGCTTCTGAAAACAGTTTCTGAGCCATTCTATGTAGTTGTTTTTAGGGGTGAACAAAGCAAAGGCTTTGTTGTAATTTCTCCGTGCTAACAAATCCATATATTTAAAAGTTTGGATGAATAAAAGAAACTAATTAGCCCAGGGTATCTAAAAAAGACGTTAACTGCTGAATGGCCTCTTTATTTAGCTGCAAATGCACCGTGCGGCCCTCCTTAGACGCATTCACTAAACCGCTATCAATCAGTTGTTTGATATGATGAGAAACGCAAGGCTGCGACAGACCTACCAACTCAATCACCTCAGCATTAGTCAGCGTTTTTTTCTTTGTCAATTCAATCAGAATTGACAAACGTGATCTATCGGCCATTGCCCCAGTCGCTTTTTCAATAAATTTACAGTCCATGATAGCCTTGACGAGTACGGTTATTGTAAAACTAACAAATTTTGCCGGGTGATAGTGCACAGCCTCAACGTATCGATGAAACAACTCTATTCCCTGATACTCCTGGCCATCCTATTTCCCAACCTGAGTAATGCCCAGTCGGAAGTGTATAGACTAGGCAACTACCAGATTGGCGTAACTACACCTGATTCTCTTCGGGGAAATGAGTTTAAGGAAGATGAGCAATCGTATGTTAAAGGGACAATAGCCCTACCCTGTACTCATATTCGGACATTTACCGCATTAACGGTTACAGTTTCCGGCATTGCGGTGTCAACCCTTTCGCTGGCCTTTTATGACAATAGACTATTTAGGATTTCCTGCGACTACAGCGACCAGCTACAGAAAATGTTTAGCGAAAGCCATGGCAAAGGCACCGCTAAGCCAGCAGGCAGGTTTTCATTTTGCGGTAACCATAAGCCTATGTTGATTTGGGGTAATGTATGGCAGGCTGATGATCAGGTAGCCTTTGTTGTTCGTAGCAAAGGCTATAACGCTGATTGTGCGATGCAGGAAACCAGTAAACTGATAATAGCTAGTCAGCGGCTTTCGGCCCTGGCATCTGACTGCGAATTAAAAAATATGGACCCTTCCGTTGACGAATTTGAGAAAATGCTGAGGAATCCCTAGCTACCAATAACAGCCAATACCGTCAAATTTTAATGCTGAAACGTAGTGTTTTCGGCATAGCCTATATTGAAAAATTACAAATTCTCAATTAGTACAATCTACTAATAAATAGCACGTACTTTTACTTAAACCTATGGGTAAACAGCCCTTATTCAAATCTAAAACAACACTTCAGGTTTATCATTCAAATTTAATAAAGACCGACCACTTAATAGATTTGTTATATTTTCTCCTAGTATGAGGCATCTCAAAACAGACTATATACGTATGTATATCTATTCCAAAGTAATTACTCCCGTTTTGACGAATACACCACCCGTAAATTATGCACACTTCTTTAACAGACGAAGAAACGATTCGTCAATTGTTACCGAGTCAACCTAATCAATGTTTCGAGACGCTATATTCTCGTTATGTCAATAAAGTCTATCGCCGGTGTCTATCAATGACTAAGGACGCCGAAAAAGCCGAGGATTTTACCCACGACATCTTTTTGAAAGTATTCAGCAAGCTGGATGCATTTCAGGAACGATCAAGTTTTTCAACCTGGCTTTACTCAATCGCTTTTAATTACTGCTCAGATCAGCTACGACTAGCCAAGCGATTTAGCTTCGCTCCTATGGAAGAAGGTATAAACCAGGCACTGCCCGATTTACAGGAAGCTCAATTGCATGAAGAAACCGTTTTGGTTGTGAAGGAGGCAATGGCAACCCTTTCTGTTAACGAGCGAACCCTGCTCCGCCTAAAATACGAGGACAGTATGAGTATTAATGAACTAGCTGAGCTCTATAATCTCAAACCTAGTGCAGTTAAAATGCGTCTGAAACGGAGCCGGGAAAAGGTACAACAGTTCTGTGCCCAACAATATGGCCATTAGGCGACCACTAAACTCCGCCTTTACCAGGCTTATCGTAAGGATTTTTGCCACGTTGGCCTCTTGATAGAAATACGTAATTTTGAGTAGCCGACATTGGCTGCTCCTCTATCATGAAGCTACCAGCATATTCAAATTATGACTCGCTCCTGCAAGTCATTGTGCTGCCTATATATGTTAGTGTTTTAAACTGGCTATTGATCGGCCCTGCTTATTGGCAAAACTGGGTAACATTTGGATTAGCTACAGGCATCACCCTGATTCTTTCATTCAGCAACTGGTACGTCAATAATATCATTTCCCTGAAAGTACTAAGTCTGTATCCTGACCCCAGCGAATATATGCGTCGGACAATCAGGATGTTTGTAGCCTGTGCAAGCAGTTCATGCGTGCACGTTACGCTTATTTACGGCATTTACTACACCATTAAACTACCTTATGCTGGCTTTTCTATAAATCAACTGGGGCTGGCTTGGCTCTTTACCATAATCCTGGTCGGTATTGTTGTCATTACGTACGAAAGCATCCATAATTTCGGTCATTGGCAACAGTCGCGTCGCGAAGTCGATACGCTTAGCAAAGCCCAGTTACAGGCTCAACTCGATACGTTGCGGCAGCAGGTAAATCCACACTTTCTGTTTAACAGTCTTAACTCGCTCATTTCACTGATCGGCGAAGACCCTCGCCAGGCGGAACTCTTTGCCGAAGAACTTAGCTCCGTCTATCGGTACTTGCTTCGTAGTAACGAGTCGGGGTTAACCTCTTTAGCTAGCGAGCTTGAGTTTATCCAGTCCTATTATCACCTGCTTAAAACCCGTCATGGCGAAGCACTGATTCTGGATATCTGTATTCATGCTGGTACTGAAACCCGTCAACTCCCTCCCCTAACGCTGCAACTGTTAATTGAGAACGCCGTAAAACATAATATTATCCTACCCGACCAACCGCTGACTATTTCTCTAAAAACCACTGATCACCAGTTGGTTGTTAGCAATAATTTACAGCGCAAGCCCAGCCGTACGTTCTCGAACGGTATTGGTTTGAATAACATCCTGGCCAAATATCAGATGTTAGGGCAACCTGCTCCGGTGGTCGAAGATGATGGACTGGAATTTCGGGTTACACTACAACTAGTATAACCAACGGTGCAGGCAGCACTTGTAAATCCAAATCGTTTACTTTACAGAGTTGGTGGGTCGATGAAAGTCAAGCTGACGACGAAGGATAAACCACCGACGACGTGATACGGGCAGAATTACACCCGTAACCAGATAGAACACAGGTCCACTTGCGTCGCATTCTACGCGTTCAATAAACTTGCGATTAACCATGTGGTGGCGATGCAATCGGATAAACCAGCTAGCCGGTAGTTTATCTTCAAATCGCTTTAGCGTGTACGGAACCAGTATTCGCCGACCGTTCGCAAATTGAAGCCAGGTGTAATTTAATTCGCCTTCCAGATACACCAGGTCAGCTACAGACAACCATTGTGCCCCACTACAATTGTCATAGACACGCAATGGTGGCCAGTTAAGTAATTCAGACGTAATCCACTGCCCGCGATCTACATAAAATGCCATAATGCTGAGTAATTTATCAGTTGCACAAAAAGAGCGATGGAAAACGTACACAGAGCTTCTATGCATCCAGTACATTTCCAGTACATGATAATACAAAACCAATGCCAGTCCAGACGAGAACTACAAAATCTATGGGCTCAATTACACTTGATTACAAAAACAGCTATATACACGCTTTGTTAAGATACACTAGTCAAGACGAATGTTTACTCAGGTATCAATTAGGCCTGATTAAGCCGGGGATTGGCACATAGGCAATCCGTTAACTACTAACCAGTTACCCTCTAAACGATGCCGTATATACGTATCCTCATGCCAGCGGGATTGCCGGGATGTGTTTTTTCCTCCGATAGTTATTAGACGGTCGTTTTTTAGCAAAAAAAAATCCCGGTAGCTCATTTGGAGCTACCGGGATTGTGGCAAATCAATATCTATACATCAGAATGTTGGCTGAGCAACAATATAGTTTCGAATTTCGGCTTTAAACGTCCGAAAATCGGCGTGAAAGCTATCCATTTCCTCACGGAGGAATTGATGATCCTGGCGGGTTCCTGTATCCAGAACATGGTCAAACCGTACACCGGCAGCCACTTCAGAATCAATGGTCTGCATCTCTTCCAGTAACCGGTTGATGAGCCTCCGAAAATGGTGTAGCTGACTAATTTCAGCTTTCCAGGTCTCATCATCCGTAACAGCTGGGCTCATGCCCTCACCTAAAGAGCCCAGCATATCCTCCCAAAAGTTAACCTCCTGAATGGCTAGCGATAATTCATTGCGCCAGATTCGGTGTAGCAAATGAACCTGATTGAGCTGTCGATATTTTTCTGTTCTCATAAGAATTGGTCAATTAGAGGTAAGAGGCAAATGGAGTCGTTTCCAGTTCCGACGTGGGTTTATCAACTGGGGTAGCCGTGACTGAATCATAAAGTGCCAGTAGAGGTACGCGTGGATGGTAGGCTACTGAGCGAGCTACACTTTTATTTCGCAGTACATCAAAGAAACTTTTGTGATGGGGTAGCATCACCAGCATATCTACCGTATGAATGTCTAGATAGGAATTAATACCCTGTAGTACATTCTCGTCGTGAATCGTATAGGTATCCGTTTGAAGATTCTCGAAAGCACTTACCACGTACTGGCGGCTCAGATCCGAAACCGGAGGTGTGTGCTGCTGAGGGTTTTCGATGGTCAATAGCGTAAGTTGCGCTCCCTTTCGGCTAGCCAGATCGTTCAGGATATCAAACGATTCCGTGTCATTGACGGAACGATAGTCGGTGGCCAGCACCACATGTTCAAGTGGCCGGATAGGAGCCGTTGCGGGTATAACCAGCACATTTGTTTTGGCCGACCGAATCATACCCGTAGCCACACTACCAACCAATTCACTTCGTCCAAAACCAGTTGCTCCTGTTACAACCAGATCAAAATGCTCTTGGGTAAGTAGTTCCTCAACGGCTCGTTCCGGACTACCGGGGATGACCAGCGTCCGGTAGGTGTGGTAATCCGGCACAGGCTGCTCCCTAATAGTATATTGAAGAGCCTGTAGCGACTTCTCGGCCGACTCCCGTTGTTCGGCCAGGAGGAACACACCGCTATACCCTACCTCTGGCTGGAGAGGAAACGTATGGAGTAAACAGAAATCAGTTGCGGTATCGGCAAAAAGGGCTTGTGTAAAGGCAATAGCATGCTTTGAGGCTGCAGAGAAGTCGGTTAGTACTAAAATCTTATACATGGTCGTGTGCGTGTTTATAAAGCGTAATCTAAATTTGAAAGGTCTTCAATAAGCCGGGGCTGATCACTGCTCCCATCATCGTAAAGAGTAAGCATAGGTACAGGAGGCATGTAAGCCAATGAGCGGGTAATGCTTTTGCCTGTCAGAATATCGTTCAACCCTTTGTGTTTTGGAATCGTCACTAACAGATCTACGGAATGCCCGGCCAGATAATCGTCGATACCCTTTCTGGCATCGGAAGACTGCAAACGGGCCACGGTTGGCTCAAGAGGGGCCAGAAATTGCCGGATACTAATTTCCCGTTCAAGACGGATGGCCTTTTTACCTGGTGTATCAATCGTCAGTAACGTGAGGGTTGCTCCTTTAAGCGATGCAAGCTCTTTTACAGGACAGAGCAGTTTACAGCTCTTCAGATTAGCAAAGTCAATAGCGAGTACAATCCGACGTATGGGTTTACTAACCGCATCGAATGGCACCACTAATATGTTTGCATTTAATTGACGAATCAATGTTGTAGCGCTATTGCCAAATAACTCATTGGTACCATCTTTCTTCGCTCCAATGACCAGTAAATCATAGGCCTCTGCGTCAAGATTTTGCCGGACTACATCAATCAGCTTACCTGGCATTGCCGATGAGCGGAACGTATGCCAGTCGATAGCGGGTTGTTTGCGTAACTCGGTAACCATATCCCGTAACTGGCTGATAAAGGCAGTATGCACCGTTTCGGCGACGTGCCTGGGGCTATAAAAACCATCAGCTTCTACAGGATAGACACAGAGCAGATGAAAATCGACGACGGTATCGCTAAAAAAAGAACGGGCAAATTCAAGTGCTTTGTGAGAGGCTTCCGAAAAATCGGTCAGCAGAAGAATCTTTTTCATGCGTTGCTAAGCGGTTAAAAGCAGAAAATGACCTCACAAAGGTGGCCGACGAACCCCGCCCAATGTATGATGTCCATCAGGTGAATTACTGATAGAATTCAGGCCCGCAGCAGACTGTAAAAGCGACTGATTAGCTCAGCTATTTTGCGGGTAAATTGATCCGACCAAGTCTATCATCAGACCCGCTCCAGTAACCACCAGAGTGGTTTCCGGCGGGGAATTATTTTGTAATTTTCCTGCACATACGTCTGAATGTGCTGCTGAGCTTCGGCAACATCATCCGTAAGGCAAACCAGCTTCAGGTCTTTCTCGCTGATGGTTCCTACCCGAATCATTTCCTGCATATACTCCAGCAGAGGCTGGTAATAGTCGCGGCCCATTAGGACCACAGGAAAGTGATGAATCACGCCCGTTTGCACCAGTGTCAGGGTCTCAAACAGTTCATCCATTGTTCCCCAACCACCTGGCATCACCACAAAGGCGTAGGAGTACTTTAGCAGCAGCACTTTCCGCACGAAGAAGAAATTGATTGTTACACGGGTATGCAGATAGGGGTTTGGCTGTTGTTCGAATGGCAGACGAACGTTACAGCCGACCGATCGCCCGCCGGCTTCAAACGCCCCCCGATTAGCGGCTTCCATCAGCCCCGGCCCACCGCCCGTCATCACCGTAAAACCCAGTTCCTGGATAGCACGCCCCATCTGGCGAGTCAGATCGTAATACGGATGCCCTTCCCGGAAACGGGCCGAGCCAAACACCGTTACACAGGGGCCAACAAAATGCAAGGTGCGCAGCCCCTTAAGAAACTGCCAGCCAACCTGAAAAATAAACCGTAGCTCAGAACGTCGGTCTTTAGGCCCCTCGAGCGATTGGCGGAGTGTGTCATCCAGCAGGGGATGGATTGGGGGGCGGGTATTCGGACTCGCCGGGGGCTGTACTGGCTTAGTCATAATCGGTCGTTTTATCAACAAAAAACCCCGTAACGAAATCGTCGCGGGGTTTGGGTCTCCCGTTCCCTCTTTAAAACTAGTGTCCTTTTTTAGTAATCCCTCGATCTACTAAGGTGATGTAAACGTACAGCCCTTGCCTCTGCCGGACTCTGTTCCAGATCAGTACTGCCGCTGATTTTGATCAATTTGTAGTTAAAATAGATTTAATCCAGTAAGCCATGACCCCTGCGTTACTAATCAGTAAGATTCGATAGCCATGAACCGATTCTTTTTTCAGTACGGCAGAATCTATAGAACCGTTTTAGATATCGACTTCAGTCAACGGGCAGAAAAACCTGATTTTTCTTGACTACCTCGTTGATATGTTGATTATTTCCGTGGGAATAAAGTCGGTAAAAGGCCACTGCCATAAGTAATGTGGCTGGGAAAGCCGATCCTAGGCCAAGCGGAGCAATGGCCAGACAGAAAACAATTCCACCCAGGCACCCCCCTCGAAACCAACGCCCTTTCATAGCCATTGAGCCAGCAATGAGAGCCTGCCCAATGGCAATACTAAGCACCATTGGCTGAACAATCGTCTCGAAGGGTCCGAGAATGAACCGGCTATAAAGCGGAATGGCATAGTCCGCATAGCTTTGATATACCCAGGGCGTATCGAGAACCGTGCGGGTATTAACGAAGGCCGCACTGGCAAATAAGAGCCCAAACACAATTCGGGCAACAGTAGGCCATCGGTAACTGGCAACGGCCTGCCCCACAGAAACTACATTGGTAACAACGTACGCAATCGTAATAAATGAATCGAGCGTTTCCATGATTGATAGAAGAAGATAACAGGTGGTTATTCCTTGATTTCGCTTCGGCCCGTTTTGCTGAGAATACGAATACGATAAACCACTGTAGGAGGTGGGGTTACCGCTTCTGATTCATGTTGCCCATCCTGGGATTGTTTGACGGGTGCAACCCGCCCCGGCCCAAGCCGCTGTTCGGCGTATTGCCGTTCATCGCCATGCAATTCTTCATATATGCCCTGCACCACTACGCTACGCCAGCAGGAAGGGCTGTACACATCGTCGACTTCAAAGCAGACGGCCGGATTCTTCCGAAGCATGTTGATTTTAGTTCCCTCATGCGTTTGGCCATAGATCGCATGTCCATCATAGAGATAAGTGACGGGTATAACCAGAACCTGCCCATCGGCAGCACAGCCAAGGCGACCAAAAAACTGAGTACTCAGCAAATAGTCTGTCACTTCGGGCGATAGGTCACGTAACATGGCGAATAGCAGATTTAGGTAGCAGACCAAAATTACGCCCCCTTATGTGTGTACATACAGAGTTACGTCAGGCAGCTAAATGACTTTACTCATCTGATGAAAATCAGCTAGTTAGCCATCATTTATCAGTCAATTCTGAGATGTAAACAGGTTGCTTTGCCTGGTCATCCAAACAAATCCTACGTATGAAAACCATCCTTGTTCCTACCGACCTTAGTCCTCTCACCGACTCAGCCTTATCGGTAGCTGTTAGCCTGGCCCGAACCTACGGGTCCGAAATTAGTTTACTGCACTCGGTAACCTACCCGATGATGATGCTTACGCCTACGTACGCAGAAGCACTACCTATTGTCACAGAAAGTACCTTGGCTGCTTACGAAAAAATTGAGCAGAATGCCTACCAAAGCTTGCAGGCATTGGCCAATAACCCAGCCTATGCTGGCGTTACAATCACCCCAACCTTACTTACCAATGGGCAGGGACTGGTAGGTGCCATCACCGACCAACCGGCCGATCTGATCGTGATGGCCTCGAAGGGCGCATCTGGCCTGGAAGAGTTATTGATTGGCTCGAATGCAGAAGCCGTTGTTCGGTATGCCCATTGCCCGGTACTGGTTATCAAACATCCCATTACTCATTTCCAACCCGAAAACATCGTTTGTGCAGTCGATGTAGACGACCGCTTGAAATCTAAACACCTTTACCCATTTCAGATGGGCGAACAGGGTTTACATCAATTTCTCTACATCATTACCCCAACCGATAACCGAGACCCAGATGGTGTACGTGATTGGGTAAATGAGTTTGCCTCAACCAAGGGAATCACCGAATTTGAGTTTGTGACCCGCCACGCCCACAATGTACCCGATGGTATTATTCAGTATGCTGAGGAAACAAAAGCAGACCTGATTGTTCTGTTCACACACGGCCACAAAGGCTTACAGCACCTCCTGTCGGGCAGTGTGGCGGAAGACGTTCTGAATCATGCCAGCCTACCTGTGCTCATTATGCGCGCCTAGCGCTTAGCTGTTGTTCGTAGATGTGGCTTTAGCCCGTGTATAGATTAGCACACGCGCTAAAGCCACAATCTGCAACAGTAAAGCCGCCTGTGATATTAACTCATCAGGCGGCTTTATTTGTTAAGTGGTTCCTGGCACAAAACCACCTGGTCTTTATTTACGACTCATATGGGTATGTTGATTTTGAAAGCAATGGAGGGCACACGCAAGGGATTTATAGCTATCGTGGACGTTTCCGATTTTCTTACCTTTTGCATCAACAATGTCGCAGGTTTCGTCGGCGTTGTCCTTGACCGTGAATACAAGCTCCCCATTGATATCATAGTAAGTTTTCCCGTCCTTCCCGATTCGGCCCATTTTTTTACCCGTTTTCGCATCGACTAAATCGCCTTGCCCATCCACAAAGGCTATTTTCTGCCCATTGGCATCCTTAATAATCTTGTCTTTGCTTACCAGTCCAATTGATGTGCCTTTACTGTCTTTAATCTGCCCCTGGGCGTTGATGCTCATTGGCTGTTTGTAATTGGGCGATTGGCCCAAAAGCCAGGATGGCAGCAGCGCGATAGCCACCAATAGAACCCATTTTTGTGCGTTTTTCATAGTACTGATTTGGTTAAAAATAAACTTGATTCACGAACGTAGGATTGCTTTCTGGCTCCTACACTAGCCAATATTCAGGTTAATACAATACGGGGTAATTGTAGTCGATATCCGTAATCTCCCATTGGTAATAGTCAAAATCCCCAGTGGGTAGCCGCCAGATAACATCACCTTTTACAGGAATAACCACGCCATCCATTTCTTTCCAGTCACGAACGGGGATATACCATTTTTCTAATTTCCCATCTTTACCACCGCCCATGTACCGATTGGCCGATACGCTGGTAAGTCGATGCTGTTCATCAAAAGCAAACACGGCGGTAGCCGATACGCCCTTATAGCTCATTGTTGCCTGGGCATGTGTTGCATCTATAGCCCGCCACTGTATGAATGGACTAAGCGCTGCCGAAGGAAACCAGCACATTTCGCCCAGATATCGTAGTAAGGTTCCCTGATCGGTTTTCGCATCCGACGCATTGACCACAGGCACTAATGACAGCGCCTTAATCAGCATATTTCCCTTCCCATCGGCGTATTTATCCCGACCCGATAAGGGCAAAAACGGTAGCATGCGTACATCAGCCTCCCAAACAAACCCCGGCTTATCGACACCAAAATACTGCACTGCTTTTGTTGGCATCCATCGGCCTTCTGGACTCGTACGCATCAGACCAGTCTGCCGCAGCCGCACGGTATGGACGCGCTCTTTCCCAACTATTCCGCTTGCCTGTAACCATTGTTGCACAGGAGTGGGCAAGCCGTTGAGCATTTTCGGTGTAACCACACGCTGATCATCAGCAGGCTGTCTAAGCAATTGACGAACTTCCCGGTCGGCCTGCATCTCAAAGCGATCGTGCGAATAAGCTAATACCAGTACCAGAGCGATACCCACATTTACCAGTGTACCAGCGTGTGCATCCGGCCAGTAAATGATAATGAGTACCTGCGAGAGTACGACACTAACTCCTGCAACAAGCAACCACCAGTCACGTTGGAGCAGACAACTCACCATGGCCAGCAAAAAGCCCAAACAGACAAGAAGCCATAGGAGTCCTAACAGTTTAGACGTTTCGTTGGATACATGTATCCATGATTTACCACTAAGCTGGCTTACGGTGGCTAACTGCCACTGTTTCAGGAATCCCAGGACATGAAGAAGGCCGTGGGCCATCAGCAACATAGCAACTAACGTACGAAGCATAGGAGTACACCATAGGGATGATTAACACATGGACGCTTTCGTAACCAGCGACATCTGCTGGTTTTCGTAGAAGCTGAACTGGTTCAGTAAGCTCCGGGCAATTTGTTGCTGGGCATCTTCGGTTAAAAAGCCCTGATGAGCAGTCAACAAGACCTTAGGATGTTTGCGTAGTCGGTTCAGTACGTCATCAGCGATCGGTCTGTCCGAAAAATCGTAGTGAAAATAGAGTCGCTCCTTCTCATACACGTCAGCAGCATAACCACCTAGTTGCCCGGCATCCAGCGCATCAAGCACGGCAACCGTATCAACCAAACGCCCCCGGCCTGTATTGACCAGAATAGCCGTAGGTTTTATAAGAGACAACGTATGGTCGTTGATGAGGTCTTCGGTCAGGGGCGTAAGCGGGCAATGGAGCGCAATTACATCCGATTGGTGAAGAAGCTCTCCCAATGAAACATAAGTCACGCCCGTTTCCAGGAGTCGGCGATCAGGATTGATATCGTAGGCCAGCAACTTACAGCCAAACCCCTGCATGATACGGGTGAATGCCCTGCCAATATGCCCCGTACCAACAATACCAACGTTTTTTCCGTGTAAGTCCATACCAATCAGTCCGTCGATGGCAAAGTTACCGGACTGTACCCGCTGGTTCGCTTCGGGCAGGTGCCGTATCAGGCCCATTAACAGAGCAACGGTATGTTCGGCCACGGAATAAGGTGAATAGCCAGGTACATTTATCAGGTTCATACCCAGATCACTAATAGCCAACTGGTCCACATTATCCAAGCCAACACACCGCATACCAACAAGGCTGATTCCCAGCTCTTTCAATGTTTTGAGAACAGGACGACTAAGGTCATCATTCACAAAAACACATACGGCCCGGTGGCCTTCTGCCATATGAACGGTTTCCAGCGTTAGCATTTCGGGAATGTACGTGATCTGATGATGAGCGCAGTACTGATCAAACCAGGTTCTCTCGAAAGGCAATGCACTAAAAAAGGCAATATCCATAGAAATCACGTCTAGATCTTGACATACCAAAATTGGCTTTTCTACCGATAGTAGCCTATGATATGGCTCAGGACTCAACCTGACTTTACACAGGCTACACTAAAGCTCCTTCAGGAATTCTTCTAGCGTTTATGGATGCCGAAATCCCCCTCCGCCAATGCCCAGTGTAAGAAAAAAACCGTGGGGTGAATAGGTAACCGGCAATAGTATGGTGGAGCCGCTTCGATCACCATGCCACTCATTTGAAGCCGATGCCAGTCGATACCCCGCCCGAATACGTAGCATCGGCCCGGCATACAGGGTTGGATCGGAACCCGTTTTCAAAACAAGCCAGTCGATGGTTATGCCCACGTCGGTAGCAAAACCATCGAGGGTGTGGGTTGTAGTGAGGCCACCTGTCGGAGTCGAGTTGACGTTAAACGAGTTAATTCCTGGCGCTACAATGGGGTACAGTTTCGTTCGTTTCGTATGCCACACAATCCAGCCTACCCAGATATGCGCATTTGATGCCGATGATTCGATGGCTGTTTGGGCGCTTACATCCTGAACGCGCTGGTTGATGAACGCGGAGACACCGGCTCCCACTAACCACCGATTTCGACGACCATAAATCTCGGCCCCCAGCATACGATACAGGTCGTTGCCAAGTGGATCTGCGGTGTTACTCACCCGCTGAACCGCATTGGCCGCCCCTGGCCATACACCCAGCCCCCCGTAGAAAAACCCAGCCCCACCCCGTACAGACTGCCCCATGCTTAGCATTGGCAACAGAAATACAAGGAGTAGACTATAAAACCCTTCCTTTTTCACTCTATTCATTGGAGTCGCGACCTAGACTGAATTTAGAATCAACCTCGTTTCTGCGTCGTGGATCGTTGTCAGTCCACGGAGGAAGGCATCGGGTGTCAGCGATAGGCTATTGATTCCTTCTTCGGTCAGAAACTGCGCAAAATCCGGATTGTCGCTGGGCCCCTGTCCACAGATCCCCACGGGGCGGTTAGCATGGCGCGCTTTTTTGATCAGCATCGCAATCAGATCACGTACGGTTGGGTCGTTTTCGTTGAAAAGCCCCTGTACTGTAGAGGAGTCCCGGTCAACGCCCAGCGCCAGTTGGGTCAGGTCATTAGAGCCGATGGAAAAGCCATCGAACAGCTCCGCAAAGGCTTCGGCCTGCATAATATTACTGGGAATCTCGGCCATAACGTAAACTTCCAGCCCATTCTCCTGCCGAGTAAGGCCGAATGTATCCATGACGGCAAGCACCCGTTTGCCTTCTTCTACAGTCCGGCAGAAGGGAATCATCAGTTTCACATTCACAAAACCCATCTTGTCGCGCACCCGTCGCATGGCCTCACATTCCAGTCGGAAGCCATCCATGTACCGTGGGTCATAATAGCGACTGGCACCACGCCAGCCCAGCATTGGATTTTCTTCCAGAGGCTCGAAGTCGCACCCTCCCAGCAGATTGGCATATTCGTTGGTTTTGAAATCACTCATCCGAACAATAACTGGCCGGGGGTAAAAACTAGCCGCGACCAAGGCCACCGACTGAGCCAGTTTGTCCACAAAAAACTCCTTCTTATCCTGATAGTGCCGCGTTAGTCGATTAATCTCATTTTTGACGGCGTCATCGGTTACCTGATCGAAGCGAGCCAGGGCCATCGGGTGAATGCCAATGGCATTCGCGATGATAAACTCCAGGCGCATGAGGCCCACCCCATCGCTGGGTAGTTGCGCCAGCCGAAGTGCCTGCGAGGGGTCGCCCAGAATCAGCATACAGTTAGTTCGGGGTTTGGGCAGGTCTATTAGGTTAATAATCTCCTGGGTAAATGGAATAGCCCCTTCATAAACAAACCCCTCCTGCGCATCAAGGCATGAAACTGTAATGGTAGCCCCATCTGGAATAACCTCGCTGCCGTTATTGGTCCCCACAACCGCCAGTGCCCCTACCTCCCGGGCTACAATAGCCGCGTAACTGGTTCGGCCTCCCCGGTTGGTGATTATGGCTGATACCTTCTTGAGAATCGGGTCCCAGTCGGGCGTAGTGATATCGGTGACCAGGATGTCGGTCGAGCAGATTGACGCAGGTACATCTTTGGGCGAGGCCACTACCCGGGCGGTTCCCGTTACAATGCGCTGACCAATACCCTGGCCCTGCGTTAATGCCTTAGCCGGTGCCTGTAGGTGGTATTCTGTGAGTTGGGGAGCTGCTGCACCAATGCTGGTAATGGGCCGGGCCTGCACAATGTAGAGTTGTTGATCAATATAATCTTTAGCCCATTCGATATCCATGGGTTTGCCATAGTGCTGCTCAATCAGTAAGGCCCAACTAGCCAGTTGGTTCACCTCGCTATGCGTCAGTACTGGCTGTTCCCGTCGTTCCTGTGGCGTCTCGATATTTACCGTTTGCTTCGTTGCTTCCGTTGAGTCAGCGTAGACCATCGTGACCGACTTGTCTCCTAGTTTCTGATTAACAATGGCATTGGGTATCCGATTGATAGACGGTTTAAAGACGTAAAATTCATCGGGGTTGACATTTCCCAGCACTACATTTTCGCCCAGTCCCCAACTACCGGTAATCAGCATCAGATTGGCGTGCTCGGTATCGGGATCGACCGTAAAACACACCCCGGAAGATGCCTGATCGGAGCGAACCATTTTCTGTACCCCTACCGACAGCGCTACTTTCAGATGATCGAATCCGTTATCCTGACGGTATTTGATAGCCCGATCGGTAAACAGCGACGCGTAACAGGCCTGACAGGCTGTTAATAGTTGCTCTTCGGTTTTAATATTCAGGAAGGATTCGTGCTGACCGGCAAAACTGGCATTAACCAGGTCCTCGGCAGTAGCACTACTACGGACCGCTACCTGAATAGTCTCCTGATAATGCCGTTTTAACCCATCGAATGCCTTTTTTATGGCCTCAACAATGTTGGGGGGCAGCGTTGCCTGCTGAATCAATGCCCGAATCTGGCTGCCAATTGTGGCCAGATTGGTAAACCCCTGTATATCTAACTCATTGACCAGTTGCTGAATGGGCTCTTTTAATTGGTTATACCGGATAAATTCAAGGTAAGCCTCAGTGGTAAGGGCAAACCCATCGGGAATGCGAACGCCATAGAACCGGAGCCCATTAAATAGCTCACCCAGTGATGCATTTTTACCACCAACCTGAGCAATCATGCCGTTATTGATCTGGCTGAATCGAAGTACCCACGTGTTCATAGCTGTAAGCGGTTTAAGATACGGCTGCAAGCTAAACAGGGTATACTCGTCCATAGATGACTCCTCTTAGGCAAGACATTGATTATAATCAAGTTACCATCTGCCATCAATCAACTAAAATCAACAAAACAAAGAGTTGCTTTGGGGCATAAAACAAACTTGTACTCATTATGAAGACGATTCTGGTTCCAACTGACCTAAGTCTAAGCACTCAGTATGCACTCGATGTGGCTGTCAGTCTGGCACGCACCTATCAGGCCGAACTAATTTTACTCCACACGGTGCTTTATGAGTTGATCCCCCAGGCGGCTGCGGAATATTCTCCAGAGCTTTCAGTCGCCATGGCAGAAAACTACCAGGATGCCCGTAAAGAAGCAGAGGCAGCCCTCCGGAAACTCATTGCGAACCCCCGATATGCTGGCGTAACGATAAAACCCAAACTGGGTAGTAATTTAGATGGGCTGATTCGCTGCATCAATGAGCAACCCGCCGATCTGATTGTACTAGCCTCAAAAAGGGCATCGGGACTAATGGAATGGCTGGAAGGCTCCCACGCTGAACTTATTGTTCGGTATGCCAGTTGCCCGGTCCTGGTTGTAAAGCAACCTATTGCCCACTTCCAGCCTAACCATATCGTCTGTGCAATCGACATAGATGAAAAGCTAAAAGAAAGCCATTCGTATCCCTTTCTGCTAACAGACCAAGGTCTCCGCCACTTTGTGTACGTATTGACACTCAGTGATAGCCGACAACCCGAGGGCATTCGGCAATGGGTAGCGGACTACGCTCTGGCAAAAGGAATCAGCCCGTATACCCTCGACATCTGGCATGATAAAACTGTACCGGCTGGCATTATCAAGTATGCCGAGGATGTAAACGCGGATATGATCGTGCTCTACACGCATGGGTACAAAGGCCTTCGGCACTGGATTGAGGGCAGTGTTGCCGAAGACGTCCTGAATCATGCCAATCAGCCTGTACTGATCTTGCGAGCCTAAACAGTCGGTTAGTAAGCCGTTAGGTACTGAACAAACCAGTTTCATCGTCAATCACTTATGCCTGGTTATTAAGTTATTGGTTTTTGTTGTATTGGCCAATTATAAACTCATCAATAACCTACACTTAAATACGACAATAGCTCCTACGAAAAACGCCCCCAACTGTTAGGGGCGTTTTTTTGATTTACCAGGAGTCACGCGGGCATGAACCAATTCGTTTACTTTGAAAGTACCCGTAGCGTTTTACGCTCAGTGGACGTCGCTACTTCTAACAGTAGCAAGCTAGAGTCCTCTATCGGTAGGCTCAACACCAGTCGCTCAGCGACTTGCGCTTGTTCGATCTGTTGTTGACCAACTACTCTCCCTCTGATATCTGTTAGTTTCACTTGCAAGGCTTGCCCCTGTACGCCGGTAACTTCTGCAACCACTTCCTGATTAACAGGGTTGCCCAGTAATTTGACCTGTAAACCAGTACCAACTTCGAGACTACTGGCCAGTCGGGCGCTAACCAGGTTACAGGTTGTGGTGTATTGAGTGGTATACTCCTGACCGCGCTGGCGGGCATAGAGGGTGAACACCATTCCGTTCCGCTGATAAGTCGGCACAAAGAATTCCGAAGAAAGTCCCCAATCGCGCAGGCCGGGCACCTTGTACTCAATGGCCGATCCGTCGCCACCTGTACTGCCGAGCACTAACTTACCTGTTTCGCATTGATAGGTTGGTGGAATGAGCGTCAATTGGCTAGCACAGGCACTTGTGTACTGAGTGGTATACTCTTTCCCACTCTGGCGGGCATAGAGGGTGAACACCATTCCGTTCCGCTGGTAGGTTGGCACAAAGAATTCCGGAGAAAGTCCCCAATCCCGCAGACCAGGCGCCTTATACTCAATGGCCGACCCATCCCCGCCCGTGCTGTTGAGCACTAACTTACCGGTTTCGCACTGATACGTTGGGGGGATCAATGTCAACTGATTAGCACAGGCACTTGTGTATTGAGCCGTATATTCCTGCCCACTCTGGCGGGCGTAGATTGTGAACACCATCCCGTTCCGCTGGTAAGTGGGAACGAAAAATTCAGGAGAAAGCCCCCAATCCCGTAAGCCGGGCACCTTATACTCAATCGAAGTTCCATTACCGCCAGTGATATTGAGTACCAGTCGGCCTGATTCGCATTGATAGGTCGGCGGAATGAGCGTTAACTGGGTAGCGCAGGAATTTGTGTATTGTGTGGTATATTCTTTCCCACTCTGGCGGGCATAAAGGGTGAATACCATTCCGCTCCGTTGATAGGTCGGCACAAAGAATTCGGGCGAGGAACCCCAATCACGCAGACCGGGCACTTTATAGTCAATAGGGGCCCCATTTCCACCGGTCGTATTGAGCACCAGCCAGCCCGTTTCACACTGATAGGTAGGTAACAAAAAGGTGAGCGCGTCTTTCTGTGGTGGACTATCGGACCCCAACTTAACTACCCAGGCATCCTGATCGCCATGATTACCAGTCACATCACCATCATTGGACGTTGTTGATCCGGCTAACACATAGCTACCATCAACTGTGGCTGTAATGACCAGAGCGGCATCGAACCCTGTTCCACCATAGGTCTTTTGGCTAATTATGTCCCCAACACTATTGAGTTTAATAAGCCATGCATCACTGCCACCGTGGTTTCCACTCACATCACCATCATTCGAGCTAGTCGTCCCTGCTACAAGATAGGCACCGTCGGCCGTCGGCGTGATGGCGTATGCATTATCAGTCCCACTTCCTCCCAGTGTTTTTTGCCACAGCAAATCGCCGGTGCTACTGAGCTTAAGTATCCATGCATCTCCGTTGCCATGGTAAACACCTCTCACATCCCCATATGGACCATCGGCAGATTCGGTGTAACCTACTACAACATAGCCGCCATCGGGGGTTGCTTTAACACCATTCGCGTAATCCAGACCGATTCCCCCAAAAAATTTATACCAGGTTAACATCCCGTCGCTGTTTAGCTTACTTACCCAAACATCATACGTAGTATACTGATTATGATTTTTAATGTGATCAGTCTCCGTAGCGAATATTGCCCCCCTTATCTCATAGGAAGACGATTTACCCACAACAACACAGCCCCCGTCTGGACTTGCCGTTATGGCCGACAACAGATCATCTCCGAAAGAACCCCCGAAGTAATGCGTCCAGATAATACTCCCGGAATCACTCAGTTTTATCACAGAAAATAAACGGCCTCCTGGTTTTAAGCCCCGATTAAAATTATAACCCGCTACCAGGTATCCACCATCGGATGCGGTAATAATGGATGTGGCATATAAACCTCTTGCCTCATCCTTATACTGCTTCCAAACGATCTCACCAGCACTTGTAAACTTAAACACCCACAGATAGATCGGGATAAATGGGTTGAAGCCACTCATGTCGCCATCGCGAGAGGTAGTTACGCCCGTTACAACGTAGCTTCCATCGGGGCCTGCCGTTATGCCACTGGCCTGATCGTCTCCCGTGCCACCAATCGTCTTTTTCCAGACAATTGTGCCCGCACTATTGAGTTTAACGATCCAGGCGTCGTGGGCTCCTCCGCGATAATCACTTATCTCTCCATCATTGGAGGTCGTTGAACCCGCTACCACATAACCGCCATCTGCAGTCGCCAGGATGGCGGTAACAGAATCATTTTTCGATCCACCAAGCGCCTTTTGCCAGTTAATGGTTTGAGCGGTGGATATAGTCACAACGCCCAGGCACAAGATAAAAGCCAGAACCAACGCGCTAACCGTTGCGCTGGGCAGTTTAGGCACGGATAGAACTACTATAGGTAGTCGAGTTTTCATAAATTATAAATCATATGGGTGAACGAATAGGTTAATCAGCAATCTTCAGCGACTCAAACAACACTAATTTCTTTTTCATCATGGTATTGTAATCTACCGTCAGACCAGTTGAGGACAACCCGCCAGATCCCTTTGGCAAGTTGGGCCGTTGATACAACATGACGCGGTTTCGTATCCGGCGTTACTGGTATATGGATTTCATCACGTACGTTGTTCGTTGGACTAAAGGTTAAATCGCCTTTACGAAACGACATTGGTAATACAAAGGCCAGTAACTGAGAAGCGGGTTCGAATGTCATGGTTTTAGATGAGTAGGCAAGTAGGCCCGGAATGAGCCCTGAAAAGAGATTTAACGATACAAATGTGGTTGTACGTAGCCCAACAAGCCTATGATACGCGTCAGACACTGAATTGACAGATTTCAGGTAACCCACTGACAATCATCAATAAAAAACGGGCAGCTATCGTCTAGTTTTGAGCATCTCCTTCCGAGCTGCTTTATGTCTGTTCTACGCAACCTGATTGTCCTCTTTTTGGTACTTCCTCTATTGTCTACAGCCCAAACCAGCGACGACTGGACCCGCCTGCGTCAATATGGGAACGAGATCGGTGTAGATAGTCTTTGTCCGTCGCCCGATGTGGCTTGCCTGACAACTTATTTTACACAAATTGTTTACGGGAAGCCCCCCCCGCGAATCAGCTATCAGGGCCTGCATGAGCAACTTGATATGGTACGAATAAACCAACTTACTCAGCAGTTTCTGGCTGGAACTGATTGGTGCCCACTGCTAGATTCACTGGAATTACATGACCGCAACTACCGGCAGCTAAAGGAATACTGTATGCGCTGCCTGGTTGACGACTACATGGCCGATTCGCTAACTATTGAACAAGTCAAAACGACACTCAACACTTACCGCTGGCTAAACCGCTTTCCCGCCGAAAAACGGGTCGTTATCAACATTCCCTCGGCCTCCATGCGGGTCATTGACCGGCAAGGGTCTACGCTACTGAACAGTCGGGTAATTGTTGGCAAAGCCAGCACACCGACTCCCTGTTTTACGGCACAGCTCACCGACATCGTAACGTACCCCTATTGGAATGTGCCCCGCTCGATTGCGATCAAAGAACTGCTGCCGCAAATTCGGAAGAACCCAGCCACCGTACTGGCCGAAATGAATCTACAGATCATTGACTCGAAGGAAAGAATCGTCCATCCAGATTCGGTAAACTGGTCAGGAAATCTGGCAAAAACCTTTCCTTATCGGCTTCGGCAATCGACTGGCTGCGATAACGCCCTGGGTGTACTGAAATTTACGATCAACAGCCCCTTCGACATTTACCTGCACGATACCAATCAGCGGTCTTTGTTTGCCCACGAGAAACGAGCACTCAGTCACGGTTGTATCCGGGTTGAAAAGCCCATTGAGCTAGCCAATCTTGCCCTGGGATCATCTCGCTTCAATCCTTCTTTCCTAACCACCTGTCAAAAACAGAACAGTCCGAAAACCATTCACCTGCCGCACCCCATTCCCGTTATTATTACCTACAACCTGCTCGATATCGACGAAACAGGTGCCATTGTGGTTAATCGGGACGTATATAACTGGAGTCAGATTGACTTATAGTTATGTATAATTGAATCGTGCGTATAAACCGATAACAATAAAATTAGACAGCTGTTGACTATAATGGCTGCCCTGGGTGGTTCATTACAAACCTGATAACATGAACGTTATAAACAACGAGAGCTCACCTGCACCAACCCGCCAGGTTGCTTATTTTTCCATGGAATTCGCCTTCAGTCAGGCACTCAAAACCTATTCGGGAGGCCTGGGCTTTTTGGCGGGGTCACACATGCGAAGCGCTTATAGCCTGAAACAGCCCGTGGTGGCCATTGGTATTCTCTGGAAATACGGCTACTACGATCAGGTGCGCAAGGGCGACCAGACAATGGATGTTCTGTTCCTGGAAAAGCAGTATAGCTTTCTTCAGCCAACCCATATAACGTTTCAGATTCAGGTCAATCATGCACCCGTCTGGGTTACGGCTTACTACCTGCCTCCTACAGTCTTTGGCACAGCGCCAACCTACTTCCTCTCAACCGATCTGCCCGAGAACGACTATCTGGCGCAAACAATCTGTCATAAACTGTACGACCCCAATCCCGAAACCCGGATCGCATCCAGCATTCTTCTGGGCATTGGTGGCGCCAAATTACTGGAAAAGCTAGCCATCACGCCAGACGTATACCATATGAATGAGAGTCACCCGCTACCGTTGGCCTTTTATTTGTACAGCCAATGGGGGAGCCGTGAGCCTGTTAAAGACCGTTTGGTTTTCACGACCCATACGCCCGAAGAAGCAGGTAATCCACGAACTGATATCCGCTTACTGGATCGGATGGGTTTTTTCAATTATCTGGACCTGGATGAGGTTCGTCGTATTACCGGAATCACCGATGACCAGTTCAACTGGGCGCTGGGATCTCTTAGGCTAGCTGGTCGTGCAAATGCCGTTTCGAAAAAACACCAACAGGTTAGCCAGGCTATGTGGCAGGGTTACAATAACCTGGCTCCGATTCTGTCCATCACCAATGCACAGAATAACCGATTTTGGGGCGATCCAATCCTGGATACAGCCGCAGCCACTAATGATTATATTCGGCTGATGGCCCGTAAGAAAACGAGGAAACAACGTTTATTTGATGAAGTGGCCGATCAGACGGGCGACCTTTACGATCCCAACGTATTTACAATGGTCTGGGCGCGCCGGTTTGCGGGTTACAAACGTGCCGACCTCCTGCTTTCTGACCCTGCCCGGTTTGAGCGCATGATGACCAACCCCCGGTATCCTATACAACTCATCTGGGCAGGAAAACCCTATCCGTTCGATTACGCTAGTATCGGTACGTTCGATCGGCTGGCTCATGTATCCAAACAGTTCGTCAATTGTTCTGTTCTGGTCGGCTACGAGATCCATTTGTCGAGACTGCTGAAACAAGGGGCCGATTTGTGGCTGAACACCCCCCGACTAACACGTGAAGCATCAGGAACCAGCGGTATGACAGCCGCTATGAATGGAGCCCTTAACTGTTCGACAAACGATGGCTGGATACCCGAATTTGCCCGGCCTGGCTTCAACAGTTTCATCCTTCCTGAAGCGGATCTTAGCTGGCCCACCCATGAACAGGACGCGTTTGATGCAGACAATCTCTTCACTCTCCTGGAAACGGTTATTTTGCCGATGTATTACGAGCAGCCCGACAAGTGGATTGGTATGATTAAAGCCAGTATGCAGGATGTTGTCCCTTATTTCGACTCCGATCGAATGGCAACCGAGTATTATGAACAACTCTACTCGCTGCCTCAGGAGGCTGTACTGCTTGCGGAATAACTAAGCTCCTTCCTACTAGCCTACTACTTGCTTCCATCAGGCCTTTCGAACGGAAGAATTACAGTGATTATGGTTCCCTTATTCAACTCACTTTGCAGCGATACCTGACCACCCATCAATTCTACATAACGCCCTACAATGTGTAGTCCTAGCCCTGTGCCTGCGATGTTAGTCACATTATGAGCTCGAAAAAACCGTTCAAACATATGCTCCTGGTCTTCCTTTGAGACACCTACACCCTGATCTTCTACCGATAGGGTTAAATACCCATCCAGACACCTGCATCCTATCGTAACCATCGAGCCTACCCCGGAGTACTTTATGGCATTAGACAATAGGTTGACCAGAATTTTCCGAAACATTGAGGGATCTATCCAGATCGGGGCCAGACATGACAAGTGGGTTTGCACTCGCTGATCCGTTTTCAACATACCCTGCATATCGGCAATGGTTTCGCCAACCAGCTCTGCCAGATCTACCTCCGATGAATGAGCTTCAATCTTACCTTCCTCTAGTTTACCGACCGATAAAAACTCTTCGAGGATATCGTTGAGGTGGGTAACAGACGCCCGGATACGGTTCAGGTGCTTCAGGCGCTTGTCCTGTTGATCACCCCCAGGATACTTCTCAATTAATGTGGTGGAGGTTAGCACAGCCGTTAGTGGCGTACGGAACTCATGCGAAGCCATCGACACAAAGCGAGATTTTAGCTCCCCTAACTCCCGCTCAGCAACCAGTGCTTTAGCCAGTTCATCCTTCGACTGTTCCAACTGATCAAGTGTATTCAGAAGTGCCTGCGTACGATCCGCTACTTTCTGCTCCAGATCGGCATTAAGCTGCTCAATATGATCACGATGCGCCAGCAGTTGCTGTTCTGCTTCTTTTTTTAATGTAATGTCAATAATGTAGGCTACCACATAGAGTTCCTCTTCCAGCCGAAAGTAGCTCAAACTCACCTCGACGGGAAATACAGATCCGTCTTTGCGCTGCGCATGTAAATCCCGATTATGCCCCATGGCCCGTACATGCGGATCGGCGTTGAAGGACTGGCGGAGTTTTTCGTGATAGCGACTCACGCCCATAGGCACGAGTTGCTCAATTGTTTTAGACACCAATTCTCCGGAAGCATAACCGAACAACTGATTAGCCAGTTGGTTAGCCGAGACAATACAACCCTGTTGATCGCTAACAATAATGCCGATGGTTGCGTAGGAAAAAATAGCCTCGTAGCGGTGAACACTATGCTCTAACTCTCGCTCCGTATTATGCAGGCGATCCTGGTCAATAAGCCGTATGAGCGCATACGGCCGATTTTGGGCTGTAAAGGCACTTATAACAAGTTGTCCCCAAAATGTCCTGCCATCCTGCCGACCAATCTGGGTGGTCTCTTCGTGAGTTCCCGATTGAATAAGTCGCTCAACTAAGCTGATCCGGTGTTGATCTTCCAGCGGTTGGACGCGCAACGAGCGTGACCGAATGGGGTCGGTTAATAAGGCTTCTTCCGATGAGAATCCAAGCAACCGCACCCCCGCCCGATTAACCCGAACGAACCGCTCTTCCGTTAGGTCATAGATACCAATAAATTCATCGCTTTTCTCGAAAAGCAGGTCGGTCAAAGAGGAAGAATACAAATCGGTTAGCATAGGGAGACAGCTATGTCTATCGGCAGATCCCGATAGGATTATGAAGTCAAATTACACTGTATTTCTCCAAACACTAACTACTACTATAGCAAAACTAATAAACCACTTCTACAAGAAACCATTTTATCAATAGTTGACTACTTGTAGAATTACTATTTATACACCGCAACGAGTATAACAATCAGGGGTACAACTGACGCTCATCAATTCATTTACTGAACCAAAGCCCCACTTTTACATCGATAAAAAATGATTATTCTGTTGTTAAGGCTACGCTGTTATGAAACTTGACGATTCACCTCCAATACTAATACCCGGGAAATCGACGGTTTTATTGATTTTCATGCCATCCGAGCAGGCAAACTACCAACAACGGGCTGCCTTACTTACACTGGCAAACGGGTTGCAAAAGCATCTCGGCGACTTAGCACGTGTACTGAAGATAGATAAGGCCACTTACCCCGATGTGGTTCAGAGCTTTGATGTTACGTATATGCCCACTTTTGTATTGGTTCGTCAGGGCATCGAACTATGGCGACAGGTAGGTATGCCAGATGAAGCAGTACTAGCTAATCTATCTAAGCGCCTGTTAACAGCCTGAACAACTGCGTTGTTAACTAAAAAGGGACGGTACAGGCGTATAGCTGTATCGTCCCTTTTTAAAATTAAAGTAATCTACGTTCAATCAAAAAAGTCGCCCCAGAAAAATAAGTAGTACAGCACCGCCTACGGCAATAAGCAAGTTCATAACCAGGCCGTCATTGTCGGGATCATTGCCAAGCTTACGGGCAACAAACCCACCTAAAAAGCCGCCTACAATACCCAGAATAACATTGATATACCAGGGATTGTGGCTGTCCATGATCCGGCTTGCAATGTAACCAGCAACGCCCCCGATTAGAATAGAATACAGAAAACCCATTGCTATACGTGTTTAGGTGAATGCCATGTGGCAATACAATGGTACATAAAAGAGAACAATATTGATTTATCGCAGGAATAAATTAACCCAAAAACAGAGAGGCAATGGGTATAAACTGGCGCTACTGTTATTTTTACTCAATAGATAGCCTACTACTCGTTAACGAGCTAACCTCGCCTAGTTGCTCACGCATATGATCTCATTTTTCGCATCTAAACGCTCTGCTTTTATACGCCGGGCAGTTGCCCTTTCCGCAGCTGGTTTTCTAATTGGCGGAGGTTTTATCGGCGCTTATCAGAACCGGAACCTGAACGCAGCATCAGGAAATTACCTAACCAGGCTGTTTGCCAAACTGAACGACGACGATAAACACGACCCTAAGTATGCCGTTGGGAGCCTGAACGTAGCCCCCGGCCTGGAAGCGACTCTTTTTGCTTCGGAGCCGATGCTAACGAACCCAACCGACATCGATGTAGATTCACGAGGTCGGGTGTGGGTGTGTGAAGCCTATAATTACCGCCCGGCTATCAACGGTAACCCGACTCACAAAGAAGGCGACCGCATTGTGATTCTGGAAGATACCAACGGCGACGGTAAAGCCGACGTTTCGAAAGTATTCTACCAGGACCCGAGTATTGAATCACCGTTGGGTATTTGGGTGCAGGGCAATAAAGTTATTGTTTCCGACAGCCCCAATGTGTGGGTTCTCACCGACGAAAACGGCGACGATAGAGCCGACAAAAAAGAGTTGCTTTTCACTGGTATAGGGGGAGAACAGCACGACCACGGCATGCACACGTTTGTGTTCGGGCCCGATGGTAAATGGTATTTTAACTTCGGAAACGAAGGTGGCCAGCTTCTCGATAAAGACGGTAATGCCGTTACGGATATGGTTACCGGTAAAACCATCAATAAGCAGAATTTCAAAATGGGCATGGTATTCCGCTGCGACCCCGACGGAAAAAACGTGGAAATGCTGGCCCAGAATTTTCGGAATAACTATGAGGTCGCCGTTGATTCGTACGGAACGCTCTGGCAGTCGGATAACGACGATGATGGCAACAAGGGCGTTCGGATCAACTACGTCATGGAAGGGGGTAACTACGGCTATACCGACGAAATGACGGGCGCAGGCTGGCAAGCCAATCGCGAAAATATAGAGCCCGAAATCCCCCGTCGACACTGGCACTTAAACGACCCTGGCGTGGTACCCAACCTCCTCCAGACCGGGGCCGGTTCGCCAACGGGAATGATTGTGTATGAAGGCAAATTATTGCCCGAAGTTTTCCGGAATCAAATGATTCACTGCGATGCAGGCCCCAATGTGGTACGGTCATATCCGGTGCAGAAAGATGGAGCAGGTTATAAAGCCGAAATTGTGAATGTACTCGAAGGCGCCCGTGACCAGTGGTTCCGGCCTGCGGACGTATGTGTAGCACCCGATGGTTCACTCATTATTGCGGACTGGTACGATCCAGGCGTAGGAGGCCACCAGGCGGGCGATCAGAACCGGGGGCGCGTGTATCGCGTAGCTCCACCGAACTCGCCTTACACCATGCCCAAAGTAGACCTTACAACTACGGCTGGTGCTATCGATGCCTTACAAAGCCCAAATATGTCTATCCGCTATGCGGGTTGGCAGAAACTGCGTGAACTCGACAAAAAAGCGGAAAAACCATTAGCCAATCTGTATAAATCGTCAGATAATCCACGGATGCAGGCCCGCGCATTGTGGCTGTTGAGCAAGCTGGACAAAGGCCCAAAATACATTGAAACGGCACTAAAAAGTACCAATCCCGATTTACGGATTACCGCACTCCGGGCCGCTCGTGAACTAAAACTTGATGTAATTCCATACCTAAAGCAGTTGGTCAACGACCCGGACGCACAAGTACGCAGAGAGTGCATTATTGCTCTTCGTCGAAGTGCATCTCCTGATGCTCCCGCGCTATGGGCACAACTGGCTAGTCAGTACGATGGTAAAGACCGATGGTATCTGGAAGCCTTAGGCATCGGAGCCGAAGGCAATTGGGATAGCTACTACACGGCCTGGATAAAGCAGATGAAAAGTGACCCGCTCGCCAATGCCAGTGGCCGCGACATAGTCTGGCGGGCTCGTACAAAAGAATCCGTTCCGCTGTTGGCTAAACTCGCAGGTGATCCGTCAGTTGACCTCAGCCAGCGGTTGCGCTACTTCCGGGCATTCGACTTTAACCCCGGTGCCACCGAAAAATCAACTGCCCTGCTGAGTATTTTACAAGCCAACAGCAACTCAACTGACGTTACCAAACTGGCACTACGCCACCTCGACCCTGCTTTCGTAAAAAGCTCACCAGTGGCCACCACAGCGCTCACCAAGCTGATGAAAGACGTATACGGAACGCCCGAATACATTGAACTTGTAACGCGTTACGAACCGGTTTCCGAAAATGCTAATCTCCAACAATTAGCCGTGAAGAAGGCGATGGATGGTATGGGACGCGATGCCGCCCGGCAATTGTTGAAGCAGGGAGGAAGTCCACTGGTTTGGGAAGTTATAGATGATAAAGATACCGAAGCCGCTACCAGCATGCTCGTAGCCTTACGCCGTATCGGAAACAAAGAATCCATTGGTATCCTGAAAACAGTTGCGTTAGACGATAAACGCCCGGCTTCATTACGTCGGGAAGCCACTCGGTCGCTGGGGGGTAGTATGGAAGGTGCGGATCTGGTCGTATCTCTCCTAAAATCCGGCGACATTAAAGGCGATTACAAAAAGGCTGCGGTACAGGGTGTTAGTAACGACTGGCGAAAAAATGTTCGTCAGCAGGCAGCCAGTTTTTTAGATGGCGGTAAGAGCGCTGAAGGCAAAAAACTACCCGGCCTGAATGAATTGCTTGCCTTAACTGGTGACGCAACAAAGGGTATAGTTACCTTTAAAAACAACTGCTCTACCTGCCATCAGGTGAATGGCGACGGCATGGACTTTGGCCCAAAACTATCCGAAATTGGCTCTAAACTGCCTAAAGAAGGCCAATATCTAGCTATTTTACACCCTGACGCGGGTATCAGTTTTGGCTTTGAAGGATGGGACGTTAAGTTTAAAGACGGCAGTTCCATGACCGGTATTGTGTCCAGCAAAACCGAAACCGATCTGCAAATGAAGTTCCCTGGTGGTGTAACCCAGAACTACAAAATGTCTGACGTTGTCTCCATGAAACAAATAGATTCCTCCATGATGCCATCAGGCTTACAGGAGGCCATGAGTACCCAGGAATTAGTCGATTTAGTTGAATATTTAGCCAGTCTCAAGAAAAAATAACCTGAATCGGGATTTAGCTGATTTGAGGATTAAACCTGATTTTGCCTTGCGCTTCTTTGAAGCGAATCCAGAAAACAAAATCCAGAAAATCCTTAAATCAGCTAAATCCCGGTTCCCCTTACTATGCAACGACGCAACTTCGTAAAATCAACTTTTGGCGCAGCTGGCTTAGGCCTGACCGGTGCCGCCGTTTCGGGCGAATCACTAGCCGAGAACTGGCATTCTCAGCCTAATTTTCTGGCTAAGAATAACTTCAAGCTCAAATATGCCCCGCACTTTGGCATGTTTGAAAACAGCGCGGGCAAAGACCTCATCGACCAGTTAAAGTTCATGGCCGACATGGGTTTTACAGCAATGGAAGACAACGGCATGATGGGCCGCGACCCTGCCTTACAAACCAAACTGGGTGAAGAGATGGCCCGCCTGGGAATAACCATGGGCGTGTTCGTACTCGATAAAGGCGGTAACGGGCAAAATACCCTCGCTGCCGGGAAGCAGGAGTACATCGATATTTTCCTGAATGGCTGCAAAAAAGCCGTTGAAACAGCCAAACGGTGTAACACAAAACTCACTACGGTTGTACCTGGCGATTTCGAGCGAAAACTGCCAATTGGTATCCAGACCGGTAACGTAATTGACGCCCTTCGCCGGGGAGCCGACATTCTGGCAGCGGGTAACCTAACCATGGTACTGGAACCACTGAGCGATACGCCCAACCTGTTTCTGCGCACCTCCGACCAGACGTATGAAATTTGTCGGGCGGTTAATAGTCCTTCGTGTAAGATTCTATTCGATATCTATCACATGCAAAAAAACGAAGGGCACATTATTCCGCACATCGATTGGTGCTGGAGTGAAATTGGCTATTTTCAAATTGGCGACAATCCGGGCCGCAACGAGCCAACCACGGGTGAAATCAATTATAAAAACGTATTCAAACACATTTACCAGAAACAGAAAGCCGAGAATAAGGAGTTCATTTTTGGTATGGAACATGGCAAATCCCAACAGGGAAAAGAGGGCGAAGTGGCTCTGATCAAAGCCTACGTCGAGTCTGACAGCTTTACCGTGTAGCGCCGACCGTCTCGGTCGGTTGTGAAGGACTAATAGACTGAATATGATAAATGGGTAATCAGTGGTCTACTGACCAGCCTGGTTACCCATTTATCGTATTCAGTAAATGTCTTGTTTAGAGAACAACAACAGAGTTCTCATCGCTAGAAACGCCACTGGCTACGTATTTATCAGCAGCCCAATCGTTCGTCCAGGTCGTACCATCTAAAATGTAGCGGTATTGATACTCGCCACCCACTGGCAGTTCAACGGTCGTTTTGTACGAACCATCTTTCTGCTTCTTCAGAACCTGGGCACTAGGGTCCCAGCTATTAAATTCACCGGCCAGAGCGACCGTTTTTGCGCCGTTGACGGCCTCAGCCGACAATTCAAACGTTACTTTTGCAAGCGGTTTGCTTTTTAGAAATTGTTTGGCAACTGCCATAGAGGTTTACTGTTTGGTTTCTACCGCAAAATTATAGTACAATATTAGTAATATCATAATTATCAATGGGTTATAGGCTAAAATTCTTTAAATAATCATAATTAATAATTTTTGCTTTATACTTGACAATCTAAAAAACGTCCTATTTTATTGACTGGATTAAGCGCCATAGAGCAGCTTTTGCGTAATTCTACTTACTGTATCCATGCGTTCTGAATATGAGCCACTTACAAAATAGTAAGGTAAGTTCCGGCGGTCAAGCTCCTCTCGGAAGCGAGCCTGCATTTCAGATCGGCGATGTCCCTGATCGCGTAGCTCATCGGCAACCCAGGGAACATCAATAGCTAACAGAATATAGGCATCATAGTGTACCTGACGCTCCAATTCATACAATACAGGCGGCACGTCATGCAGATAAACGTCCGAGTAGATCTGCGTTGTAATAACGTCCGTATCGCAAAATAGAACCCGGTTTGCCAGTTTCTCCGCTTGCCATACGGCTTCCGTTTGTGCGTAGCCTATTCGCACAAAATCGTCTAGTGTAAACTCGTTGGAGGTAATCAGATCACGAGCCATTTCGGGAACAAAAATCGTATGGTAGTCGGCAGCTAACTGGCAGGCCATCGTGGTTTTACCAACGCTCTCGGGGCCGTACAAACATATTTTTTTAACGAAATATGGACGTACTATAGCTGGAATAAACTCCCAGTACCGGGCTGGCTGTTGCCGAATCAGCGTAGCCGAAACAGGAACCTGCTGGCGAGGAGGATCAAAGGAAACGTGCCGTAACCCCGAATGATGCGCTAAGGGAATCGCATAGTCCTCCGACGAAAAAAACACGCTCACTTCCGAAAAACGTCGTTTAATAAAAGCGGCCCACAATTTGGTAACCTCCCACAACGGCAAGGTTGGATCGTGAAACTCATTCGTTTCCGCAACAACCTCTATGGTAGAATAAGGAGCTAGTAATTCCGTCAGCCATTGAAATCGGAGATCAGGAGAAATTATGTCATCGGGCGAAATGGTCATCGACACGATGAGTTGATCGCATTGCTTTCGGGCGAATTCAATTAGCGCCAGATGCCCCGTGTGGACCGGCATAAACTTCCCAAAAACCAGACCCGTTGTCATGCTACCTGACAAAAATATACTCACCCGTACCAAATGGATTCAATACAAGTTGCTTCGCAGTAATCGAAACCACGGGCATTAGCTTCCCTCCTAGAGAAGACATACATAAAGCCGTAATTCGTACATTATCTCCCTCGATAACGTATTTACCACTACCACAACCCAGAAAACTATACTCCCCCGGTTTCGTATTTTCATACGATTCCGTAAAGGTTCCATTCTTTCCAAATGAGACATACACACTCTGGGTAGTAGGTACCGTGACAGCCGTACAGGTTGACCCACTGGCAGGCTTGCAATAAGAAGTTAATCGCCAGGTGCCTACTAGATTATCCATTGGCGTTAATGTATCTGATTTAGAACAAGCCAGAACGGTCCATACAGACAGGATAAATATAATGTGTTTCATTGGTAACGATCGATTGTGTTCATTCAGCTAGACCCCAGAACCCAACGAAAGGTTGTCGCGACACATCGCCGAAAGCTTGACTAGCCAGAGAGGCTACTTTAAAACGGTTTGTACCGGATAGCTTCGGTACTCCCGTGTCCAGTGCCAGGCGCCCTGAAAGGCAATCAGACAGAAAATAGCGTACTCCACGCCCACCAGCTTCACGCCCTTATTAAAGTACATATACGTGCTGATGATATCAATGACCAGCCATACCCACCAGCATTCCAGCTTTTTATGGATCATCATAAACGTACCAATAATGCTCATAACCGTCGTGAACGAATCCAGATACGGAAAAGCGCTGGGTTTGCTAAACATGACCGGAAACCAGACATGCAGATTCTGCGCAAACGTGCCCATGATTCCGGTAGCCACCACACCACCAAGCAAGACCAGTACCAACGGGCGTCCTACTAACCGGGTAATGCGAAGTTCATTCCGTTGATCGGCTTCATCAACGGTTGGGTGTGTCCAGCGCCACCAGCCCTGTAGGTTGGTTACGAAGAAAAACACCTGCAAAAACATATCTGGATACAGCTGGATCTGATAGAACAGAAAGAAAAAAAGCAGTACACTGGCGGCTCCAATGGGCCAACTCCAGACATGCGCTTTGGCCGCCAGCCAGGTAGCTGCCGATCCACTGACCACACCGAAGAACTCTAGATAACTCATGGGGTAATCCCATAACGTAAAGAAAATGGTATGGATGTCAAAAAAGTTGGGCATGAATGGCGTTATCAGTCGAGATTGTAGCTATTTAGTGTTACGAAAGTACGGATTAACCTTTTACCTGAACCTTTATGCAACGTATTGCCATGCTTGGGGGCGGCTTCATTGGCCGCTTCTATGCCGAATCCATCCACGGTCAGCGCAGCCGCGACAAAGTGGTAGCCATTTATGCCCGTCGCCAGGAAACTGCCGATAAATTTAAAGCCGACTACGGCTGTGAGTTTGCGTCGACCGATATGGAAGAAATCATTGCCAATCCTGATGTGGATATGGTTTGTATCGCTCTGCCCAACAACATCCACGAAACGGCGGTCAATTTGTGTGCGAAACACAAGAAATCAGTGGTTTGTACAAAGCCGCTAGGCCGTACGGGCGAAGAAGCCCTGCGTATGATGAAAACCGTTGAAGAAGCGGGAATTTTTGCCGGTTATCTGGAAGACCTCTGCTACACGCCTAAGTTCCTGAAATCGCTGGAGAGCGTCAAAAATGGCGCTCTCGGCCGAATTCTCTGGGCGAAATCACGCGAAACCCACCCCGGCCCTCACTCCGACTGGTTCTGGGACAAAGAGCAGGCCGGTGGCGGTTGCATGCTCGATTTAGGTTGTCACTGCGTTGAAATAGCCCGGAATTTTATCGGAAAAGATGTAAAACCTGTTGAGGTCATGTGCTGGGCCGCTACGCAGGTAAAACCCATCGACGCCGAAGATCACGCCATTGCCTTGGTGAAGTACGAAAATGGAGCCATTGGCCAGTTTGAAGTAAGCTGGACGTTCCGGGGTGGTATGGACCTTCGCGACGAAGTGATGGGAACCGAAGGCACGATCTGGATCAATAACTTCCTGCGGACGGGCTTCGAGATGTTCACAACCGGCAAAGGGGGTGATTATATAGCCGAAAAAGCCGAATCCAATTCGGGCTGGCTCTTTCCCGTTGGCGATGAAGTAAATGACCTCGGCTATAATCACATGTTTACCGACATGTTCAAATCGCAGGAAGAAGGCCGTGACCCCGCCGAAACGTTCTACGATGGCTACGTGGTAAACGCCGTACTGGACGCAGCCTACAAATCGGCCGAAACCAAGCAGTGGGAAAAAGTACACTTACCCGTCTGGCGCGGACAGGAAGGCCTCAAACCCGAATCGACGCTGGTTGAGTACGATGCGGATCATTACCTGATCAAACAGGAAATGACCCACGACGGCCGAAACAAGGTGATTTTGAAAGAGAAAGCCAGCGGAAAGATTATTGAACGGGATATTGTGTAAGCCATATAAATAGGGGCAAGTGGTTTAGCACTGCTTGCCCCTATACTTATTGTTCATTTACTTGAATATCACCATAAGCTATATAAAACTACAGACGGGTTGCCGATAGCCAACCTATTTCGTTTCTTGCATGATTAAATTCCAATTCGATTATCCAATATCGCCATGTGGTTAGAAAATAAAAAGATTGTCGTCATCGGGGGAACAACAGGTATGGGCCTGTCGGCTGCGCTGGCGTTCGTGCGGGAGGGAGCACAGGTGGTTGTCGTTGGGCGTAATTCAGAAAGTTGCACAGAAGCCGAAAAACAGCTCGATGGCAATGGACTGGCCATGTCGGGGGATGCCTCCGACCCACAAACAGCACCAAAAGCCATTGCCCTATGTCAGCAGATTTTCGGTGGTTTCGATGGTTTATATCACGTAGCCGGTGGCAGTGGCCGACGGTTCGGTGATGGTCCTCTTCATGATATTACGCTTGATGGCTGGAATTACACGGTTAACCTTAACCTGACGTCATTGATGCTATCGAATCAGGCGGCTGTCCGGGCGTTTCGGGCACAGAGTAGTGGCGGTGTTATTCTGAATATGGGTTCTGTATTAGGGTCCCGGCCCTCACCCACTTATTTTGCAACCCATGCCTACGCAGCCATGAAATCGGCCGTGATTGGCTTCACGAAGTCGGTGGCGGCCTATTATGCCAATGATAACATTCGCGTTAATGTACTAGCGCCGGCACTGGTCGAGACCCCAATGGCCCAACGAGCCACAAATGACGATACAATCCTGGCCTTTACCAAAACCAAGCAACCTCTTGATGGCGGACGTATCGGCCATCCCGACGATCTGGATGGAGCAGCCGTTTATTTCATGTCTGATTATTCAGCCTTTACAACTGGCCAGGTGCTCACCGTTGATGGGGGCTGGAGTGTTAGTGAAGGCCAAGTATGAAAGTCATCTGCCATGATCGAAACACCCCGTTTGACGTTAATTCCGCTGAATCTTCATCAAATTCGGCTCCATATTGCGGATAACCACCAACTGGAAGCTACGCTAGGCTTAAAGAAAGGCCATCGAGAAGCTGTGGAACCGGTGTTAAGCATTATCAAGTATTTTACCATACCCCGCTTACAGGACCCCACCTTTAATCCACTCTATCATACCCTATGGCTGGCTATTGATCGCCAGAACCAGCAGTTTGTAGCCGAAGCGAAGTTTAAGGGCGAGCCTGATGAAACCGGAACAATTGAGATTGGCTATGGAACCTATCCAGCCTTTCATCGAAAGGGGTACATGACCGAAATGGTGAGCGGGTTAGTGAAGTGGGCAAACCAGCAGCCCGGCGTGTTGCGCGTAGTAGCCGACACAACGGCCGATAATGTAGCCTCGCAGAAAGTACTGGAAAAGAATGGTTTCCGGTTATTTGACCAGATTGAAGATATGCTGTGGTGGGAATATACCGTCGACTAGTTAAAAGCCCGGAAGAAAGTGCTTTTGCCTTTCAGGATTGCCCACCTAGGCGACCTGACCTACTCCTTACCCTATGCATTCACGTCGAAAATTCCTCCGCCAGCTTGGTAGCACGTCAGCTCTGCTGGCAGGAGGAGCAACCCTGGCCGGTGCCGAAAACCTTTCTCCTACAGATCGAAATTTTCGCGAGAGCCTGATCGAAATTGTTAAACCTCGATCGGCAGCTGATACGATCAATATTGCCCTTATTGGTGCAGGTATCATTGGCCATTATGATCTCGATTGCGCTCTAAAAGTACCCGGCACGAAAGTGGTGGCAGTGGCGGATTTATACGCACCCCGATTAGTTCGGGCTAAAGAAGTGTGGGGAAATGATCTTTTCACGACCCGTGATTATCGCGAGATCCTGGCGAGAAAAGACGTAGATGCTGTTCTGATTTGCGTTCCCGACCATTGGCACGACCATATCTCCATTGCGGCTCTGAATGCAGGCAAACATGTTTATTGTGAGAAGCCCATGGTTCACCATATCGAGGAAGGCCATGCCGTTATTGCTGCACATAAAAAGTCGGGTAAGGTATTTCAGGTGGGTAGCCAGCGAGCTAGTGCGTCGGCCATCCTCGAAGCAAAAAAACGCTACGAAGCGGGCGACATTGGTGAGTTGACATCGGTCGAAGCATTTTTAGATCGAACCGATGCGCTTGGTGCCTGGCAGTACACCATACCACCAAATCTTAACCCCAAAGACGTGGACTGGGCTACGTATCTGGGCGATGCGCCCAAACGACCGTTTCAGGCTGAGCGCTTCTTTCGGTGGCGCAACTACAACGACTATGGCACGGGGGTAGCAGGTGATTTGTTTGTGCACTTGTTAACTGGATTGCATACCGTAACGGGCAGCCTGGGCCCAACCAGCATCTACGCACTTGGCGATCTGAATTACTGGAAAGATGGGCGCGACGCGTATGACCTCGTTACTGCCCTGATAAACTATCCCAAAACTGATAAAAACGCATCATTCTCCCTGGTAATGCGTGTCAATCTGGCAACGGGTGCTGGGGGAGATATTCATACCCGCCTGGTTGGTACAGAAGGCGTGATTGATATTGGCTGGAACTCCTTCGTTCTGAACCGGCTCAAGCGACCCAATGCCCCCATGTATAGCAAGGGCTACGACGCCTTGTTTACCTATCCGCAGGCTATGCAGGAGGAATTTATTCGGCAATACGACCAGAAATACCCCGCCGGGCAATTTACCCGTCAAGTGCAGAATGAACCCGCTGTTACCTTCAACGCACCCGACGGCTACGACGATCGGCTCGATCACATGATTGTGTTCTTCAATGCTATCCGGGAAAATAACCCGGCGTTGGTGAAAGAAGATGCCGAATTTGGCTTGCGGGCCGCGGCCCCATCCTTAGCCGCCAACCTCAGTGCCGCCCAGCGAAAGGTAATTAACTGGGACCCTGTAGCTATGAAACTATCAAAAACCGTTTAACTATAAATAAATGAATAATTGATAATGAATAATGGATAATGTAAAAGGTTTCTGTTTAGTAGGGCGTTACCTACTCATCATTATTCATTATTCATTACTTAGCTTAACCTCCTAAACTCCTTTACCATCGTGCAGCCCGTACCCATAAAAACCACCGTAGTCGGATCAATGCCCTTTCCGGGCTGGCTCGAATTTTCCAGCCAGCATCTCGGGCAGTTTGGCCCCGCCGACATCAATGAAATGATTGAAGATGCTGTTGTTGCATCCGTTCACGATCAGGTAGCCGCGGGTTTAGACGTCATCACCGATGGCGAGCAAACCCGCTTCGACTTCAATCTGTCGTTTTATGGCTATATCAATGGTATTCAGAACAACGAGACTGAATTGCGTCGGTTTGGACCGCCCGCACACGACCAGCGAGGAAAACATAACATCGTTGAACCACTGACTGCCCCTAACGGCTTGGGCGTTGTTGAAGAATACCTGCGCCTGAAACGGCTGGCCCCCGTAGGGCAGGGCATTAAAGTGTCCATTCCAGGCCCATACACGCTCAGTGGGCGATTATTGCCAGGTAGCCTGTACAAAGACCGATGGGAAGTAACGGAAGCCTTGTTGCCTCTTGTCAACAAGGAGATTGCTACGCTGGTTGAGCTGGGTGTGCCCGAGATTTGCGTGGACGAGCCCTCAATGTCGTGCTATGCGTATCGGGAGGATACCAAACGTTTTGTGGATATTTTCAACCGGACGGTAGCACCGGGCGTCGGTAAAACACGGCTTTCCATGCACCTGTGCTTTGGCAACTACAAAGGCCGGTCGGTGGGAAAGAAAACCATTGCCCCCATGCTCCCAGATTTTCTGGATATGACGGTCGATGAGCTTCATTCTGAAATGACCATCCTGAACTTCTCGGAAGTGAATTTACTAGAGCGCTTCGCCGAGAAGTTCGACGTAGCTGTAGGGGTTATCGACGTAAAAAGCTACTATATCGAAACCCCCGAAGACGTAGCTGAGCGCATTCGCAAATGCCTTCCCTATGTTCCCGCCGAAAAACTAGCTGTTGCCCCCGATTGTGGGTTGAGCCAAACCGCCCGCTGGGCCGCCAAACAAAAACTGATGAACATGGTGGCTGGGGCCAAGATTGTGCGGGGGGAGCTATAATTTTTGTCATTCCGACCTTAGCGGGGCGGCCCGTGCCGAGGAATCTCAATTTTCATAATGGTCAAGCTTGAGATTCCTCGGCACGGGCCGCCCCGCTAAGGTCGGAATGACAAAAATTACTATAAATTCAAGCTTAGACCATCCGCCAGTTCACAACGCTCATTCACTAATTTATCAACACTTTCATCGATCAGCATCTGCGTCTTGGCATTGTGAAAATACTCGGCGTTCATGATCCGAAGCTCTTTGCGTTTCATCGCTTCCAGAAAACGGCGAATGTCATCAGATGTTTCGAGCAGGAGCGGTGGCACCTCGGTCGGTTTTTCTTGATCGTCTTTCGCCACCATTGTGAAATAGCTGGTATTGGTGTGCTTTACACTGCCTATTCTCACATTCTCGGATATAACTTTAATGCCCACGACAAGCGACGTTCGGCCGACATAGTTAACCGAAGCCATCAGCGAAACCAGCTCCCCCACCTCAACCGGTTGCCGAAAATTAACCCCGTCGACGGAAACCGTTACACAATACTGACCCGCGTGTTTAGCCGCACAGGCATAAGCCACCTTGTCCATCAGCGACAGGAGTATACCCCCATGCACACGGCCGCCAAAATTGGCATAAGATGGAATCATCAGTTCGGTAAGTGTCGTGCGGGAATGGCTAACGGGCTTGGCGTTCATAACCGGGATTTTTGTGATTTAACTGACTGACTATGATTTTGTATTACAGGAATCATGTGCAATAAGGCACAAAAAACGAAGAAGCTAACCCGTTCGAGGTTAGCTTCTTCATAAAATCAAGAAATTCAGTCAAATCACAAAAATCCCGCGGGGCCGCCCGTGCGGTTTCAGACGGCGAAACTTTCACCGCAACCGCAAGTACGGCTGGCGTTGGGGTTTTTGAACTGGAATCCTTTGCCGTTCAGACCGTCCGAAAAATCAAGTTCGGTACCGGCCAGATAAAGCAGGCTTTTGCGATCTATCAGAATCTTAACGCCTTTATCTTCAACAACGTGGTCGGTTGGTTGCTGCGTAGCATCGAATTGAAGATCATACATCAGGCCCGAGCAACCGCCACCCTGTACGCCTACACGAATGGCGTAATTTTCGGCCAGGCCATCCTTCTGACGTAGTTCAACAATTTTGTTTTTGGCAATTTCTGAAACCGTAACCATAGTCGTAATCGAGTCAATGTTGACGCATATCAATGCTTTCTCTATAACTTTCGGCCAAACGGAAAAGTTCTTTAGAACACATGCTTACTAACGTCGAACACATCGGCATCGCCGTTCGCGACATTGCCGCGTCGAATGACTTATTTACGAAGTTATTGAATGTAGCGCCCTACAAAGCCGAGTCAGTTGCGGCCGAAGGGGTAACTACTTCCTTCTTTCAAGTAAACCAGACCAAAATTGAGCTCCTAGAAGCAACGAGCCCTGATAGTCCGATTGCAAAATTTCTGGAGAAAAAAGGGGAAGGAATCCACCACATAGCCTTTGAAGTAGATGACATTGAGGCTGAAATGACCCGGCTGAAATCGGAAGGGTTTACTGTCTTGAACGAAGTCCCCAAACGCGGAGCCGACAATAAATTAGTGTGTTTCCTGCACCCCAAAGGCACCAATGGCGTTTTGATTGAACTGTGTCAGGAAATTAAGGAGTAAACGGAGCATGAAGAAAAAAGAGAAAGCAATACTGGTTACCCTGTTCGTTTTAATTACGTCGGCCGTTCAGTGCCAGCAACCGGGCAACTTAGCCCGGTACACACAGCCCGGCGTTGATGTTCAAAATTATGCATTCTCGCTCACGCTGAGCGATTCGACCAACCAGATTAAGGGAGAAACTACCATTCGCTTTACCCGCGCCGACGACCGTCAAACCGTCTGGTTCGACTTGATTAGCCCTAAATCAGATTCTGCGCAACGGTCCGACGGGTCGGCGGGCATGAAAGTGCGTTCGGTGAGTCTTGCTGATGGAAAAGCAACACCATTCAGCCAGCGCAACGACCGGGTGTTTATCAACCTGCCTGCCGCTCCCAATCAACCAACGGAGCTGATTATTCGTTACGAAGGCACTCCAGCAAAAGGTCTGATCATTAGTCAAAACAAGTTTGGTGAGCGCACATTTTTTGGCGACAACTGGCCGAACAACGCCCGAAATTATCTACCCGTCGTGGATCACCCTTCCGACAAAGCAACCTGTTCATTTTCAGTCAATGCACCCGCTACCTATCGGGTCATTGCCAACGGCAAATTCGTAAACGAAAGCAACCTACCGAACGGCAGAAAGCTAACGCGCTGGCAGGAGAGTACGCCCATTCCGACGAAAGTAATGGTCATTGGTGCCGCCCGATTTGCGGTGGAGGAAGTTGGCTCGGTGAGTGGAGTACCCGTGCAAAGCTGGTTATATCCCAACGATAGCCAGAAAGGCTTTATTGACTATCGTCCGGCAAAGGAAATTCTGCAATACTTTATTGACAAGATTGGTCCCTATTCCTACGAGAAACTGGCCAACGTGGAATCCACTACGATTTTTGGGGGGATGGAGAACGCCAGTTGCATTTTCTACAACGAGAAAGTGATTGTGGGGCATAAGGATTCGGATGTGGAAGCCCTACTGGCGCATGAAATCGCCCACCAGTGGTTTGGCAACTCAGCTACCGAATCCGACTGGTCACAGCTTTGGTTAAGCGAGGGTTTTGCCACGTATTTTTCAGCCCTTTACCTCGAACATGCTTACGGAAAAGACACCCTCAACGCGGTACTGAATCAGAACAAAGGCCAGATTTTCCGGTTCTCAGCCCTAAAACCCAAAGGCACCGTTGTTGATTCGACCACGACGAACCTGATGGATTTACTGAACCCGAACTCCTATCAGAAAGGCGGCTGGGTGCTGCACATGCTCCGGAATGAAATCGGTGATGAGGCATTCTGGAAAGGGATTCGCGCCTATTATGCAGCCTACCGCAACCGCAACGCCCAATCCAGCGATTTGCAGGCTGTGATGGAAACGGCCTCGGGCAAGAAATTAGGGCAGTTTTTCCAGCAATGGCTCTATCAACCCGGCTATCCTGAACTTGTGTGGGGTTCAAGCTACGACGCCACTAAAAAGGCTCTGGTGATTGATGTTCGGCAGGCACAGCGAACGGGCGCGTTTTTTGTCGTACCGCTCACATTCAGCATCCGCGATAGCAACGGCCGCGAACTCACCCGAACCGCCCGCCTGACCATGACCGAGCAAACCCAGACATTCACGATTCCGCTGGCAACCAAACCCGGCTCCGTCGCCATCGACCCCGACAACACCGTGTTGATGCGATCTACCGAAATGGGCAAGTAAAGGAATTACTTAACTTGCCCACAAATAACTTTACAACCATGCTCAAGCGCGTTTCCATCCAGAACTTCAAGAGCCTAAAAGACGTCACACTCGAGCTTCAAAAAGTCAATTTGCTAATCGGCCCGAATAACTCGGGTAAGACGAATTTCTTGAAGGCGCTGGAGTCGTTTTCTTTTGACGGTTTAAGATCTCAAAATATCGACGTTTTAGAAGCAGTAAGCCATAAACACAAAAGGGTAGATATTACTTATGAGTTTGACTATTTACCTGAATCTAATGGGTATATGATGAGAAGTAATAGCGCAAAGAACGTGAGTTTATATCACTGTATTCAAAAGTCAGTTATTCAAATTGAACCTGGGCAGCAAAGGATTGAAAACATATTTGATGATTGGTTTATAGATGATGAGTTCAATGAAAAAATAGAAAATTTAAGTCCTAATGTTTCTAGAAGAGAGTTTTTTGAATTTATTAATACTAAGATTTATAGACCAGACCCGTCAAAACTTGTTCAGCAAGTAAAATTTTCAGCAGATCAAGTAGAATTATCGGCAGACTGCTCAAACTTAATTTCATTCTATTTTTATGTCGATAGCAATTTCAAACGGAATGCAAAAAAAATCCAAGATGATCTAACTAAATGTATTCCTGAAATTGCCTATTTCACTTTACCACCCGTAAAAGTTGGAAATGAAAGTATGCTGGGATTACGTTTTTTTGACAAAGACGAAAATAGTTACCGGGCTGATGAAGTATCCGAAGGAGTTTTATACTTTCTTGCCCTCCTATGCATCATAAACCAACCCAATCCCCCTAAACTTCTTCTTCTCGAAGAACCAGAAAAAGGCATTCATCCACGCCGTATCTGGGAAGTCATGAAGCTTATTTTCCAATTAGCAGAGGAGAAAGACATTCAAGTAATTTTAACAACTCATAACGAGCACATTGTTAATACGTTCTCGACAATTCCAGAATCCGTATTTGTCTTCGACAAAGACGACGATGGAGCTACTTACGTGCGAAATCTCCAAAAAGACATTATTGATGTAACAGACAGAAAGAGTGAAGAATTGGGTTTAGATAAAATCGACCTTACATCTAATTTGGGGGAGAACTGGCTTTATGGTTTAATAGGTGGTGTTCCATCAGATGAGCTATGAAGACAAATAAGCGGCTCGATTATACACTTATTGCCGAAGGATATACAGAATACGCATTCATACCGACTTACTTACGATTAATAGCCGAACAATATAAAATTCAGGCAGTGCGGAGTAAACTGGGCTTCAAAGGGCAAAATGCAGGTAAATCAAAAGTACTGAAAGAGGCAGAGCCAATATCCACAACTGCAATTTTACAAAATCACCAACTGATTGTAATAGGTGTTGACCTAGATGCCGTAGACTATGAACGAGAGCAGCCTAAACACACGGCCGAGTGTGATCTGGTACTAAAGGCATTAGGTAAAACCCATAAAAATTATGGAAACCGAATTGTCCATTTTGTCACAGTTCAGGCTATCGAACAATGGTTGGCCTACCAGGCTTATAAAATTGGTTTAGCCGAAAAATTTCTCGAGAACAGCCAGGAAAGTAAGCATCAAAGTGAATTGAAAAAGTTGCTGTATGGCCCCAAAGACAATGGCCCTAATATGGACCGTGTAGCCGAAAAAATAGCAACATCTGCAGACTTCAACGAGCTCGCCAAGCAATCCCGCAGTTTTGCCCATTTTCATAAGCAGGTAACAGCCTTTCTAGCTCAGTATAGCAAGTAGAAAAGAACTAAAGCCATTAAATTAGTCCGCCCGTTCCATGCCGTAGGTATGGTATGTTTATAGAAAACGGCCTCCTATGCGTGATCAAGCATGCCGTAGGTATGCAACCCATTCCGAATATTGCATACCTACGGCATGCCAATTAATCAATGGGCGTCCTGTTTCTATAAACATTCGATCCCTACAGGATCTGGAAACACCAAAAACCAGCCACGGCCTCATGACCGTGGCTGTTATATAAAAACCACCTCTCAATTAGTTGAGCGTAATGGTGCGGGCTGCTGTCTGGGCTGGTTGAGTCGACAGTTTAACCGGATAAACCGTTGCATCGGTGCCAGACGTAATCTCAACTTTGTAATCGCCATCAGTCAGTTCCGATAAGTCGAACTGAAATCGGACATTACCCTGCTTTTTGCCAACCAACTGCTTTCCCAGCAATGTACCATCAGTCGATTTCAGCGAAATGATCATTGGTTGACCTGGCGTCCGCTCCACGAAAACATTCAGTCGGGATGGTTTTGATGATGGGAAAACGGCCACTTTGTACGAATTTGTCGTAACGGGCGCCATCGCCGATTTGGTTGGTGTTGTAGTCGCAGGTGATGCGAATGTGGCCGTGCTCAGGAGCAAGGCAGTCACTAAAGATTGAACAAACGTTTTCATGATGTTTTAGTAGTTGTTGTTTATAAAAGGAACAGAACAAAGGTATACCGTGGTAAAACGCTCATAAACAGACGTATGCATGAGCAAGCGAAAATGCTAGCTGAACAGGTATAAATTGCTGACGAATCGTTGGATAGGTTGAGATTGCTGACAAGGGAATTCCTCAAACGAACTTCCTCCTTCTGGCGTTATCGGTATAAACCACAGAACTGAACCCTATATCCTGGCTTCAATGCCAGTTCATCAACATGAACTACTACAATTCCATCATCGACACCATTGGCAATACCCCTCTGGTGAAACTCAACAAAGTCACGAAAGGCATTCGGGGCACAATTCTGGCGAAAGTCGAATATTTTAACCCCGGCAATTCGGTGAAAGACCGCATTGCCGTACGCATGATCGAGGATGCTGAAGCGCGGGGCGTATTAAAACCAGGAGGAACTATCATCGAAGGCACCAGTGGCAATACGGGTATGGGACTGGCATTGGCGGCTATTGGAAAAGGCTACAAATGCATTTTTACGATGGCCGACAAACAATCGCAGGAGAAGATCGATATTCTGCGGGCTGTTGGCGCAGAAGTTGTTGTTTGCCCCACAAACGTTGCGCCCGACGATCCGCGTTCGTACTACTCCGTTGCCAAGAAACTCAATCGGGATATACCCAACTCGCTTTATCCTAACCAATATGATAACCCCGCCAATACGGCCGCGCATTACGAAACCACCGGGCCCGAAATCTGGCGCGATACCGACGGAAAAATCACCCACTTCGCGGCTGGCGTGGGAACCGGCGGCACCATTTGCGGTACATCGAAATTCCTGAAAGAACAGAACCCCGATGTAGTATCCATTGGCCTGGACACCTACGGCTCCGTCTTTAAGAAATACAAGGAAACAGGCATTTTCGACGAAGGCGAAATATATCCGTACCTGACAGAGGGCATCGGCGAAGACATTTTGCCGCAAAACGTCGATTTTAGTGTCATTGATCACTTCGTAAAAGTTACCGATAAAGATGCGGCCATCATGGCCCGTCGGCTATCCCGCGAAGAGGGTTTATTTGTAGGTTGGTCATGCGGTACGGCGGTGCATGGCGCACTGGAATGGGCCAAGGAAAACCTCACCGACGAGGATGTACTGGTGATTCTGCTACCCGACCATGGTACGCGCTATCTCGCCAAGATTTACAACGATACCTGGATGAAGGATCACGGTTTTCTGGAAGATCGTGCCTTTAAAACCGCCCGCGACATCATTCATCACAAAAACGGCAGCAGCTCAAATCGCCAGTCGCAGCTAACAACCATCGGTACGGCCGTATCCGTGAGTCAGGCCATTCAGGTATTGAATCGGCACAGCATTTCGCAGATTCCGGTTACGGACGAGAATGGGCATATCGTTGGCAGCCTGACCGATTCAACCGTGTTAAATCGGCTGATCGAAGACCCAGCGGTAAAGGATCACCCAGTCAGTGAAGTCATGGACAAGCCCTTTAAGTTTGTGGGTCTGGATAACACCATAGACGCCCTCTCATCGCTGATTGACCGTGATAACAAAGCGCTGCTCGTCCGCGACGAAAAAGAGCAGGTACACATCATTACACAAGCTGATTTGCTGGCGGCCATGACGAATTAATGGTTAATGAATAATGGTTAATGTAAAATGTATAATGGGTATGCAGGTAGCTCCATTAACCATTATTCATTTTACATTAACCATTATTCATTAACTATTACAATTACCGCCGGTTATCTCCGCCCTCAATCATGCTCAGGTAGCTCATGTAGCGGCTTTCGGCGATTTCGCCCTCGGCGACAGCCTCTTTAATGGCGCAGCCGGGTTCGTTGAAGTGCAGGCAATTGTGAAAACGGCACTGATTCAGGCGATCCCGCATTTCGGGGAAATAATGGCTGACCTCTTCCTTCGAGGTATCCATCAGGCCCAGTTCTTTTATCCCCGGCGTGTCGATAATGTACGTATTGGGAGCCAGTTCAAACATCTCGGCGAAGGTCGTTGTGTGCACGCCTTTATTGGCAAACGAAGACACTTCATTGGTCCGAAGATTTAATTCGGGCGCAATAGCATTCACAAGCGAGGATTTCCCCACCCCCGAATGCCCCGATAAAAGCGTAACTTTTTGGTCCAATAGCTGCCGAAATGTTTCGACGCCTTCTCCTTCAGTGGCCGAAGTAGCTATGCATTTATAGCCAATTCGCTCGTACAAATCCATGATTTCCTGCTGGTATTCCAGCCCTTCGTCATTCAGGATATCAACCTTATTGAATACAATGGTAATTGGAATTCGAAATGATTCTGCCGATACCAGAAACCGATCAATGAAACCCAGCGATGTACGGGGCATAGCCAGCGTTGCCAACATGATAGCCTGGTCGAGATTGGCAGCCAGAATATGCCCGTGCGCCGTTTTATGGACAGATTGGCGAATGATATAGTTTTTTCGGGGCGAAATGTCCGAAATGACCGCCGTATTTTCGGCTTCATCTTCAACCTCAAATACGACCCAATCACCTACGGCAATGGGGTTAGTAACCTTCAGGCCTTTTAATTTGAATTTACCTTTCAGCCGACCCTGAAAAATATGCCCGTCTGTGTTACGAATTTCGTACCAGGAGCCGGTGGAACGTATGACTAAGCCTTTTTGCATAATAGTTTAAACACAGAGGGCACAGAGAAAAGTGTGCAGAGAAAACGGAGAACTAATTACGTTGTGCGCTCCGTGAATTTCTCTGTGTTCTCCGTGTTTAGAAAGAATTTTACCACATCCATAACCTTCCCTGTCGCGCCAATGTTCCTTAGCACATAATTGCGGCTTATCTGGGCTGCTTCTGATGAATCGGTATACTGTCTGGAGAAAGCAACTGATAAGTCCGTTGTGCTGCTGATTGGAAAGGCTGCGCCTTCATTCACTAGATCAACAGCTTCCTGATACTTAGCGTAGTCAGGGCCAAAAAACACCGGTACACCAAAGGTGGCGGCTTCCAGGCTGTTGTGCAATCCTTGTTTGAAGGCCCCGCCAATGTAGGCAAACTCGCCGTATTGATACAGTGACGTTAGCATTCCAACATTGTCAATGAAAAGAATATCGGCCTGCGTAACGCTGACTTCATCGGTTTGCGAAAACCGCACCGAAGGCTTTATGAGCTGTGCCCGCCAGCGTTCGATTTCGGCGTCATGAATCTCGTGGGGCGCAATAATTACCTTCAGAGGTTTGTCGAACGCGTTCAAAAATGGAATCAACACATCCATGTCCTCCGGCCAGGCGCTGCCCACAACAAGCAACGGTTTACTATTTTTGAATGCAGCGGCTACGGGGATTTCTTTCTTTGCAGCCGCCACCTGTGCTACCCGGTCAAAGCGCGTATCGCCTGCAAGTGTGACCTGGGTAATATCAATGCTTTTTAACAGATCAACCGACTCCTGGTTTTGAACCAGGATATGATCGAAATACCTGAGTAAGTTTCTATAAAAACTACCCCAAGGTTTGAAAAAGAGTTGATCAGGACGAAAAATGGCCGAGAATGAAATGACTGCAACATTAGCCTGTTTCAACTCACGGAGATAATTGTACCAGAATTCATACTTAATAAAAAACGCAATAGAAGGCTTTACGATCGCAACAAATTGACGGGCGTTGCCGGGCGTATCGGCAGGTAAATAGATGATGCAATCAGCGCCTTCATAGTTTTTACGTACTTCATAACCCGATGGTGAAAAGAAGGTAAGCAGAACTTTATAGTCTGGATATTGCGTCCGAAATGCTTCGATAACGGGTCGCCCCTGCTCAAACTCACCCAGCGAGGCCGCATGAAACCAGGCAATAGACTGTTTGTTACCGTCGAATTGCTGATGTAATTTAGTCGTCCAGTCACGCCGACCGTCAACCCATTTCCGCGCTTTTGGGTTAACCGAAGCGGCCAGGCGTACAAATTGCTGAAAAACAAAAATACCTGTATTATAGAATCCCGAAAACAAGCTATTATGCGGTTAGTTTACTAACAAAGCTACACACTCTCAATCAAACCGCCGATTCATGAAAACCTACGACACACTTACCGAAGCGCTCGACGGACTCCGCCAGGAGGGTTTTACTCAGGATTATAACCTAAAACACGATCACTTACATTGCCAGCCCGACGATATTGAACTACGGCCCGCCGACTTCGATATCGTTGATGTCTACCGCTTTGAGGGCATGACTGACCCCGGTGATGAGACCGTATTATATGCGATTGAAGCAAAGAATGGGAACAAAGGAACATTAGTTGATGCGTATGGTGTTTATTCAGAAGCTGTCTCGCCCGAAATGGCGGAGAAGCTCCGTTATACACCTGAGAATTAACGAACTTTTTAGCATCAAAAATGCTTTTACGCCAACAGAATGTATGTTGATACAATGAACTGGAACAAACTAACGAGCGAAGCTCAACTTGATACCATTAAAGCAGAGTCGGTAAAGCACCCAATTCTGATTTTTAAGCATAGCACAAGTTGTTCGATAAGCCATATGGCGCTCAGTCGTATGGAGCGTAATTGGAACGACCAGCTTGGTGTTAAGCCGTACTACCTGGACTTACTGGCTAATAAGCCAATATCCCGACAAATCGAAAGTGTATTTGGGGTTGAGCATGAGTCGCCCCAGGTGTTGCTGATTCGTAACGGCGAGTGCATTTACGATGCCTCACACATGGCTATTTCATTTGCTGGTTTACAGCAGGCAGTTTAATACAAGTACTAGGAGCGAGGAGGTAGAAGTGAGGAGGGCTGACGCGAAAACACAGACGCGTCAGCCCTCCTCACTTCTACCTCCTCGCTCCTAGTACTTTATTCTTTCAACGTAATCTTTGCCCGGTGGCAAACGCCACCAATGGGCGGATTAAATTTGGATACACTCACTTCAACAGCCTCTAGATCGGCGTATTTTGCGCGTATTTCCTGAATGATTTGATGGGCTATATGTTCGAGTAACCGTGCCGGTTGCTGCATAACAGCGAACGTAATCCGATACAAATCTTCATAGTTCACTGTAGCACTCAGTCTATCGCGCCGGGCGGCCTCCGAGAAATCGGCGGTTACAATTATATCAACCGAATACTTGTTGCCAATTTTCTGCTCCTCATCGTAAAAACCGTGGTAGGAGAAAAACTCAAGCCCTTCTAAAGCGATTGTTCCCATAAGTTAAGACGCAATTCTACCAGCATTAAATCTGGTCGAAAAATGAGCCGGTTTTTTTAGGCTCTGGTTCCTCTGTCGTTTCGTTTATTGCCGACTCTGGTTCCGCTGTATTTACTTCGGCCAATACAGACTCAGGTGTATGCTCGATAGCAGAGTCTACATCCTCAACAGCCTGACCAGCTTCTGACTGAGTACCCTGAATGGCCTCGTCTACTTTTTCAGACAGCTCATTATCTTCCGGAATAGCCTCTGGAATAAACTTGTCCCGTTCAATAAGCGGGGGCAAATCAGCCGCATCGCTGCCAACGGGTTCGGCAGAAGCTTCAACGGGTGTTTCGTTCTTCGCAGTATCGTCGTTCTGCTTCAATTCATCCTGAATTTGCGAAGACACCTCGTCGATTTTCCCCTTCAGATTTTGCTTGCTGAATTTTTTCTCGAAGCGCTCCACACTATCCACCGCATTACTGGCAAGGGTACGAATTTGAGCCGCCAAGTTATCTTTATAGCCCTCCAGTGCCTTAAAATCGTGTTCTAACGATTTCAGGTCATTCAGGATATTATCTTTCAAATAGCGCGCCTGATTTTCAGCATCCTGAACCATCAGAGCCGTACGCTTTCGGGCATCGGCCAGAATATCGTCAGCTTTCTGCTTGGCTTCATTAATGTATTTTTCACCGGCCGTATTAGCCTGTTCCGTAATCTGCGCGCTGTTATCTTCGGCCGATTTAAGGGTACGGAACAGGGTCATTTCAATTTCTTTCAACTTGCCCAGCTCTTTTTCAGCCAGTTCAAGCTGCATTTTCAACATTTTATATTCGCCGGTTACACGCTCCCATTCCTGAGAGAGTGAAACCAGAAAGGCATCAACATCTTCGGTTCTATAACCGCGCAACCCTTTTTCAAATGTGTGTTGCCGGATTTCAATGGGCGTAATTTTCATTGGTGCGCTTCGTGTTTTAATGAGTTACTGATTGTCAGATAAAGGTGAAATAACAGCCATTCTACGGATTTTACAAAAAATAGGCCGAAAAATAGGCTATTCCTAGCCTGTACCAGACTATGCGTTCAATTTCCATACCGAAATCGTACGATCATCGCTGGCCGAAAGGAGCTGTTGTGTATCAGTCCACAGGAGTTTATTAATGGATGTACCATGTCCGGCATGCCGGGCTCGATCCACTACTTTTAACAACCGATACGTTTCGGTATCCCAGATTTTAATGGATTTATCCATACTTGCCGTTGCCAGTAAGCGGCCATCTGGGCTGAATGTCAGGTGATTTATTGCAAACATATGCGCCACAATATCATTATGTAACGCATAATTTTTCTCTACATCCCATACTTTCAAATGGGCATCACGCCCGGCCGTTAATAGATAGCGGAAGTCAGGAGAATAGGTAAGTGTGAAGACAGAATTCGTATGCGCTGGAATAATGCGCTTAAGCGTATAGGTCATTAAATCAAAAATACGTACCGCATTATCACTATACCCTACGGCCAGTTCGCGCTCTACCGGATTTACGGCTATACATCGTGCCGATTGATCCGATGCTTTCAAATGTTTTTTTATCACCAACTTGTCGGCATCTACTATCGCAATTACGCCATCTGACAGCGCGACAAAGGCATCATTTTTATAGAATTTTATATCAAAAATGGCAGCAGATGTTAATTTCAGCGAGGCTACTTCTTGCTTAAGTACAGAGTCAATTACATGAATACCTTCATAATTCTGGCCAACCCATAATAATCCATTGTTTGGATACAGAGCAAGTGCATAAACCGATGCGGGTACGGTAGCGATCAACTCTCCTAAATCAGGGCGGTCTAATCGCCATCGTACAACTTGCCCATCCCCGCCGGTTGAAAAAAACTGATTGGCCGAGAAGTCACGTTCAAGTGTGTAAACGGGCTCCCGATGCCCTCCAAATGTATCTATTTTCTCTACAATCACTTTATTGATAAGTCTAGCGGGCATAATTCGCTATGTATACTAACTTCATGGACCAGATTTCTGACCCTAAGTTATCAAAGTTGACAGCCAAAGGTCGCTAAACCTTTCTTTTTGTCGAACGACTTCCGACTTTTGGCTTGTGAGTTTACAAATAAACATAAACGATGACTGTGTTTTGGTACTCCGTGCCATTACAGAAGACGAACCAATGCTCCGGCTAGGTTTGCCATTAACCATCGTGGAGCGGGAAGAGCTGGCCCGTATTACCCATCCTTCTCAACGAATTGAATGGCTGGCGTGTCGGGTAGCCATCCGGCAGTTGACCGAAGCACAGGGTTTACTATACCGGGGATTACAAAAGGATGAGTTCGGCAAGCCTTCGCTGATTGGAACACCCTGGCATATTTCACTCTCGCACACGAGCGGCTGGGCGGCTGCGGTACTGCATCGGTCCCGGCCCGTGGGTATCGATATTGAGCCTATTCGAGAGCAGTTTAAGCGGGTAGTGCCACGCGTTTTATCAGCAGAAGAAAATACGCATGCCGCAAATGACCCTAATCGTCTGGCTGTTTATTGGTGCGCTAAAGAAGCACTATATAAACTTTATGGAAAACGCCAGCTAACCTTCCGCGAGCATCTGCATGTTGAGCCCTTTACCGATGGTGCCGAAGAACTCATTGGCCATGTGCGCTTACCTGATCATGAAGAACAACTGACAATCCGATGTTTTCAAGCGGGACCAGGCCTGTTGGCAGTGGCGTTTTAGTTTTAAATGTATAATGGTTAATGTACAATGAATAATGGCGGTTACGTCTTTCATTATTCATTGTACATTAACCATTATACATTTAACATTATTCTCACCGTTGCGTATAATCCGATAGCGGCAATCCATCGCCATCATCCCGGACAGCATTAAGAATCTGTTCTACCTCCTGAACTCGTTCGGTATCCCCATTCTTCTCAAAGGCCAGCGTTAGGTTGCGCAATACCCGCCGAACAATATCTGCATTGGTACAAGGCTGATAGAAAGTTTCTAAGCGCTTGATATTTAACTGATCGATATACTGGTCAATATCCTTTGTCGTGAACACCAGACCCCGGTTAAAGACATTGATATAAAACTGAACGCCACTGTTGTTTTTATACGTAAGTACAAACAGGTTCGGCAGATTCACGCCATAAACGGGCAGATTCAATCGTTTGGCAATGAGCATATACAGTACACAAAGCGTAATTGGATTTCCCCGACGCGATTCGAGTACCTGATTGATCATTGAGTTAGCTGGCGAATGAAAATGCTTTGTGTTTGGCGCAAACTTCAGTTTGGAGAAAAAGGCAGTATTCATCGCCTTAATCTGCTCGTCGGGATGCATATCGGCTTTAAAATCCACCCAAACGTCGTAGAACAATTGCTCTACATCCTGCCTGAGTTTGTTAAGCGATAAGTCAGGGTACTGATAGGTAGCTACGATCCAGAGCCCTTCCAACAAGTCCATGGCGCCACCATTTTTCCAGTCGCGCATCCGATCCAATACAGACTCGTACTGAAGATCGTGAATAATTTCTTCGATTCGTTTTTGTAGCGTGGAATTGAAACTTCCCTCCCATTCGGTTTCTAAAAGTGGGATCATTTGCCCACCCATTTGCCGAATTCGCTGTTCAACATGCTCTACAACCTCCTGATCTTCGTCGTCTAAGAGCGAAATAAGGGCCTTCAATTCGTTGTCGTTCATGCGTTTGTACCGATTTGCAGGATAACCCCAGAATAAATACTGCTTTCGTAAACCTCCTGAATATACTACTTTTGTCGGGTTGTACGAGTTGCTATGCTAAAGTAATAACAAAATTTTTATATAAAACGGTTTGACACCTACAGGCACTTCCCCCAAAATTCTGGTTACTGGCGGAGCCGGTTTCATTGGCTCCCATACAGTTGTTTCGTTGGTTGAAGCCGGTTTTGAGCCGGTTATTGTCGATGACTTTTCCAACTCTGAACGCTCGGCCCTCGATGGATTGCGTGCCATTCTGGGCCGGGATGTAACGTGTTACCCTGTCGACTGCAATGACGCTGTTGCCATGGATGATATCTTTCAAAAAGAATCTCCTCTTGGCGTTATTCATTTTGCGGCATACAAAGCGGTTGGCGAATCGGTGGCTAAACCCCTGAAATACTACCGCAACAATCTCGATTCGTTGTTATTACTTCTGGAATTGATGCCGAAGCACAACGTGAAAAATCTTGTATTTTCGTCGTCCTGCACGGTTTATGGGCAACCTGAGCAGTTGCCGGTAACGGAAGAGACCCCCCGGCTACCAGCGCAGTCGCCTTACGGCAATACAAAGGCAATTGGCGAAGACATACTTCGCGACGCTGTGCGTGCAAACGTACCTGTTAAGGTGATGGCTCTTCGGTATTTCAACCCTATTGGCGCGCATCCATCGGCACAAATCGGCGAATTACCACTGGGTGTGCCAGCTAACCTGGTGCCTTTTATCACGCAAACAGCCGCTGGCATTCGTTCTAGTTTGACAGTTTATGGCAACGATTACCATACGCCAGACGGCACTTGCATTCGTGATTATATTGATGTGATGGACCTGGCAGATGCGCACGTACAAGCGCTACGAAAACTGAACGAGGATACGGCCGAAGCTAGCTATGATGTCATTAATATTGGCACAGGCCGGGGGGAGACTGTACTGAATGTCATTAAAACGTTTGAACAGGAAACGGGCGTCGATCTAAATTACGTAATTGGACCTCGTCGACCGGGTGATGTTGAGCAAGTGTATGCCGATGTCTCAAAAGCCAATACCGTATTAGGCTGGACAGCCCGTCGTTCGTTAGCCGAATCGTTACGCGATGCCTGGCGGTGGCAGCAGAAATTAAGTTTGTAGTTTGTCATTCGAAGTTTAGTGTTGTTCACCAGTATATTCATCTGTTTTCCACCAACTTCAAACAAAAAACTACAGACATCAAACGTCAACCTTACATAAAATGAAACTTCTTATTACTGGTGGTGCCGGCTTCATCGGATCGCATGTTGTCCGCCTATTCGTTACAAAATACCCTGAATATCAGATTTATAATCTTGATGCGCTGACCTACGCCGGAAACCTGGCGAATCTGTCAGATATTGAGCATTCACCGAATTACACGTTTATTAAGGGCGACATTACCGATGCGAAATTTCTGGAGGATATGTTCGCCGAAATGGAATTCGATGGAGTCATTCACCTGGCGGCCGAATCGCACGTTGACCGGTCCATAACAGACCCTATGTCCTTTGTGATGACTAACGTTGTTGGAACGGTAAACCTGCTCAATGCTGCTAAAAATAGCTGGAAGGACAGCGCATCAGGCTTTGAAGGCAAACGTTTCTACCACGTCTCAACCGACGAAGTATATGGATCATTGCACAATCCGGAAGATTTCTTTACTGAAGAAACCGCCTACGATCCACAATCACCCTATTCGGCCTCGAAAGCCGCTTCTGATCACTTTGTTCGGGCTTATGGTAATACGTACAAGCTGCCTGTCGTGCTGTCGAACTGTTCCAATAACTACGGCCCGAATCACTTCCCGGAAAAGCTGATTCCGCTGATGATTCACAACATCCAGACAAACAAGCCATTGCCAGTATACGGCAAAGGAGAAAATGTTCGCGACTGGTTGTTTGTGGTGGATCACGCCCGCGCTATTGACGCCGTTTTTCATACCGGTAAACTGGGCGAAACGTATAACATTGGTGGCTTCAACGAGTGGAAAAACATCGATCTGGTTCATCTGCTATGCCAGATTATGGATCGCAAATTAGGAAGACCCGAAGGAACGTCGGCTCAACTTATTACCTACGTAACAGACCGTGCCGGACACGACCTGCGCTACGCCATTGATGCTCATAAAATTATGAATGAGCTGGGCTGGCAACCCTCGCTTCAGTTTGAAGAAGGCCTGGAAAAAACGGTTGACTGGTTCCTGGCTAATCAGGAATGGTTAGACAACGTCACATCGGGCAATTATCAAAGCTATTATCAGGGAATGTACGCAAATCGTTAAAGGGCATAGAGCGCGGAGCAATGAGCAGGGAATACGCCTTTCGCTCCTTGCCCCACGCTCCTTGCACCATGCTAAACTATGAAAGGAATTATTCTTGCCGGGGGGTCTGGCACACGTCTTCATCCGCTTACACTCGCTGTGTCGAAACAGTTGATGCCGGTCTATGACAAGCCGATGATTTATTACCCGCTCTCGATTTTGATGTTAGCGGGGATCAACGATATTCTTATTATTTCCACGCCCCACGACCTGCCCCATTTCGAGAAGCTTCTGGGCGATGGAACGCGACTTGGCTGTAAGTTCAGCTACGCTGTTCAGCCTAGCCCCGATGGATTAGCGCAGGCGTTTATCATTGGCGAAGAATTTATCGGCAATGACAAAGTAGCCCTCGTTCTCGGCGACAATATTTTCTATGGGTCAGGCTTATCAAAATTACTCCAGGCCAACAATGATCCTGACGGTGGCGTGGTATATGCCTACCAAGTGCATGATCCAGAGCGCTATGGTGTTGTGGAATTTGATGCGGATTTCAATGTATTATCTATTGAAGAGAAGCCGGACAAACCCAAGTCGAACTATGCAGTGCCGGGTCTATATTTTTATGATAATGACGTTGTTAACATTGCCAGGAATATTAAACCATCGCCCCGGGGTGAGCTGGAAATTACAGATATAAACCGAGTGTATCTGGAGCAGGGCAAACTAAAAGTTGGTGTTCTGGATCGGGGAACGGCCTGGCTCGACACGGGTACGTTTGAATCGTTGATGCAGGCTGGCCAGTTTGTTCATGTCATTGAAGAACGGCAGGGCTTAAAAATTGGCTGCCCAGAAGAGATTGCTTACCGGATGAAATTTATTACCGCTGACCAGTTGGCCACCATCGCCCAGCCATTGGTAAAAAGCGGTTACGGTGCTTACCTGTTGAATTTACTCAAATAGGTTCGTTCATGTAGAGCTATAAAAAAACGCCGAGGCAGTTGCTTCGGCGTTTTTTGTTGACCTAACCTATGAGAAATGTTGTTGCAATGACTGCTTATCAGCATACATCATCAGCTACAGCACAAAGGTAGCCCCCAGGCCAGTATCGATTTGAGCGAAGAAACACCGGTTTTCGATAGCTTAAATTGAACAGGCAAAAGTCCGCACTTTAGTACGTAGAACTACGCATTAACAAGTAAACCAGGTGGATCAATTCACTGTATACCAGCATATTATATCAACGCAATAGATTTTTGCATCTGTTGCTATCCCCTTGGACTTATCGTAAATTAGCCATTGCTTTCCGATTATGTCCATCCAGAAACAACCTCTATTACCCACTTTTACCCCTTTTTCTAATGAATGACTCTGTTTTCCATGAAAATGCTGGGCGCTTTCTCAAAGCGGAAGAAACCCAGTCAATGAAAGACGCTTACCACAGCAGTAAATTAGCTTGTGGTCATAAAAAAGATGAGTACACACGCTCAGAATTTTTCGGGATTAACCGAGTGAATCAGCTACTCAAGCAGCCAGGCTGTGTAGGTATTCGTATTCATTATGGTAATCGGTGGGAAGATGAAAATGGCAAACCTACCGAGCCAGGGAAAGGCAAACTTAATCCACGTGTTCTGCTAACAGGTGTAGATGGCCGGGGTCGTGATTTACCAGCTTATACAGGTCATGGTGGACTCAAAGATGACGGCGGTGATGGCAGCGAATTAGGAACCGTAGGAGACGGGTTCCCGTGCCCACAACACTGTGGAGGAAGTAATTAACTTATTTATACTATTATGTTTGAGAGGCTACTACTATTATGCGAAAAATATCCTTTAGATTTTATCGCATATTTAAGTAGTGGCCTACCCATTATTTTTGGATTATTTCGTTATAAATACCTCTCATTAACGTCAAAACTTATTATTATATTCTTTCTATGTTATTTTACTATTGAAGCATTTGGCACTTGGCTATCCATTTTAAAAAAGAATAATTTATACTTACAAAATATTGAAATAGCGGTAAATATAGTAATATTACTAGCCTTCGGGCTTTCATGTTTTCAATCTATTCGCTGGAAACAGATTTCATCTATTTTAGCAGTTTTTTGTCTACTCATCAGCTTTGTAACTTACCAGAGTAATGCAGTCTCCTCAGTAAGTTTATCTATTTTTCGGTTATATGCATTATTTTTTTGCTTGTCATACTTCAATAAAATTTTGACTGATGTTAGGGTAAAAAACATATTACTTCATACGCTATTCTGGTTTACAACAGGCTTACTTATCTATTCAGCAGGTACCTTTTTTATTATGCTGTTTAGTGAATATTGGTATAAAGATGAAAATAAAGTTTCTGCTGAAGTATTTGATAGATATTGGAATGCAAACCAGTTACTATTTATTTTCTTCAGTGTACTATCCGCGTATGGGCTTTGGGTTAGTAAATACGATCAGGAGAACCTGATTTAGCAACGCTTAAAGGTGATAAAAATAGTTAATAACCTACTTTCCTGAAATACGCCCTTAAACGGTACCGATAACTAAATCGCACATATAACCCATTGACATTCAGACCTAAATTAATCAATTTTGCTTCATTCTGATTGCGCGTAAACAAATTTCCAATGGACGCTGGTTTTGTAATTGCTGTAGGTACGGCCGTACTATTGATGATGGCGGTGTTCATCATCATTTTCGTGGCCTATTACCAGCAAAAGCAGGCTAAACAGCAGTTGGCTTTTAAAGAATTACAGGCCCAGCATCGACGGGATTTGATGGCAGCCACGTTCCGAGGGCAGGAAGAAGAGCGCAAACGGCTTGCCGAAGATATGCACGATGGGATTGGTACCATGTTGTCAATCACCAAAATGAGCCTGAATCAGTTAGAACAGCAGTTGGGTGGCGAGGTAAAGGTTGGGTTTCAGTTTCAGAAAACCCGCTCCATGATCGACGAAACCATGACCAATGTCCGGCGCATTAGCCGTAATCTGGTGCCAACAACGCTCGAGCGATTTGGCCTGCTGGCGGCCCTCGAAGAATTAACTGACCGGGCTACAGATAGCGAAACGGAAGTTCAATTAATTTATCCCGAATCTGATCTGCACTTTCCGCCCACGCTTGACCTAATGCTGTACCGGATTGCTCAGGAATTGATCAATAATGCAATCCGGCATGCTCGCGCCAGGCATATTGTTGTTCAGGTCTTTACCTTCGAAAAAGAGATTCGGTTATCGGTAATGGATGATGGGGTGGGCTTTGACTTCGATGCTGTTATGGAAAACAAACAGGGAGGATTGGGGCTTCGCAACATTGAGAGCCGACTGAATGTCGTGAACGGACACGTGACGTTCGATGTAGCGCCCGGTCGTGGCTCACAGATTCATGTGCAGGTTCATCTGCATGATGCACAGCCTGTTGATTTAATGAGTTAATTTGTTTGCCGAATGGTCAATTTATACGACTCATACGGCAACAGGTGCTAACTCTTCTCCTCTATGCGAAAAATTAAACTGGCCCTCTGCGACGACCATACTTTATTTCGTGTCGGAATGGCCACCATTCTTGGCCAGATTCATGATTTCGAATTGATTCTGGAAGCAGGCAATGGACAGGAACTCATCGAGAAAATTCCCCGAAAAATGCCTGATGTAGTGCTCCTTGACCTGCAAATGCCGGTTATGGATGGCACCGCTACGGCCGACTTCCTACGTGAAAATTATCCACTCATTAAAATAGTGGTGTTAACCATGCACGATGAAGATAGGATGGTATTACACCTCTTAGAAAAAGGGGTTAGCGGCTATCTGCTTAAAGATGCGGAAGCAGGAGAGGTTGAAAAAGCCATTCGAAAAGTGATCGATGAGGGCGTTTACCTGAATGAGTTTGTCTCGAAAGCGATGCTTCGTAAAATGACAAACAAACCTAATGCGACGAAACCGGTCAATGCCTTTTACAACAGTAAAATTTTACTTTCAGAACGCGAGAAAGAAGTGCTAATGCTGATTTGTGAAGGTCTTTCGACCAATGAAATCAGCGAGAAAATATTCCTCAGTCCCCGTACCGTTGAAGGGCATCGCCTACGGATTCTAGAAAAAACCGGCACAAAAAATACGGCTGGCATGGTCGCTTACGCGTTCAAGAATAACTTAGTTTAAATGTCGATAGTCGCAGTCATTCGTGTATCAAAGTACTACTGGCTGACGGCTATCGATTCCTATAGACTTCCCGTTTTTCCGCCATCTACCGGAACATTAATGCCATTGATTGATGCAGCAGCGGGTGTGCACAGAAAAGCAACAGCGGCCGCTACTTCTTCAGGGGTAACAAACCGCCCGGTCGGAATTTCACTTTCCATCTGAATAGCCACTTCTGCCTTTGATTTACCAGATGTTTTGGACCTCATTGCCAGAACGGCCTCTAAACGCCCTGTTTGTGTATAACCAGGCAATACATTATTAACGGTAATACCAAAGCGGGCTATTTCCAACGATAAGGTTTTCGCCCATTGAGCCACGGCTCCGCGGATGGTATTCGAGACGCCTAATCCGACAATTGGCTGCTTAACCGAAGTGGAGATAATATTGACGATACGCCCATAGCCTGCTTGTTTCATGGCAGGAACAACAGCCTGAACCAACGTCTGGTTGTTGAGCAGATGATTATGAAATGTTTGCACAAACTCGTCAGCTTTAGCATCAATTAGTGGCCCACCAGCCGGTCCTCCTGTATTATTAATGAGAATATGCATCTCGGGAAATACGGCCAAATACTCGGCAATAGCTTTTGCCACGGCACCCGGTTGGCTAAAATCGGCCACAATATACCGATGCACTTGGTCCTTCTCGGTATTTAACTCGGTCAGGGTTTTCTTTAATGTTTCCTCATTACGAGCTACTAAGACAACAGTAGCCCCCAGGAGAGCCAGTTCTATAGCAGTAGCACGGCCAATTCCCTGCGTGCTCCCACAAACAAGGGCAGTTTTATCAGTTAGGTCAAGATTCATAGGACAAACAAATTTCGTAATTCAATGTATGTTTCTCTGGGGCTACTCTGGTAAAAACGTCTAAATGGCGACAATAGCTTAGACCAACGTCATTTTAAAGCTACCAGTCATCCATACAAACGAGGAGCAAAGATGTGAAAAACACCGCTAACGTAGTTTTACATAAACAAATTAGTAGTTTTGACCAACTTTGAGTCCAACAATAACCTTTGCATTTCAACATACCATGTCAAAATCGTTAATTATCGTGGTGGTTCTTGCCCTTATTTTGGGCATGTATGGCTGTAGCTCATATAACGGCCTGGTTCAGAATGACACCGTTGTACAAGAAAAATGGGCACAGGTTCAGACCCAATATCAACGTCGATCTGATCTGATCCCAAACCTTGTTCGGACGGTTCAGGGCGCGGCTAATTTTGAGAAAAGCACCTTAACAGCTGTTATTCAGGCACGGGCTAATGCAACGGGAATTAACCTGAATGCCGACCAGTTGACTCCTGAAAACATTAAGAAATTCCAGGCAGCTCAAGATCAATTAAGTGGTTCGCTATCTCGATTACTGGCGGTAGCCGAAAATTACCCGCAACTCAAAGCAACGCAGAATTTTTCGGAGTTACAGGCACAACTGGAAGGCACAGAAAACCGTATTTCAGTAGCCCGAAATGATTTTAACGGGGCGGTGAGAGTTTACAACCAATCCGTACGCTCGTTCCCGAACAATATATTCGCCGGGATTTTTGGATTCCCAGTGAAAGGCTTCTTCGAGGCTTCACAAGCTGCTCAGAGCGCGCCAACGGTACAGTTTTAATGGCCTGGAGCAAGGTGCAGGGGGCAGGGCAAAAAACCGCGCTCCATGCACCTTGCTCTATGCTCTAAACCCTATGCAAAAGAACCCCTTCACCCCTGACGAGCAGCAGCGCATTATCGAAGCGATCCGACAAGCCGAAAAAGCGACATCGGGCGAAATTCGGGTGCATGTTGAAGCACATTGTGCGAACCCTGACCCTGTACAACGGGCTATTGAGGTGTTTGCCCAATTGGGGATGCATCAGACTAAGGATCAGAACGGCGTGCTCTTTTACCTCGCTTATACTGACCGAAAATTTGCTGTATTAGGTGATACAGGCATTGATGCCAAAGTGCCTGCCGACTTTTGGGAAAGCACCAAAGACCTGCTTCGTAGTTATTTTGCGAATGGAGCCTATGCCGAAGGGCTGAGCCGGGGAATTGAACGGGCCGGGCAACAGTTAAAACAGTATTTCCCCTACGCCAGCGACGACACTAACGAACTTGCTGACGATATTTCGTTTGACTGATACTGCCGTGAACGTACTCTCTTTCGTTACTACACTTTCCCGAATTTTCCGTCTTGGATTAGTCGTACTTCTGTTAAGCACGTCTGTCAATTTACAGGCTCAGGATACCGCAACCGATAGTGGGGCCAACACGGCTATACCTGAAAAGCCTAATCCACCCCGATTGGTGAATGATTTTGTGGGTATTCTGAGCAGTACGGAGCGCTCGCAGTTAGAACAGAAGCTTCGCGCTTACAACGACTCAACGTCAACCCAGATTACCATTGTTATTGTTAAAACAACAGAACCCTACCCTATTGGCGATTTCGCCTTTCAGGTAGGCAGAAAATGGGGGGTTGGTCAAAAGGATAAAAACAATGGCTTAGTACTTGCCTGGGCTACTCAAACACGCAAACTATTCATTGCTCCAGGCTATGGCTTAGAGGGTGCTATACCCGATGCTATTGCCAAGCGAATCATCACAAACACGATTGTTCCTGCTTTTAAACAGGAACAGTATTTCAAAGGGTTAGACGACGCTACAACCGAGATTATTCAACGGGCCAAAGGAGAGTACAAAGGTGAACCAAACTCGACTAGTGGCGAAGGCGATGGTGGCAGTGGCATTTTCATTGCACTCATCATATTTATTATTATCATCTTCATTATATCACGCCGGAACCGGGGCGGTGGTAGCAATCGCAATCGGGGGGGCGGCTGGGGAGGTCCCGTATTCTTCCCAACTTCGGGCTGGGGTAGTTCAGGCGGTGGCGGCTGGAGTAGCGGTGGAGGTAGTAGTGGCGGTGGTTTCGGCGGCTTTGGTGGTGGCAGCTTCGGGGGGGGGGGTGCTGGAGGAGATTATTAAATCCGGTTTGTCTTTCGCTTACTCGCCGATAAACGCGCTGAATAGGCCGTTCAACGAAAAAATGACGTTGCTCTAATCCAATCCTACTTATTTTGGATTAGTAAGCTACTCCATTTATGTTGCCCCTTCTAGTTCGTTATTGCCTACTTCTAGCAGTTCTCCCTTTTTATTCATTCGCACAAACCAACCTGACAGTACCAAATACGGCACAATCAGATGTTGTTCGGCCAGATACAACGCGCGAAGACCCAGTTCTACAGGAGCAGATCATTACAAGTCAGTCTGCCATTTTCGCGCCATCCAAAAAGCGTAGAGTTATTCAGGCTGTTGAAATAAGTGATAAGCTCAAAATTGACGGTCGCCTGGACGAGCTAGATTGGCAACGGGCTAAACCGATAAGTCGGTTTGTGCAGGTTGATCCCAAACAGGGTATGGCCGCCAATTTCGATACAGATATTCGGGTACTATTCAATCGCCATTTCCTCTATATCGCAGCTACTAATTACGACTCATTAGGGCGAAAAGGAATCCGGACCCCGAATTTTAAGCGGGATTTTTCGGCAATGGCGCACGATCAGTTTGGGGTAGTCATAGACGGTTTCAACGATCAGCGGAATGCGATGACGTTTGCCACCAATCCGTATGGCACCCAGCGCGACCTACTTTCCTTTGACGATTTACTGAACGATATAGATTGGGACGGCTTCTGGAAGGTTCGTACCAGCCGCACAGATTCAGGCTGGATTGCCGAAATGCAGATTCCCTGGCAAACGCTCCGTTATGTTCGCTCGGCAGATTCTACGCAGTCGTGGGGAATTAATTTCTTTCGCAGACGACGCTATTCTAATGAATTATCAGCCTGGTCACCCTACCCGAGAGCGTTTACATCGAGCCGTGTAGCGTATGCAGGCTTGATTACAGGCTTAAAACCACCTCCGCCTTCGCCTAATATTCGCATCCAGCCTTTTGTATTAGTTAGTGACGATCGGTATAATGGTACCGAAGTGGGTTATGGACAAAAGGCAACGCTTAAACTGGGTGGCGATGCAAAATGGGCAATCAACCCAAATACGGTTCTCGATCTAACGTTGAATACCGATTTCGCGCAGGCGGATGTGGATCGTCAGGTGAATAACCTTACCCGCTTTTCGGTACTGTTTCCCGAACGACGCGCTTTCTTTCTGGAAAATGCCAGTCTATTTGGTGTTGGTTTACCCGGCAATAAAGACACAGGCGAAGGAGGGAGCATGGTGATTCAGCCTTTTTTTAGCCGAACGATTGGCCTGGCAACCCTCCCCGATGGTACCAGTACACCAGTGCCTATCGACGCTGGGGCACGATTGGTTTACCGCTCACTTAACCGAAATTACGGGGGTATGCTGGTTCGGCAACGGGGCATTCCTGGTAGCCCAACAACCGATTTTTTTGTTGGACGATACAGTGAAAACGTTGGTCGCCAGAACCGTATTGGTGGTTTAGTCACCCTGAAAAACGTACACGCTATTGATAGTCTCGGTAGTCGGCAAAATGGCACGATCGCGCTCGATGGCTTTTTTCGTCTGAATCAGACATTGGCCTACAGTGCTATGGTCATGGGTACATTCGACTCAAAAGGTAGTGACCAGGGGGCGTCGGCTTACAGTCAGCTCTTCTACCGGACAAATCAAATCGTAGCCTGGTGGACGCAATCTGTAGTAACCCGGAATTTCAACCCAGCTATGGGTTTTGTTGCCCGCACTGATGTGATTGCTACCACGCCAGGCGTCTATCTGGTTAACCGGAGCAAATGGTTGCCCAAATGGGTACGTAATTTTGAGCCAGGTGCCTTTCTGGAACTCTATCACAAAGCCTCCACGGGTTATTTGCAGGAAGCTAATTATAACTTCAATCCCATTTGGCTGACGTTTCAAAACGGTGGTAGCCTAGGCCTGTTTGTGAATCCAACATTCCAGCGGTTGGATGATAGTGATTATCGCCCGTTGGGACTACCCATTGCATCCGGCAAGTATCGCTATACGCGTTACCAGCTTATGTTCAGTAGCGACCCATCGAAGAAGGTGTCATTCCAGTTAAATGGCGAAACCGGACGGTATTACGATGGAACTCTAAATTACGCCCGAGGCTCCATGGTCCTCGCTCCTATTCCACACATGGCATTTACGGTGAGTGGCGAGTTAAATGATTTCAGGAATGTAGGCCAGTATACAGGCACAATTGGTCTGTACAGCGTTGAGAGCCGTATGGCCGTGAATCCACGTCTACAACTGATCAGCTTTTTCCAGCGCAACACGTTCACCGATAAAAACATCTGGAATATCCGGTTGGCCTGGGAATTCCAGCCGCTTTCATTCCTTTACATCGTTTATAACAATGGAACCTATGCGGGTTCTATCCGAGCTACAGACCGCCAGCAGGAGCAACACACCATCGGGAAGTTATCGTATCTGAAGCAATTCTAAACCGCACGGGCCGACCGTGCGGTTTAGCTGATTTAAGGATTAATCTGATTTTGTTATATGATTCGCTTCGAAGAAGCGCAAGCAAAATCAGATTAATCCTTAAATCAGCTGAATCCCGGTCAGATAACCTGTTTTTCAATGAGCAGAATAAACAGGTGAATGACTTTAATATGAATCTCCTGAATACGGTCGGCGTAGCCGAAGTGCGGCACCCGAATTTCGACGTCGGCTTTCCCGGCGAGTTTACCGCCGTCTTTTCCCGTTAGCAAAATCACCTTCATACCCTTTTCACGAGCAGCCTCAACGGCGCGAATAATATTCCCCGAATTACCGCTTGTACTGAGGCCTAGTAGCACATCACCTTGATTTCCTAAGCCTTCGATAAAGCGCGAAAACACAAAATCGTAACCAAAATCGTTGCTCACACAGGAAAGATGGCTCACATCCGAAATAGCAATGGCTGCCAGTGACCGGCGATTATCGCGATAACGGCCCGAGAGCTCTTCCGCAAAGTGCATAGCGTCGCAGTGGGAGCCCCCATTGCCGCAGGAAATAATTTTACGGCCGTTCTTAAGAGCATCGGCCATAACTTTAGCCGCCTGTTCAATGGCTGAAAGTTGTTCGGGGCTACTCAGAAAGGTGTCCAGGACTGACTGAGCTTCGGTCAGTTCCTGGCGAATAAGATCCAACATGGAATAAGTTTATGACGGTTTAAAAAACCCAGTTGCGGTACGGTAAATTCCAGCGAAGGGCAAAGCTACCCACTTGTTCAGTATAACTATCGGGGCGGTATTGGCTATCCTGGAATCGGTAAAGCAAACGACCTTCTAAAAATACGTTGTGCCGAATCATATAAGATGCCCGCACATCAGCATAAGTAATTATTGTTTTACGGCCCTGGCCAATAAAATTTCCCTCATTACGAATCCGGAATGTATAGTCTTTCAGTATGTTACCACCATAGTTAATATCAGGCGTAGGATCGGCACCGTACATCATTATCCCTGCAATGCCGTTAATAGACAATCGCTTCTGCTGATACCGGATAATACCCAGACCTTCCATAAAATTACCACCCAGCGGATGTGCCAGTGGCTGACTATAATGTGCATAATTGGTTTGACCCGCACTCACGGTAGCCGATGATTCATGGGAATACGTAAATGGGCGGGCTAAATTGAATTCAGCGTGTAAATCGAGGTTCGGTACGTTGAACGCATCAATATATTTGGCCCCTACCTGTAAGGCAAACTTATTGGTCCAGTCTCCTTTGCCTGCCAGTAAGGGCTTAAGCCGAAACTCATCCAGCATAAACTGGGTATAGACCAGAAAATGAGACAAGAAGTTCGCTTTAAAGTCAAGACCAATAAATGCGTTGTCGCTGCTACCCAGGCTCGACTCGACATACCGATAGAGTATAATTGGATTTAAGTAGCTAAGATCCAGTCGATCCCGGCTAAATACTTCAGACTCAAATACCCCAACATTAACGTGATCGCTAATGTTAATGCTCAGATGGTGCATAGCCGCAAACTTGGGCGGAATTAACTTATCATCCTGGGGCCTTGGCGCCTGCGTATTTTGCAAGGACGTAAACAGATTTGTGTACTGAATTTTACTCCCTAAGCGTGTTGTCAGTTTCAGAAATAAATACGGTGGACTGTTGTCGGACAGTAACAGCGACCGAAAACCATTACCAAAGAAATTTCGGTCATGGCCAAACTGGATATTAATGACTTTGAGTGCATTCAGTGTAATGTACCCACGAGCAGACAGGAAATCGACACCGTTCGAGCGAAATTGCTTCACAAAACCTTCACCTGGTGCCGTAAACGATGTATCGCCCACAGCGCTATAGGTCTGGCCATACGTCTGTCCATATCGCTGAATGTACTCAGGGTAAATAGCCTGATTGTCGGAAAAGAACGTATAGAAACCCAGCTTCTTCCCAATGGTCCCTCGCACTTCCAGGCCTCGTGTATTGACAAATAAAGTCTGCTTGTTGTTCGTCCGAATGTCTGTTGAGCTGGATGTAATATCTGCACCTGCACCAACGTAAAACACCGGATTTACATGCAAATCAATATCGGGTGTCTGCAAACTATAGAAATCCGCTTTTTTCTGGTAAAAGTATTTCAGGAAAGGTTTACGGCTATCACCAACAGACATGGGTGCCCTCAAATGCCGGGTAAAAGGGTCTCTCCGAGCTGTATCATTGGGGGATACCCATTCCCAACTGTCATTACGTAGATAGTCGATTGTAAAGTAGTCGGTATCTGATAAGCCGCGGCCAGGGTGAGCAATTATGCTGTCGGTTAACTGAATGATACTCTGTCGGTTATACGGCTTTACAGAACTATGAAACCCCTCCGCCCAACGGTTTTGGCGAATTTCCAGCCGATCAATCAGGTGATAATAATCTGTATTGAGTGGCACAAATGGGCTTTGAGCCCGAACACTTAACGAAAGGAAAAGAAAACAGAAAACGTAAACGTTGCTGCGCATGTAACTTACTGGCTGTTGGCCCTAATAGGCTGATTATATAACCGATTGGACCCAATGAGCCGCTTAAATTAGACAATTGGTTTGGATATACGCCAACCTTGGGGCTAATTTACGCCGAAAGAAGCCCACAAACTATGTTTGTTTTTGCCCAGCAGCCCTCGTTAGCCAATCAGTTCATTGCCGAACTCAGAGATGTTTCCATTCAACAGGATCGCTTGCGGTTTCGCCGAAACCTGGAACGACTTGGTGAATTGATGGCGTATGAAATCTCAAAAAAGCTGCACTACCAGAATATTGATGTGCAGACTCCACTTGGTGTTTCCAGTACGCAAGTCCTTCGTCAACAGCCAGTTCTGGCCACTATCCTCCGTGCTGGACTCCCGTTTCATCAGGGATTTGCAAATTACTTTGACCAGGCAGAGAACGCGTTTGCGGGAGCGTATCGAGGCAGTTCGTCATCCGAGAATGAAGAATTTGAAATAGCGATGGACTACATCGTCAGCCCCGATCTAAGCGGAAAAGTCCTGATTCTGTGCGATCCTATGCTGGCTACGGGCCGTTCGCTCGAAAAAGTGTACCATGCTCTGTTGCGTTATGGAATTCCGGCTCAAACGCATATTGCGGCCGTCATTGCCAGCCCAGAAGGCGTTCGTTATGTGCAGCAACAATTACCCCAGTGCCATCTTTGGCTGGGAGCCGTTGACGATCACCTTAACGAACATTTTTATATCGTTCCGGGTCTGGGCGATTCGGGCGATTTATCGTTTGGAGCAAAAGTGTAGTAAGTGAAATAGGTGGAGTGAGTGTAATAAGTTGAAAACCTACTACACTCACTCCACCCATTTCACTTACTATACTCAGATTACCTTAAGTCTACAACTTCAACGCCCGGGTACTTCGATTTATCAAAAACGAAATATGAATCGGGGGTATTCACATTAGGGGTGAACTTCGTGATTGTATACGAAGTCTTTTTACCATCCTTGTTAATGATCAGCCAATTACGAACTGATTTATCTACTTTGTCAACCGAAATTTGTATCGTTGCAATAGGGCTCTTGGGCCGATTGGGTGTTAGTTCAATCACTTCCAGTGTGCGACCACCCTGTTTTTGTTCTTTTAAGAACTTGTAATCGAAACCACGTTTATAAATCGTATAGATCTGGGTCGGGTTCAATTCGCCATTACCACTGGCATCATAGTCCTGTACATTTACTTCGTTGGATTCTTTGATGTAGGTTGACATCACTTTGCCATCTGTAAATACCTCCTGACCACCCAACACTAGTCTAAACTTTTCGTTCTTAACCGTTAAATCACCCTTGTAGGATTCTTTTGCTCCTGCTCCGGCACTTGTGTAGGTAAACGCTGCCTGATAGGATTTTAACGATTTGTATTGTTTGCTCATCGCATCCAGAATACCCTGTGCGCGTTTGTCTTTCTGAGCTAAGGCTGGTACGACTACTAAAAAAGCCAGACTCAGCATCAATGTTATTTTTTTCATTTTTATAGGTGTTACTCCTCTCTTCAGGTTATTGTATAGTACTTAGACGGGAATTTTAAGCGAAAAGTTTAATAGTTACGCGATCTAGTTCACAACTAGTCTCCTTTAAGTCTTTTTAAGATTTCTTCTAACGTTTGTAAATCCTGAACAAGTACGTCCCGGGCTTTACTACCCTCAAATGCGCCCACAATTTTAGCAGCCTCCAATTGGTCAATCAGGCGTCCGGCGCGATTATAGCCGAGTTTGAGCTTACGTTGAATCAGGGACGTGCTGCCTTGCTGGTGAATAACAATCAACCGGGCAGCCTCATCGAACATTGGGTCCCGATTATCGAGATCCACATCTTTTTCGTCGTTCTGTCCGCCCTCATCGCCAACAAACTCAGGAAGTGCGTAAGCATCGTCATACCCACGCTGGTTGCCTACATATTCGCAGAGATCTTCAATCTCGTTCGTATCAACAAAAGGGCACTGTAGCCGGATAATTTCCGAGTTCGATGAGAGCAGCATGTCGCCCATACCTACTAACTGTTCCGCTCCGCCTGTATCTAAAATAGTGCGTGAATCTATTTTTGACGTTACTTTAAACGACAAACGAGCGGGGAAGTTGGCCTTGATTAGCCCCGTAATCACGTTTACCGATGGCCGTTGCGTGGCTACAACCAGGTGAATGCCAATAGCCCGTGCTAACTGAGCCAAGCGGGCAATGGGCTGTTCAACTTCTTTACCTGCCGTCATCATCAAGTCGGCTAACTCATCAACGATCAGGACGATGTATGGCAGAAAGCGGTGGCCTTTTTCGGGATTGAGCCGACGTTTTACAAACTTGGCGTTGTATTCTTTCAGATTCCGGCAACCTGCATCTTTCAGCAGATTATAACGGTTGTCCATTTCAATACAAAGCGAATTCAGCGTGTTGACAACCTTCTTGGTATCGGTAATAATAGGCTCCTCGGCATCGGGCAGTTTTGCCAGGAAATGCCGTTCCAGCTTATTAAAGAGCGTTAGTTCAACCTTTTTAGGGTCAACCAGAACGAGTTTCAACTGCGAGGGATGCTTCTTATAGATCAGTGAAGTAAGGAGCACATTCAACCCAACGGACTTACCCTGCCCAGTTGCCCCAGCCATAAGCAAGTGGGGCATTTTGGCAAGATCGGCCACATAAATCTCATTCGATATGGTTTTACCCAGCACGATTGGCAGGTCGAATTTACTGCTACTAAAAGCCTCACTCGAAATCATCGACCGCATTGATACCATCTCGCGGTTCTTATTCGGTACCTCGATACCAATAGTTCCCATGCCGGGCATCGGGGCAATAATACGAATACCCAAAGCCGATAAGCTTAAGGCAATATCGTCTTCCAGACTCTTAATCTTGGAAATCCGAACGCCTTTGGCCGGTATAATCTCATACAGCGTGACCGTAGGTCCAATAGACGCCTGAATGGAGTCGATTTCAATACCGAAATTCCGCAGCGTATTTTCGATTTTCTCTTTATTAGCCGTCAGTTCGTCATCCGAAACCTGTGCTTTTCGGCTATTCTGATACTCGGTCAGCAGGTCGTTGGTTGGGTACTGGTATTGCGGCAGGTCAAGAGTAGGATCATACAGACCATGCACGGCAACTAAGTCATCATCGTCAAAAGGGTCTGGTTCAAACGTGGGAGCTGGTGTAGCACTGAGTTCTTCATCATCAACTTGATCGTCTGGTATGACATCCCGATTTTTGATGGTCAGTGTAACACCGGTTGTTTTTGGCGTATTCTCGGCAACTGGTGTTTGCGGGATCGTATCCGCATCGACCTCATGGTTGTTTACGAACGAATTAACTGGTTCGATTGTCGCATTCGGTATGGACTCTTCTGCCATTTCCTGATCTTCGAACTCGTTATATTCATTCTGCTCAAACTCACTCTCCTCATAGGTTTGCAATGGGTTATCAGAGCGTCTCCAAGTTTGAGGGCGAACCGGCCTCGAAAAACTCGGCATTTTTATATGCTGGATATCGAAGAAATAGACAACAAACAAGAACAATAGAAAGCTGATGAAGGCCAAATTTCCCCAGCCAAACAGGCTATAAAGTGCAGCGTTCAGTTCGTAGCCAATACCTCCACACCAGATACTGGCCGTTTCGGCTGAGTCTGTTACCAATACGATATAGCCTAGAATAAGACTACACCAGACAGCAGCGAATAACAAAGCTGTAGTTGTTCGACTTAAAGGCAGCAACTCAATTTTAAACGTCAGTTTGTAACCCGCCAGGAATACAATGATCGGCAAGGCAAGCGCCCCTACCCCAAACCAACGGAACACAAACGCGTGAGCGATATAAGCGCCAACTAACCCAACCCAATTTCGGGTTTCGGTAGCCGATTCGGCCAATGGCTCCGAGAAAGCAGCCCCCACCACGCTCTGGTCGGCAGGACCATTGAGCAAGTAGGATATAAAAGCAACCATCAAGCCGATTGCAATAACCATCATTAAAACGCCGAGTGTCAGGGTCGAACGCTGGTCCGTAAACCACCGGTCGAGCGCAGCTCCCCAGTTAAATGAAGGCCCCTGAGAACGGCCAGCCGGTTTACCATTCGGTATGCGCGGACGAGGTTCATTCTTGTCGGTGGTTCGTCGGAGCGTATTCTGGCGTGGAGATGTCGTTGGCTGTGCCATTTGCGTTGGGTTAAAGCTATCGCAGTAGGGTAAATTTCCCACTTTTTAACGAAAAAGCGTGTAGTGTCGCAAAATATTGCGATTCCTTATTGAATGGGAGACTTATAAAGGGAGGGCCCAGCGGATAGTATGTAATGTTTACTTTTGCAAACTACTCCCTATTAGTGCTTTATTGATACGCTTAGCCAAACCTGGGCCTTCGTAAATAAAACTGGTATAAACCTGCACCAGGCTGGCACCGGCCTGTAGTTTCTCCTGAGCATCCTCGGCCGAAGCAATACCACCAACACCAATAATAGGGAATGTACCCCCCGATTGCTGATGCAAATACCGAATCACCTCAGTAGATCGCTCACGCAAGGGTTGCCCACTCACTCCACCCGCACCAATCTGCTCAACATCCGCCGGACTTGTTTTCAAACCAGCGCGGCTGATGGTTGTATTAGTCGCAATGACGCCTGCAATGCCTGTTTCTGCTACAATGGAGATAATATCATCTAACTGCCCATTCGTCAGATCGGGTGCTATTTTTAGCAGAATTGGTTTAGGTGCGGTACGTTGATGATTTTCCTGCTGAAGAGCGGTTAGCAATTTTGTGAGCGGTTCGCGTTCCTGCAAATCACGTAAGCCAGGGGTATTTGGCGAACTAACGTTCACTACGAAATAATCGACAGTATCGAATAACTCCCGGAAACTAAGCAGGTAATCCGTCAATGCACTTTCATTGGGCGTATCTTTATTTTTGCCAATATTACCCCCAACAATCACTTGCCGATTTCCCCGATTTCGGGAAAAGTGTCGAAGCCGTTCAGCAGCCGGACCAACTCCTTTATTGTTAAATCCCATTCGGTTTATTAACCCACCATCGGCTTTCAAACGAAACAAACGGGGGCGGTCGTTACCCGGCTGGGGGCGCGGAGTTACCGTTCCAATCTCCACAAACCCAAATCCGAGATCACTTAACTCACTCACTAAGTCGGCATTTTTATCGAAGCCAGCCGCCATGCCTATTGGGTTCGGAAATGTCAGGCCAAAAACGGTTCGGTTTAAACGTTTGTCCTCCAGAACGTATAGTTTTCGGCAAATAGCCGATATTCCTGGAATCGCCAGTGCTAGTTTGAGTAAAGTCGTAACGGTATGGTGAATGGTTTCGGCGTCGAAACGAAACAAGATCGGTAGGATAATGCGCTTGTACATACCCGCAAAAATACGCCTATAAACCTAAACGGCTTTCAAAAATTGGTTAGGTTTACCCAAATAAGTCCGATGATAAATACCGATCTCCCCGGTCACAGATGATGCAAACGATCAGGCCCGACTCTAGTTCCTGCGCCAGTTGACTAGCTGCATGAACGGCACCTCCGCTGCTCATACCCGCAAAAACGCCTTCAACGCTGGCTAATTTGCGCGTCATCAAGGTGGCTTCATCTGCGGATACTTCCATGACCCGATCGACACGCTGGGGTTCAAAAATTTTGGGCAAATAGGCTTCTGGCCATTTCCGGATTCCCGGAATTGAGGAGCCATCCGTAGGCTGGCATCCTACAATCTGTACGGCGGGATTTTGTTCTTTCAGATAGCGTGAAGTACCCATAATTGTGCCCGTAGTACCCATTGATGAAACGAAATGGGTGATTTCTCCATCGGTATCGCGCCAGATTTCGGGGCCTGTGGTGCGATAATGAGCCAAATAGTTGTCAGGATTACCAAACTGATTGAGCATCAGAAAGCCCCCTTTCCCTACCTGCTCTTCAGCATAGTCGCGGGCATTTTCAATCGTTTCTGTCAGGGTGACTGTTGCACCAAAGGCTTCCATCGTCAAGACCCGCTCACGCGTTGAGTTCGCAGGCATCACTAACTCGATTTCGATGTCATACAACCGCGCAATCATGGCTAAAGCAATGCCGGTATTGCCGCTGGTTGCTTCAATCAACTTCATTCCCGGTTTGAGATCTCCTCTGGTTAGAGCACCCTGAATCATGCTGACCGCAGCCCGGTCCTTCACACTACCGCCAGGATTATTACCTTCAAGTTTACCGTATAATTTAACCTTAGGATTTGGATTCAGGCGGTTCAACTCAACCAATGGGGTATTACCGACTAAATCAAGCAGGGTTGCCATGCTGATTCTTATGAGACTGGTTCTGCAATTGTGAAGGCGAAAGTGACTTAATAAGTTCGTCAGACCCGTTATTATGCGTTAATCAAGCCTAGATTTCACCTATTGCATTAAGCCACCGATACGAGTTTCAGGAACAATGTTTTTGTACAAAAATAAATCTTAATCTTCCTAATTGCTTGATACTGAATTTTGTGTAAACTTGCTAGAGCAGAAGCATACTAACTGATCTTTCTTGATTAAGTTATTTACGGCTCGTTTATTCACACCACCAATCTAGTATGAAAACACCTTTATTGGCCAAACCACTTACGAATGTGTATGTTGAGCAAATTGCCCCACAATTTGCGCTGCCTGATTTAACCCTCCCCTTCTGGGGATGTCGTAAGAAAATGCCTATGCATCGTATTGTGCGGTTAGAGGGGGAAGGAAACTATACCTTATTTCACTTTGCCGATGGCAGCCAGTTAATGGTATCGCTCACGTTAAAGAAAATGGAGAGCCGCCTGTCACCAAAAGTATTTGTGCGACCTCACAAAAAAAACATTATCAATCTGCTGTATATAGAAGCTCTCCATCCAGAGCACCAACAACTCAGCGTAAGCCTGGTCAATGGAGACTTAATAGAAGTATCGCGCCGGAAAGCCAGCCGATTTATCAAACAGGTAAAAGGATTTCAACAAGAGCTACTCATACTCGAAGCCAAGCCCGCCCAATCCCTGTTAGCGGCTTAATTTGGTTTTTGGTGAAGTAAGTGGAGTGGGTGTAATAGGTCAAGTGAGGAAGACTACTTTCACCTATTACACCCACTCCACTTACTTCACTCACTCCACCAAAAACATTTATTTCTTCAACTTCGCCAGTTCTTCGTCACGAAGGGGTTTACGCAGGATTTTACCTACGTTCGACTTAGGCAACTCCGTCCGGAACTCAATAACGCGGGGCACTTTGTAGGGAGTTAGATTCTCGCGGCAGAATTCTTTGATAGCCTCAGTAGTGAGATTTGGATCTTTCTTTACGACAAAGATCTTGACTACTTCTGTCGATTTTTCGTCGGGAACACCTATACAGGCTACTTCCAGTACACCTGGACACTGGGCTACAACATCCTCAATCTCGTTCGGGTACACGTTGAAGCCCGATACCAAGATCATATCCTTTTTTCGGTCAACGATCTTAAAGAACCCGTCTTCGTTCATCACACCAACATCGCCGGTTTTAAACCAATCACCCATCATAGACTGGGCCGTTTCCTCAGGGCGATTATAATATCCCTTAAATACCTGCGGGCCTCTAGCCACAATCTCACCGGCTTCACCGATGGGCGCATCAGTACCATCTTCGCGAATAATTTTCATCTCCGTACTGGGCCAGGGAATGCCAATAGTCCCAACACGCACCGTACCATCAATAGGGTTTGAGCACAGTACCGGCGACGTTTCAGTAAGTCCATACCCTTCGCAGGGCGTATTCCCAGTGAGTTTAGCCCACCGTTCGGCCACCGACGTTTGTAACGCCATGCCTCCCGCCGAGGTAACTCTCAGATGGCTAAAATCGACTTCACCAATTCGTGGGTTGTTAAGTAGACCATTATAAAGGGTATTGACCCCCGTAAAGGCCGTAATTTTATATTTTTTCAGATCGTCAATGAATGTATTCATGTCGCGGGGATTGGTAATGAGCAGGTTCATATCCCCGCTTTTCAAAGCCGCTAATGCGTTCGTTGTCAAGGCGTATACATGATAAAGAGGCAATGCAGCCACAATGATGCCTTCACCTTCGGGTACACCACCTGGCTTCATCCAGTAGTGCTGCCCTTCTACGTTGGATATGATGTTCCGATGGGTCAGCATAGCCCCTTTCGAAACGCCTGTTGTACCACCCGTATACTGAACAAACGCCAGATCCGTATTCTGAATAGCTACTGGCTTAAAGGGCTGCGTACGTCCCCGGCTCAAGGCATCATTGAACGATATAGCTTCAGGCAGCTTATAAGCAGGCACCAGTTTTTTGACATACTTAACCACGGCATTGACGATCTGCTTTTTGGGAAAGCCCAGCAAATCGCCCAACTGTGTGATTACAACATGCTGAATGTCTGTACGGTCTATGATTTTTTCCAGATTACTGGCAAAATTGGACAGTATCACAATGGCTTTTGCGCCCGAGTCTTTGAACTGGTGCTGCATTTCTCGGGGGGTATAAAGCGGGTTCGTATTGACTACGGCCAAACCTGCCCGCAAAGCACCAAACATAGCTACTGGATATTGTAGCGTATTGGGCATCTGGATAGCCAGTCTATCCCCTTTCTGGAGGCCCAGATCATTTTGCAAAAACGATGCAAACTGAGCGGATAGCGTCTCTAATTCACCAAATGTGATCTGTTTACCCATGCATGCATAAGCAGGGCGATCCGTAAATCGACGACAACCCTCTTCTAAAAGGGCAGCCAATGATGGGTAAGCATCCGGATTAATTTCTTCCGGGACTCCTTTGGGATAAAAGTGTCTCCAGGGATATAGGCTTAGGGTTGATTTCGTATTCATGTAGAAATGCTGGTTTGAAAGCAAATGTACTTCGCTTTTGTGGTTAGGTAGACTGGCAATTTGTACGTGGTTATTTTACTACCACTATCGGCTACATTGGGTTGATAATCTCCAACAGCAGACTACGATTTACCCGCACCTTGGTATTAAGTAAATGGACAATGTAAAATGAATAATGGTTAATGCAGCTAGCATCTACTCTGATTACCAAGCTAATTTTCATCGGTCATTATTCATTTTACATTATCCATTCGCTTATAACGCTAACTGGTCTGGCAATTAAGTTATTGCCAACAATCCTTGATGCGTACAACAAAACTAAGGAAATTGTTCAATTCCGCTTAGTACCTCCCTAACCTTTTTGCCATTGACACAAAAAAGCCGGAACCATAAGTCCCGGCTTTTTTTATTGACCACTTGTACACCTATTTGACCACTTAAATAACAGTGGTTATTGAGTGCAACATTGGTGTAATGAATGCGTCATTAAGTTGACGCTCGTAAGCGTTTAAGTTAAGAAAAGAATGCACAAACGCCGGAACTGTGATGAGTCCGGCGTTTTTTGTTCTCTGGAACCCTGTGTGCAATATAACTACTATTTTATTAAGAAACAGCGGCAGAGCTAATTATGTCACCAGTGAGATACAACTATCTATTGGGTTAAAGTGCTCGTTTTGCAGATCCTATGCGTCTTAAGATTCCCTAAACACGAATGATCAGATAATCAGCGCCAATCGAAGGTGAATTGGAGAAACTCAGGCGAGCGGTTATCCTGAATTAGAAGAAGCTTCCATGAAATGCTCTAGTGCTCATTCATAAAAAAAAACAAAAAAAATCACTTATCGTACAATACTTAATCGTTTAAGCTTATATTTGGCGTATTAAAAAGCAATTAATCGTAGTGTACAATCTAAAAAATAAACGCTGCAACTCCAGGTGAGTAAAAAGAAAGTTTCGTTAAAAGATATTGCTCAGAAAGCACAGGTTTCGACAGCGTTAGTATCCTACGTGCTGAATGGGAAGGAGAAAGAAAGTCGGGTTGGTGAGGAGATCGCGGGTAAAATCAGGCAGATCGCGGCTGAATTAAATTATCAGCCTAATTATCTGGCCAAGAGTTTGCGAAGCGGCAAAACCCAAACAATTGGCCTGATTATCGCGGATATATCGAACCCTTTCTTTGCCAACATTGCCCGGATTGTAGAAGACGAAGCAAAACAAAATGGATACACCGTTATTATTGGCAGTTCGGACGAGAACGCCGATAAATCCCGGGACTTACTGGATGTACTGATAACACGACAGGTAGACGGCTTCATTGTTGTTTCTGCCGAAGGCTCCTCGGAGCAGGTATTGATGTTGAAAGAGAAGCATATTCCGTTTGTGTTGCTGGACCGGTACTTCCCCGACATTCAATCGGATTTTGTTTCCACCGATCACTATAAAGCCGCCTATGATGGAACAGATCACTTGATTTCCAATGGCTATAAACGGATTGGGATGATTGCCTACGAATCCGATATGTATCACATGCAGGAACGCATACGTGGGTATCGGGATGCCTTGCAAGACAATGAACTACCATTTATAAACGAGTGGCTGAAAAAAATTCGCATTAATCACATTGAGCAGGAAGTAAGAGTTGCCATCAACGAGCTAACCACCGTTACTCAACCCGTTGATGCCCTGCTTTTTGCTACTTATGGACTGGCGATCAACGGCTTAAAGTACCTCAATGAATTAAGCCTGAAAGTACCCGATGATCTGGCCATTGTTAGTTTTGGACAGGCCGAAGCATTTGACCTTTACTATTGCCCAATTACCTATCTCAAACAACCGATAGGGCTTCTAGGGAAAACGGCGGTTACGTTATTAGTTAAAAAAATGAAAGATCATCTCAATGAACCCACGCAGGTACTTATGACAGCAGAATTGGTAAGCAGAGCCTCTTCAAAACAAAAAAACAAGAATTGATAGTTTATTTGCCTATTTGCTTAAACGATTAAGCAACCTATTTATCCCTTATCTATGCAACGAAGACATTTTCTCAAATCAGCCCTTGTCAGTTCAGCATCCGTATGGGCTGGCTTACCCCTAAGCCAAGCTTTAGCAGCACCCCCTAAATTAAAGATTACCAAAATCCGGTATTACGCGGCACCGGGCTACAACAAGCCCCTCTTCAATCAGGCACGTGGTATCGTCGAAATCGAAACCGATGGGGGCATCATCGGCATTGGCGAAGGAGGTTCCAAAGACATGATCGAGCAGTGCGCTCAGATGATGATTGGCGAAAACCCCTTCCGCATCGAACACATCTGGCAGAACCTATACCGGGGTATGTTTTATCCACCGGGCCGCGAAAAACTCCATGCACAAGGGGCCTTAGACATGGCTCTATGGGATCTAAAAGGCAAGGCACTGGGTGTTCCTGTGTATGAACTGCTGGGCGGGGCCACGCGTGAGTATGTCGAATGTTATGCCACCGGATTTCGGGCATCGAAGGCCAAAACTGAAGAGGAACGGGCTCGCGATTGTATTGAAGCCGGTTTACGAGCCTATCGGATTGGCCCAACGGGTGGCAATGGTGAACAACCCTTTGATTTTTATGACAACGCCAAGAAAACGATTGAGTTGTGTAAACGAATCGACGCAGCTGTAGGCGGTGGTGGCAAATGGGCTATTGACCTGCATACCCGATTTGATACGACCGAGGGGATCAAAATCTGCAAAGCTCTCGAAAACCTGGAACCGTATTTCGTAGAAGACATTGTACGCTCAGAAAACCCGGACGTATACAAAACGGTACGAGCCATGACCAACGTACCCATTGCCGTTGGGGAGCAGTTTGGCGACCGCTGGGATAGCAATACATTCATTGAGCAGCACCTGATCGATTACACCCGCTTCACCCTCCCCAATACGGGTGGCATTTCCGAATTCAAGAAGCTGGCTTCTATGTGTGAGACTCATTATGTGGGTATGATTCCGCACTTCACCGGGCCACTGGCCACCGCTACACTGGTTCATGTGCTGGGTTCCAGCAGCCCCATGCGCTGCCTGATGGAATTGGGTGGCGGTGAACCCGAGCGCCCTGCTTATTTCAACGAAGACCTGGTCAACTTCAAAAATGGCAAATTATATCTAAATCCTGAACCGGGTTTAGGTGTAAAGTTCGACCCGAAGAAGGCCACATTCCTGATGGAAATTACAGCCAATACGAAGTTCCCGCACCCGGTGTTGAAGGCCCCTGATGGGTCAATTCATAACTGGTAATTGATGCTTTGGATTCTCGGGCGTGTCTGAGAATCCAAAGCATCTCCAGAATCACATTTGTTCCTGCCCTTTTGAGTGTCCTTTCTTAAACTTTCCTTAATCATGAAAAAACCTGTAAACCTGTTTCTGCTATGGCTGCTGCTTTACAGTAGCTGTGGCTTTGCACAAACCAATAGCGTAACCGGTAAAGTGACCGGCCCGGATAACCAGGGGCTGCCTGGTGTCAACGTAGTGGTAGGGGGTACATCGGTGGGTACAACTACAGATGCCTCAGGTAACTATACGATCAATGCGCCTGCCACTGCGTCGCTGATTTTCTCCTATATCAGCTACGTAAGTCAAACGGTTCCCGTTAACAATCGCTCTATCATCAATGTACAATTAGCAGAAGATGCTAAAGCCATCGACGAAGTGATTGTTACGGCACTTGGCATCAAACGCGAAGCCAAAACGCTGGGCTATGCAACAGCCACCGTCAACGCCGAACAGATTTCTGTTAACCGCACGCCCAATTTTGTAAGCGGGCTTCAGGGAAAAATGGCGGGTGTCAATATTACCACGATGGGAACAGGCCCTGCCGGAACGGCCAAGATTCGTATTCGCGGGCAGTCGTCGTTTAGCGGACAGAATAACCCACTGATTGTAGTGAATGGCGTGCCCATCGATAACTCCAACTATTCCCTCGGGGGCGATTTTGGCTCTCGTGCAGCCAACAGTTCAGACGGGGGCGATGGACTAAGCAGTATCAATCCCGACGATATTGAAACCATGACCGTACTGAAAGGAGCCACAGCAGCAGCCCTTTATGGCTCACGGGCTAAAGATGGTGTGGTGATGATTACCACCAAAAGCCGGGGAGCGGGGAAAGGGTTTGGCGTTACCTACAACACAAACCTCACTACCGATACACCACTGGACTTCACCGACTTTCAGTATGAATACGGGCAGGGAGAAGGCGGCATACGGCCCACCACCACCCGGCCAACATCTGGAGTATGGAGTTTCGGTGAGAAATTTCAGCCGGGCATGACGCAGGTCTTGTTCGACAACAAGACCTACCCGTATGAGCCTGTTTATAATCGGGTGAAACAGTTCTACCGCGTAGGCACCAACTTTACCAATACGGTAACCGTAGCCAATAATGGCCAGAACGGCGGCTTCAGCCTATCCTTTGGCAATACTGACAACCGGGGGATTATGGAGAACAATACCTTCAATCGGAAAGTAATTAACCTGGGCTTTAGCCAGAACATTACCAGTAAACTGACCGCTTCTGGAAATATCAACTACTCCAAAGAGAACAACATTAACCCACCCCAACTGAACACCCAGGATTTCTCCGTCTCGACGGTGGTTTTCACGCTCGCCAACTCTATGCCGTTTCAAGCCCTACGGGATAATCAGACCGAGGCCAACGGCGATGAGTTCGTGTTCTCGCGCTTTCTGGTCCGGAACAACCCGTACTATTCCATGAGCCATCATTTTGAGAATATCCGGCGCGACCGGCTGTTCGGCAATATTGCCCTTAAATATCAGTTTACTGACTGGCTTTATTTACAGGCAAGGATCGCTCAGGATTATTACATCCGCAATCAGGATTATAACATACCTAATGGCTATGCCCCCATTGCCAAAGCCCCGGTTGGCTACGTAAATGGCTCCTATACCCAGGATGTTCGCCAGAATACCGAACGGAATCTTGACTTTATTCTGGGTGCCAATAAAACGTTTGGGAAGATTGGTGTCGATATAACCTTGGGTGGAAACGCCCGGTATGCCCGCAATGATTACAACAGCGTAACGGTGCAGGATTTCGTAACGCCGGGTCTGTATACGGTAGCCAACGGCCGGATCAAAAACCCGATTTACGCCCTCGCCGAAAAGAATATCAACTCCCTGTTTGGAGCCGCTACGATCTCTTACAAGGATTACCTCTTCCTGAATGTAACGGCCCGGAACGACTGGTTTTCAACCCTGGCACCGTCTAACCGAAGTATTTTGTACCCATCCGTAACAGGTAGTTTCGTATTCTCGCAGGCCTACAAGAATCTACCCGAATGGATTACCTTCGGCAAATTACGAGCGGCCTATGCACAGGTGGGCTCAGACAATGTAGACCCTTACTCCAACGCACTCTATTACGCAGTTGACAACAACTCATTCCCTAATCCGTCGGGACAACTTGTACCCGTGGGTGGTATCAACGCAACCGTAGTTCCAAACAAAAACCTACGTCCACTCCGCATTCAGGAAGCCGAGGTGGGTCTGGAGTTAAAGCTGTTTAATAATAAAGTCGGCTTTGATTTTACCTATTACCATAAAACAACCGACGACCAGATTCTGGCAGCTCAGATCTCCGATGCCTCGTCTTACACCAGCAAACTGATCAACGTAGGCCGGAGTATGAACCAGGGGCTGGAGATGTTATTGACGTTTTCGCCCATTGTTACACCAGCATTCCGTTGGGATGTTAGCGCCAACGCATCGTATAATACTTCCAAGGTTCTGCGCTTAGGGTTATCGCCCAATGATACCGTCATTACCGTAAGCAGCGGTGGCGGCCGGACGCTGAATCAGGTGGTTGGTAAGCCCATTGGGCAGTTGTATACGTTCACGTACCTGCGCGATGCCCAGGGACGTCAGGTATTCGACCAAAATAGCGGAATGCCACTTCGTAATAATACGCTGAAGAACGTGGGCAACGCCCTACCCACTTACTTCGGAGGTATCACCAATACGTTCACCTACCGGGGCCTGTCGCTTTCGGTACTGATTGATTTCAAACTGGGCCACAAAATGATTGCGGGCCGGAACATAAACTACATGCGCCACGGCCTGTCGAAACGGACGCTGCCGGGCCGGGATGTGGGCTATGTAATTGGCAACGGCGTTAATCCGAACGGAGAAATCAACAAGACCAAGGCCGCTGTTCAACCCTTCTATGAATCTATTAACCCATTGGGTATCAACGAAGATTTTGTTTTCAATGCGGGTTTCTGGAAGCTACGGCAGCTTTCGCTAGGCTATGATTTCGGCAAGCTACTTCCAGCCGGTCTGTTCATCAAAGGCCTGAAACTGAATGCGGTAGCCAACAACGTGCTGGTCATTAAGAAATGGACCGAAAACATGGACCCAGAAGAAGCACTGGTCTCGTCCGACAATGGTGTAGGGCTGGATTTCTGGCCAGGGTTGCCACCTACTCGTAGCATCGGCTTCAACCTGAACGTTCGGTTCTAATTCATGGTCATTGCTCGTCATGAATGGGCAATAGCCGTCATTCTTCGCATGCGCGATCAATGGCACTATCTGACAGCGAATGACAATCAATGACTCGTTAAACCTAAAAAGAAATCATGAAAACAAATCTAAAATATACCCTTACTCTACTCCTCTCATTGAGCCTGCTATCAGGCTGCGATCAGGGTTTCGACGAGGTCAATACCAATAAGGTGGACCCAACCTCGCTGTCCCCGTCAATGGTTCTCAACAAGGCAATCATCAGCACCAATTACCTCGATGGCTTTGGTACGCTGGGCATGCTGACCTACAATTTCGGGATTGTTCAACAGATCATTACACCCTATGGAAGTTCGCTATCCGGTGCCAATTACGACCAGATCAATGGTAGTAACACGCCCTTAGTCTGGACTAACTTCTACCGCAACGTGCTGAAGCAACTGGTAGCTACGCTGGATCAAACCAAGAGCGATCCGCTTCAATCCAACACTTACAACGCAGCCCGCATCTGGAAAGCCTATGTATTCATGATCCTAACCGATACCTATGGGGATATTCCCTATTCTCAGGCAGGCCAGGGCTACACTACGGAGATTATCACGCCTAAATACGATGCGCAGCAGGATATTTATAAGGATATTCTTAAGGAACTCGACGAAGCCTCAGCCGCTTTGACCACCGCCCAAACACCCGTCGTTACCGATATCCTGTACGGGGGCGATGTTGCCAAGTGGAAAAAACTGGGCTATTCACTCATGCTGCGAGCCGGTATGCGTTTGACCAAAGTCGATCCCACGATGGCCGAGACGTATGTAAAAAAGGCTGTAACCGGGGGCGTATTTCAATCCAACGCCGACAATTCGATTCTCCGTCATACCGCCATATACAACAACTACATTGCGAACCACTTAGCGGCCCGCGAAAAAACCAACTTCTACCTCGCGGCACCGTTTGTGAATTACCTGAAAGAGAACAACGACCCCCGCTTACCCATTTTTGCCGTGCGCTATGTAGGTGCCAAAGGTGGTCAGGAACAGGTAGCCGCGCGCGCTTCGTCTGATCCAGCCGTACAGATTGGTATGCCAATGGGTTATAATGACGTATCGATTACCACAGTACTTGCGCAAAACAACGTGGTCAGTCTGTGGGATTTTTCGCAGGTTAACCTGAACACGGTACTCAAGTTAGATGCGCCCGAATACCACATCACCTACGCGCAGGTTCAGTTCAATCTGGCCGAAGCGGCTGTACGGGGATGGGTAGCCGGAACAGCTGCCGATTATTTTGCCAAGGGTATCCGGGCCAACCTCGAACAAATGGCGTCGTATGGAACAGCCATTCCAGAAACAGCAATCAAAGCCTATCTGGATGCCCACCCGCTGGATGCCAGTAAAGCACTGGATCAGATTAACACACAGTACTGGGTGGCCAGTTTCCTGGATGGCACCGAGGCATTTGCCAACTTCCGACGCAGTGGCTATCCCGCCCTGAAGAAAAATCCGTACCCCGGCTCTGAAGTGAAAGGCGATTTCATCCGGCGCATGCCTTATCCCGATAGCGAGATTGTCGTTAACTCAGGAAGTTTGAACGAAGCAATCACCCGACAGGGCCCCAACACGCTGGATACCCGCGTTTGGTGGGATAAGAAGTAATGTTTTTCTGACAGGATTTACAGAATAAACAGAATTGTGTAGATGAAAAATAATCCTGTTTATCCTGTAAATCCTGTCAGAAAAGAACTCATTAACAGTCAAGTAAAATCGCTCAACCCTCTACCAATTCTCCCATGAATAAAACCGATCAAAGTCGTCGCGATACGTTAAAAATGCTGGGCTTTGGCTCATCAGCCGGGGTACTAGGGCTGTTTGGCGGCATCTCCACCGCCGAAGCCCGCGAGCAACAGGGTAAGCCTCAGTATGCCGTCGGGATGGCTCCCGTCAAGATCAAAAGTGTAAAGGCCATTGCTACCGCTCCACAAGGTTCCAACCTGATTGTCGTGAAAGTGGAAACCACCGAACCCGGTCTCTATGGGTTAGGCTGCGCTACGTTCACCCAGCGGGCCGCCACCGTGATTGTGGCCATCAACACCTATCTGAACGAGTTCTGTGTAGGCAAAGACGTGGACAATATTGAAGACATGTGGCAGGCGGCTTATGTCAGCTCCTACTGGCGCAATGGCCCCGTGCTTAACAATGCCCTCTCCGGACTAGATCAGGCACTTTGGGACATCAAAGGCAAACGGGCAAAAATGCCGGTATACCAACTGCTGGGCGGAAAAGTACGATTTGCTATCCCCTGTTACACCCACGCGGGCGGAAACACTCCCGAAGCAGCTGCCGATAGTGTGAAGAGCTTCATGGAAAAGGGGTTCAAGTATATCCGCATTCAGCAGGGCGGCTATGGAGCCGTGGGTGCCACCGCCGACAAACCCGACTTTAAAGTAGCTGGCTTTGGGGGTGAAACCGACAACTATATGAACGAGCGGCTCTACCTGAAATCGGTACCCAAAATGTTTGAAGTCGTTCGGAAACAGTGTGGCGACGAGATTGAATTACTTCACGACATTCACGAGCGGGTGCAGCCTATCGACGCCATCAACATGATCAAGCAAGTGGAAGAGTACCGCCCGTTTTTCATTGAAGATCCCTTCTCGCCCGAGAACATGAAGTGGTTCGCCAATCTCCGGCAGGCAACCTCCGTACCCATTGCCATGGGCGAGTTGTTCAACAACATCAATGAGTTCAAGGAGCCGATGGTCAACCAATGGTTCGATTTCATCCGGATTCACGTCTCGCAAATTGGGGGCATCACCCCCGCTATGAAAGTAGCCCGATTGGGCGAGTGGTTCAACATCCGCACCGCCTGGCATGGTCCGGGCGATGTCTCGCCGGTTGGTCACGCGGCCCACGCCCACATTGATCTGGCTGTCTGGAATTTCGGGATTCAGGAAGCGGTGCAGTTTTCGGATAAGACGCAGGCAGTATTCAGTGGCTGCCCCACCATGAACAAAGGGTATATGTCGGTCAATGAAGTACCCGGGCTGGGCGTCGATATTGATGAAAAGGAAGCGGCCAAGTATCCGATCACGACCAAGTCCAACTGGCAGGTTCGTAAAATAGACGGGACGATTATTCGGCCGTAGGCCGATAGTTGGCTTATGGTTTTCGGTGGATATCGCATTGGCAGGCCAGCGTAAGACAGGCGGGTGCGGTCGGCACCGAAAACCATAAACTGTACATCAAAAACCAGCTAATTCCTTTTTTTTCCAGACTTGCTTAAACGATTAACTCTCACGATTTAACCAAACCCGAATGAAACATCCAGCTAAAAAATCCGGCATATCGCGCCGTTCTGCCATACAATCTGTATTGGGTGTGGCCGGCATGGGCACAATGGTATTGCCACAAACGTCTTACGCAGCCAGTCCCGGGCACTTTGCCGATTACAGCAAGGTGAAGATTACAAAACTCGAAACCTTTCTGGTGAAGCCCCGCTGGGTTTTCCTGAAAATCCATACCGATGTAGGCGTTCATGGCTTAGGGGAGCCCCTGCTCGAAGGCAGAGCACTAACGATCCAGACCGCTATTAAAGAAGTGGAACCGTACCTGATTGGTAAAGATCCACGCCATGTTGTCCACCATTGGCAGGCTATTTACCGCCATGCGTTTTACCGGGGCGGCCCCATCCTGACCAGTGCATTGAGCGGCATCGATCATGCCCTGTGGGACATTAAAGGCAAGCTGCTAAATGTACCGGTTTATGAATTGCTGGGCGGCCCTACGCGCGATCGGGTTCGGATTTATGGACGGGCCAGCAACGCGGAAGACATAAAGAAGCGCAAGGCCGAAGGGTACACCGTTATCAAAACGGGGGTTGCGCATAAGAACCCGGCCAACATTGTCGAGAACCCACAATTCATCAACTACGCGGTCGAGAATTTTGCCTCATTGCGGGAAGCGGGTGGTCCGAACATGGACATTGCCATCGACTTTCACGGAAATATTTCGCCCCAAACGGCTAAGGTGCTCATCAAACAATTGGAGCCCTTTCAACCCATGTTCGTCGAAGAACCCTGTCAGGCGCAAAACGTGGATATCCTGGCCGACATTGCGCGGGGCACTCATCTGCCCATTGCCGCTGGCGAACGTATTTTCACCAAATGGGGCTTCCGCGAACTGTTGGAAAAGAAAGCCGTTAGCATTGTCCAGCCCGACCTCTGCCACGCCGGAGGCATCACTGAAGGCCGCCTGATTGCGGGTATGGCCGAAGCCTATTACGTTCCCGTTGCCCCTCATAACCCAATGGGGCCAATCTCCCTGGCAGCGGGGCTGCATCTGGCAGCCAGCATACCCAATTTTCTGGTCCAGGAGCAGGTCTCCCTGGGTGAAGGCTATGTAAAAAATCCGTTCAAGCTGCAAAGCGATGGTACGGTGATGATTCCCAAAGGGCCAGGGCTGGGCGTCGAACTAGATGACGCACTTATGAAGGACAAAATTGGCCACGACTGGAAAAACCCAGAATCCTATAATGCGCTGGATGGCTCGGTAGTGGATTGGTAAGGCCGAACGTCCGCGTTACGTTAAGCAAATTTAACTCCCCCAAATAAACCTCTAAACATGAAAAAAACTGTAAAACTCTTCGTTATCCTGTTGCTACTGGGGCATAGCTACGCCTTCGCCCAGACGGCCAGGGTTACCGGTAAAGTGACCGGTCCAGACAATCAGGGATTACCTGGTGTCAACGTTCAGGTAAGTGGTACCACAACGGGTACCTCCAGCGATGCCTCAGGAAACTTTTCGCTAAATGCGGCCGGCAATGCGTCGCTGGTCTTTTCAAACATCGGTTACGTTGGTCAGACAGTGCCTGTCAATGGACGTTCGGTGGTTAATGTTCAGTTGGCCGAAGATCAGAAAACGCTGAATGAAGTGGTTGTGGTTGGATACGGTACACAGCGCAAAACCGACGTAACGGGCGCTCTGACAGCCATTTCAACCAAGGAATTTGCCCAGCAACCCGTTACACGTCTGGATCAGGTGCTTCAGGGACGTGCTGCGGGTGTGCAGGTAAGCCAGACAAACGGGGCGCCGGGTGGCGACGCCCGGATCAGGATCAGAGGAGCCAACTCTGTATTGGGCAATAACAACCCCCTGTATGTTGTCGACGGGTTTGTTGGGGCGGATTTCAACTTTGTAAACCCCAGCGATATTGAGACCATCCAGATTTTAAAGGATGCCGCGTCAACCTCCATCTACGGTAGTCGTGGAGCGAATGGCGTCGTGATCATTACGACTAAAAAAGGAGCGAAAGGCCTCAAAGTCAACTACGAAGGCCAGTTCAGCACCTCGGAGGTTATCAAACGGTACGACGTATTGCAGGCCGGTGAGTTCGCCGAAATCGTTAATGCCCGCGCCACGGCTGTCGGTTCCGGGTTACCGTTCACCACAGATCAGATTGCGCAGTTCAAACAAAACGGCGGTACCGACTGGCAGAGTCTGGTCTTCCGAAACGGAACGGGTCAGCAGCACCAGATTACCCTGTCGGGCGGTAATGACAAAACGACCTTTCTGGTGTCAGGAAACTATTTAAACCAGAACGGCATCGTCAATAACAGTGGGTTTAAGCGGTATAACCTGCGTACCAACATAAACACGCAGATCAACGATAAGCTTTCGTTTCGGTTGAATCTGTGGGGTACGCGGTCACAAAACCACAATACCCTCGATGGGGGCGCCATTGTACAGGCACTGGCTTGGGCACCCACTACGCCTGCTTACGGTGCCGATGGTCAACCGACGTTTACAGACCCGATTGGTTCCGTTTACCGCAATCCGCTGGATTACCTGTACGATCAGTCGGTGGATGCGAATAAGAGCGGTATCAACATCAATGGGGGGATAAACTATAAGCTTCCGATCAAAGGGTTGTCCATCGACTTGCAGTACGCCGTCAATTACCTGAATGCACAAAACCTGAATTTAAACGGCAAGCGACTTTCCAACAACGTACCAACGGCAAGCCGATATTCGGCGGAACAGGTAACCCTGCAAAACACGAATAATCTGAATTACGATGTCAAACTAGGTAATCATTCCATTACCGCGGTTGCCGTACTGGAGACCCAGCAATTCACCAATAGAGACTTTACGGCCAGTGCGTCGGGGCTACGGTTTCCGCAATTGGGATACGACAACATTGGTGGCAATACAGCCGCTACCGTGGCATCGAGCTATCAGAAATGGACGCTATTGTCATTGCTGGGACGTATAAACTACGGATACAAAGACAAATACCTGGTATCGGCGGCCGTTCGTCGCGACGGATCGTCCAAGTTTGCAGCGGGTAACAAGTACAGTGTTTTTCCATCTGTGGCGCTTGGATGGCGTTTATCAGAGGAAGAGTTCATCAAGAAACTCAACGTATTCAACAACCTGAAACTGCGGGGAAGCTGGGGTATGACGGGTAGCCAGGCACTCGGCCCCTACTCGACCATATCGGCCTATAGTTCAGCCCAGGTTGCCTTTAATAACACGGCGGCTACATCTGGTGTGATTTTAGGTAATCCCGGCAATCCCGATCTCAAATGGGAGACAACCAAGCAGGTCGATGTGGGTCTGGAAATGGAATTCCTGAATGGTCGTTTACGTATCGAAGCTGACTATTTCAAGAAAAACACTTCAGATCTGCTCCTGAACGTAGCCATTCCCAGCTATGCGGGGGGCGGTACACAAGCCCGAAACGTGGGCGAAATTGAAAATAAAGGCTTCGAATTCTCGATTGGTGGTACGCCCCTGGTATTGGGTGGCTTCCGCTGGGAAACGAACCTGAATTTTTCCACCTTACAGAACCGCGTAATCAGTCTGGGCGGTTTGCCACGGCTGGGGCAGGGTACGGGTGTTGGTGCCGGCATGTCGACAACCAATGAGTTTATGCTAATGCCGGGTGAGCCGCTGGGGTCTTACTGGGGCCTGAATTACCTGGGCACCTGGAAACCAAACGAAGCCGATCAGGCAGCCAAACAGGGGCGTGTACCCGGTGATCCACATTACCAGGATTTGAACGGCGACAATTCGATCACAACGGATGATTTTCAGATCATTGGCCGGGCCTTCCCGAAAGCAACGGGAGGCTGGAACAACACCTTTACGTATAAAGGACTGACCCTGAACGTATTCTTCAATGGCGTCTTTGGTGTCGATAAGCTCAACTACACGCGGGCGGCTGCGCTGTCGGGTTCGGGCGATGCGCGGCAGTTCATCCTGGCCGAAATCCGGGACTACTACCGGCCAGGCAATGAAACCTCAAACGTTCCGGCCTTTACGAAAACCTATCAGCCCTTCACCCAATCGAGCCGGTTCCTGGAAGATGGCAGCTTCGTTCGCCTGAAAAACGTAAGCCTTTCGTATAACGTGCCAACCGGCTTCATTCATAACAAAGCCAGCATCCGGGTATTTGCGAGTGCAACGAACCTGTTTACAATCACCAAGTACAAAGGGCCAGATCCGGAGTCGGCACGGGTTGGTTCAAACACCGACACCGCCATTGGTATTGACTATGGTTCCTATCCTAATGCAAAACAATACACACTCGGTATCAACCTGGGCTTCTAAAAAAACGGTTTTCAGTTTTTTGTTTTCGGCGGCTGACGCATGAACGTATCCGCCCAACCGTAAACCGTAAACCGAATACCATAAACCTCATTTGATGAATCATGAAAAAGTTACTAATAATTGGACTGGCGGCTATGCTCACCGCAGGCTGCAAAGGTTATCTCGAAGAAGATACAACCGGGCTATTGTATGGCGGTAACGTTCTCGCGACCCAGGATGGGTTAGAGTCGGCTCTGACCGGAGCCTACCGGGGGTTGGGTAATCAGTGGACATACGGGTTCCTTCACCCATCGGCCAATGCGGCTACCATCGGTAGTGATGACGTGACCACACACCCCGCCAGTAATAAAGCGGACTGGCGTGAATTCGATCAGTTTAACGTGTCGACCACCAACCAACGCTCAGGAGCCGTGTATAATGGCTGTTACAAAGCCATTCAGGCTGCCAACAACGTGATCAATAATTACACAAAAACGGTTGGTACCAAAGCAACAATTGACATTATTGCGGGCGAAGCCTTTTTCATTCGTGGCTTTTCCTACTATTGGTTAACCCGCTTTTATGGCAATATTCCGCTGGTGCTGGCGGGTGAATACTCAGCCGATCTGCTCACAATCAAAAAATCGACACCCGCGGAAGTCTATGCACTAATCGTCGAAGACCTGAAGAAAGCTGAAACCATGCTGCCCAACACCCGGCGCGATCCGGGTCGGCCTAATGCGGGTTCGGCCAAAGCATTTCTGGCGGATGTGTACCTGACGATGGCTGGCTGGCCACTGAAACAAACCGACAAATATGATCTGGCTGCGGCCAAAGCCAAAGAAGTGATTGACAACCGCGCTACCTATGGGTTCTCGCTGATGCCAACCTTTGCCGCCGTTTTCGACAATGATCCGGCGGTGGCTATTATTCCTGAATCGGTGTTTCAGATCAATGGATTTACGGGGGGTAGTGGTACGGCCAACGCTACCTATGGCAACACCACAATGCCCGGCGAAGAGGGCGGCTGGGACGATATGTTTGCGGAGCTTAATTTCTTCAAAAACTTCCCCGAAGGGCCGCGCAAAGATGCCACTTTTCGCACGCAGTTTGGGTTAGGCGCTACCACAATCCCCTGGCAGAACAGCCTGACCAAACACCCCTATTACAAGAAATGGTACATCAAGGGGAATATTGTAACTTCCAGCATTTCGCTGCCCTCCGTCATGATGCGCTATCCGCACGTATTGACCATTTATGCTGAAGCGAAAGCGCGTGGAACGGGTGGCCCGGATCAGGCAGCCTATGACGCCCTCAATGCTGTCCGATTACGGGGCTTGCCATCGGGCGCAAAAGCACTCTCGCCCGGCGACGGACTAACAGCCGCCCAGTTTGCTGACGCGGTGGTGCAGGAACGTGCCTGGGAATTTGCCTGCGAACGCACCCGCTGGTTTGATCTGATTCGTCTCGAAAAAGTTGAGGAAGCTAATGCAGCTAAAAGCCCGGACGATCTGCAACCGATCAAGCCGATCACCAAAGCAAATTACTGGTTTCCTCTGCCGTACACCGACACGTCGATTAATCCGAATTTGTAGCATAAAAAGATAGAACGCAGATTTTTATGATGATTATGATTACTATCTAATTATCAGAATCTTAAATAATCGTAATGATAATAAACATCTGCGTTCCATCTTTTCATCTCTGTTGTTGTCCACTGCCATTACAAATCATATTTAGTTGAAAAAGGCACTCATCTCCACTTTTGTTGTATGCGGTTTGTGTAGCACCACTATGCCAATGACCGACTGGCCACAGGCTGAGTTATCCAACGACCTCATTCAAACGAGCTTGTACTTGCCGGATGCTGGCAACGGCTATTATCAGGGTACTCGGTTCGATTGGTCGGGGGCATTTAAAGATCTGACGTACAAGGGACACAGCTTTATTGAACCTTGGTTTGAGAACTACGACCCCAAACTGCACGATGCCATCAGTGGACCGGTAGAAGAGTTTGCGCCATTGGGCTATACAGATGCCAAACCAGGCGATACATTTATGAAAATAGGCGTGGGTATGCTTCGGAAGCCCGATGATAAAACCTATGCCTTCGGGAAGTATTATGACATCATGGATCAGGGAACCTGGAACGTAAACAGGCACAAAGACCATATTGACTTTACCCATACCCTTACCAGCCCAACAGGCTATGCCTACGTGTATCGCAAAACGGTAAAGCTCACAAAAGGCAAGCCTGAACTTGTGCTGGAACACAGCCTGAAAAATACTGGCACCTTGCCCATCGAGACGAGCGCCTACGATCATAACTTCTTCATCATCGACAAACAACCCACGGGCCCAACCGTGAACATCGAGTTCCCATTTGATGTGCAGGGAGAGGGAAAAGGCTTTGGCACCACAATTCTGGCACAGGGAAAACGGCTGCTTTATTCCCGCGAATTAGAGAAAAAGGAGCAGGTGTATAGTGCTGGTTTGCAAGGATTTGGCACCACTCCAGCGAGTTACGATATCCGTATCGAAAACCAGAAAACAGGTGCGGGGGTACACATCACGAGCGATCAGCCGCTACAAAAGTTAGTATACTGGGCCTGCGCAACAACCTCCTGCCCCGAGCCATACATACAACTGAAAGCAGCACCCGGACAGGAAGTAAAATGGAAAATAGCCTATGAGTTTTATGAAAAAATGAAGTGAGCAGCTAAGGCTTGATTCTTTAGATTCTATTAACCCCTCTTAACCTACTCCTAACTCAACTTGTCAATGAATTTCTTACTTAAATCTTCTTTTGGAATCCTGATTCTGGGCTGTTTCCTGTCGGCAAATCAGGAGACGAGTGTAATCAAGCCGCAGTTACCCGCCGATGACTGGCCTACGTATGGTGGAAACAATGCGGGAAATCGATACTCGCGACTGAACCAGATCAACACCCAGACTGTCAAAGACCTGACGCTTGCCTGGACCTACGACACGGGCGACAATACGGGAGCGGGCCAACGTGGGATGGACATTCAATGTCAGCCGATTGTTGTAAACGGAGTGCTGTACGGCACGTCGCCCCGCATGAAGCTCTTTGCCGTCGATGCAGCTACGGGTAAGCAGCACTGGCAATTTGATCCCTTCGCCAATCCCGAAAAAAAGCCCCGGTTTCACCCCATCCGTGGGGTTGTGTATTGGGAAGATGGTGCTCGCAACGGCGAACCGGACAAACGTATATTATATTCTGTTGGCTCGTTTCTGTACGCCATCAATGCCTCGACGGGTAAGCTAATTGACAGCTTTGGCCGGCATGGCGAAGTTGATTTGCATGAGGGCCTTGGCGACAAAGAAACACTTGGCTACGACGTCAACAACTTTTCAATCCGTGTTACCACCCCCGGTGTTATTTACAAAGACTTACTGATTACGGGCTCAGCCGTGAACGAAGGGGGAGATGCTCCTCCGGGTTACATTCGGGCGTTTAATGTGCGTACAGGCAAGCTGGCCTGGGTATTCCACACCATCCCACTGCCGGGTGAATTTGGGTACGAAACCTGGGCCAAAGACTCCTACAAAAAACTGGGCGGAGCGAACTGCTGGGCCGGTATGGTCATCGACGAAAAGCGGGGTATTGTCTACGCGGGAACAGGATCGCCCTCTGTTGATTTCTATGGGGGTGCCCGCCCGGGACAGAATCTGTTTGCCAACTGCGTGATTGCCCTGAATGCAGAAACGGGTAAGCGGGTGTGGCATTTCCAGACCATTCATCATGACCTCTGGGATCGTGATCTGCCCTGCCCACCCAACCTGGTAACCGTTAAACACAATGGCCCCGACGGTCGGCCCCGGCTGGTTGATGCTGTGGCACAGGCAACCAAAGACGGCTATGTGTTTGTGTTTGACCGGGATACGGGCAAACCCTTATTCCCCGTGAAGGAGGTACCCGTTCCTACCTCACCGGCATTACCCGGCGAGAAGCCCTGGCCTACCCAACCCGTTCCAAGCAGGCCTGCGCCTTTTGTCCGGCAGGAGTTAACGGAAAAGGAAATCACGACCCGTACCCCCGAAGCCCACGCCTATGTGTTGAACCAGTATAAAAACAGTCGGGTAGGTAGCAAGTATATGCCCCCCAGCGAAGAAGGGAGCTTGTATTTTGGCTTTGGTGGGGGTGCCGAGTGGGGTGGTAATGCTGCCGACCCTGACGGCATTTTATACCAAAATGCCAATACTATGCTATGGTGGCTGAAAATGCGCGATAGCCGGATGCAGGGAACGAACGTAGCCCAAACACGGGGTTCATCTCTATTTAATCTCAATTGCTCAGCCTGTCATAACTTGAATCGGACAGGTAGTAGTGCGGCTTCAGCAAGTGCATCCCAAGCCTACCCCGATCTGACCGACGTGGGAAAACGACTCGATCGAGAGCAGATCAACACCTTATTGACAACCGGCCAGGGACGTATGCCGTCCTTTGGGCACTTGTCTAAAGAGGACCGCGACGCCCTCGTCAACTTTTTGCTCAAGAGCGAAACCAAGTCTGAGGCTGTGCCCGATATGCATAGCTCGGTGGTTACGTCGCCCGTGGCCAGGGATGCCGACTTCCCGTACATGCCGCCCTATCTGAATAATGGCAACACCCAATTTCGGGATCAGGACAATTACCCGGCCATTAAACCGCCCTGGGGAACGCTGAACGCCATTAATCTGAACACGGGCGAGTACCTCTGGCAAGTGCCACTCGGCGAATACCCCGACCTAACCAAAAAAGGACTGCCACCCACCGGCACCGAAAATCACGGTGGTCCAATTGTAACAGCTGGGGGCTTACTGTTTATTGCGGCTACCTATGACGAAAAACTTCGGGCTTTTGACAAAAAAACCGGTAAAGTCGTATGGGAGTACAAGTTACCCACCGGAGGCTTTGCTACGCCGATAACCTATATGGTCAACGGAAAACAATATATTGTCATTGCTGCGGGTGGCACCCGATATGGCTTAAAGCCAGGGGGGTCTTATGTTGCCTTTGCGTTACCGTAAGTAGTACTTGAAACTGATAGAACGAATGAAAAATTATCTGTTAGGTTGCGATTGGGGGACATCCTCTTTTCGGCTACGACTCATCAACAGTATTGATAGCCAGCTTATTGGCGAAGTTACTTCACAGGAAGGCGTAGCAACTATGTTTACTTCCTGGAAGGAAAATGGCGAAATGACTGGAATTTCCAGAGAGCAGTTTTTTCGGGTACAACTAAAGCGTCAGATTAATCTACTGGCAAAGCAACTCGCTATTAATCTGGATGATATACCGATCGTTGTTTCAGGGATGGCCTCCTCCTCTATTGGCATGGACGAAGTTCCGTACGCTACGTTACCGTTTCCAATTGATGGAAGTCTGGCCAATATCAAACGGCTTGGCTCACAGGCTGATTTTCCGCACGACATTATCCTTATATCGGGCATTAAAACGCAGCACGATGTTATGCGGGGTGAAGAAACTCAGTTAATTGGTCTGCTCTCGTTATTGGATACGCTGCATTATAATAGTGACGAGTCGATTTTGATATTCCCAGGAACGCATTCGAAACATATCTACATCCGGAATCAGCTGGTAACCGACTTCCAAACCTTTATGACAGGCGAGGTCTTTAACCTCATGTCGAACTACAGCATTTTGAAAGATTCTGTAGAACCCACTGGCCTGACCGTTTTTGACGAAAGCGAAGTAGACGCCTTTAAACGTGGGGTCAACCAATCGGATCAGTCATCCATTCTGAATAGCTTATTCCGGGTCAGAACCAATCAATTATTCAATCAATTAACCAAACGCCAGAATGCACTTTATTTAAGTGGATTATTAATTGGCAACGAGCTTCAGTCACTTAGTCATCAACCTACCTGGCAATTGATTCTGTGCAGTGGAAACAATTTATACGAACTGTATAAACTGGCCATGGATGAACTGAATTTGTCGGAACGAACCATGACCATTTCTGTCGATTTACTTGATAAAGCCACCATTGCTGGCCAGGTTAAAGTGGCGCAGAATCAGCTCGTACTTCTAAGCAAATAAACCAAACCATATGGCACAACACGCATTCTCCTGGGAATTGTATTTAAAAGCACCGCTCGTCGGAATTATCAGAGGCTTCCCGGCTGAGGTTGTAAGCCAGATTCTCCCTATTTACCAGGAAGCTGGTCTGACAACCATCGAGATAACCATGAATACAGTGGGGGTAGAAACGATGATTCAACAGGCAATTGAAACAACTACTAATGGGCTCAATATTGGCGCAGGTACCGTTTGTACGCTGGAGGATCTTGATCGGGCACTAGAAGCCGGGGCACAGTTTATAGTCACCCCAATTGTCAACAAAAAAGTGATTAAAGCCTGTGTAAAACGTAACGTGCCCATTTTTCCCGGCGCATTCACCCCCACTGAGATTTATAAGGCCTGGTCATTAGGGGCTTCAATGGTAAAAGTTTACCCCGCTACGTCTCTGGGCCCCGACTACATTAAAGACATAAAAGCACCCATGAATCAGTTGAAACTAATTCCAACCGGCGGCATTAGCCTCCACAACATGGCAGCCTACTTTAAAGCCGGAGCTGATGGCGTAGGCATTGGTAGCCACTTATTCGACAAGACGCTCATCCAGCAGCAAAACTGGTCAGGCTTGAAAGAACACTTTCAGCACTTCGTCAACGAAATGATGACGGGGTCACCCGCGCGGTGATGAATGCGCTAAAAAGGTAAATCATTCATCATTCATCATTCATCATTCATGATAAAATGCTCAATTTTAAACTAAGGAATTATCGTTGGTTCATTGTTTTTTTATTGTTTGCCGCCACAACGATCAATTATCTTGATCGGCAGATAATTGGTTTATTAAAGCCCATTCTGGAGAAAGAATTTAGCTGGACCGAAACCGATTTCGCCCGTATCGTTATTGCCTTTACGGCAGCTTACGCCATTGGCTTACTGATCGTTGGCTGGTTCGTTGATAAAGTAGGGACTAAACTAGGGTACTCTGTTACGATTATCTGGTGGAGTGTGGCCGGGATGCTTCACGCGCTGGCCCGCTCGGCTTTTGGGTTTGGCGTGGCCCGCGTTGGGTTAGGACTGGGCGAAGCCGGTAATTACCCCGCAGCTGTAAAAACGGTGGCGGAATGGTTTCCGCAGAAAGAGCGGGCTTTAGCAACCGGCCTGTTCAATGCCGGAACCAGTATTGGTGTCGTGGCAGCGTTACTCATTGTGCCCTGGATTTTAACGCACTACGGCTGGCAGGAAGTCTTCTGGATTACGGGGGCGTTAGGCTTTGTGTGGCTATTTTTCTGGCTTATTTTCTACGATATACCAGCCCGACAAAAACGATTATCTGCCGACGAATACGCCTACATCATCAGCGGACAGGAAGCAGAAACCGAGGGGAAAGTAGCCATAAAATGGGCCAGGTTATTCACCCTGCCACAAACGTGGGCACTCATTACCGGCAAAGGCCTGATTGACCCTATTTACTGGTTTTTTCTGTTCTGGCTACCCTCCTATTTCTCCTCGTCGTTTCAATTAGACCTCAAGAAACCGAGCCTGGAGCTCATGTTAATATACACGGCCACAACCGTTGGCAGCATTGGTGGCGGAGCCTTATCCTCGTGGCTTATCAAACGCGGCTGGCCTACCCTGAAAGCCCGAAAACTAGTGCTGTTAGTCTTTGCCTTTTTAGAGTTATCCATTATTTTAACGCAGTTTGCCACCAGTGTTTGGGTCGCTGTCGGGCTGATAAGTCTGGCCGTTGCTGTGCACCAGGCCTGGGCCACCAACGTATTTACCCTGGCCTCTGATCTGTTTCCCAAACAGGCGGTTAGCTCGGCTGCGGGGATTGCCGGTATGGCGGGGGCTGTTGGTGGCATCCTGTTTCCTATTCTGGTTGGCAGTTTACTGGATACCTATAAAGCAGCCGGGAATTTAGCTGGTGGCTATAACGTACTGTTCACTGTTTGTGGATGCACCTACCTAATTGCGTATGGAATTATCCATTTGCTAACCCGAAACCCCAAAGTTGTTCACATAAACCAGTTGACGTAAGGACCCCTACGTATTGGACGAGCCATATCTACCAGTAAACTCAGGTTGCTTCTGACCAACCTAAACATACGAGACTACCCTACGGGTTTGACCCGCCTTCCAGTAGTTATTAAGCAGAGCGTCCGAAGCGTACACCTCTCACTACTCATTGAGCAATCGTTGAGGAAATAAGCTTTTTCCTGGTAGGGATTTATAGGATGGCTCAATGGATGTATGCGCCGTATTTACCTGAACAATTATAAAAAATCTAAAAACGCTTGCATAACTGTGATTCCTGCTGTTACTTTGAAATTCAAAGTGCTTTTAAATGAACGAAGAGCAGGATTATATTCGGGATATAGCCCAGATACGCGCCATCATGGAGCGTTCTTCCAAGTTTCTGTCGCTGGCCGGTTGGGCAGGCATCATGGCAGGTCTGTATGCATTGGCAGGGGCTTACATTGCCTATGAAGTTCTTGGCTTTAATCCTGATGAACTGGTGTATAGTAGCACTAATTCAAGCGGATCATCTTTTAGTCTAGTACAAGTCATTGCTTTAGCTAGCGCCATTTTGGTACTGGCTATGGGTACGGCTATTCTTCTTTCCTACAACAAGGCGACTAAACGGGGAGAAAAACTCTGGAATGCCATTGTAAAGCGATTACTGATCAATATGGCAGTTCCGTTACTTGTGGGTGGCCTTCTAATCCTTGTTTTGATCACTAAAGGATTGATTGGCTTACTAGCCCCGTTTACGTTAGTATTTTATGGTCTGGCCTTATATAATGCCAGCCAGTTCACTTATGAAGAAGTGAAAAGTTTAGGACTTATCCAGATAGGGCTAGGCTTACTGAGTGCCTACTTCGTTGAATACGGGTTAGTGTGTTGGGCGTTAGGGTTTGGCGTAGCCCATATTATGTATGGCATTTATATGCATTACCGGTACGAAAGGTGAAAATATCGATCAATGGTTTAGATAAAGCATTTGAAAGCAGGATCAAGCTTGGCATTATGGCGGCCCTGGCTGTTAATCAGACGCTTGATTTCAATTCGCTGAAGGAATTTCTGGATGTGACGGATGGTAATCTGGCAAGCCACCTGAAAGCCCTGGAGAAAGACGAGTTTATTCGGGTGGAAAAATCATTTGTTGACAAAAAATCGAACACCAGTTATGCCGCTACCGAGCTTGGCCGGAAAGCATTTAGCGACCATCTTAACGCTTTGGAAAAACTAATTAAGGGGGTTGCTGAATAGTCAGGTGACAACGGCTATTTTTTTACATGTACACTTTGAAATTCAAAGTACCTAAATGGATTACCTAAAAACTAGTTATAACGCTTAAAACTAACTGATTATGACACAGAGCAACAAGTTAACTACACCGCCAATTCATCCAGTTTCAGTAGGTAAACGAATGGTAGTAGGTGCAGGCATTGGTTTAGTACTGATCTCAATTTTTCTGCTTGGCGTTCGTGAGCCTAATCCAGCTTGGGGAACGCTTTGGATGATTAGACCCCTGCTTATCGTTCCCTTAGCCGGAGCCGTAGGAGGCTTATGCAATTACGTCATTCTTCATTTTCACAACCAGATCGGGGTAAATAAGTCAATTGCTGTGATCGTCAGTGTACTGGTAGGTAGTATCGGCTTATGGCTTGGAATTGTTTTGGGATTAGCTGGCACGCTGTGGCATTAAAACGGCGCTAACTGCTTGAGAATTTTGACTAAAAAGTAACCATCTATACACTCATGAAAGAGCAAATACTCCATTATCTGAACAACCCCGGACAACTTGAAAAGATGTACCGAGCGAACAAAGTGCCGTTTAGGCGAGCGTTCAGTACACTCTATCCAGAGCTTAAAGGCAATGCCCTTGCTGATTGCTGGCATGAACGACTCAATTATGAACCCGATGAGCTTAACTGGGGTACAGGCGGGGAATTAGTATTTGTACTAATCGCTTCGCTGGTGGCAGGTTTCATTGCAAAGCTGCCGGTAATTTTATCGATAAGCCAGGAATTTTTCTATCCCAGAAACATCGGCTTTATCGTTTTCCCCGCGTTGGCAACGTACTTCGCCTGGAAGAATCAATTATCAATAGGTAAAATCACGTTTATAGCTGGCGCAATGCTCGTTGGGTCAATTTTTATTAATTCACTTCCTGACGCAAAAAAAAGCGATACCTTAATTTTATCGTGCATCCATTTAGTCTTATTTCTATGGGCGATAGTAGGTTTTTCTTTTGTTGGCGAAACGAGAACTAATGATGAAAAACGGCTTAGCTATTTAAGGTATAATGGCGACCTGGTCGTTATGACAACCCTCATCCTGATAGCAGGCGCACTCATGACCGGCATAACCATTAATCTTTTCGGATTAATCGGTTTTAAAATTGAGAAGTACTATTTCGATTATGTTGGAATTTTTGGGCTTTCCGCTGCACCTATTGTAGGCACCTACCTCACCCAAACCAATCAGCAATTAGTTGGTAAAGTTTCCCCAGTAATTGCCAGGATATTCAGTCCGCTGGTACTAGTAATGCTGGTAATTTATCTCGTAGCCATGGTTTATTCAGATAAGGATCCGTACAACGACCGGGAGTTTTTACTGATTTTCAATGCGCTATTAATTGGCGTGATGGCCATCATTTTCTTTTCTGTTGCCGAAACATCGAAGACATCGAAAAGCCAGGCAGAAATCTGGGTGCTTTTTCTGCTATCTATTGTAACGATACTTGTTAATGGTATTGCGCTGTCTGCTATCCTGTTCAGGATCTCAGAATGGGGATTTACGCCCAATAGGACTGCAATTCTGGGTAGCAATGTGCTCATCCTTATCAATCTTTTGCTGGTAACTGCCCAGCTCTACAAGGTAGTTTCAAAGAAGGTTAGCCCAATTGGGGTTGGAAAAACCATGGCATTCTATCTGCCTATTTACATCTTATGGGCAATTATTGTCACGTTTCTATTTCCGTTCCTATTTGGGTTTAGATAACGAATACTGTTATACAGCAACCCTTGCTTTTTCGGATGAATCAACGCTGACCAGCGCCAGCCCCGTTTACCCTATTTTTTTATCAATAAACTTTGAATTTCAAAGTCCTTTCTAACACCATGAAATCTAACTTACTAGTCGCAACCGCACTGGCCCTTTTTTTAGTTACTGCCAGCTACGCACAGACGCTGGACAACGCTAAACTTGACCAGTTTTTTGACCAGCTCGCCGAAAAGAATAAGGCAATGGGCAGTCTGGTCATTGCCAGGGAAGGCAACGTTCTTTACAGCCGCTCAATCGGTTACAGCCAAATTAACGGAACCGGAAAGAACCCGTTGACCATGACAACCCGCTACCGGATAGGGTCGATTACAAAAATGTTCACCGCTGCAATGATCCTTCAGCTCGTTGAGGAAGGAAAGCTAAAGCTAACCGATACGCTCGACAAATTCTTCCCACAAATCCCCAATGCCAGTAAGATTACCATTGCGCATATACTCGCGCATCGCAGTGGTATCCATGACTCCCTACTAGACAGGAATTTACGCCCCTCGTCGAAGACGAACCTACTGACGAAGGATGAACTGTTCTCCCTCATCGCCAAAGGCACGCCTGATTTTGAGCCAGACACAAAGCATTCCTACAGCAATTCTGGCTATGCCATTTTGGGCCTTATCCTTGAAAAGTTAACCGGCAAACCCTACGAGGAAGCACTCAAGGAACGAATCACCTCAAGAATCGGGCTCAAGGATACATACATAGCGACCGGAAACATCGATGTGAACAAAAACGAAGCGCTTACCTATAGGCACCTCGGAGAGTGGAAACAGGTGCCCGAAACCCATCCAAGCATCCTTTTTGGTGGGGGGTCGATTATTTCGACACCGAACGACCTGATCAAGTTCATCCAGGCACTATTCGACCGAAAACTGATTTCTCAGGAGAGTCTCAATCAAATGAAAACGATACGGGATGGCGACGGATTGGGCATGGAACCCTTCACGTTCGCGGGCAAGACCTTCTATGGGCACACGGGCGGGGGCGACAACTACGGAGCATGGCTGGCTTATCTGCCGGAAGAAAAGCTGGCAGTCGCCTATACAACGAATGCGAAGGTTTACCCGGTGGTCAATATCATGAATGGCATCATTGACATTTACTACAATAAACCCTTTCAAATTCCCACCTTCGAATCCCTCACTATCAGCCCAGAAATTCTGGACAAATACGTAGGTGCTTATTCATTCCCGGGAGCTCCTGCCAAATTTATGATCAGCAGAGAAGGTGCTACACTGTACGCGCAGCCGCCCGGTCAATCTGCGGTTCCACTCGAAGCGACGGCCCAGGATAAATTTAGAATAGAAGGTGTAGGTATAGCCATCGAGTTCGATACGACGAAAAACCAGATGACCATAAAAAGGAATGGTGGGGAGCGTGTTTTGACAAAAGAAAATTAACCAGCTATGCAAAGGCATTATGGAAGTGCGAAATTGTAACATATCCAAAGGAAGGTGACAATAGTGAGGAGATGCAGATTAAATGAAGATGGCAAACTGACTGGAAGGGCCTATACTGGAATCAGCCTACTTATAATCTGTACGAAAAGATCAACATGAATCAGCATTAGCCCAATCAGGTCATATTGTACAACCTGATCAGAACCACTCCTATTTTGACTACAACGACCCCGGATTTGACTACATCTAAAGGTTAACCGCGCTGGATATTTGTACCATCAAAACCAAGCAGCAACATAAAGATTGTAGTCACCGGTTCATTAGGGAATAGCAGCAAGCCGCCGTGGCACTGGGTCAATAAAAACAGGTAAACGGCATCAATAAAAAATCAAATTTCAATTTACAGACACGTCAGGTTATGAAAGTATTTGTTACAGGAGCCACCGGTTTCGTTGGTTCTGCCCTTGTTCAGGAATTAATGGGTGCTGGCCACCAGGTGGTAGGCCTTGCCCGCTCAGAATCAGCGGCAAAAGCGCTTATCGAAGCGGGTGCTGACGTTCATTGGGGTGATTTGGAGGATCTGGATAGTTTACGAAGTGGAGCTACCGGATCAGATGGCGTCATTCACGCCGGCTTTATCCACGATTTTACCCGGTTTAAAGAAGTATGTGAACTAGACAGGCTGGCTATTGAAGCCATCGGTGAGGCACTCGTTGGATCGGATCGTCCTTTTATCGTGACTTCCGGCACTGCGCTTGTTAGTCCGGGGCGTTTAGGCACGGAAGATATGATACCTACTCCTGGCGCACACCCCAGGTTATCGGAAGAGGCAGCGGATGCTGTGGCCGCGCGGGGTGTACGTGTTTCGGTGATCCGTCTTTCGCCATCCGTACACGGAGAAGGTGATCATCATGGCTTTGTGCCGATGCTGATTAACATTGCCCGTGAACAGGGAGTTTCGGGATACATAGGCGATGGGCTCAACCGCTGGAATGCTGTGCACAGGTTGGACGCTGTGCATCTATACAGGCTGGCCTTAGAGAATGCGGCAACGGGAGCGAGGTTTCATGCGGTTGCCGAAGAGTCAATTGCATTCAAAACTATTGCTGAGACTATTGGCAAACACCTTAATATTCCGGTGGTACCCATAGCGCCTGAAGCAGCAGCAGCGAATTTTGGGTGGTTTACGGGTTTCGCAGGGTTGGACTGCCCGGCATCGAGCAAACTAACTCAGGAGCGCCTGAATTGGCATCCTACGCAGTCAACTCTTCTTGCTGATATGGAACAAGGAATCTATTTCAACTAAGTATCAGTATATTGGTATATTGAGCTATGACAAGTATGCAACCTTACCGGCTTAAATCGATCACTGACTATCACCGGATGCTGGAGCTTCCCAAACCGGAACATCCCTTAATCAGTGTGATCAATTTGGAATCCTTTCAACGTCCGTCTATTGATGGGCCGATCAGTTTGATCTTTGATTTTTATTCTGTCTCGATGAAGAAGAATTTTAAGCTCAAGATGAAATACGGTCAGCAGTCCCATGATTTTGATGAAGGCGTGTTGTTTTGCATGGCGCCCGGTCAGGTTTTAAGTATCGAGTTTAACAAAGACGCAACCCATGAACCTTCGGGATGGATGGTACTATTCCATCCCGATTTTTTGTGGAACACGCCGTTGGCAAAAACCATCCGGCACTATGATTATTTCAGCTATTCGGTCCATGAAGCCCTGCACCTTTCCGATAAAGAAGAAACCATGATTACCGACATTGCGCAGCATATGGAGCAGGAATACCACGCCAACCTGGACAAATTCAGCCAGGATGTTATGATTGCACAATTGGAGTTGTTGCTCAAGTATACGGACCGGTTTTATCATCGTCAGTTTATTACCCGGCGTGTAGCCAATCATCAGATTCTGGATCGGCTGGAGGACTTATTGGCCGTCTATTTTGATAGCGAGTCTATTAGCCAGAAAGGCTTACCCACTGTTAGTTCCATTGCTGAAACCCTAAATGTATCATCGGACTATTTAAGTGGGTTGCTTAAAGCCCTGACTGGCTTGAACACCCAGCAACACATCCACCAAAAATTGATTGAAAAAGCAAAAGAGAAGTTATCGACCACGGAGCTGTCCGTCAGTGAAATTGCCTATCAGTTAGGCTTTGAGCATCCGCAGTCGTTCAGCAAATTATTCAAGACAAAAACCGATGTTTCGCCCCTGGAATTCAGACAGTCGTTTAATTAAACAGGCAAACGGATTCCAACGCACGGTACGCTCACTGGATCGTCCCATTAAGTTAGCAGACTCTACTTTCCACAGCACCAGTCAAGGCTCATTTTAACTTTTCAAATACGTTCAACATTGTTTCAGGGTCAAGGCTAGCCATATTAATCAGCTTTAATGACTTCACCATTTTCAGAGTAGATGTTTTATAATGCTGAAAATGGGGTGTTTTTAAATGCGATTGATAAGCCGCTTGGTTAGCATATACTTCTATTAACCTGATTTGGGTTGGTTTTTCTTTCTCATACATCGGAAAGATGGCAATTACCCCCGGCTCAAGTTGCACAGATCTGGCCGCTTCTTCTTTCAGGATAGCTTTATATTCGCCCAGATAGTCCAGCACGATCTCAAGTTCAGCGATGCGTATCATCATATCCGTTTCGATGACAGAGACGATTGGCTTTGCCAGTATTTCCCTGAGTGAGTTTGCCTGTGTCCGGCTAATGAACGTTTCAATTACCCCCGCCACCTGAACCAATTGGCTTTCGGTAAGGCCTGTATTCATCCCCATTTTCAGGTGAGCCTGTAATTGGGATGCGACGCCCGGCATGGCGGCTAAGGCAGCTATAGTTATCAATTCCCGTTGCTGATAGCTAAGCACATCACTGTCGAATACGTCGGCAAAAAGATGCTCCTTCAAAAAAGCATCTATCCGCGGAGCGAATTCCCCAAAGCCAGGTGCGGGCTTTGGCTGCGGTGTTTTAGTCAATACTTCCAACAGCTTTCTGCCTCGTTCATAGTTGTCAGAAAGGTCGTTGGTCAATCTGATTTCCTTTCCGATCGGGTCCTGAATGCCGTTTGCTTTTCGTTCTTCCAACACCTTCATAAATGTACTGATGCCATTCAAACTTCTCGGGAAACCACAATAGGCATATAGTTGCACCAGTAATTCCTTGATTTCATTGATCGTAAGACCGGCATCAAGTCCTGCGCCCAATTGTGCTTTCAATCCATCCAGATCGCCGGTGGCAGCAAGAGCAGATATAGCCACAATGCGTTGCTGCTGCGCGTTTAGTTCCTGATTAATGGCTGTTGTCTGCTGTGCATTCATGGCCGTTGTCGATGCTAGGAGAACAAAAAGAAGTATTCCTGACAGTAATTTGTTTTTGCTCATTGTTGATCGTTATTATTTAGTAGGATGTACTGGCTTCTGTCTATTCTTCATCCGAAACAGATTTACCCCAAACTACGCTGGTCTCTCCCTGGTAATTGGTAATGGCGATATGAATCAGTTTATAGGTAGCCAATACGCTATGCCACCAGTACTACCTGTCCTTTCGGGTGGGTATGCCAGCTGGCTCTGGCACCGGGTTCAAACGTTACATCACCCAGTGCAAAATCATTATTCTTATCTCAGTTCACGTTAAGGGTATGAATTATGTGGTGGGATCGATGAAGATGGCGCTGATGAAAGATCAGAAGGTGATACCTACGGAAGTGGAATTGTATCGGGCGTAGTTTACATAAGTACGTTTTATATGAAATTCGTTCAAATGCCGCTAAAACGAGTTTCATATAAAACAAGAAACTGTTATCTTTAGACTCTAAAGAAAGCTAATTTTGTTTTTTTGCACAAGGAAAATGAAATTTCGAAAAATGTTTTAAAACCTTTTATGATTAATAAAAAGAAAGATTTACAATTAATAAATTAAATAAAATCACAATAGAGCCTAAGCTATGATACCACTATTAATTGGAACAGGAAAATTATTATCTCCCGTAGTTGTTAAATATTTTCTTGATAATTCAAAAGGAGCTTTTAGTAATATTAAAAGCGAGGCATTGCAATTATTCGGAAATGATTTAGAAGCTTATTTATCGAGAAATGAAAATAATTTTTTATACATTAAAAATATTTTACACAGACATGAGCCGGTTCCATTCTACGACATATACTATCCGGTTAAAATAAAGAAAATAACACAAACAAATGTTGATCCTATTTTAATCGACACACCTTATGATCTTTTTTTGAGCAGCAATTTTATTACTGTAATTGGCACCGCAGGATCTGGAAAAAGCACTCTCATTAAACATGTATTTTTAAGCACCATACAGGAAAAATATGGTATACCTATCCTAGTAGAACTGCGAAATATATCTAGTGAAAATTTTAACCTAGAAGGTTATGTAAAAGGAAAAATTATTGAAAATGAAATAGCTCAAAAATGAAAATATATTTAAAAAATTATTAAATGGCGGCAAATTTATATTTTTGATTGATGGATTTGATGAAATCAAAAGAGACATAAGGTCTAAAGTAATTAATTCAATAAATGAATTTGTAGAAAAATATAGTACTAATAAATTTCTGATTACCTCTAGGCCTGGTGCAAACCTAGAATTATTACCTAGATTTTATAACTATACAGTAAATGAGCTTATAGGAGACGACGTATTTGAATTTATAAAAAAACAAAAATTATCTCAAAAATCCATAGAAAGTGTTATTGAATTTCTAAAAAATAATAACACAGTGTATTTGGAAACATATTTATCAAATCCATTATTACTCACTCTTTATCTTGTCACTTATTCAGTTAACTCTACAATTCCGGATAAAAGATCAACCTTTTATCGTCGCGTTTTTGAGGTATTATTCAGAGAGCACGATTCAGCAACGAAAATTGGTTTTGAAAGAGATTTTGCGACAAACCTATCGCAACAACAATTTGAAGAAATTCTTAAATTGTTTTCTTTTCTAAGTTTTTTTGAAAATGAATATTCTTTTAATAGAGATTATCTAAATAAGACTTTATCAAAGGCAAGGAAAAAAATAAAAGATAAATTCAATGATTTTCCTGAGTTCGACATTTCCGACTTTGTTGATGATTTAAAGGTATCGATAGGCATTTTGGTAGAGGACGAAGGAGTTTACTCTTTCATTCACCGAACCATGCAGGAATATTTTACGGCATCACTTATTCAAACCGCCAATATTAATAAAGAGGAAATATATAGGAAAATTATTTCCAAGATAGGATATATTTCAAACCTCAATTCTTCGAGAGGTGAAAAAATATTTCAATTCTATTATGTTCAAAGTCTTTTAGGTCTATGCAAGGAACTAGATTACTTTTCTTATTATAACTATGTCTATATACCCTTATTAAAAGAAGCAATTAATCTTTTAGAGAACGCTAACAATAATTCAAAAAAAATTAATGCATATTTTAAAATTATCCCTATTTATACACTATGGGGAAGAGCACGTACAGATGATAATGGTAAAATTTATTTTATAAATTTGATAAGCAAGGATACAAATAAATACGATTTAATAACAAATCAAAATTATGAAAATTTTTGGGAAATTTTCAACCAAAAGGGTTATAGAGTTCCGAGTGATATGTTAAAGAAAGTGGACTTACAACATACTGACTTAGATGATGACCCTGTTTTAGATACAGATTTTCATATTGACTTTAGCGATCAAAATATTAATATAGAGTGGATACCAAAACCGGAGTTAGATGCTTTTCTTAACCTTATTAATAATTTCTTAACTCAACTAAAGGGACAACTGTCTGAAGCAGAACAGTATATTGATAATATTATTCAATCTGAATCTTCTATTATTGATTTAATTTGACAGGTTATAAATTTGCCTTTGATATTTTATAAATTTAGATTGCATGAGTATAGAATAATTATATAAAATGAAATCTGCTTGAAAGGAAAAAGCCTAGCAACTGCCAGGCTTTTTTACCATCCATCCTTAATATAAATCGACGCGAGAAGGCGTTCATAAAAGTACATTCCTAGATGATCAGTACAGCTATATACTTAGGTGTTCTGATCGGCTTAAGTTCTTCTTTTTACTGCGGGAGTAGCTTATCAAACCCATTTATTTTTTCTTTTTCACCCTTCGCTGATATAGACGTTATTATAGTACCAATATCCCTATGACCTATATAATCCTTCAAGATTAATGTGTCGCCATGAGGTTCGATAACAGGATACGAAGTTATACCTGGCCGTATGTATCCTTAGTTGAAGTCTACACCAGCACCCTATTCGTATGGTGTTCTGAGAAGGTGGTCAATAAATGGCTGAAAAATCAGGTGGCCAGGATAACGTCACGGGTATCCGAACCCTATTTCCATCAATTGCAACGTAGTTATACAGGAGGATCGGTACCGCCCTATTTCACATAATCTCATTTAAGAATGTTCGGGAGCGATCAGCCAGGGAAAATACGAATAAAACAAAAAATGGCCTATACACTGCGTATAGGCCATTTTTCTACTTTTTTGTGCTCCCGAAGGGATTCGAACCCCTATCGTCGGTACCGGAAACCGAAATTCTATCCATTGAACTACGGAAGCAGACGTTTCCCGTTTGGGAGTGCAAATATAGCAGATTGCTGCACTAAAACGCAAGCCCGTTACTAAACAAGTCTTTACTTTTTACCGTCTCCCGCGTCCACCACGCCGGTTTTCACCTTTTGCCGCAACACCTTGTTTGGAGCTTGCATTGCCAGACCGACGGGAAGACGACGCAGATGTTCCTTTGGAACTACCGGAACGTGAGCTGCGACTGTCCTTGCCTTTGTCTGAGCCCAACCCCCGCGTGTCTGCATCCGTTGCACGACCTGCTTTGTCGCTCACCAGGGCAAAGTCCATGCTCCGGCGCGCCAGATTGGTATCTTTTACTTTGACAACAACGGGGTCGCCAAAAGTGTACATTTTCTTATGGCGCTGACCAATTATCCGATAATTGTCTTTATCGAACTCGTAGTAATCGTCACTAAGGTCCTGCATCCGAACCAGACCCTCGCAACTATTCTCCGTGATCTCAACAAAAATACCGAACTCCGTAACGCCCGAAATAACGCCCTCAAATACCTGATCGGGAGCCATTCGGCTCATGAACTCAACCTGTTTGTATTTGATGCTGGCCCGCTCGGCTTCGGCAGCCATGCGTTCCCGCTCCGATGAATGACGACACTTGTCTTCATACTCTTCGCGATCAACCGGTTTGCCCTTATCCAGGTAATGTTGAAGCAACCGGTGCGCCATCATATCGGGGTAGCGACGAATGGGCGAGGTAAAGTGCGAGTAGCGCTTAAATGCCAGACCAAAGTGGCCTAAATCTTCCGTACTATACCGGGCTTTCGACATCGTTCTAACGGCCAGTTGCTGGAGCATACCCGCTTCCGGTTTGCCCTCAATACTCGCCATAAAGCGGTTCATCGAACTGGATAAATGCTCGTCGTCTACATTAAGTTTGTACCCTAGTTTACGAGCGAAATCTGAAAAGCTGCGGAGCTTGTCTTCGGCTGGGCCTTCATGAACGCGATACACCATCGTATTCTCTTCGCCATTCTTGTTGCGCTTTGACAGCGAATGCACAAATTCAGCTACTCGCTTGTTGGCCAGCAGCATAAACTCTTCGATCAGCTTGTTCGTGTCCTGCCGGATTTTAGGGTATACAGCCAACGGGACTCCGTTTTCATCTAATCGGAACCGCACTTCAACCGTTTCGAAGTTAATAGCTCCGTTTTTAAACCGTTCGTCGCGGAGTTTGTAGGCTAGTTCATTCAGCAATCGGAGTTCTTCCAGGTAATCGCCATTACTGTTATTCAGAATGTCCTGGGCCTCCTCGTAGGCAAACCGCCGATTTGAATGAATAATAGTCCGACCAAACCACTCCTTCACGATCTGGGCATTCGGTGTCAGCTCAAATACAGACGAGAACGTCAGTTTATCTTCGTTAGGCCGGAGCGAGCAAAGACCGTTCGACAGTTTTTCGGGAAGCATCGGTACAACCCGATCTACCAAATAAACGGAGGTGGCCCGTTTGTAAGCTTCTGCTTCCAGCTTCGAACCAGGCAACACGTAATGCGTTACATCGGCGATGTGTACGCCAATTTCATAGTTGCCGTTCTCAAGCACTTGTACAGACAAGGCATCATCGAAATCCTTAGCGTCAACGGGGTCAATGGTAAAGGTGGTTACCTCACGCATGTCACGGCGATTGGCAATATCCTTATCCAGAATTTGGGTTGGGATCGTCTCGGCCTCCTGTTCCACATCCTGCGGGAATACAATAGGCAGCCCGAATTCCGCCAGAATGGCGTGCATCTCGGTATTGTTCTGCCCGGCCATTCCCAACACCGTAATCACTTCGCCCGCAAAACGTTGTTTGTGGCTGTCGGGATCAGGGAATTTCGTAAGCCGAACAATAACCTTTTCGCCATCGGCAGCCCCGCCAAGTTTCTCTTTAGGAATGAAAATGTCGTCGTAAATCTTCTTGCTGTCAGGAACAACAAAGCCATAAGTTGGCCAGACTTCAATACGGCCAACTAACTCAGCACGACCTCGTTCAACGACACGGGCCACTTTCCCTTCAACCCGGCGGGCGCGATTACGGGAGTCCGAAAAGCGAACTACCTGAACCCGATCGCCATCAACCGCTCCGGCGAGGTCATCGGTCGAAACCCAGATATCATTATCCCGATCTCCCCGAATACCACTGGCCGTAGTGGGGATAACGAATGCAAAGCGTGAATTTACGTGATCAACAACCCCGTCAATCAGGTTTGCATTGGCATCTGCCCGGTAGCTACCGTCGGATTGTCGCACTAAAGCGCCTTCTTCGGTCAATTCACCGATCAGACCGTGCATGATAAGTTTCATGCGTCGGTCGCCCGTACCGAAATGGTCGAGTACCTGCTCCTGCGTAAAGGATTGTTCATCGTTAATCTGAAAAAACGCCAGCAGGTCGTTTTTCATTTCATCTAAAAAGGAGTCGGCCTGTTGAATAGGCCTTACCTGACCGGGCCTTACCTTCGTTGATTTCTCAAAGCCTTTCTCACGCGGGCGAGTCGTTGGCGACTGCCCCGTACTGGGTTTACCAGATGAGGGCTTAGAATATTTATCTTGTTTTGGTTTTCCTCTCATGTTGTTTGCCTAACTCATTCGTCAGGCTAAAATGTTTAAATACAGTGTGGATAGAGGTTGTTTAATGAGTAATGTAAAATGAATAATGGATAATGTGCATAGGTAGCTTAACGCATTGTCCATTATTCATTTTACATTATCCATTAAATATTATTCATTTCTAAAACCTCAATCACTTAATACAATATGCTCGTCGGCCACGAGCGGGGCACCCACCATTTTCAAATAGACCTGTACGAGCATCACCATCGAATCGCGGGCGTACTGCTCAATTCGGGGCCAGTCGTGTTCGCGGTAATACACTTCACTGGTACGGTCGCCGGTCCATTCGAGTGGGCGGGTTGGAATATTTAGGACAGCGGCCAGCAGATCGAGCGGCACAAAATGCCGTTTGTCGCCAAACTGCCAGTGTTCGAGCGTATCCCGATGCGGAATTTCCCAGGGTTTCTTGCCTGAAATCTGTAAAGCAGGCGGAAGTGGCAGGCCATTTACCATTAATCGGCGACACAGATAGGGGAAGTCAAACTCCTTGCCGTTGTGTGCGCATAAGGTTAGCTCTCCGGGCGGATAGCGGTTCACAATAACCAGAAACTCCTGCAAGAGAGCTAACTCATCATCATTGCTGATTAGCTTGACCTTCAGATGCGGCTTGTCGTCGTCATCGAAAAACAAACCGCCCACGCCGATACAGATAATCTTACCAAATTCAGCGAAATACGAGGCTCGTCGGTCATACCAGCCAGCCGCCGACATCTCATCATCGTTTTTGAAATACCGACTTTTCTCTTCCCATTGCCGCTGCAACCTCGGCTCAACGGACAGCAGCGACGGCTCGCCTGCCACCGTTTTAAGGTCAATAAACAGAAGGTTTTTAAGCCGACGTTTCCAGGAAGTGGGCTGGGCCATACGATTTAGGGGTCAAGAAATCATGCGTGTAAAATTCCCTCTAGCCCTAATGCAGGTACAGGTACCAGATTTTCTTCTACGATGCTGTCTGGCACGAAGATAAACTTCTTATCGAAAATCTGGTCGCCGATGAAATAACTTACCCAATACTCATTGTTTAGGTGAAATACATCGGGCATGATACTTTCAACAACCTCGTAGGCGCCCGGTTGAACCTCGACAAAGAAATGCCGCAATACGGATGTTTTCTGCTCTTCGTCATTTTTCAATCCGTACCCTTTCGACGTAACAAACACAGTTTTGATGGGTACATCGTTCTGGTTGATCAAAAATACCTGCCAATCGTAACCACTAACGATATTCTCTTTCCGGGCGATAACGATCTGTACGCCCTCAACCGGCAAAAAATTAATGTCTTTTTTCATTCAATATAGCACGGATTTCCACCGCCATTCAACTACGGGCATCTACGGGTACGCCAGCCCGGCCCTCTATTAATTCCATCTCAAACAAAGCGGCCAGGTGGCGTTGAACATGATTGGCCACTTCATCCAGTGATACATCATGCCCTAACTCAGCCGCCAGTGACGTAACTGCCTTATCAGTAATGCCGCAGGGGACAATATGGTTAAAATAACCTAAATCTGTATTCACATTCAGCGCAAATCCGTGCATCGTTACCCAACGGCTGGCTTTTACACCCATTGCACAAATTTTTCGGGGCCGCTGATTAGCACCCATACCATAATCAAGCCAAACACCTGTTAACCCGTCAATTCGTCCGGCATCCAGCCCATACTCGGCAAGCGTCAGAATGATACTCTCTTCGAGCAGACGCATGTACCGATGTATATCGGTGAAGAAGTTATCCAGATCCAGAATTGGATAACCCACCAGTTGACCAGGACCATGGAACGTAATATCGCCACCCCGGCGGATTTTAAAGAACGCCGCACCAAGCTCAGTGGCTAACCGGGTTTCATCAACCAGCAAGTTTTCGGCATGCCCACTGGTACCGAGCGTATATACAGGCGGATGTTCGCAGAACAGCAAATAATTTGGGGTCGGTTGCTGCTCGTCGGCAGGGCAGGTTCGATTTAGTAGTTTCTGGCTAACAATCGTGGAAAACAGGCGTTCCTGCTCATCCCAGGCAGCCTGATACTCTATCAGCCCTAATGCCCGAACTTCAACTTGTTTATTAACGCGACTATTCATTTCATCCTGGACGGAAAAGTCTTCCGCTAGTTTGCTAACAATGAGGTCGGTAAGTTTCGTTCGATTGTCGTTATTTGTGACCTTATTGAAAACAAATGGCACAACACAATGAAACAGGTAAGCAGGGCGAAGCTGAAGCATGCCGCTACCTCCGAGAGCAAGGGTACGAAATCATGTTCCGAAACTATCGATACCAACATGCTGAGGTTGACCTGATCGCCAAAAGAGGAAAACTGTTGGTATTTGTGGAAGTAAAAACGCGAACGAACCTCAGTTACGGTAACCCCGAGGAGTTTGTCTCCTATACGAAAGCGAAATTGGTCATGAAGGCCGCAGAACAGTATATTTTCGCCAACGACTGGCTGCATGACATCCGATTTGACATTATTGCCGTAACTATTTCGGGAAACGAGCTCCGGGTAAAACACATTGAAGATGCCTTTTGCTAACCCAGCTGATAAGTCTAAAATTTACGTAGAGTTAACCCTCTTTGGCAACTAATTTGCGTCATTAATCCGTTATCTATCAGGACAAATACTTCACCTCAACAAACACGAATGAACACATCTTTTGCCTGGCGAATGGCCCTTTCTCTAGTAATTTCCAGCTCTTTCCTGATGACTTCTTGTAAAAAGGAAGACGTGGTGCCCTCGGGGCCTACCAGTAACGGAGAAGTGAATAATTGGGTTCTGGAGAATATGAAGAACTATTACTTCTGGAACGACAAACTACCAGCTAATCCAGATACCTCCCTAACGCCCGATCAATTCTTTTTGTCATTGCTTTACGATCGTACAAACACGGCAAATACAGATCGTGATCGTTTCTCCTGGATTCAGGCCAGTGCCGACGAGCTTAAGGCTTCGCTAAGTGGCCAATCGAAGACAACGGGTATCGAGTATAATCTCTACTATCGAGATCAGACACGGACGAGTGTCGTTGCGTCGATTATTTACGTATTACCTGGATCCCCGGCGGCTAAAGCAGGTATTAAGCGGGGAGATATCATCTCAAAAGTCAACGGAGAAGCCTTAACGGGTACTAATTATCAGACTCTGCTGGCTGGTAGTAGCGACATATATACATACGGGTTTGCTACGGTCAGCAATGGCGCACTAACAGACAATGCTCAAACCAAACAGGTTACGGCAATCGTTTTTCAGGAAGACCCTGTTCTGTTGGATACAACTTATACCATTGGCGGAAAAACGATAGGCTACGTGATCTACAATCAGTTTATTCCGGGCCTGTATAAAGCAGGTAGCTCAACGTTAGACAATACCTATGATTTGAAATTGGACAATATTTTTGTCAAGTTCAAACAGAAGGGCGTTAACGAACTGGTTCTTGATTTACGGTATAACCGGGGTGGCTATGTGAGTTCATCCACCAATCTTGCCAGTTTGATTGGTAAAAATATCGATGCCTCTAAAGTATTCTATACGCAGAAATGGAACAGCATTGTTATGGCTGCGAATGACAAGAGCCGTGGTGTAGGATGGAACACCCAGAATTTTCTGGTGAAAGCCGCGAATATTGGGACTAATTTAAGTCGTGTATTTGTCCTGACAACAGGCAGCACGGCTTCGGCCAGTGAACTGGTTATTAATGGCTTACGCCCTTTCATGGCTGTAACTACCATTGGTACAACTACAGTTGGCAAGAATGTTGGCTCAATTACGATTTCGGATGAGACAGGCCGTATCAAATGGGGTATTCAACCGATTACGTTTAAATCAGCAAATGCACAGGGTTTTACTGATTATGCAGGTGGATTTACGCCATCCGTAGAGGTAAAAGAACCAAGCTACGGCATGAAAGCTTTTGGCGACATAACCGAACCGATGTTGAGCGAGGCTATTTTCCAGATTTCTGGAACCCGTACGGCACGCCGTGCAGCTTCTACAGAGGTTACACTGCCGATCCTTAGCTCATCTCTCGACGGCAAGGCTGGTGGAGGTAACATGTTCTTCACGGATAAACTTTCTAATATACAACATTAAGATTGCATTATTTTGACACAAAAGCGGCTCTAAAGGCTGCTTTTGCTGTTTTATATTGTAACTTAGCAGTAACAAGCTCCCATCACTATGTACGAAAAGAATATTGGTACGAAGCAAAAAGCATTGCGTATTAATCTGGACCGACGTATTTATGGCTCCTTTGCAGAAATTGGTGCAGGTCAGGAAACAGCTGCCATGTTTTTTAAAGCAGGTGGCTCATCTGGCACAATTGCCAAAACAATGTCTGCGTATGACATGACATTCAGTGATTCTATTTACGGCGTTGAAGAAAGCGGCCGATATGTGGTCGAGTCTCGTCTCGTAAAAATGCTGAGTAAGGAATATAGCCTGTTAGAGAAACGATTAGCTGAAAAACGTGGCCCAGACACCACGTTTTTTGCGTTTGCCAATACAGTAGTTGCCCTCAATTACCAGAAAACCAATGAAGCGCATGGCTGGTTGGGGTGCCGGTTTCAGCTAAACCCACAATCCGGCTACAATGACGTGATCATCCACGTTCGAATGATCGATAACGAGAATATTCTCCAGCAGCAGGCCTTAGGCATTATTGGGGTTAATCTGATTTATGGCTGTTATTACTACGCTAAATCGCCCGAAACGCTGGTGTTGTCACTCATGGACGATCTGGCTCCCGAGCGTATCCAGATTGACATGATCCGGTTTAACGGACCTGACTTCTCGGATGTAGATAACCGGCTCATGAGCCTGCATTTAGTTAAAAATGGCTTTACGGATGCCGCCTTATTTGGCGCTGATGGCCAGGTGCTGCAACCTTCTGAAGCGCTTTATAAAAAACATATTCTGGTCATGCGCGGGCGGCTACGTCCCGTTACGAATGTCCAGATGGATATGATTGAAAATGGCCTGAAGCAGTTCAAGGATGAACCCGATGTAGATCCGAGTCGGGTAATTTCGATGGCGGAGTTGACGCTCCATAATCTGAAAGCCAATGAGCAGGGTATCGACGAGAAAGATTTTCTGGATCGGGTAGATATTCTGTGCTCTATGGGTCAAACGGTAATGATCTCCAACTACCTGGAATACTATAAACTGGTAGCTTATCTGGCTCGTCTAACGCGACTCAAGATTGGCCTGATTGTGGGTATTCCGAACCTGGAATACATCTTTGAAGAAGGTCACTATGAATTTTTACCGGGTGGTATTCTGGAATCGTTCGCAACCTTATTCAGCCGGAAGGTCAAGCTGTTTGTGTACCCGACGCTGAAGGAAGGGGCTATTTATACCTGTAATGAATTCAAATTGCCCGCAACCCTGGAGCCTCTGTTCCAGTACCTGGTGCGAAACGACAAAATTGAGGACATTACCGATTACAACGAACAGAATCTGCACATATCAACCGACCACGTACTGGAAATGATTCAACTAGGTGAAGAGGGCTGGGAGAATATGGTACCAGCTCGTGTGGCCGAACAGATCAAGGCAAATTGTCTGTTTGGTTACCCCTGCGAAGTTGAGTATGTTCCTATTGGTCAGCAAGTCCGTCAGCAACAGGAGCAGGTAGAAGAGCAAACCACTTCACGCTAAATCACAGTCAGGATTCCAATCATTTATAGTGTATTAGGCTCATTATTGGCGTCCGACAGTATATTGTTTTAGGTATAATCGGTGGATTTTGTCACGGCTTCGTTTCAGGCGCATTTTAACGGCACTAGGATTAATTTTATACACCTTAGCGATTTCATCAATACTTAGTTCCTGTTCATACTTTAGCTGAAGTAAAGTCTGTTCACTCTCGGATAGAGAGGCCATAACCTGTTTGACTAACAAGAGTGTTTCCTCATGATATTGGGAATCTTCAGTATCGGGAATATCTTGCTGCAGACCGTCTTCAATAGGAGCGAAATGAAATCGCTTCGCCTTCCGCAGCTGATCTGAACAGTAGTTAAAGGCAATCGAATACAGCCAGGTCGAAAAGCTGGACCGCTCCTGAAAACCGTCTAACTTATCAAACACTTTCAGAAAGATATCCTGTGTAAAGTCCTCTGCTTTATCGGTGTCTTTCGTCATGGATAAGCAGCGCCGATAGACCTTATTTACATATCGGTTATAAAGTGTCTCAAAGCATTGGTTGGGACGGCTGGTTAGGTATTGCCGAATCATTTCTTCGTCAGTTAATGAAGCATCCATAAGTAAAAATCAGCTTGTCTTGCCTATAAATCCGGTCAAGCTGAACGTGGTTCAGGTTAGTAATGAGCCTAGGACGGACACCCCCCAAATAAGATACTAAAAATATATTAAGTGGTATTTCAGATTGGTGGTTAACCACTAATAGTATCTATCTGTACTGATTCGAAAAAACAATTGACGGGAACTGGTAGCAACCTAAACTGGTATCTTAGTTGCGCCTGTAACTTACTGATTAGTATACATTAAGCAGTTATGCCTAAAAAACAGGCTTATACTCGTTGCGTACAAAATATGAATCCACCTGTTGCCAATATTGAGTTGTTAGTTCAGATCGCTAGCCAAACGGGGCATCCTTATGCGGATGCTTATACTGTTTGGGAACTATACCGCGCGTATCCAGATGTTTACTCAATTGTTGACACCGTGTTATGGGTTGCTCAGAATCAGTCGATTTCCGTGGTGGATGCACTAAAGACGGTACAAGATATTGAAGAGCAGTTTGGCAACTCTACTAACTATGTATAGGAGCCCATCAAGCCCTTACTAGAAGCCGGCAACTGGCAACATCTTGACTTGACAGGCAATGCCTAAAAGAAATTAATCTTTTTACGACAAAAGCGAATGCCCAGGTATGTATAAAGTAACAGAATAACAGTTTCTAAAATGATCTGCACAGGGTGATCGCGTAGCGTACTACTCGAAATCGTTTTCACCCAGTGAATAAGAGCTGCGCAATAACTTGTAAAGCCAAGTAAGAAACCCGCTATAACGAGTAAAGAAATACAGAGTCTATGTAGTCGTTCCAATACCATTGTTCAAAATTAATCATGTGTTTACGCTACTAAATTGCCTTTTCAGTCCTCAGAAAGCTATCCTAAATGAATACTTAGCAGGATTGAGGATATAACAAGCGTATATAGATTTTATTTACCATAACTAAGTAGCTCTCTTCTTTCAAAAATTGCCAGTTGTTGTTCATAGATTTTACCTATACACAGTCAGCCAGTAGCTGTTTCCCGTAGGTAAGCAATCAGCTAGTAAAAGCATTCCAATTCCCGTATCCTTCCTTAAAAGCAATCATACGATTAAACTAGAAGTTGTTTTAAACAAACAAGTGTATACTGGTGAGGCACAGAAGGTATACCGCTACAGAAGGGCTTGTTTTTCAATAGCAAGTCAAAACTAATAGAGCCCCTAAGCACTAACAAAGAGACTATATAGCAGGTAGGTCTGACTTTAAAAGCGGAGGAAATACCAATAAAACTGGTAACTAAGTAAGCAGCTCCCAGCCGAAAATATAGCTGTTACTTTTTTCGGGTCTCTAGTCTAACCCATTCATTAAGGCTCGCTGCTCGGGCTTTTTGCTATCTACAGTATACGCTAAAACGAAGGACTAAGCATTTGATAATTAGGCGGATTAATCAGAAACAGTTTGGCTCTGGTTTTGCTAGCGTTTGCCTGAAACAACCTAGGCAAACCTCATGAGAACGAAACAGCCAATACCCACAGAGGTTTCCCAGATCTTACATCGGCAAAAAAAGCGACTCCGCGAATTGAATGCACTTGATAAGTGGACGGAACCTGAATTTGAAGAAGTTATCCATTGTTCCAATGAGTGGGATTCCCAAAAGCAAGGCTGGATATTCCCGCTTTCAGCCATCGAAAAGTTAGCTTTTGATGTCAGAACCCCCGATAAACAGGCTCAGTCATTGCAGATGATTGCTAAATACATGAGCCTTGACTCAACCAAATAGGTCACTTTTTTACTGACAATGCGCAAAAGAAGTACTTCTTAACATCGTAAACCCCTATTTACCAACATAAAATACCGTTAAATATATTTTCGATGCGATAATTTACTACATTGCATGTATCGACAACAAAAAACAACAATACCCTTACTTTAGTACACAATACCGCCATTTAATTCACTACCTTCACCATGAATACTACCTTAACCGACGAAGAAACAATCCGAGAGTATCTATTTAGTAAACCAAACCAATGTTTCGAAACACTTTATAATCGATACGTTAACAAGATTTATCGTCAATGTTTGTCAATGACGAAAGATTCTGACACAGCCGAAGACTTTACGCACGATATTTTTCTAAAAATGTTCGATAAGTTGAATGCTTTTCAGGAGCGATCCAGCTTTTCAACCTGGCTGTATTCGATTGCTTTCAACTACTGTTCAGATCAGCTTCGGTTGTCTAAACGATTCAACACGATTGCGATTAACTCAACCCTTGAGCAATCTATATCAGAGTCGAAAGAAGCCTATTTACATGAAGAGACGCTCCAATTAGTCAAACAAGCACTCAGTATTCTGTCTGCCAATGAGCGGACAATACTGAAGCTCAAATATGAAGAAGGGAAAAGTATTGACGAAATTGCTCAATTGTATAGCCTAAAGACTAGTGCGGTAAAAATGCGCCTTAAGCGTGGGCGAGAGAAAGTACACCACTTTTGCCTGCAACAGTATTCAATCTAATATATTATTAGCACAGAGATAGCGAAAGAGTTATAGGTTTCAACTAACCAGCTCCTTTTCGTTCTCCGTGCCTCTGTGGTTAATAACTATATAAGTAGAAGCCCCGACGTGCTCGATCTCTCGGCACATCGGGGCTTCTACTTATCAGTCAATCGACTTTATATATTCTGTCTCTTCATTTCTTTTACAGCAAAGTCCGCAGCTCTGGCGGTCAGGGCCATATACGTCAGCGAGGGGTTTACGCACGAAGCCGAAACCATGCAGGCACCATCTGTCACGAACACGTTCTTAACGCCATGAACCTGATTATTTGCATTCAGGACTGATGTTTTAGGGTCACGACCCATCCGGGCAGTTCCCATCTCATGAATCGCCATACCTAAGTAGGAACCGTTGTCATAGGACTTAACATTTTTCAATCCCGACGCTTCCAGCATTTCTTTGGCATCGTTCATCATATCCACACGCATTTTCTTCTCGTTTTCTTTCAGTTCAGCATCGAACACAACAAGCGGCATACCCCACTTGTCTTTTTCGTTTTTGTCGAGATACATGCGATTTTCGTGGTAAGGTAACGTTTCGCCAAACCCACCCAGGCCCATCGTCCATGGACCGGGTTTAGTCAGCTCTTCTTTATAGTCGGCACCGAAACTCATTTCGGCAATATTACGCTGCCAGCCAGTTCGGCTGCCTCCGCCCTGATACCCAAACCCACGTATATAATCACGTTTGTCGGTTCCTATATTCCGGTAGCGCGGCACATAAATCCCATTAGCCCGTCGGCCGATGTAATATTTATCCAGATCGCCCTCCCAAAGTCCCGATGCACCAGTACGGAAGTGGTGATCCATTAAGTTATGACCTAGTTCGCCTGAGTCATTACCAAAACCATTTGGAAAACGGTTCGATTTTGAATTGAGCAGAACGGATGTTGAGCCCAGCGTACTGCCACATACGAAAACTACTTTAGCATAATACTCCTTACTCTGGAGTGTAACTGCATCAACAATACGGACGCCCGTTGCCCGTTTTTTATTCTCGTCGTATAGGATCTCCGTTACAACCGAATCGGGCCGAAGCGTTAACCGACCTGTTTTAGCAGCCGGAGGTAATGTACACGATTGGGTACTGAAGTAGGCGCCATAGGGACATCCGAGTGAGCATTTATTACGGTATTGGCAAGGAGCACGGCCAACGCCTAGTTGAGCCTCCCCTGCTTTTGAGAGGTTAGCAACGCGACCTATTGTCATAACCCGGCCCGGAAAATTCTTTTCAATTCGCTTCCGAACCTCTTTTTCCACACAATACATTTCCATTGGTGGCAAAAATTCACTGTCTGGCAGTTGGGGCAGGTTCAGTTTCTCGCCTGAAATCCCGACAAATTTCTCCACGTACGAGTACCAGGGCGCAACGTCTTTATATCGAATTGGCCAGTCAATTGCGATGCCATCTTTCAAATTGGCCTCAAAGTCGATGTCGCTCAGTCGGTACGACTGTCGTCCCCACATAATGGATTTACCGCCAACTATATTAGGACGATACCAGTCGAATCGCTTGTCTTCTTTATACAGCGAGTCGGTGTCTTTCATCCAATAGGTTTCGGTCATTTCATTGTACGGGTAATCACGGGCCAGCTTCGGGTGCGATTCCTTTTGCGCCATCGTCAACCGACCATTGTATTTGGTCTGCCAGGGATCTTTTGTGGCGTTTTCGTAGCCCGTTACGTGTTCGAGCTGATGGCCTTTTTCCAGCATCAGTACCCGTAATCCTTTTTCGGTCAGCTCTTTGGAAGCCCAGCCACCCGATATACCCGACCCGATGACAATGGCATCGTAGGTTTGTTCTTTTATGGAATCTATGTTAAGGTTCATGATCTTTTGAATGGATAATGAATAATGGAAAATTGATAATGGCTATGCAATAGCACACATCTCAATTCAATTATTCATTGTGCATTATTCATTATACATTAGAGCGCCCACGTTTTCTGGCCGGGTTTAAGGGTCATGCAGCCATTGAACTGGCCCGGTACAGGTAAGTATTCAAGCGCTTTTGTGGTTCCAATTTCCGATGTAAAATAGCCCGTTGTAGTCAGCTCTTTCATACGGAGGAAGAAAGGCTTATCATCGGTCATGGTCTGCTTTACCATTTCGTTTTTCTGCGCCGTATCTAATTCCACAAACCCTTTGCCGAATTTGGTTTTACTATCAGCATCCAGTTTGGCCAATCCGGCATAAAATTTCTCCTGATCGGCTTTCGGGTAGCAATCGCGCATGACACGCACAATGAACTTCTCGGCACCAGCGGCCTTTGCTCCCGGAGTGCTGGTGGTTGGGATAATCACATCAGCCACTTCAGCAAGTAGTGTCTCCTGTTCAGCCGAAACAGCCATGCTTGGCCCGGTGTTGGTAATACGCCCCATAGCGCCTGCCAGTGTGGGCGCCGACAAGATGCCGCCCATCATTAGAGCCGCTTGTTGCAAGGCTTCTCTACGTTTCATAGGTATGTGAGTATTATGTTTAAATGTAAAAGGGGTAGAGGAATAAAATATCCTTATGCGATGGACATTAAACGTCAGAAGGCTAAAATACGAGTTACTTTTCAGATAAATAATATGTGTGGCAAAAAGGCGTAAAGCAGGGCCGAAATTTAAATTTCGGCCCTGCTTTACGCCTTTTTGCCACACAATATTCCCGCTAAAATCTAAACAACTTATCTCATTCCTGAAAGATCAGATCCTGATACCAGAAGCCCGTGTCCCAACTACGGTCAGCATCATCGGTATGGCAATCTGTTCCGCCCGATAGGGTGTAGGTTCGCCGGACAATTTCGCCCCTGGAAAACCCAACAGGATTCGAAAAGATAGGTCCATCGTACACAAACGAATGGTACTCCCCATTTTCGCCACAAGGATCAACAGATTTAGGCAGGTCTTTCAATAAATCCAGATCCAGTTCACGGCCTACAAATTCGGCATTCAGTTGCTTTTCATTCACGCAGACAAGTACCGCCCGGAAACCCAGGTCAACAAATTCATGAATCAACTCAGTCGTGTTTCGCTGCCAGAGGGGGAATTCGCCGATTAGATTTACCCGACTCAACTGGGTTTCGCGATACTGCCGCAGATCTTCCAGGGAAATATCGCCAAAAATAGAGTGAGTTACGTCCTGCTGCCGAACTAGTTGTAACGCCTGATGCATGCGAGTATCGTAGGCTTCCATCGAAACATTGCCGGGTAACCGTAAGAGCTGCAAGGGCAATCCTAAACGACTAGCCTGAGCTTCCAGTAGATCGACACGAACGCCATGCATACTCACCCGTTCATGTTGATCATTCACCGATGTCAGTAGGCTTTGTATAGCCCACCGCTCCGACCGAAGGCTATGATACAACGCCAGCGCGGAGTCCTTTCCTCCGCTCCAGTTCATGATTGCCCGTTGATGGCTCATCGGAAATAAAATCCAGAAGGAGCAATTTCAGCCTTAACGGAATCAACCAGTGAACCACCATCTTCGTAACGCAACACATAGCCAGCCTGGGCATAGGACGGAATTACGCTGCCATAGACTCGCTTGGTTTGTGGATCGACCCCCAGTGCGCTAAACGAACGATTAACAAACACGCTGCCCGCCGATGTATTTGCATCCACAGTGAACCGGTATGTTTTGCCACTCAATATGTAATAAAACGTCCGCTTATCTGCACCAAGCGTTACCGAGCCAGGCGCAGCTGAGAAGGTCAGGCGTTTCTCGACCAAACGACTTTGTGGATTAATCCGAACCATATCCTTACCGGCAAGAATCCACAGTCTGCTATCTCCATCAAGAGCAATCGGCTCGGGTGTAGTACCGAAATCTATTTTCTCTTTTACTGCATCCGTATTGGCATCGATAATCATCAGGGTTTTGTCGCCACTATACCCCGTACTACCCACAAATACTTCGGTTCCAACCAAAACCATCCGCTCGACACCTTTTACCGCTGGTATCTTTTTGGAAACGGTGCCGGTGTTCAAATCGACTACAGCGATATAGCCTGGGTCCTTATAGAAGGTTCCATTAGAGAAATCGCCCGAGACATCCCAGCAGCTGATGTAGGCTTTGTTCGGACCGGCCTGAATTACCTGACGGGGGTTTTCGATATCTGGTGCTTTTAGCGTTGCGCGAGATACAAATGTGCCAGCCTCAACAATCTCAATTTTATCCTGCCCGGTTGTGCTGTTATCCACCAGAATCAGCCCTTTACCGTTTACTTCCGTATAACCCTGTACTCCTCCGCTTAAGGCTAAGGAAGGATTGGCCGTTTGAAAAATATTAGTAGCAACCGTATTACTGTTACGCGGTAAAAACGAAACCGTTCCATTATTACTGGAGAAATTACCTGCATTCAGAATAAATACACCTGATTCATAGGGTGTTAATTCTGGATCGGACGTTTTACAGTTCCAGACACTCAGGGCTACCAGCCCAACTGCAATTGATTTGGTCAATTGGATTTTCATGAATTATTGAGGAAAATTGATAAGTAAATTTATTGCCCAGTTTCGGCCCGGAAGCGCGTTTCGCTTCACGCCTATCAGCAGTGCGTCGAATACATTATTGACTTGTCCCTGTACCCGAATCGGTACCGGTCCTAGCTTGGTGGTTTGCTCTAAAATCACATTGGCAATCATAGATCCTTTAAAAAACTGGCTATTGTCGAACGTAATGTACCGGCGCGAGTTGGCTTGCGTTTGTATACTGAGACGTGTTTTATTGTATTGCAGATACGCATTAAGTGTTCCGGTATGAATTGGCACATATACCAATTGCTTACCAATAACATCCTGCGAATAAGCATCATAGGCACGCTCCTGCGACGAGCGCGTTAGTGCGTAACCCATCCGAAAACCCGCCCGCCAGGTAGTGCGTGCATAGACCAAACCAGTAGTGAATTCAACTCCGCGCGCTACCACCAACTGCAAATTTTCGACATGGTAATTAGTAGTAGGATTCCAGTACGTCCAGTTATCCACCCGGTTATGGTAGGCTGTTAAGTCAGCCGTCAGGTTGGTATAATCCGACAATTTCGTATTCGAGGCCAAACCGGCCTCGACATTCAGGCCACTTTCGGGCAACAGATTCGGATTGCCTAGCTCCACCCAATAACGTTCATTGAGTGTCGGCACCCGGTAGTTGCGACTAACCGACCCTTTGGCGGTCAGATTAAAACGATTTCCCTGAACGACCTGATATTCAGCCCCGAGCGATGGCGTGATGGGTGGATTAAACCGCGTTACGAACGCTTGTCGAATAGTAGCCGACACGAGCCAGCGTGGTGTTTGGAAACGAAGTAACGCATATATATCACCCCGATCCTCCTGAATCAACTGTCCACCATAGCCATCCGTTCGGGTACGGTAATGCGACCACTCGCCCCCAATCCGTAGGTTCAGTTGTTTGGTATTCGTTGATACGAGCGAAAACTCACGCTCGGCCCGACTAATAAGCCGCTCCGTTTCGGTATGGCTTGGCGTATCGAAGTTGCCTTTCGCATAGTCCAGCACATCGCGAATCCAGCCTACCCGGAAAGTCATGCGATTTGCTTCATAAGTAGCCAGCAGTCGCGCCGATTTCGTTCGGGTACGTTCCCGGGCTATGGTATCCTGGGGAGTAATAATCAGGTCATTGTCGGTCAACCAGGCATTGACTGAAATTTGCCGACCACTTTTATGGAGAAAATAAAGATCCTGTATGAATCCACGTTGCGCCGTTGTCGAGGGTTCCAGAAAATAATGCTGCCGTTCGGTGTATGGATAATTGTTATTAAACTGATTTCGGTAAGCAAATGTCTTACCCGACAGTTTCCAGTTCTGACCCAATGCTGATGCGTAACGAACGCCTATTTGTGTCTGGCTATTCCGAAAACTGGCAAACTGCTGCCCAATCGTTACGCATACACCCGGCTGCCAGCCGGGACTGCTACCGAGTAGTATGCTCCCTCCTACCGCATCGGAACCAACTGTGCTGGCCGAGGAACCATATTGAACGGCTAACCGATCGAAACCGGCAACGGGTAGGGTAGAGAAATCCGTCTGGCCAAGATTAGGCTGGTTGATATTGATCCCATTCCAAAGTACGGCGGTATGATTGGCCGATGTACCGCGAAAGGCAACCGTAGCCAATTGTCCGGGCCCATAGTTTTTAAAGGCCAAAGGTGTATTAAGCGCTAATAGATCGGTTAATGAGCCAAATCGAAATTGAACTAGCGTTATTGAATCAATACGCTGAAGTTTCTGGCCCGCCAGGAACCGTTCGGGTGCAATAGCACGCACAGTTACTGCCGATAGCGACACAACTGTTTCCAACTGATTCCTAGACGTGACCCTGGAGGAATCAGTTTGTGCGAAACCGGTATGACCTATTAACAGGCCAGTAACCAGAATCAGTACCCACCAATGAAGGGCTTGTTTTACCACTATAACTTCTGAACAAATTGTGCGTCAACAGCACGCGGTTGGGGCGTTTCCTCCGAACACCAGAACAACGGATGGTCTTTGGCAGGTCTCCTGACTCGTCTCGTCGGCTCTGGCCTTCCCATACTGATAATCAGCACAGTGGCTACGAAGAATGAACCGATTTTTAATGGACAATGAATAATGATCAATGTAAAATGGTTGTAACACCATTATTCACTCTACATTATAAATTATACATTCAATAAGACTTACAGTTGCGGGGACAGTGTTGGCGTTGCACCAACTTCCCTTTTAAGCCTTGAAAGTCGCTATGAAGCGACATCAGGCACCAAAAACTCAGGGCAAAGGTAGAGGAATTTAAACACAGAGACACAGAGTACAAAAAGAAATCTGTCAGGCAAACCCTCTCAGTGTACTCCGCTCCTCTGTGCTCAAGTACGTTTAAAACCCGTCGGCTTTTATTTCTTTCTCGGTAACGGTTCCGTATTTTTTCACTTTATCCCGAATGGTTTCAGCCTTACCGACCAGCACGAATTGGAGGTTATTTTTCGGGAAATATTGATCAATGATCTGGCGCGTTTTAGCCACGGTTAACCCATCAACATTCTTCTGAAAGTTATTGATAAACGATTCATCAAAGCCCAGGCTGAACATATCCGTCAGCAGATTTGATAGCTCACTAGCGGATTCGTATTTCGGTGGAAAGTCTGCTTTAACGTAGTTTTTAGCCGATGCAAGCGTCTTTTCGTCGATGCCCGTTTTATGCAGGCTATCAAGCACCTGCAACGCCATATCAATGGCCTGCGTGGTGGTACTGACTTTAGTAAATGTCGAAATGGCAAAAGTACCGCTCTTACGATACGTACCGAAACGGCTGCCTGCACCATAGGTCAGACCTGAATTTACGCGCAAAGCATCGTTCAGCCAGGAGGTAAATCGTCCACCCAAAATTGTATTAACAACGGTTACTGGAATAAAATCTGGATTACTCTGCGTGATGCCTTTACCCCCAATCAAAAAGGTTGTTTCACGGGCATCATCCTTGTTCACTAATAAAACCCGATTCTTATCGAATGAGAACGTTGGCTCTGTCAGGGCAGGTGATGTTGCGGCTGCCGTTTTCCAGTTTCCAAACAAGTCGGTGATCCGTTTTTTCATTTCCGCCGTCGTAAAATCGCCCACGATAGCGATCGCAGCCCGGTCGGTGGTGTAGTTTTTCTGGTAGAACTGCCGGGCATCGGATGCCGATACGACCGACACTGAGCTTGGTGTACCTGTGAGTGGATTGGCATAGGGGTGCCCCTCGTACACAAACCGATTGAAATAGGAGTTAATCACTCCACGCGGGCTTTCTTTCTGTTGCGTTAACTGAAGCAGTTGCCGTTGTTTATATTTATCGAATTCAGCCTGATCGAAGGTTGGCTTGGTAATAACATCCTGGATAATATCGAACAGTAAATCCTGATCTTTTACGGCAAAAGAGGCCGTCAGTTTAGCAACTTCTTTTCCTGCATAAGTATCGACGCTGGCCCCAACATATTCAGTCTTTTCTTCCAATTGGGCTTTCGTGTATTTCGAGCTCCCAAATAAGAGAGCCTCAGCCGTCATATTGGCTACGCCATAGCGGGTTCCATCCTGCACAGCACCTGCATCGAATACCGCCGAAATATTGATCAGCGGCACTTCATGCTGCTCCATCAAATAAACCGTCAGGCCATTCTTAAGCTTAAATTTCTGATAGGGCGGCACCTTGAAGGTTTGTGCCAACGACGCGCTCACGATAAGTAGAGCGGTGATAAGAGTAAGTATAGATTTCATATAGCGAAACCTATAAGGCTTAAACAACCGCAACGGCGGCCCAGCTTATAGGTTTGGGTTAGCTGTTTATAATTAATTGTTTTTAGCAGGGTTGTTCTTAGGCTCTGGCAGTAGATACCCAACAGTTCGATTGCGGGCTGTCAGATACGTTTTAGCTACCCGCTGTACGTCTTCTTTAGTTACTTTTTCATACAGGGCGGGCGCTTCGTATAGTTTTTTATAGTCGCCGAAAAACAGTTCATATGTGCCCAGCGAATTTGCCTTCCCATTGATGGTTTCCATGGTACGATAAAACTCCATCAATTTCTGATTCTTCAGCTTTTGCAGTTCTACATCCGTAATTCCCTCATTAATTACCTTATCAATCTGATGAAGTACCGACCGTTCTAACTGCTCCGCCGAAATACTACTGGCGGCAATGGCATAGATCGAAAACAAACTTGGATCGAACGACTGATCCATACTAGTGAACACCCGCGATGCAACAGTCGAGTCCAGCACTAATGACTTCACTAAACGCGACGAATTCCCCGAACTCAATACGCCACTGAGCAAATCGAGAGCATAGTAATCGGGGTGGCGCGTGGCGGGGGTATGATAAGCCAGCAGAATATTGGGTGTCGCCACATCTTTATAGGTCGTTGCACGCCGTTCTCCGTTTTGGGGAGGCTCGACTGTGCGTAAGCTATCCGGCAGTTTCTGGGCTGGAATCGATTCGAGGTACTGTTCGGCTAGTTTCTTCACCTGAGCTGCTGTTACGTCGCCAACCACCACTGCAACGGCATTATTGGGCGAGTAATAGGTCTTGAAATATTTTTCCAGATCTGCCTGCGTCCATTTTTTGATATCCGATTCAAAGCCAATCACCGGGAACATGTATGGATGCTCCACAAAAGCTACGGATTGCACCAATTCGTTAATAACCCGATAATTACTGTTTTCCAGACCAGTACTCCGCTCCGATAAGACAACCCCTCGTTCGCTTTCAACCATTTTGGGATCAATGGCTAAATCCCGGATACGATCGCCTTCGAGGTCAAAAATTGTTTCGAGGGCTCCGCTCTGAAACCAGTCTGTGTACACTGTTGTGTTTTCGGTGGTGTAGGCATTGTTCGACCCCCCGTTGGCTTCTATAACACGGTCAAACTGCTTAGGCCCGTATTTTTTTGCGCCATTGAACATCATGTGCTCAAAGAAATGAGAGAGTCCCGTGATACCGTGGACTTCATTACGCGAACCCACTTTCCAGAATGAGTAGAAATTGGCATTAGGGATCGAATGGTCTTCGAGGACCATGAATTTCATGCCATTTTTGAGCGTAAACGTCTGCACGTCTTCCGGCTTGGGTTTATTCTGCGCCAGCCCAATGCCAGCCGCAAACGTTAACCCGACCAGCAGCCCGATTCGTTTGTTCATGAGTAGAGTTTTAAATGGGAAATCTAAAATTACTGGCGAAATAGGGTATTGCCAAAAATGATGCAATGGTAGTTGGTTAACAGACACGTCATAAACTCTCTGTGTTGCTTTCTACTCGATGAAACGGATTAAAAAAATAAAATTCGAGTTGCTTGCATATTTAATTTTCTTACATATATTCGTACTACAAAATTGGGCGATAAGCTTTCGGCATTTATGGAACCAGTCAGTAGTGAGTTTTTACGGGGAACGTTGAAGACGATTGTATTAAAACTGCTCTCCGAACAAGATAAAATGTACGGTTACCAGATTACACAGGCCGTTAAAGAGCGCACTCATGGTGAACTGACGCTGACCTTCGGGGCGCTCTATCCAGTTCTTCATAAGCTGGAGCAGGAAGGCTTATTGATAAACGAGTCCATTGAGGTGGACGGCCGCCTACGTAAATATTACTCCTTAACAGACAGCGGCACACAAATGGCCATTCAGAAGATCTCTGAATTTGAGCGCTTTGTCGACTACATGCAGCAGTTATTTCAAACACCTCCGAATCTGGCTTTTGGCAATTAACTTAATCCTGTACGTTTATGGAAAAGCTAACTCCCCAACAAATAGACCATATCCACAAGTACCTGCTCCAAAGTGGTCTCTCTGACGAACTGCTTACTGAACTTCTCGACCATCTTGTGTGCGAAATTGAACACTATCTGTGGATCGGCCTCCCGTTTGAGTCAGCCCTCGAAAAAACCCTGATGGATGCCAATGCCGACTCGGTTCAAAAACTTCGTAAACTCTATCAGCGAGAGTTAGCCTTTTCAGATGCCCAGCTTGCAGAAGCCAGTTTAGATGATATTCTATTTCAGTTTCGCAATAAATCATACGGAGCCTATTCATTGCGACAATCCTATCAGAAAACGTTAGTATATGCACTTTTCGGAGCCTTAGGGCTTGGCCTTATGATGGTGGCCTTACTGCATTTGATCAGCCAGCGAACCTGGTCCTATTGGAGTCCATGGGGAATGGTCTGGATAGTTGGTGTTGGAGCCGTCACAATAGCCGTAGTCATGTATTTCCTACAACAGGAACGATGGGAGCCCGTGCCCAACCGCAAGGCGAGTGAACGTTATGGTTTATAACGCATGATTTGTAGTTTTATAGCCCAACCTAGAACTACAAATCTATATGACCCCATCACTCTGGTCGCTCAGTGGCCAACGTGCTCTTGTAACGGGCGGAACCAAAGGAATTGGCGAAGCCATTGTTCGGCAATTTCTGGACCTCGGCGCATCTGTTTTTATTATCGCACGAGATAATGAGTTGCTTCAACAACAGTTGACTGATTACCAGCAACAAGGCCACACAGTTGATGGCCTAGCCGCCGATGTGAGCCAGCCGGGCACCGCAGTTCAAATTATGGAGATTGTCCAGAAAAAGTGGGGGCATTTGGATATTCTGATCAACAACGCCGGAACGAATATCCGTAAGCCTACAGCTGAGTATAGCCCTGCCGAGTACGACTACATACTGAATACCAACTTGCGGTCGGCCTACGAAATGAGTCAGGCGGCCTATCTATTGCTTAAGGCATCCAGCAAGGGCGGCAAACTTGTGATGGTCTCATCCGTATCGGGTTTAGCCCATACCAGTAGCGGATCATTATATGGTATGACTAAAGCGGCCATGCTCCAGCTAACCCGCAATCTGGCTGTGGAGTGGGCCCCTGATGGCATTCGGGTAAATGCGGTTGCACCCTGGTACATAAAAACACCCCTGGCAACACCTGTACTCACTAATCCAGAAAAACTAGCTGGCATTCTGAAACGCACACCCATGAACCGCGTCGGCGAGCCGGAAGAAGTAGCTTCTGTAGTGTCGTTTTTATGTATGCCTGCCTCTGGCTATGTCAGTGGACAAACTATTGCTGCAGATGGTGGCCTAATGGCCTGGGCTTATTAAAGCCCAGCCACCATAGCTTTCATCTTCGCCATTGCCGTTTTTGTGACGGTCAGCGCATCCTGTGCATAATAGTCTTTATTGAAAACCTCCAGCGAGACAACGATAGGTTGATCAGTTCGTTTAATGAGTTTCAATGTCTCCCGAATAGGCGCAACACCATCACCCGGAAATACACGATCCGCATCAACTATTTTTTCACGGGTGAAATTGGCCGTATAGTCATTCACGTGAAATACTTCAATAGCCGATTTTCCCACCAGCGGAAGCATCGTATTACCTGAACCACCTTTGTAGAGGTGATAAATATCCAGCAACACCCTGGCAGAGGGGTGACCACTCTCAATTGCCACGAACATAACCTCACTCAACCGGCTTAGATTAGGCGAAAAACCCCATAGCTCCAATTGAGGAACAACACCCTTTTTATCGCCTATTTCCAGAATCGCACGATATCGTTCGGCCGCTTTATATAAATCAACTTTAGGGCTACCTGGCGACTGCGCCCCAATTGGCGGAGTTGCCACTCGTTTGCATCCTACTTCGGCCAGCATTTCCATCTCACTCTTCAATTGAGCGAGCCCTTTGGCGCGAGCCGCTTCATCGTCAATGATCCAGGGCGCAAAACCAATCGCATTTTCAACTTTTATACCGTTATCTGCCAGGACCTTTCGGGCTTCAGCCGTTGTTCCACCGTTTTTAAGATAGGTCTGTAGTGTCTCAATCCATATTTCGACGGACCGAAATCCCGCCTTGGAAGCAGCTTCCAGTTCCTTAACAAATCCAAGCTTATGCCCTCGAATCGTACTCATGTTCAGGCAAATCGTAAAAGGAGACTGAGCGGTTGGCGCAGGCATGGCTTGCAGCGCATTAGTCGAGAGGGTTGCGCCTACAGAGGCAGTCAGGGCTGCCAGCGTTTGACGACGAGTTACAGATTGAGACATGAACGGTAAAGAATTCGAGCGTTTTGCGATAATACTAGTTAAATGAAGAAAATGGGTAAACCTACTGTATAGGGCAATTTTAAAAATCCTTCATTTCAAGCGTTAATTCGTCCCAAAGTCGCATAGCGACCGAACCAATAACTCACCGTCTAATCCGTATGCCAAACACCTACACCTAAATCTACTTACACACCGTTTTTGCGATCAAACACAGCTACGGACTTATTCAATCAGCCTGGAAAGAAGATTTATACCGCTACATGACTGGCATTATTCAGAATCAAGGGCATAAGCTCCTTGCCATTGACGGAATGCCCGATCATATCCACGCTTTTATTGGCATTAATCCCAAACAATCCATTTCTGACTTGATGCAGGATTTAAAAGGTGATTCATCGAAATGGATTAATGACAAGCGATTAGTAAAAAGGCATTTCGAATGGCAAATGGGCTATGGAGCTTTCTCTTATAGCCACTCTCAAATTGATGAAGTCGTCCAATACATTAGCAACCAGAAAGAACATCATAGAAAGCGAACGTTCCTAGAAGAATATACGGCATTTTTTAAACAAATTCAATCAGATAGAATAAGTCATCATTCCGTCGCTCATTATTCAGGCTATAGAAATGAGCTAGCTTAGTCGCGTTAGCGACAGCATGTTTGTGGAAAATCATAAACATATCATAATTGTTTAGTCCCAAAGCGACCAAACAATTTATTGCCCAAGGCTTTCCGAAACACACATCAACATCTCCACAAAACTTTCTTTAAAATAAATTTTCCATTTCTGCTAATTATTCTCTACTTTTGCAGTCCCAAACTCGGAACATCGAGTCTAACGACATACGAGGGTGAAGGTCCGCAAGGAAACCACATCTGACTTTTTGGCAAACAATCCTTGCATTGCATGGCTTTGTATGCCTCTGAAGGTCAGGTGCAGCGCACCCGACCTTTTTTTATGTTGTTTTTGGGCTGATTGTTAAGCAGATATAGGATTCATTCAAATATTTGTCTAATTTTGCGGCCCGATTCGGAAGGTCCGATACGGAAAATGAGTACCTATTTTTTACCTGCTTACTTTAAACAAACACAAATGTCTGGTTTAATTGGCAAGAAAATCGGGATGACCAGCGTGTACAATGCGGACGGGCAGGCTCTGGCATGTACAGTGATTGAGACGGGTCCCTGTGTTGTAACCCAAGTTCGTAGCGTTGAGAAAGATGGCTACACAGCTGTGCAGCTGGGTTATGGCGACAAAAAAGAAAAGCACAGTAACAAGCCGGAGTTGGGCCACTTTAAAAAAGCTGGCACTACACCTAAGCGCAAACTGGTTGAGTTCAAAGAATTCGAGAAAGAGCTGAATTTAGGTGAAACCCTCACGGTAGCCGACGTATTTGCAGAAGCTGACTTCGTTGACGTAGTTGGAACAGCAAAAGGTCGTGGTTTCCAGGGCGTTGTGAAACGTCACGGATTCGCTGGGGTTGGCGGTCAAACGCACGGTCAGCATAACCGGGGTCGTCACCCAGGTTCGATCGGTGCCTGTTCGTTCCCATCGCGCGTGTTCAAAGGTCTTCGTATGGCTGGCCGGATGGGCGGTAACCGCGTAAAGGTGCAAAACCTGCGCGTATTGCGTGTTCTGCCTGAGCAAAACCTGCTCGTTGTTAGCGGTTCGATTCCCGGAGCCAAAAATTCATACGTTATTATTGAGAAATAGGCCATGGAAGTAATCGTATATAACAGCAAGGGCGTAGACACAGGCAAAAAGGTCACCCTTCCGGAGGAGGTTTTCGGAATTGAACCGAACCAACACGCGATTTACCTCGACGTGAAACAATACCTGGCTAATCAACGTCAGGGAACGCACAAAGTGAAAGAGCGCGCTGAAAATGCACACTCGACTCGCAAACTGAAGAAGCAAAAAGGTACGGGCGGTGCTCGCGCTGGTAGTGCCAAATCACCCGTGTTCGTAGGTGGTGGTACAATTTTCGGACCTCGCCCCCGGGATTATAGCTTCAAACTGAACAAAAAAGTGAAATCACTGGCTCGCCAGTCGGCTTACGCTGTAAAAGCAAAAGCTGAGAAGATTTCAGTTATCGACAGCATCACGCTGGAAGCTCCCCGCACCAAAGATTACATTCAATTCCTGAATGATCTGAACCTAACGGGTCGTAAAACGCTGCTCATTCTGCCCGACGTAAATACAAATGTTGTATTGTCGAGCCGGAACGTGCAGAAAGCGAAGGTGACCACAGCTTCGCAGGTGAATACCTACGATCTGATGAATGCCGATCAACTGCTCATCAGCGAAGAAGCGCTGTCAACCATCCAAACGTTGTTCGAAAAATAATCATGAGCGTACTGAAACGACCAATCGTCACTGAAAAAATGACGGGCCTTAACAAGCAAGGGAAGTATGCTTTTGAGGTTGAACTAAAAGCCAACAAACTCGAGATCGGCAAAGCCATCGAGAAAATGTACGGCGTAAACGTTGAGGCTGTCAATACTTTCCGGGTTTACGGAAAAAAACGCAGCAAGAACATCAACGGACGTGTTGTATCGGGCAAGACCCCAACCACTAAGAAAGCAATTGTTACGGTGGCAGAAGGCGAAGTAATTGATATCTACGCTGACCTGTAAACCGAGCCTTGCTCTACCAATTAATCAGTCATGGGAGTTAAAAAACTAAGACCAATAACGCCGAGTACACGTTTTCGCGTGGCACCCGACTTTGCGGAAATAACAGCCTCCAAGCCAGAGAAAAGTCTGCTGGAGCCCATCAAGAGAACCGGCGGCCGCAATAACGAAGGTCACCGCACTATGCGCTACATTGGAGGAGGTCATAAGCGGAAATACCGTATTATTGATTTCAAGCGCGACAAAGTCGGCCAACCTGCCGAAGTTTTGACTGTAGAATACGATCCAAACCGCACGGCACGCATCGCTCTGGTGCAATACGCTGACGGTGAGAAACGCTACATCATCGCCCCTCAAGGCATTGTTGTCGGTCAGACGATTCAGTCAGGCGAAGGGTCGACACCAGATGTTGGTAACGCATTACCACTGGCTCTGATGCCAATCGGTACAATCGTTCACAATATCGAGTTGACACCTGGTAAAGGTGGCGCAATGGCTCGCTCAGCTGGTACCTACGCACAATTGGTTGGTCGTGAAGATAAGTACGCTATCCTGCGTCTTCCTTCGGGCGAAACCCGCCGGGTATTAAGTGCTGGTATGGCAACGGTTGGTTCGGTATCAAACCCCGACCATATGAACGTTGTCGTAGGGAAAGCAGGCCGTAGCCGTTGGTTAGGCCGTCGCCCACGTGTTCGTGCCGTTGTTATGAACCCTGTCGATCACCCAATGGGTGGTGGTGAAGGCCGGGCATCCGGTGGTCACCCACGTTCACGCAATGGCCAGTTCGCCAAAGGTCAGAAGACCCGCAACAAGAACAAGGCATCTGAAAGCATGATTATTAGCCGACGCAAAAAGTAACAGATAACAATGGCACGTTCACTCAAAAAAGGCCCATATATTGATTTCCGTCTGGACAATAAAGTTCAGACCCAGAATGATTCGGGCAAGAAATCGGTCATCAAAACCTGGTCGCGTCGTTCGATGATTTCGCCGGATTTCGTAGGCCATACCTTCGCCGTTCACAACGGTAACAAGTTTATCCCGGTTTATGTAACGGAGAACATGGTAGGTCACAAGCTCGGTGAATTTTCACCAACGCGTAACTTCCGGGGACACACCGCAAAGAAAGACAAGGGCAAACGATAAATCCAGCATGGGGCAGAGAGCAAGGAGCAGGGTATTGTAAAAAAACCGAGCGCTGAGCACCGAGCACCGAGCCATAAAAAAAATGGAAGCAGTAGCGAGACTTAAAGATGTGCCCACGTCGCCCCGTAAGATGCGGTTAATCGCCGACCTGATTCGTGGTCAGCGCGTTAGCCGGGCGTTGGGTCTATTAAAATATCAGCCACAGGCTGGTGCCGATGTATTGCAGAAAGTGCTTTTATCGGCCGTTGCCAACTGGCAACAGAAAAATGTAGATGAGCGCATAGAAGACGCTGATCTTTATGTAAAAACGATTTTTGTTGACGGAGGTCCGATGTTGAAGCGTCTGCGTCCAGCTCCACAAGGTCGTGGTCACCGGATTCGGAAACGGTCCAACCACATTACTATTGTAGTTGACAGCGCAGCGCAATCTGTACTGGAATCAGCAGAAACCCCTGAAAACGAACAATAATTAGGAAATGGGACAAAAAATAAATCCAATTGGCCTGCGACTTGGTATTGTTCGGGGCTGGGAATCGAGCTGGTACGGCGGCAAAGAGTTTGCAGATAAACTTGTTGAAGACGAGAAAATCCGCAAATACGTAGCAGCCCGTATTCCGAAAGGAGCCATTGCTCGGGTAGTTATCGAGCGTACCCTGAAGCGGGTAACCCTTACGATTCACACAGCCCGTCCGGGTATTGTAATCGGTAAAGGCGGTGGCGAGGTCGACAAGATCAAAGAAGAGCTGAAAAAGATCACGGGCAAAGATGTTCAGATCAATATCTTCGAAATCAAACGGCCAGAAATCGATGCTAAATTGGTTGGCGAAGCTATCGCCCAGCAGTTACAGGCTCGTATTTCGTTCCGTCGTGCCATGAAGCAGGCTATCCAGTCGGCTCTTCGGGTTGGTGCACAAGGTATTAAAGTAAAAGTATCGGGTCGTTTAGGTGGTGCTGAAATTGCCCGCTCAGAGCAGTACAAAGAAGGTCGCGTGCCTCTTCATACACTCCGTGCCGACATCGACTATGCTATCTCTGAAGCCCAAACCGTTTACGGCAAAATCGGCATCAAAGTGTGGATTTTCAAAGGTGAAGTTTATGGCAAGCGCGATCTATCGCCATCAGCTATGATGAGCCAGGCACAAGCCGGAGAACGTACAGCATCTGCTAACGACCGTGGCGATCGTCGGGGCCCTCGTGGCGACCGTGATGGCAACGACCGTGGTGGTCGTGGTCGTGGAGACCGCGGTGGTAACGATCGGGGAGGTCAGGGTGGCAATCGCGGTGGCGCTCCAGGTGCCAATCGTGGTGGCGGCCAGGGCGGTAACCGGGGCGGTGGCCAAGGTGGCAACCGTGGTGGTGGACCAGGTGGACCAAGACGATAAACTTGAAAAGTTAGTTTGACGTTTGAGGTTTGAAGTTCGGTGTTCAACAAGATTTCCTGACATTAACTACAAACGTCAAACTGCAAACGGCAAACTGATTAAAGAGCTATGTTACAGCCAAAAAGAACTAAATTCCGTAAACAGCATAAAGGAAGGATTCCAGGTATCGCATCGCGCGGTCATGAGATTTCTTTCGGTACGTTCGCGATTAAATCATTGGAGCCGGGTCGGATCACTGCCCGCCAGATTGAAGCCGCTCGTATTTCCGTAACCCGGGCCATGAAACGTGAAGGCCAGGTTTGGATTCGTATTTTCCCAGACAAGCCGATCACTAAAAAGCCGGCTGAAGTACGGATGGGTAAAGGTAAAGGTGCTCCCGAATATTGGGTAGCCGTAGTGAAACCCGGCACGATTATGTTCGAAACAACAGGTGTTGATTTAGCAACGGGTATGGAAGCCCTTCGCTTAGCGGCTCAGAAGTTGCCCGTTCGGACGAAGTTTGTAGTCCGGCGCGATTATCAGGAGCAAGGCGCAGAGTAGATCCCTAAGCGACGAACAAGATGAAAAAAGAAGATTTGAAAGGATTGTCGGCGGATGCCTTGCGTACTGAAATCGGTGCGGAACAGGATCGCCTGCTGAAACTGAAGTTTGCACATGCCGTATCTCCAATTGAGAACCCCATGCGCATCCGCGAGAGCCGCAAACGGATTGCTCGCCTGCATACAGAACTGACAGTTAAATCGCGGCAAGCCTAATAAGACACGACGATGGAAGAGCAACAAGCACCAGCACCGCAGGAGGAAGTATCAACCCCAGCGGCAGCAGCAACAGAACAGCCGAAAGCAGCCGCTCCAGCAACGAGCGAAGCGAAATCGGCATCGGAGCGTAACGCACGTAAAGAGCGTATCGGGCGGGTGACCAGCAATAAAATGCAGAAAACCATTACAGTTGCGATTGATCGCAAAGTGAAACACCCGATGTATGGCAAGTTCATGAACAAGACCAAAAAATTGACGGTTCATGACGAGAAAAATGAGTGTGGTATCGGCGACACAGTTCGTGTTATGGAAACCCGCCCATTGAGCAAAAATAAACGTTGGCGGTTAGTCGAAATCATCGAAAAAGCGAAGTAAGCCATGGTACAGCAAGAATCAAGATTAGGAGTAGCCGATAACAGTGGCGCAAAAGAAGTGCTGGTTATCCGAGTCCTGGGCGGTACGGGCAAACGGTATGCATCGGTCGGTGACAAGATTGTCGTGACAGTGAAGCAAGCCCTGTCGTCCAGCAGTATGAAAAAAGGTACGGTTTCGAAAGCCGTGGTTGTTCGGACAAAAAAGGAAGTACGCCGGAAAGATGGTTCGTACATCCGTTTCGAAGACAACGCAGCTGTGTTGCTCAACAACAACGATGAGCCGCGTGGCACTCGGATTTTCGGTCCTGTAGCCCGCGAATTGCGCGAGAAGCAGTTTATGAAAATCGTATCGTTAGCCCCAGAGGTATTGTAAGCAATGGAGAAGAAAATAACGCTACCGACACACAAATTCCACATCAAGACGGGCGATACGGTCGTTGTGATTGGTGGAAACTCGAAAGGGCAGCGCGGAGTAGTGAAAGAAGTAATTGTAGAGAAAGATCGTGCCCGTGTTGAGGGTGTGGCTATGATTACCAAGCACTTGAAGCCAACGGCTTCTAACCCGCAGGGAAGCCTGGAAAAAACGGAAGGATCAATCCACATCAGTAACCTGAAATTAGTTGATCCCGCCACCGGCGAACCTACCCGCACGGGTCGTAAGTTGAACGACAAGGGCAAGCTGCAACGCTTCTCTAAGAAGACGGGCAACTTCATCCCAGATGTTCGTAAATAACCTTAAGCAGGTCTAAGAAAATGGCAACGCCAAGACTGAAAGAAAAATATTTAAATGAGGTCGTACCTCAATTGAAAGACAAGTTCCAGTATAAGTCGATCATGCAAGTGCCGCGTCTGAGCAAAATTGTCATCAATAAAGGTATCGGAGCCGCTGTCGCCGACAAGAAGTTGGTTGATGTAGGCGTCGAAGAACTAACGACCATCACGGGTCAGAAAGCCGTTGCGACTATGTCGAAAAAGGCTGTATCTAACTTCAAACTGCGGGAGAAAATGCCCATCGGTGCGAAAGTGACACTACGTGGTGAGAAAATGTATGAATTTATGGATCGCCTGACAACGGTTTCGTTGCCCCGCGTTCGTGACTTCAAAGGCATTAGCGACAAAGGGTTCGACGGTCGTGGTAACTACACGTTCGGCGTGCAGGAGCAGATTATCTTCCCAGAGATCAGCATCGACAAAGTAGCCCGTATTTCGGGGATGGATATCACGTTTGTGACATCTGCCAACACGGATACTGAAAGCTACGAGCTGCTGAAAGCAATGGGCATGCCGTTTGCTAAGAGTGGTAAATAATAACCGACACAAAGGCTAAAACAATGGCAAAAGAATCAATCAAAGCACGGGAACGGAAACGCGAAGCGTTAGTTGCCAAATATGCTACGAAACGGGCCGCTCTGAAAGCTGCCGGTGATTACATAGGTCTGGATAAGCTCCCTAAAAACGCATCGCCCGTTCGGCTGCACAATCGTTGCAAACTAACCGGTCGTCCACGGGGCTATATGCGCAAATTTGGTATTTCGCGGGTAACCTTCCGGGAAATGGCATCGGCGGGTAAAATTCCAGGTGTAACAAAAGCAAGCTGGTAATTCCAGATTCCATTTCTCTTTGTAATTCAGTTTCCGTAATTTTGCGAACTTTCTCAAAAACAGAGGTTTGCAAGTAACGCAACGCTAAGAATGAATACAGATCCAATAGCAGACTTTCTAACCCGCGTTAGAAATGCCATCCGGGCTAAGCACCGGGTTGTGGAAATACCTGCTTCCAACATAAAAAAAGAAATTACCAAAGTTTTGTACGACAAAGGGTTCATCCAGAACTATAAGTTCGACGATAGCACTCCTCAGGGCATCATCAAAATAGCCCTGAAGTACAATCCAACAACGAAGCAAAATGCGATCGTTGACCTGCAACGGATCAGCCGGCCAGGCTTACGTCAGTATCGGGGAGCCGATAACCTGCCACGTATTTTAAATGGCCTGGGTGTTGCTATCATCTCGACCTCTAAGGGTGTGATGACCGATAAAGAAGCCAAGACGCTGAACGTTGGTGGAGAGGTATTGTGTTACGTATATTAATCCGAACTGAACGATGTCACGCATAGGTAAGAAACCCATCGCCCTACCCAGCAATGTAACGTTGTCTGTCGACGACCAAAACGTCGTAACGGTAAAAGGGCCTAAAGGCACCCTGTACCAAACGGTTGACCCGGACATTTCGGTGGCAATCGAAGACGGTCATATCCAAGTATCCCGTCCAACGGAGCAGAAACGCCATAAAGCACTGCACGGTCTGTATCGTTCGCTGGTTAGCAACATGGTACAAGGCGTAAGTGAAGGCTTTAAACTTAACCTCGAAGTTATTGGAGTAGGTTACAAAGCATCGGTCGCCAATAATGTTCTTGAATTGCAACTTGGCTACTCACACAATGTGTACCTAGCAGTTCCAGAAGAAATTAAGGTAACGGCTGTTACAGAAAAAGGTCAGAACCCGAAAGTATATCTGGAAGGTTCAGACAAACAACTTCTAGGTGATGTAGCGGCTAAAATCCGTTCGCTCCGCAAAGTTGAGCCTTACAAAGGCAAAGGTATCCGCTTTATTGGTGAGCAAGTTCGCCGGAAAGCTGGTAAATCTTCGTCTAAAAAATAAGGTTTGCCGTTTGAAGTTTGATGTTCGACGTTTTTTAACAGGTAACATTAAACTTCAGACTCCAAACTTCAAACTTTTAAAACGCCTATTTGGTCGGAATCAAATAACATGGCAACTACAAAACAAGAAAGAAGGCAGCGGATTAAGTTTGGTATCCGGGCGAAGGTTTCCGGCACAGCCGAGCGTCCCCGTCTATCAGTTTTCCGCTCTAACACGGGTATTTACGCACAACTTATCGACGACGTAACGGGCCACACGCTGGCAGCGGCATCGTCTGTTGAGTTGAAAAGCGAAATCGAAGGTAACACCCTCGAAACAGCGAAGAAAGTAGGTCAGCGATTGGCTGAAAAAGCAGTTGCTCAGAACATCAGCGCAGCGGTGTTTGATCGCAATGGCTACTTATATCACGGTAAAGTAAAAGCACTGGCCGACGCAGCCCGCGAGGGTGGCCTTAAGTTCTAAGCAATGAACATCAATTCAGCAAGACCGACAAAATTTAACGAAGCCGACCTGAAAGAAAAGGTTGTAGCCATCAACCGCGTAGCGAAGGTGGTAAAAGGTGGTCGCCGATTCAGTTTCTCGGCGATTGTCGTCGTCGGCGATGGTAACGGTGTCGTTGGTTACGGATTGGGCAAAGCCAATGAAGTAACGGACGCGATTGCCAAAGGAGTAGAAGACGCTAAGAAAAACCTGGTACAGGTTCCACTTCTGAAGCGTACGATTCCTCATGAAATGGAAGGTAAATTCAGCGGTGGCTTTGTCCTGCTGAAGCCAGCTTCTCCGGGTACTGGCGTAATCGCCGGTGGTGCTATGCGGGCCGTTCTTGAATCGGCTGGTATCCATGACATCCTGGCGAAATCGAAAGGATCATCGAACCCACACAACGTGGTAAAAGCTACGCTTGATGCCCTGCTAAAAATGCGGTTACCCCATCAGGTTGCTTTCCAACGTCAGGTAAGTTTGGCAAAAGTATTTAACGGTTAATTTAAAAGGAGCAACAGACATGGCACGAGTACGCATTACGCAGGTCAGCAGCACCATTAAACGACCGCTATCTCAAAAGAACGCTATCAAGTCGTTAGGCTTGGGCAAAATCAACCGCAGCGTCGAACTGGAATACAACGACGCGCTGAAGGGTGCAATCAATAAGGTGCAGCACCTGGTGAAAGTTGAAGAAATTTAAGTATCTTTGCGATTCTTTTGGTTTTCAGGCCGCTGTAACCGGGTGTTAGAGCCGTGTCGAAGAGCCAAAAGAATCATTTTTTACTACTATAGCAATGAATTTAAGCAACCTTAGACCGGCAAAAGGTTCCGTCAGAGAGCGCAAGCGAGTCGGACGCGGGCAGGGATCAGGCATGGGCGGAACGTCCACGCGTGGCCACAAAGGAGCGCAATCGCGTTCAGGTTACAGTCGAAAAGTACACTTTGAAGGTGGTCAGATGCCTCTTCAACGTCGTGTACCGAAGTTTGGCTTTAAAAATATTAACCGCGTCGAGTACAAACCCCTCAATCTGGATGCCATTCAGGCACTGGTTGATGAAACCAAGGCAACAATTGTTGACATGGATTTCCTGCTACAGCATGGTCTGGTAAGCAAGAAAGATCTTGTGAAGGTTTTAAGCCGTGGTGAATTGACTACCGCTATTGAAATTCACGCCCACGCTTTTTCGGCCAGCGCGAAAGACGCGATTGAAAAAGCAGGCGGTAAGGCAATTGTGCCTACAAGAGAAGCGAAAGAAGAAGCAGCTAAATAAGTTGTGAGCACGGCAACGACCGAACTACTTTTATGAACCGACTCATCACCACGTTTAAGAATATTTTTGCAATTGACGAGTTGCGGAGTCGAATCCTCAACACGCTGTTGTTCATTACGGCGTTTCGTCTCGGTTCAGCTATTGTGCTACCAGGCGTTGACCCGCAAAAACTGAACCTTAATCCTCAGGGATTGCTCGGTTTATTGGACACCTTTTTAGGTGGTGCGTTCAGTAAGGCTTCGATTTTTGCATTGGGCATCATGCCGTACATCTCGGCATCGATTGCGATTCAGTTGCTTACGCTGGCGCTTCCTTACTTCCAGAAAATGCAGAAGGAAGGGGAATCAGGTCGTAAGCGGTTGAACCAAATCACACGCGTACTAACGATTGGTGTAACGGCTGTTCAGGCTATCACCTACGTTCGGACTACGATCCCACAGGAAGCACTGCTAATTGATCGGGGTTTGTTCACGATTTCATCGTTATTCGTTCTAACAGCAGGTACGATTTTCTGCATGTGGCTGGGCGAACGGATTACAGATAAAGGAATTGGTAACGGGATTTCCATGATTATCATGATTGGAATTGTATCACGGCTTCCAGGTGCCATTATCGGTGAACAACAATCGCGTGGATCGGGTGGTATTCTGATTTTCGTTCTGGAGATTGTTGCGCTGTACTTTGTTGTTATGGGTGCTGTTGTACTGACTCAGGCCGTTCGTCGGATTCCGATTCAGTATGCCAAGCAGGTTATTGGCAATAAGGTTGTAGGTGGGCAAAGACAGTACCTGCCCCTAAAGTTGAATGCAGCAGGCGTAATGCCTATCATTTTCGCTCAGGCGTTAATGTTCATTCCAACGTACGTAGCAGGGCTATTCGCTGAGAAAAGTGATTTTGCAGCAGGTGTGCAGAATGCGTTCCAGAGTTATACAACCTGGCAGTATAATGTTCTCTTTGCATTACTGATTATCATCTTTACGTTCTTCTACACGGCTATTTCCGTTAACCCGGTACAGATTGCCGATGACATGAAACGTAGCGGTGGCTTTATTCCAGGTGTAAAACCAGGTCTTCAGACATCTGAATACATTGGTACAGTGCTTGACCGGATCACATTGCCTGGTGCTATAATGCTGGCAATTGTCGCTATTTTACCAGCTATTGCTAATCTATTAGGAATGACGAGTGGATTCGCGCAATTCTTTGGTGGTACATCGCTGCTAATCATGGTTGGTGTGGTATTGGATACGCTTCAGCAAGTAGAAAGTTATCTGCTCATGCGTCGGTATGAAGGTCTGATGAAATCAGGCCGGGTACAGGGACGGACGAACAGTGAGACTGTAGCTGCTTAATTGAAATGGCTGGTTCTGACAAAAAGGATAAAATGATTTTTTATAGAAGCGATGACGAAATTGCTTTGATAAAAATCAGTGCTCAGGTTCTCGGGAAAGCCCACGCCGAAGTGGCAAAGCTTATCCGGCCTGGTGTTACCACAAAGGAACTGGACACCGTTGCAGAAACGTTTATAAAGGATAATGGTGGCATTCCATCATTCTTAGGTTATAACAAGTTTCCAGCTTCACTCTGTATCTCTGTCAATGATGTAGTGGTTCATGGATTTCCAAGCCGCTACGAACTCCGCGATGGTGATATTATCTCGATTGACTGCGGTGTAAAATTGAATGGCTATCATAGCGATAGCGCCTACACATATCCTGTTGGCGAAGTTAGTCCAGCCGTTCGTCGGCTGCTGGTTCGTACAAAAGAGTCGCTTTATCTTGGATTAGGACAAGCGGTAGAAGGAAATCGAGTTGGTGATATAGGTTATGCTATTCAGACTTACACCGAGAAGTTCGGTTATTCGGTAGTTCGGGAGTTAGTTGGTCATGGCGTTGGTCAGAACCTGCACGAAGCCCCTGAAGTGCCGAATTACGGAAAACGAGGTCAAGGCCCTAAGTTACGGGAAGGTATGATTCTGGCGATTGAGCCAATGATCAACTTTGGTAAGAAGGGTGTAGTACAGGAACGTGATGGTTGGACGATTCGGACAGTTGACCGTAAGCCATCGGCTCACTTTGAACACACAGTGGCCGTACGAAAAGGGAAACCTGAGATTCTAACCACCTTTGAATACATAGAAGCAGTCACCGCGAATACTAGCCTGATGGTCGATACACAGGAACTGATGGCGGCTTAAAGCAACATGGCAAAGCAGAATTCAATAGAACAAGACGGTGTGATTTTGGAGGCATTATCGAATGCAATGTTTCGAGTCGAATTGGCCAACAAGCATGAGGTAATTGCTCACATCTCTGGCAAAATGCGGATGAACTACATCAAGATTTTGCCTGGAGATCGCGTAAAATTGGAAATGTCGCCTTATGATTTGAGTAAGGCAAGGATTGTGTACCGGTATAAATAATCGTTTGAAGTTTGTGGTTCGTAGTTTGAGGTTTACCCTCTAATAACTACAAACTTCAAACTACGAACTACAAACTTTTCAATTATGAAAGTTAAAGCGTCCATCAAAAAGCGCAGTGAAGATTGCAAAGTGATCCGGCGGAAAGGGAAGCTGTACGTGATCAACAAAAAGAATCCCCGTTACAAACAAAGACAAGGCTAAGCATGGCACGTATTGCAGGTGTTGATATTCCAGACAAGAAGCGTGGCGAAATCGCGCTGACTTACATCTACGGCATTGGTCGTAGCCGGGCTAAGAAAATCCTGACCGACGCTGGTATCAGCGTTGATAAGAAAGCCAACGAGTGGTCGGACGAAGAAGCGAGTGCAGTTCGTAACGCGATTTCGAACGAGTACAAAGTAGAAGGTCAGTTACGTTCGGAAGTTCAGTTGAGCATCAAGCGATTGATGGACATCGGCTGCTACCGGGGCTTGCGTCACCGGAAAGGGTTACCAGTTCGTGGCCAGCACACGAAAAACAACTCGCGTACCCGGAAAGGGAAGCGGAAGACTGTTGCTAACAAGAAGAAAGTAACGAAATAATTAATCGGTCGCTCATCGTCATACGGAGCATTTGAGGTCATCCTTTGTTGAATGGCAAGTAATGATTACCGGTGACACATTGACGATTACCTACAAACAATGGCTCAAGCAAAACGCAAAGACAAAGCGAAAAAGCGGGTGGTAGTTGTTGAACCCGTTGGCCAGGTACACATCCGGGCTACGTTTAACAACATCATCATTTCGATTACCAACATGAACGGCCAGGTTATCTCCTGGGCATCGGCCGGTAAAATGGGCTTCCGTGGCTCAAAGAAAAATACCCCCTATGCAGCACAGACTGCCGCTCAAAACTGTGCGACCGTTGCCCACGATCTGGGTATGCGTAAAGCAGAAGTTTTCGTGAAAGGTCCAGGATCAGGTCGCGAGTCGGCTATCCGTACCATTCAGAACTCAGGTATCGAAGTAACAACGATTCGTGATATTACCCCGCTGCCGCACAATGGGTGTCGGCCGCCAAAACGTCGTCGCGTATAATTACGGATGGCATGAATAGGGACAGGCGACATTTGGTTGTGTCTGTCCAATGTTTCACAATTATTCATTCATTGTAGAATGGCACGTTACATTGGGCCAAAAGCCAAAATTTCGCGCAAGTTCGGTGAACCCGTTATGGGTCCGAGCAAAGCGCTTCAAAAGAAGAATTACGGACCGGGTATGCACGGTCGCGGTCGCAAACGGAAACAATCCGAATATGCGCTTCAACTTCTGGAAAAACAGAAAGTAAAATATACCTATGGTATCCTGGAACGTCAGTTCCGTGCGCTGTTCCACCGAGCACAGGTTCGCGAAGGTATCACGGGTGAAAACCTGCTCAAATTATGCGAAGCCCGCTTAGATAACACCGTTTATCGTCTGGGTATCGCTACTTCACGCCGGGCTGCCCGCCAGTTGGTATCGCACAAACACATTATTGTTGATGGCGAAGTGGTTAACATTCCTTCTTACTCGCTGAAACCAGGTCAACTGATCGGTGTTCGTGAGAAGTCGAAATCACTGGAAGCTGTTTCAGCAAGTGTTGCTGCGCGCAATACAAAGCGGTATAACTGGGTTGAATGGGATGCTCAGCAACTAACGGGTAAGTTTATTAGCTACCCTGAGCGTGATCAAATTCCTGAAAACTTCAACGAGCAGGCCATCGTCGAATTGTATTCGAAGTAAGCTTACTGGCAGAACTCATAGCCTGGGTTCTGCTGGATTTATATAAAAAGTTTACAGTTAATCAGTTTTCGGTTTTCAGTTGATTGATCCGATACGTAGTCGATTGACCTGAGAACTTAAAACAGAAAACTGAAAACTCCTTTTGAGTCTTCACGCCAAGGCAGAGAACTGCTGTAAAATACGAAACGTATGTCAATATTAGCGTTCCAAATGCCCGACAAAGTCGTAGTGGAGAAAGCTGACGACTTTCACGGGGTGTTTGAATTCAAACCCCTTGAAAAAGGATACGGTGTAACAATCGGTAATGCGCTCCGTCGCATCTTACTGTCATCGCTGGAAGGATACGCCATCACAAGCGTAAAATTTCCTGGTGTGTTGCACGAGTTTTCTTCTATCGAGGGCGTTGTTGAAGACGTGACAGAGATCATTCTGAACCTGAAAATGGTTCGTTTCAAGAAGATCAATGACATGGTCGACAACAAGATCACCGTCAACATAAAGAAACAATCGGTTCTTAAAGCCGGTGATATATCTAAATTCTCGCCATCGTTCGAGGTGTTGAACCCCGAACTGGAAATCTGTCATATCGACGATACGCGGGATTTGGAAATGGAAATTTTCGTGGAAAAAGGTCGTGGCTATGTTCCGGCTGATGAACCACGGGCAAACGAACTTCCGTTTGGTCATATCCCGATCGATGCTATTTACACGCCAATTAAAAACGTGAAATATAGCGTTGAAAACACGCGGGTTGAGCAGAAAACGGACTATGAGCGGCTACTGTTAGATATCGAAACGGATGGATCTATCCACCCAGAAGAAGCTCTGAAAGGTGCAGCTTATATCCTGATTCAGCACTTTATGCTGTTCTCAGACCAAACAATGACGTTTGAAACGGCCAAACCAGAAGAGGAAAATGTAGTAGACGAAGAAGTACTGCATATGCGGAAACTTCTGAAAACGTCACTGGCTGACCTTGATCTGTCGGTACGTGCCTACAACTGTCTTAAGTCGGCTGATGTACGGACGTTGGGAGACCTCGTTCGCTTAGAGATTTCGGACATGATGAAGTTTCGCAACTTCGGTAAGAAGTCTCTGACGGAGCTTGAGCAATTAGTTGCTGAGAAAAACCTGACGTTCGGTATGGACGTCGCTAAGTACAGATTAGACGAAGATTAAGCCGGTTTACGGTATTTGGTTTACGGTGGCGCAAAGCAGTCGATACTCGCGTCAGCCGACCGTAAACTGTAAACCGAAAACCGTAAACCTCACAAAATAATGAGACACGGTAAAAAACATAATCACCTAAGCCGGACGCACTCGCACCGCGAAGCGATGTTGCAGAACATGGCCTCGTCGCTCATCCTGCACAAGCGCATTGAGACGACGGTAGCGAAGGCAAAAGAACTCCGCAAATTCGTGGAGCCTATTCTGACCCGGGCTAAAGATGACACCTACCAGAATCGTCGCGTCGTATTCCAGTCATTGAATGACAAGGAAACGATGAAAGAATTGTTTGGCACGGTGGCTGACAAAATCGCCAGCCGTCCAGGCGGTTACACACGTATCATCAAATTGGGCAATCGCCTGGGTGATAACGCAGAAACCTGCCTAATTGAATTGGTTGACTTCAACGAAACCCTGTTAGCTGCTGCTGCTGAAAAAGCAACGGCAACGACCAAAACTCGTCGTAGCCGTCGGGGAAGTGGATCACGTGCTGCTGAAACGACTGAAGCCCCTGCTGCAACAGCCGTTGAAACAGAAGCAACACCTGCTGCCGCTGTTGAAGAAACTCCAGCTGCTGCTACCAGTGGTGATGACCTAACTAAAATTGAGGGTGTCGGTCCAAAAATCGCTGAGTTGCTCAACAACGCTGGTATTACTACCTTTGCACAGTTGGCCGATGCACAAGACGAAACTGTACAACAGGTTTTAGTCGATGCAGGCCCTCGGTTCAATGTACACGATGCAACAACCTGGAACGAACAGGCAGCCCTGGCCCGTGATGGCAAATGGGATGAACTGACCGAGTTACAGGATCGTTTAAAAGGTGGTAAAGAAGAAGCATAGCGGAGTGACTTACAAACACATCATATAGAAATGGGTTAACCGCAACGGTTAGCCCTTTTTTTTAGTCTTTAAAGCCAAAACGCATAGATGAAACATACGCAGCAACCTGAAGCACTGTTGGTTTTACAGGATGGAACCGTATACCGGGGGCTGGCTCTCGGCAAGATCGGAACCGCCGGCGGTGAAATCTGTTTTAACACCGGAATGACCGGCTACCAGGAAATTTATACTGATCCCTCCTATTATGGACAGGTAATTATTAACACAACGTCGCACATTGGAAATTACGGTGTGCTGAATAACGCGGAACAAGAGTCAGGTGGTGTTAAAATTCGGGCAATGGTCTGCAATTTTTTCTCCAATATTCACTCTCGTTACACGGCTGACGGCTCATTGCAGGATTATTTCGAAAAGGCTGGTATTGTTGGGATTCATGGAGTAGATACGCGGCAATTGGTACGTTATATCCGCTCAAAAGGTGTGATGAACTGCATCATCTCATCCGAAATTCTTGATCCAGCCGTGCTATTGGCTGAACTTCAGAAAGTACCAGACATGGCCGGACTTGAGCTGTCGTCGGAAGTTTGTACACAAGAAGCTTATGAGCAGGGTGATCCTGAATCAAAACTCCGGGTAGCCGTACTGGATCTGGGAGTCAAGAAAAGTATCCTGAGCAACTTTAATCAGCGGGGGGTATTCTGTAAGGTATTCCCTGCGAAAACGCCTTATACTGAACTAGCGGCCTGGAAACCCAACGGCTACTTCATCGCCAATGGCCCCGGCGATCCGGCAGCTATGCCCTACGCTGTTGAAACGGTTAAGCAGGCATTAGCTACCGAAACACCCTTATTTGGTATTTGCTTAGGCCACCAGATTCTCTCGTTAGCCAGTGGTATTTCAACCTATAAAATGCATAACGGCCACCGTGGGTTGAACCATCCGGTAAAAAATCTGATTACCGGCCATTGTGAAGTCACTTCGCAAAACCACGGCTTTGCGGTAAAGGCAGATGAAGTAATGGACACGGCAAACGTTGAATTGACGCACATCAACCTCAACGATAAAACTATCGAAGGGATTCGTCGGAAAGATAAGCCTGCGTTTTCGGTACAATACCACCCGGAATCGTCACCCGGACCGCACGATTCGCATTATCTGTTTGATCAGTTTATCGGCATGATGAACGAATAAATGCAAAAGCCTGAGGAAACTCAGGCTTTTGCATTTGTGGCGCGAGTTTCCACCCACGTTACTTAACATCACCTGCGTTACTGACTCCGCCAAAACTCCCGACTCCAAACCCGTTGAAAGGGCCATTTACGAGCCAGTAGCGCAATGGGTAAATACGCATGTGCTTGCTTGGATGTCTGCTGGAAATACGCATCATCGTCTGTTAGCACGAGCGATTCGTAGGCTTCCCCAGACTTAACAGTCAGATCGGCGAAGGGGAGTTCAGGTTGCCAATTCGGGTGCTTATCGGCTAGTTTATCTTTCAATAGAGCACTGGAAGGCACTAGTTGTTGAGTTTTCGGTATGGGTTGAAAACGTTCCTGAGCTACATTCAGCGCATACTCAAGATAGGCTTTCAGCAGTTTTGGACCATCATTGGCCGTGTCAGCAATAGTTAATTGTTCAGGCCATAGACTGGTGACCACATATACACGCGCGCGCGCGCGTGTAACAGCTACATTAAGCCGATTCTCTCCTCCACGTGCATTCAGGCTACCAAACTGCATCGACAAACGCCCACGCTCATCGGGTGCGTAGCCAATGGAGAAAATAACGATATCCCGCTCATCGCCCTGCACATTTTCAATGTTTTTTACGAATAAGTCTGGCGGTAGTTTAAACGTATTTTCTCCTGCGACTGATTCTTCCAACCTGCTTTCCAGCATATCCTGAATCAACTGCTGTTGTGGAAAGTTAAATGTCACGATACCGACTGAACGACCGGGCAACTCAGTCACCAATTGATCAACAAGTTGCAAAACGGCTTCTGCCTCTGTTGGATTTGTATTCTGTTGCCAAGTTCCTTTTACGTTTAAATAACGGATAGCGGGTTCCTGTCGGTTAATCTCATCGAAATGGGGCAACAGCGACAGTCTATTTTGATAAAAATGCTCATTCGAAAAGGTAATAAGATCCAGTGAATGACTACGGTAGTGTTCTGTCAGTGAAACTTGCGGCAATTGCTGGGCAGCCAATTCGAGTAACGACTCAACTTCCAGCGCTACGGGTATTTCTTCATCCAATTCAGATTCATCCAAGCGTGTGCGGTACAGGTCGCTGGGGCGAAGCTGTTGATTGTCGCCCGTCACCACCACCTGCTTACCGCGCATTACAGCCGGAACACCATTCTCAGCAAAACACTGTGAAGCCTCATCAAATATAACCAGGTCGAATAAGCCCTCTGTTAGGGGAAACATGGCTGAAACAGATTCAGGAGAAGCCAACCAGCAGGGTACTAACTTGAACACTTCATCGGCAAACGACTCCATCAGTTTCCGAACTGGCCACACGTTCCGTTTTTTGGTTGTCTGATGCAATAAATCACGATAGGTGACCACATTATTCAGGCGGTTAAGCGTCAAATTTCGATAGGTTTGTTCGCGGAGTTTGACGAGAAGAATGTCCCGGCTTAGCGTTTGTTTGCGAAGGACACTTTCCTGAAGCGATTGCTCCCACTGGCTCATTTTAAGCGACGATACACTCCGAAGTTCCGGGTATATTCGTTCAAGGTGGTCAAGCCAGGCCTGCGCCAAGCTCGTTTGGAAGATCTCGACCCACTGGGTTGCTTCCTGGTTTCTCAGGCGATCAATAACCGTTTGCTCACTCTCCGAAAAACCCTCCTGTAACCGGTCGGCTTCGACCAGCAGATCAAAATCACTACGGAGAATCTGCCGTAGAGTTATAGCAAACGGGTTGTCTTCCCAAATTCTATTGAGCTGATTAGTGGTTAGGTAGGGTTGTCCAGCCGTTCGTTCTTGCTCTACAGCGATAGCCAAACTCAGTAGCGCCTTCACGTCACCTATAAATTGCTCCCGAGTTTGCCAGGAGGGCTCTGCTAACTTATGTAATGGCACAATAGCCTGAACGCGTTCGGTTATATGCCGCGCCCGACGTAAGAGCCGCATACTGTCTGGCATTTCGGGAAGCGACAATTCAGCTAATAGCGTAGTTGCTTCATAGCGGGTAGCTTCCAGCCGGATACGTTTATCAATTTTTGTGGCGAGTATCTGTAAATCTACTTCTGATACTGTCAGCGAATTTGCAGAAGCTACCGCTTGTAGTTGTGTTTTTCCAGCATTAGTTAATTGCCACCAGTTCCAGCTAACCCATGAGGAGCGAGCCGTAAGTGCGTTCTCCAGTAAGGATCGAAACGATCTTAACTCAGCTGTAGGTAATGAAATCTCCGGACCGGGCGACTCCAAAGACTCCTCCCAGGCGCGGGCAATTTGCTCAAACTTCGCTTCGTCAGTCGCAAGTGCAAGGTGATTGGTTGAGTTTCGTAACTGATTGACCACGCCCCAAAGCTCAGCAGCGTCTGGCGAATCCAGCAAATTCAGCAAAGCCGTTAGTTCCCAATCATGAGCTTGCCAATCGGCCAATTCAGCTACTGAAAATGCCTGGCCTACCAACTGCGCTGTTTGCAGGTTAGTATGCTCGCGCAGTTGAGCCCAACGGGCAATAATTTGATCCACTTTGCCTAAATCTGCGTTTGTGAATGAAGCAAAGCTAACCCGTTCTGTCCAGGCATGT
>NZ_BAAHBG010000002.1:201046-514075 GCF_054776855.1 Spirosoma migulaei | reverse complement strand
TGCTCAAACCGCCCAGATAGCCCTTGTTCACGAAGTCCATAAGCCCCAGCCGCTGTTGATAAGCGGAATAATCTATCAACCTCCGAACAAAGTTATCCACATTCGACAAGTGAAATTGTGGATAAATATCATCCAGTGGGATTACGGGGGCCATTGGATTGCAGGTTAAATAGAGCTCTTTAGCAGATACACCACTCTCTGTTGTATCAAAAAGGGACTGTTTGAACACCTGTAATTCAGCAACTGTCTCATCAATCCGGCGACTTTCCACATCGAAATCACGCTCGAATAGAACTGCATTTAAACTGTTGTTTTGTTGGCGATAGGCTTCAATCTGGTTGATCTGATTGGCAATTTGCGCATATAATGCACGGCGATCATCCTGAAAATCGTGAATCAAGGCCAGAAACGGTGCCATACCCACCTGCCGAAGGCGCTCCTGCACTACATCGAGTGCAGCGCGTTTCTGACATACTAATAATACACGCTTACCCGACGCAGCCGCATCAGCCATCAAATTCGCAATCAGTTGCGACTTACCCGTACCCGGTGGCCCCTGCACTACCAACGACTGACCAGCTTTCACCGCTCGTACTGCGGCCTCCTGTGAGGCATCCATCGGCAAGGGAGTGTGAATATTTCGTTCTGGGAGGAAGGACGCAGGGAGCAGGGAGCCAGGAGCAGGGAAAAGGAATGAAGGAAACAACTCTCTAGCGTCAGCTTTAGCCTCCTCGACCAGAATCTTCTCCTCTGCTCCATGCACCTCGCTCCGTGCGATAAGGGCATCGTAATCCGGCACCAGAAATGAACCCGCTTGTGGAAAAATACCTACAACCGCTTCGGGATATAGCTTTAATTCGCCAGTACGTTCGAGTTGAGCGAGATCTTTGGTGGTTTGCTTGTTAAAAAACTGGAGCTTATCAGCAAATAAATCGGGGTTGAAATTGACTTCAAGTGGGGTGGTTTTAAGCCATTCATACAATTGGGTTCGAAACGCAATGGGGTCTCGATCAAACTCATCCATTGTTTTTTCAATGAGTTCATCAGGCAATTTCACCTGGTTAAACTGGCCATATGCCAAAGCCAGCGTTGGATTCAGAAACGCTAACTCATCGCCCCGGCGCGTGAGTTTCCAGAATTTCCCTTGCTGTTCAATCTGTACGGGGAAGAAAAGTAGCGGCCCATGAACGACTGTTTCGTCCAGAAACTTGCCTTTTACAAATGGCCACCCAACGTATAAATCTTCGGTTCCCCGCTCCTCTTCAATAAATCGCGCCGTACGGTCAATCCGACGAAGTTTCCGGCTTACTTCATTACTACGTTCCTGGCGTGGATCGAGCACCTCACATAAAGCAACCGACGGTTTACGGCTAATCAGATCAGTGATGATGTTAAAGGCCGGTTTGTTGAGCAGAAAATCCGTTTCCTGCAAATCCAGAAACTGTCCGGCAGGCAAGCTTGTCAGTAGTAGTGAACGGTTACGACTACTCAGGTTAGTTAAGCGTCGGCGAAAGGTTTTTAGAACAGTCTGAACAGGAATTTTCACAGGATTTGACAGATTCACAGGATTATAACGTTTGGCAAGGTAAAAAATCCTGTGAATCTTTTAAATCATACGAATCTGATCTCAGATTGTGTTCATAAGGGCTAGCTATTCTCTTTCTTTTCGGGGATAAGCCACGAAGCCAGAATACTGACGCCCAGGATACCGATAATGATATAGAGCGAATAAGCAGGCTTAAATCCCAATTCTGCTAACCAGTGCTCAGCCAACATTTTAGCACCAATAAACGTCAGTAAAACCGCCAAACCCACTTTCAGGAAACGGAATTGGCTCATAATACTCGACAGGAAGAAAAACATAGACCGCAGTCCCATGATGGCAAACACATTCGAGAAGAAGACAATGTAGGGGTCCTTGGTAATCGAGAAAATGGCCGGAATGGAATCAACGGCGAAAACCAGATCGGTAAATGCGACAACGATCACGATCAGGAATAAGGGAGTTACAAACAGTTTCTTATCTGACTTCCGGCGGACAAAGAAATTATCTGTTACGTTACGATGATAGACGTTCAGGTACTTGCTGGCAAACCGAATTACGGGATGTTTCGAAGGCTCGATTTTTTCATCCTCGTCTTTCTGAAAAAACAACTGGACTCCTGTATACACCAGAAAAGCGCCAAATAGATACATGATCCATTCAAACCGCTGAATCAAGGCAGAACCCAGAAAAATGAAAATAAAACGTAGTATAATTGCACCCAGAATACCCCAAACCAGAATCTTTTTGTAATACCGTTCGTGAACGCCAAACGAACTGAATATCAGTATAAATACAAAAATATTGTCGGCAGAAAGAGAATACTCAACCAGGTAACCCGTAATGTACTCTAAAGCCATATTGGCCTGAAAGCGCTCTAAACTGGCCGCAAAATTGCCGGGAACAAATTTAACATGATCGGCATAGAGATCACGTACTTCCTGAAGGCGGGCAAATGAGTCGATACCATGAACCAGATAACCGTAATATTGCAGAAAAAAATAAAAGCCAATAGACAAGGCAACCCAGATTGCACTCCAAATGGCGGCTTCTTTGAATTGAACAACATGGCTTTGCTTCTTGGAGAAAACGCCAAGGTCAACTATCATAATGAGAAGGACAAAAACGGCAAAGGCAAGAAAAAATACGGTTTCGCTGGAAAACATAATTGCTAAATATACAGCCAATTAAGGCCCGGATCTGGTGATGCTGTAGGTTAAACAACAAATCTACACCCAATATGGTGAAGGAAATGGCTGCAATTGCTAAAAATATTGCCACAACAATACCCACCTCTTAATTTTGCTTCATGTTTAATAATAAAAAAGTGATTGTGGTTATGCCCGCCTATCGGGCAGCCCTAACGCTGGAACGTACCTACCGTGAAATTCCACTTGACTTAGTTGATGATGTTATTTTAGTGGATGACGCCAGCCCCGACAATACGGTTGAGGTGGCTAGAAATCTGGGCATTCGCCATGTTATTCGTCACGATCGAAATAAAGGCTACGGGGGCAATCAGAAAACCTGCTACGCTAAAGCCATTGAACTCGGTGCCGATATTGTAGTGATGCTTCACCCCGATTATCAATATACGCCTTTGTTGCTCCCTGCTATGATTACCATTATTGGGAATGGGCTGTATCCGGTTGTATTTGCCTCACGCATTTTGGGTAAGGGCGCTTTAAAAGGCGGTATGCCGATGTATAAATACATTGCTAACCGATTCCTGACCCTCACCCAGAACATACTCATGAACCAGAAGCTATCGGAGTACCATACGGGCTACCGGGCATTTTCGGGAGAAGTACTTCGTAATCTGGACTTTACCCATAACTCCGACGATTTCATTTTCGACAATGAAATGATTGCCCAGATTTTCTACAAGGGCTACGAAATTGGCGAAGTAACCTGTCCTACAAAATATTTTGACGAAGCCTCATCCATCAATTTTCGGCGTAGTTCCATCTACGGTCTGGGAGTTCTGCGCACTTCCCTGTTTTATTTCTTTACAAAGCTTGGGTTGATGCACTGGAAGATTTTAAAATAAATGGATAATGTAAAATGCACAATGAATAATGAGTGGCTATAGGTTACCAGTACCTCATCATTATTCATTGTGCATTTTACATTATCCATTTATTACAAGTGAATCGCTTCGCCGTAAGCAGCTTCGGTCGCATCTTTAATGGCTTCCGACATGGTTGGGTGCGGGTGAACCGTCTTCAGGATTTCTTCGCCCGTTGTTTCCAGTTTACGGGCGGCTACTACCTCAGCAATCATTTCGGTTACGTTGGCACCAATAAAGTGAGCGCCTAAGAATTCACCATATTTAGCATCAAAAATAACTTTCACGAAACCTTCCGGCGCGCCAGCAGCTTTTGCTTTACCCGACGCCGAGAAGGGAAACTTACCCACCTTCAACTCATAGCCAGCCTCGCGAGCTGCTTTTTCGGTGTAACCAACTGATGCAATTTCGGGGGTGCAGTACGTACAGCCTGGAATATTGTTGTAATTCAGTGGCTCTACGTGGGGTAAGCCTGCAATTTTTTCAACGCAAATAATAGCTTCTGCTGAGGCCACGTGCGCCAGCGCCTGACCTTTTGTTACATCGCCAATAGCATAATAACCTTCAACGTTAGTCCGGTAATAATCGTCGGTTACGATTTTGCCCCGATCAACGGAAATTCCGGTTTCCTCCAGTCCCAGGTTTTCAATGTTGGCAACAACGCCAGCTGCCGACAGCACGATGTCGACATCAAAGGTTTTCTCCCCGTCTGGTGTCTTCACAAATACTTTACAGCCGTTGCCGGTGGTATCTACTTTCGTTACTTCTGATTTGGTGTAAATATCGATGCCAATCTTTTTGTATTGCTTAGCCAGCTCTTTCGAGATGTCTTCGTCTTCAACGGGTACCACGTTTGGCAGAAACTCGATAATCGTCACTTTAGTACCCATACTGGCGTATACGTAGGCGAATTCAACCCCAATTGCCCCAGAACCGATCACCAGTAAACTGTCGGGTTTCTTGTCGAGTGTCATGGCTTTACGATACTCAATCACTTTATTGCCGTCGATGGGCACACTCGGTAATTGGCGGGCACGGCCTCCGGTAGCAATAATGATGTGTTTGGCTTCGTACTCAGTAACTTTCCCATCAGCAGCCGTTACGTCGATCTTCTTACTGGGCTTTACCTTACCAAAACCATTGATCACATCAATTTTATTTTTTTTCATCAGGAACTGAACGCCCTTGCTCATGCTCTCGGCTACGCCCCGACTCCGCTTGATAACCGCTCCAAAATCAGCTTTCGATTCGCCCGAAACGGTGATTCCGTAATCGGCAGAATGCTTGATATAGTCAAAAACCTGCGCTGATTTAAGCAGGGCTTTGGTTGGGATACAGCCCCAGTTCAGACATATGCCGCCAAGGCTTTCGCGTTCAACAACGGCGGTTTTTAAACCCAACTGCGACGCCCGGATAGCAGCTACATAGCCGCCCGGCCCGCTACCCACAACGATTACATCGTACTGTGAAGCCATTAGTTTTTAAGAGAATGTATAATGAAAAAATGTATAATGTCCTTGACTACAGAACGCAAAGGTAGGGCGAAAAGTTGATACCGAAGGCAAACCCATTGTCCACCTCCTTTTGTTCTATCTTTGTGAGAAAGGTCAGGAAAACGACTTTTACCATTATTGTATTAATTAAACGAATACGACAAGTTCATGACAACCGACCAGTTGACCGACTTGAGAGCCAGAGTAGAGGCTCTAAGGGGGTATCTTTGACTACGATGCAAAGAAAGAACATTTAGCAGAACTCGAGCAGCAGACCTTCCAGCCTGAATTCTGGACTGATGCTGCCCGAGCCGAAGGCGTTATGAAGCAGGTTCGCGCCCTTAAGGGCTGGACCACCGGTTATGAAAAACTAAACAGTCAGTTCGGTGATCTCGAAACACTGTTTGAATTTTACGAAGCAGGTGATGTGAGTGAAGAAGAAGTGGACGAAGAAGGCCGTAAGTTATCGGTTACACTCGACGACCTCGAACTCAAAAAAATGCTTGGGAACGAGGAAGACCAACTCAGCGCCGTACTCGAAATAAACGCCGGAGCGGGCGGAACAGAGAGTCAGGACTGGGCCGAAATGCTGTACCGAATGTATATGCGCTGGGCCGAAAAACACGGCTACGGCCTGAAACAGGTTGACTATCAGGATGGTGATACGGCCGGAATCAAATCCGCCACGATAGAGGTAGATGGTCCACTGGCTTACGGTTTCCTGAAGTCGGAGAATGGTGTTCACCGACTAGTACGAATCTCACCCTTCGATTCCAATGCACGGCGCCATACCTCCTTTGCGTCGGTTTATGCGTACCCATTAATTGACGACACGATTAACATTGAGGTGAATCCAGCTGATATTGACTGGGATACCTTCCGATCGGGTGGTGCTGGTGGACAGAATGTGAACAAGGTAGAAACAGCTGTCCGGCTGAAGCATAAGCCATCGGGATTAATCATCGAGTGTCAGCAGGAACGGAGCCAGTTGCAGAACAAGGAAGTAGCGATGCGCTTGCTGAAATCAAAGCTCTACGAAATTGAAGTCCAGAAACGGAACGCAGCCCGCGCCGAAGTAGAAGCCAGTAAGCAGAAAATTGAGTGGGGCTCGCAGATACGTTCGTATGTATTAGATGATCGGCGGGTCAAAGATCACCGAACCGGTTACCAAACCTCTAATACTGAAGCCGTTCTGGATGGGGATATTGACCCATTTATCAAGGCGTTTTTACTCGAGCAGGAGTAAGTCTGACCGCGCGGGCGGCCCCGCCAGGATTTTTATGATTTAAATGATTATTATGATTTTGTAGCTAAATCTGAAAATAAACTAATCACGTTTATTTCATTCTAAATATTAGCTCGAAATCATGGCAATCAATAAAATCATACAAATCCTGGTTCTGAACTTTTTTTTGGCATGCACCCAACCCAATATGATCGAGAACCCGAAGGCCGACGCGTCGAAATACAGTTTCCTATCACTTGGGGATTCATATACCATTGGGGAGCGTGTTTCGGAAGCCGATCGTTGGAGTGTCCAACTCGCAGGCCTGCTCCGCAAAGATGGTCTGGATATAGCAAATCCTGATATAATAGCCCGAACAGGCTGGACAACAGCCGAATTACAGGACGCCATAAAAGCCAGTGGAAACCAGAAAACCTATGATCTAGTCTCTCTCTTGATCGGCGTTAACAATCAATACCGGGGTCAGAGTCAGGAACGTTACCGTACTGAGTTTCGGGAACTACTACAAACGGCTACAAAATTCGCGGGGGGAAAAACAGCCCACGTATTGGTGCTCTCAATTCCCGATTGGGGCGTGTCACCATTTGCTGCGGGACAAAATAAAGCCAGTATTGCCCAGGCAATTGATCAATTCAACGCGATTGCTAACGAAGAATGCGGAAAATTGGGCATTGCTTATATCGACATTACGCCCCTAAGTAGATCCGCTTCCGGCGACGAGACTCAGTTTGCCTCCGATGGCCTGCACTATTCAGGTAAGCAAATGAAGCAATGGGCTGAGAAAGCATTGGCAACAGCTAAAGAGTCCTTGCAAAAATGATCAGGCCACTACGGGTGTCTTCGCTACACTAAATTTCTTCTTATAATAGCGTACTGTGCGGCTAATTACCATAGCGCCGAGGATACTGGGTGCAATCCAGCTGAGTGTAGCGGCCCATTCAGGCGCGTTGGCGGGTAATATACGAGCCATATTCGTGACTAAAGCCGCTGTAAATGTGGCAATGTATGAGCCGCCCATGCGTGTGAAATGCTGAAAGAACCAATGCATTTTCTCGGTAGGACGATTCATAAATCGAATATCTCGGCCGGCAAATGTTAACGTCAAGAGTCCGAAAAAAGAGAATAAAATCGGGAAAAAAGATGCCCCATTTAACACCAGTAAATAGACTCCAAATCCGATCATTCCTACACTTACCAACAAGGTGATGAAGGTAAGTCCTTTATCAACTGGCGTTGGACCTGTTTTTTTCTGCTTTGTTGCCCGCCAGCCCGTCATGCTCAGGTAGAAACTAAAGATGGCAATACCAGTCAGGAATAGCCGCATCATTTTGAAGGGTTGCAAGGCGCATAATAGCAGAGCCGTAAGGGCAACCGTAATCATGCAATACACATAGATGAGTCCGGTACGGTTGTGCAACTGACTCCCTTTTTTAGAGAACATGGGAATCAGGCCAACCAATAGGGCCGTAACACCAGTGGCTATATGAATAATGAGCAGAGCAATAATCAGCGTTTTCATGGCCGTTTGTGGGTTTGTCGTTTGTTGGGACAAACCTACATCAACCCGTTAGCTCGCTGCAACTAAAAGGGATGAACAGCACCTTTAGGGATGTTTGGTACCTAAAACCGGCATCTGGGGTGAATGGTGGGGTGTTTTACAAGGTTTTTAGTTCAGCCACCAGCGTCTCGTTATACTGCCGCGCCACCGGTATCTGAAACTGTCCATCCAGTAAGTGAAGCTTGTACCCTTGCGCATTGCCCGTTACGCGCTCAACCCGGTTCAGGTTAACAACATACGAGCGATGACACCGAACAATGTGCGGTTTCGCTATCTGCTTTTCCAGCCGTCCCAGGCTACTTCGTAGAAGCGGTTTAACAGGCTGGCCATTTTTAAGGTGAACGACAGTGCAGTAGTTATCGCTGGATTCGATAAAAATCAGCGATTCGGCCGATAGTACCAGTTTGTCTTTTTCATTATCCGCAACGAGTGTTACTGTAGTACCAACTATTTCTGTGGGGACAATAGTCGATGGACTGGCATTCGTGAGTCCCTCTGAAGGAGGTATATGAATTGGCAAATCGGCCGCGGCCTGGCTGTATTTCTTGAGTTGCCTTATATAGTTAAGTAATACCAGACCCGTAATTGGAAAAATTCCAATCAGAAAGGTCACTAAAATCATCTTTATCCAGCTTAAACCACTTTGTTCTTCATGGCCTAATAATCCTATCAGATACAGTCGGTTTGCAATAGCAATTAGCAGAACATTGATGGTTACGAATACAATTTCTCGCCTAACAGTCCAGTTCTGATCGCCGAAAAACCCAGGAAAAAGCCGCGGCCAGCCTATGAAGTTTACCGCTGTGATAACAAACGCAACGGCGCCAAACCCAAGTACCTTGAGTACCTTATAGGGAGTCTCCCATAAATTGATGCCAAACGGCTGAAAAACGAGCAGAAACAAGCCAACAAATACCCCAATCACAGCGGCCTTACGCAATTCCTGCACAGGCGCGTTTGTAGACGGATATGGCTGGTTAAACAGACTGAACATGGTAAATTAAAATAATCGCCAGCCAGCTATCTGTTCAAAAAAGTCAGGCAGTACTTGCGGGTATACGATAACCATGAACAAGATACCAAATAGTGCTCCGTAGAAGTGGGCATCATGGTTAATATTACCTGCCCCACGACGAGATTCATAGTAGGAATAGGCCAGATATAAGGGGCCAAAAATGAATCCGGGAATCCCAATTGGGATAAAAAACAGGTAGATAGGCGTTAACGGGCGAAATAGAATTGCGGCAAAAATAATGGCCGATACGCCCCCAGACGCACCCAGCGAATTGTATCCCGGATCGTTTTTATGCTTCAGAAGCGTAGGAATATCAGACACCAAAATGGCAGCTAAATAAAACCCAACTAAATAGATCGGCCCACTGCTTGCAAATAAGTAATTAAATAATTGCTCAATAAATCCACCAAAGAAGTAAAAGCTGAGCATGTTAAAAAACAAATGGCCCCAATCCGCATGCAAAAAACCCGACGTAATCAGTCGATAGTATTCTCCGCGGCTTGCCACCCGGTAAGGATTCATAATCAACCGATCCATCAGGTTGTAATTATTCCAGGCCGCAATACTGATCAGGACCGTAATGACTATGATAATAAGGGTTATGCTCATGTAGATTGATTTACGATTTACAATGTGCGAATTACGATAGCTGATTTATCGTAATTCGCATGTCGTAAATCAGTTAGCTTTCGCGTTCAACTAATTGATGGGTAAACTGAATCAATAAATTCTTCCGGTCAGATCTGGCATTAACCTGATCGAAGTTGGAAAATCCACGAGCAAAGTACTCGTTAATTCGCGCTTCGGTTTGTTGACGAATACCTAGTTGATCGTAGATGGCAGTCACGGCCTGCACTTTTTCGCTTTTGTCGAAACTTGTTTGGGTTAGCCAGTTCGTTAACTCGTCCCGAACGGCCCCTTTCGCTTGCTGAAGTGCTTCGATCAGTAGAAAGGTTTTCTTATTCGCGATAATGTCGCCCCCAACTTGTTTACCAAACTTGGCGGGGTCGCCGTATACATCCAGCAAATCATCTTTTAACTGAAAACCAACACCAATGTTCATCCCACCTTCGTACAGGTGACGAGTGGTTTCAACATCAGCACCGCCAATTAAGCCACCAAGCTCAAGCGCGTAACCCAGCAAGACCGATGTTTTCAGGCGAATCATATCAATGTATTCAGCTTCGGTAACATCCCAGCGAGTTTCAAAATTCATATCCATTTGCTGGCCTTCGCACACCTCGGCAGCAGTCCGACTAAAGCGTTCCAAAGCAGGCTTTAGTTTATCCGCTTCAACGGTCAGCAACAGTTGATAGGCATTCACCAGCATCACATCGCCCGACAAAATGGCCGTGTTCCCATTCCATTTTTCATGCACAGTCGGGTTCCCCCGACGTAATGGGGCCTGATCCATAATATCGTCGTGCATGAGCGTGAAGTTGTGAAAAACCTCTACTCCCAAGGCTGGCCGAATAGCCTTTTGCCAATCATCGGTGAATAAGTAAGTCGACATGAGCGTCAATAACGGACGCATGCGCTTACCGCCGAGACTCATAATGTATCGAATGGGGTCATAGAGTTCGGGCGGATATTGCCCGTATTGAATATACTGGAGTTCGTTTTGAAGGGCATCAACAAAAATAGCTGGACTCATTCGGTTGAGGGAGGCATCACTGCCGGGTTTTAGGCCAAAATTACAGCAAAAGCCCCCAAAAGCCTAACGACCAATCTGTCGGCGGTAACTACGTTGGCCTGGCGTGATAATTACGAATACCAGACGCCCCGTTAGTGTAAAATACCCGTCATTTTTACCCGTATTACCCCGCTGTTCGCCGGGTAGGTTAAGTGGAGTGCCCAGTTCGGCCCGCCGATCAGATAAAGCAGCGGCTAATGGACTCATGACGCTTCGGTCAGCATAAACCGAACTAACATCGTCCAGATAGTCGCTCAAGACGTGCGTGTAGGCGCCCTCCAGGTTAAACCGAAATCGCTCATTAGCCAATAGAGGCAGGCCAAATCCATAGCGAATGATGCCCGTCAATTGGTTATAGTTCACACCTTCGGTCTGTAGTATAGAAAGACCGTATAATTGACCCTGATATACGGCCTTCGGCCTCATATAAGTAATACCCACACCTGCCAGTACATAGGGAATAGTGGCCTTGTAAGGGTCATTTACAGGCCATAAATCAACTTGAACACCCGCCCAAACGTCGGGATTCAAGCTTTTGAATGAGAGATTATTGTAGTAATTGCGGGTATATTTTTGCTGAGCATAAATGTAGTAAAGCTGCACCTCCGCCCGATAGGAAAGCTGTTGCGAAACCCGATAGGCCGCAGCCAGGTTAACGGCAGCCCCCAATTGCAAATGGGCTACATTTCCAAATTCACTCAAATCACCGGTATACCGTGTTGTACCCAAACCCGCGTTGAGTAGCCAGGTTCCAGGCTTTTCACTCCAAATTACCGATCGCTGCGCCTGTAGCTCAACAGCAAGAATACAGCTCGCCGTTAGGGCGATAAAAAAGACAGGAAAACGCACAGGGTCAGTTGATTACGGTAGTGGCATATGTGACGTATCGTGATTGGATAGGTAACATATGCCACTAACTCATAACTCCCCGATGTCTTCATTCCAGAGCGTTGGTTTCTCAGTAATGAATTGATTCATCATCTCAACGCATTCGGGCAAATCGAGGTCGATTACTTCTACACCATGCTGCTCCATAAACTCCCGCGCTCCTGGAAACGTCCGCGATTCGCCAACAATTACTTTCGGAATTTTGAACTGCACAATCGTACCAGCGCACATGTAGCAGGGCATAAGCGTCGAGTAAATGACCGTATCCCGAAACGAGCCAACACGGCCTGCATTATTCAGGCAGTCCATTTCGCCGTGCAGAATCGGATTGTCTTCCTGCACACGTTTGTTGTGCCCGGAGGCAACCAACTTACCATTTTTAATGAGTGTCGAGCCGATGGGAATACCGCCTTCGCTCAGGCTTTTCCGGGCCTGATTGATGGCCTCCTGCATAAATTCGTCCATGGTGTTTTGGTTTAAATGTTTGTTTGACGTTTGTAGTTGGATGTTGGCTGACGCGAAAGCAACTATGCGTCAACCAACATCCAACTACAAACGTCAAACAAGTCTACAATAACTTCATTGTCTCATAATCCCCCACATGCTTCAGGTACAGAAAATTAAGCAGTAGCCCATTCACATTGGTAATAAGCTTATGAGATTCGGGAATCGTTGCCACTACGCTGGTGATGCGTTCATGTTCTGCTTCACTCCCCATATTTTTGAGGTGAAACGTCATGATTTCATCACGGCTCATTTCCTTCTCTATATAGAAAAAGTGCATGCCTTCGTCGCTGGTACCCGTACTCGGAAACCAGACATGGGGATTTAGCTTCGTCAACTCATCGGCAGTAACAGTCAGGCCAATTTCCTCCCCTAGTTCGCGAGCAGCTACATCGTTGGGCGAATCGCTGGCATCAACCATTCCGGCAGGGTGCTCGTAGGTCTGTGAGCCATCGGCAATCCGTCGTTGCTTTACCAGCACGACAAACTTCTCTTTGGTGGCACTATCAATCAGGCAAACCAGCATCGACGCGGCATGACCTTTCAGAAAGAGAGCGGGTGGAATTTTATCGCCTTCGGGCGTATCGGCGTCCACTTCAAGCATCGCAAAGAGCACTTCGCCATTATGTCGGCGACGAATGTAAGCCTCCTTGATGGCGTTAATCTTCATTCCATTCGCTTCCATCTGGCTTTTCCAGTAGCGAAACTTGTGTGCTTCTTCGAGCGATTCCTGTTGCTTACTCATACCTGCAAATCACGTAAAAAAAATGTCTTCATAACAGTCGTATCAACTATTATGAAGACGAACTAATCTAGTTTTCTGATTCTTTATGGCCTATTTTTAGTAGGCAGGTCATGAACCCAATTTAATTCATTTTTAGCCTGAAAGTTCCGTTTGAGATAACAATCTGATCCTCTTTCTCCTGCTTTTTATAGCCGTTTCCTTCGGGGTCAATATCCTGATCGTAACCCGATGCTTTGGTAATGGCTTTATCCTGCATCTTGTTCATTAACCGCCCCATACCACCAAAAACGGTAGCCGATGCTTTCTCTTTCCAGTAACTACCGGCCAGTGTACCGCCGAAGGTAGCTTCTAGAAACCCATCTGTCCCCATTTTGACCTGGATTGTCTCGTCGGCATTCGTCGATTTGCCAACGTGGTATTCCATACGAGGCTCTTTGGTCTCTTCAACGTATTTGATAACGGCAATACCTTTATACTTGCCCATATCCTCATATTTCTTCTTGTTTTCCTTCGTATCCGGCTTGTCGGCATCCACCACCAAATACGTACCCGATTCAAGCACATCACTTTTGTCGAATCGACCCAGCCAGATTCGGAGTGATTTATCCGGCTTGATCGTGTTGGCAGTTACCCACCAGAAATTAGCAATCTTGATTCGGCGCGGTTGCGTTATAAACTCTTTTCCATCAATCTGCGCCTTCAGCGTATTATCATTTGCGATTTGTGCGAAGCTGGTCGTAGTCAAAAAAAGCAAACCCAGAAACAGATAGCGAGTAGCCATGGTCGTTTAACAGTTAATGATTCCGGTAAACTTATGGAAATAAACCATTGAGTACCATGACCGTTTTAGTATCCGGTCCATTTCTGTTACAAACGTAACGTGGGAGGAAATCCGCGATTTTCAGATAGTATTTATCATTAAAAAATCGCTGGTTTCCTCCCACGTTACCTGGCTATTTCTGTGTGAGCACTTGCGAATCTGGTCCGATATACCGCTCGAAGAATTCATAAATCCGGAGCAGCCGGTCAATCCGCTGACGAACATTACCCGTCCGACTTAGCTCATGCGTAGCTCCGGGCATCCGTACATACTCAACCGGGCGTCCTAATATTTTCAGGCTTTTGTACATCATCTCGCTCTGGATGGGCCCTGTCCGAAGGTCATTCTCCCCATGTTTAATCAGCAGAGGAGTTCTGATATTCTGAACAAAGGTGTAAGGAGAATTGGCATCCAATACCTTCGCTTCGGCCGACCAGGGATAAGCGAAGTAATTTGGAATGAGTCGCCAGGCATTCCCTTCACCCAGGAATGTGGTCAGGTCATACACACCCCGTTGTGCGAAGGCGGCTTTAAACCGATTGTCATGTCCAACAATCCAGGCCGTAAGGTACCCGGCATAGGAGCCACCCGTAATCACCCGCCGACTCGTATCAACCCAAGCTTCTTTAGCGGCATCGCTTTCAGCGGCTAAAACGTCCTCAGCTGGACCCGTGCCCCAATCCTTGATATTGGCCCGCTGAAAATTGATGCCGTACCCGCCCGATCCGCGTGGGTTTGCGTAAACGATCCCGTAACCCTGCGCGCACATATATTGAAACTCATGCCACATCGACTGCTCACCTGGGCCCCACATAGCGGTTGGGCCGCCGTGCATATTGAGTAAAAGTGGGTATTTCTTATTGGCCTCAAAAACCGTCGGCTTCATAATCCAGTAATCCACGGTCTGGCCAATTGAATTTTTATAGGTGCGTTTTTGCGGGAAACTAAGCTGACGTTGAGCCACCCAATCGTTGTGATTACTCAGCTTCGTTTGTGCTTTAGCTGTTTCATCTGTTACGTACAGTTCCGATGGGTTAGCCACTTCGGTTTTTGCAAGAACCACCCGATTGCCTACAATATCAAAACCTGTAACACCGGCCTCAACGTCTGTTAATTGCGTAACCTGACGCGTAGCCGGATCGAGCCGATACAGAGGAGCCCCGCCATTCGAGGAAGCAGTAAAGTAGATCACATCGCTTGGAGCGGCTTTTTTACCTTTTCCTAAACTGGGGAGTGTTGCCCAGACCAGATTCCCAGCCGCTCGGTCGAAGGTGACGAGTTGAATACCCGATGCTGTTGAGCCATTCAGGGTTGCCAGTCCAATCTGAGAAAAATTGACACCTTCCGATGGGCTGACCAGAAATGCCAGTTGTTTCCCATCTGGCGATACCTCCGGCGCACCGTAGCTTTTACCGGCTTCGCCTAGTACCAGCGTTTTCTTGCCAGAGCCATCTGCCGAAACAAAGAAGATAGCATTGTCCTGCTCACGGTCGGGGTGCTTCATTGAATCCAGATCGGCAACAGCCAAAAGGCCTTGTCCACTGGGTAGCCAGTTAGCAGCGGTATACGATGAATAACCGCGCGTCAAGGGTTTAGGCGTTGCGCCCTCGGCCACATCAATCACATATACATGCGTGAAGGTTATATCTGGCTCGGTGGTAGCTTCGCCCTGAAAATTGAGTCGGTTGATCACTTTCGCCTTTTTATCCTCAACATCTTTATTCAGATAAGCGCGGATTTCGGCCAGCGAACCATCCGGATTAGGCTTTATTTTCTTATCGACTTTAATGAAATTGTTATTGGTAAAACCAGGCTTTTCGAGCGACCAGGACGGCCCCCCTTTTGTTGGATTCAGCAGCGAATCGGTTAATAGCTGCGCCATAGTTACGCCAGCTGTAAACGCAATTCGTTTTCCATCCGGAGACCAAACCGGGCTGGATGCGCCATAATTGCTGTTCGTCAACTGCCAGGCTTCGCCCCCATCCAATGGCATGATAAAAATCTGCCCTTTGGCTTTCACCGTTCTGACAAACGCCAGCCACTTCCCATCCGGCGACCAGGTAGCTTGCCGTGCCGACTCAGGGCCACGCGTCAGTGCTTTGGTATCTCCGGGTTTCAGTCCTGTCAAATAAATGTGTGTTTTGTAATCATATTCTTCGGGTCGGCCCTCCGATTTCTGGTCGGGATTCGCTTCAATGGTGGTGAGGGTATAAACCGCCCGTTGCCCATCGGGAGCCAGTTCAATGCCACCAACTTGTTTGATTCGTGTAAGGTCGGTAACGGTGATCTTTGATTTTGTCTGCGCGCAAACGGTTTGCGCTGCAATGGCGATGAAGAGTAAGGTTCTTTTGATCATAATTTGGTAAGAAGAGGTAAATAGCGTTCCCGAATAATGTTAGCATGATGTCGGGCATGACCAACCATGACAAAGCCCAGGGCCAGTACAGAAATGGTCTGGTGAAAACAGATGCCGCTACGTAACAGCATCTCATTGTCGAAACTTTTGTACAGCGCAATAGTGGACTGCCGTACATCGGCATACTCGGCATATAAATCGGGGATAGTCCGGCGCGTGGCGTGGGCATTTTTACCAAACAACTCCTCGTCGTAACCGGGCAAACTGGTTTGATCATTACGGGCAAAACGTAGCGCTCGATAAGACATAATACGCTCGTTATCAATCACGTGTTGTACAATATCTTTTACCATCCATTTATCGGGCGCATACCGAAGATCGCCAATGGCCTCAAGTTTATAGGCTGGCATCAACGTTTCAAACGACGCAGCTTGCGTCAATGCATCCATGATAAATACGTTATCGGCGATATTGATATATCGGTCGAAAAACTGAGGCATCACGGGAATTTCAGATTTAGTCATTGCCTTGGGTGGGTGTTTGTTATAAATATAAGGCGGTAAAGCGAATTGAGGGGGTTAAAACAGCTAAAAAATCTGTTCTAACCCCCTCAGGCAGTTGTCAAACTATAGGTATTTCTGGGCTTTATTTTTTTACTGAACCAGGCTTAGCGGGTGCGCCGACAAGTTCGTTTACTAATCGATCCGCTTTGTAGATATAGCGCATAGCGGCAATAATTCCGCCGGTATGTACTGAGATGGTTCTGTTTAAATCAGGTACGAAAATAAATTCACCCGGTAAGCTTTCCATATTACCATCAAAGGCCAATCCAACAGCTTCGCGGTTTTTATTGATCATTGGGCTACCCGAGTTTCCCCCAATAATATCATTCGTAGAAATAAAGCACATCGGTTGTTTGAGCAATTCCATTGGCGGATTTTTCCAACGAGCGGGCAAATCCCAGGGAGCTTTATTCGCAAACGAATAATTACGATCATACAGGCCGGCAAAGGTGGTTAGAATAGGTGCCTTTGTGCCATTATAGTCGTAGGACTTCACCACGCCATCATTGATTCGGAGTGAAAACGTGGCATCGGGAGGTACGGCCGTTCCGTACACATCATACAGCATACGACCCAATTGACCGCGCAAAACCTCCTGTCGTTGCGTAAGTTGCCGGGCTTGCCGGGCGGCTGCTACATACCGGGGAAACCCAATTCGGGCCAGCGCCAGCATCGGATCGTTTGATGAAATAGCCGAATTGGGGCGCGTGGATAACTCGCTTAAAAAGGCAGGGTCGGTAAGTTTAGTGTTTTTGACAAGATAAGCCGCAGCTTCTTTGGGCGTGCGACTTTTTCCATCAGGTCCCGTAAGAGCCGCTTTCACATACGGATCATCAGTACCAAGAGCCGCTTGTGCTTCGGCCAGGTGAGCCGCCAGATACGCTTCTTCCAACGCTAAATCTTTCACCTCTGGAGCCACCATCAAGGAACGGGCACGCTCGGCATCCTGCGGCCGTGAAGCCAGCAATTCACTGAATTGGGTAGCTACATTGGCAAAGGTCATCAGCTCGCCCATTGTCCGTTCGCTGGGGGCCAAATAGTTCGCATCTTTAAAAAGGCTTCGTAATTGCGCTGTGCTGGCAGCAATTTCGTCCCAGGTTTTTAGTTGATCGGCAGGAAGGTTTTTAGCTTTGGCGGCTGCCTTGAACTGGCTTTCGAAGACGGCCTTACGGGCTAGCAGACTAGCATCGCGCAGGCCTTCCATCTGGCCACCGTAGGCTTTCAGGCTGTTCTCGTAGCTAAAAATCTCGTTTAATACACTGTCGTTTTTCGCCGTAGCATTGTAGGCTTGCAAGGCAGCAGATCGGTTTTTAAGGAGTTGAATAGTAGCGGGCGTTTGTAAATCCCGGTCGAACTCCAGTTCGGCTACCGTTTTAAGGCGTTCCGTATGCCCCGGATTACCAATTACGAAAATAGGTTCACCATCCCGAACGCCATTTGGGTTAAATTTGAAGAAATGAGTCGTTTGCAGGGGCTTCCCATTGTCATACACCCGAAAAAACGAGCAGTCGAGCGCATAACGAGGATAGGTAAAATTGTCGTAATCGCCACCGAAGAAGCCAAGTTGCAACTCAGGCATGAACACCAGCCGTACATCGGTATAGCGTTTGAATCCATAAAGCGAGTAACGGCCTCCGTTGTAAAAGGTGATGGTTTGTAACTCCAGCCCTTTCCAGCCAGCTTTTTCGCCATATTCCTGTTTTACGGCTAAAAAGGCTTCCTCGCGGGCCTGTAGCTGCGCCTGTTCCGATTGAGATGCACCCCCAGTCATTGCATCCTGAATGCGCTTCGTAATGTCCTCGATCTTCACCAACTGATCGACGAATAAGCCATCTACTTTCCGTTCCTCAGCGGCTGTTTTGGCAAAAAAACCGGTGGCGTTCAGGTCTTCCCCTTTACGTGTCACACCTGTTCCCGACTCGCGGGCGCAGTGGTGGTTGGTCATCACAAGGCCATTTGCGGATACAAACGAAGCTGAGCAATAATCCGCAAACCGGAGCGACGCCAGCCGGGCTTCATCGAACCACTTTTCGTCGGGGGTAAACTTATAGGTCTTCTGAAAGTAGTCTTTAGGCGGATTATCGAACGTCCACATCTTACCCAGATCGAGCGGGCCGCCTTTCGTTGTATCAGGAGTGGATTGAGCTGGCGATGAACTGGCCAGTGCTGTCAGGAAGGCACTTGCCAAAAAGGCAGTGCGAAGGTTGGTGCAACGCATTGAGTTAATCAGGACGGTGAATGTACTTAATGGAACGCGAAATTGAGCTAAACGTTTTAAGTATCCGCTCAGCCGCCGTCGCGTGCTGAAACTTTAACTGAACCTTAATCAGCAACCTTTAATCGTTGACAGGCTCCAGTTATCTAATCCTTGAATTACAAAAAAAATAGCTTCACAACCATGAAAACGTCAAAATTGCTCGGACTTTTAACAGCCTTGATACTTTCTGTATCAGTAGGGAGCTGTACATCAACTTATTATAGTCGCCCTACTTATGGCCGCCATTACGGAGCCAGACGCCCTTATGGTCCACCACCAAGGCCAGCCAGACCTTATGGTGGAAATTATGGATATGGCCGTCCTGGTTGGTAACTAGATGCACTGATTTATCTCCAAAAGTATATACTTCACCGGTATGTACCTTTGGGGATAAAGGTATAGGGATGATACGGAACTCAAAGAGGTGAAATACGCTTTAGTTAGCATTTATCACCTTTTTACCACCGTCATTTACTGTACATTACATGAAGCGTAAACCTTTACTGTTCACTCTTTTAGTATATTCTCTACTACAACCTGTTTTCGCCCAACAGTCTCTTCCCGAAAATTCAATTAAGCTTGGTAAACAGCGGGGCAGTATTTATTTCACCTGGGGCTATAATCGCGACTGGTACACCAAAAGCACAATCCACTTCCGGAATACAACGACAGATAATTACGACTTCACATTTATTGATGCGAAGGCCCACGACCGGCCTGATTTACACGATTGGTATAAGCTCAATAACCTGACGGTTCCACAGTATGACATGAACCTGGGTTATTTTTTCAACGATAAACGCGATCTGGGTATCGAGATAAGCTGGGACCACCTAAAATACATCGTTACCGATAACCAGGTTATGCATGTACAGGGTCAGATCAGGGGTCATCAGATTGATAAAGACACGCTTGTAACACCCGATTTTGTGCATTTACAGCACACCAATGGCAACAATTATCTGATGCTCAACCTGGTAAAGCGGCAACAGCTATGGCACTCTAAAGCCTTTCAACTGAGCGCCATTGGTAAAGTTGGCGGTGGCCCGCTGATCTCCTACACAATCTCAACCATACTAGGCAATAACGATGAAGGCTATTTCCATTATCATGGTATGGTAGCCGCACTAAGCGCAGGCCTGAAGCTCGACATCTTTAAGTACTTTTTTTTACAGACGGACTTTCAGGGCGCCTGGGTCGATTACACCAATACTCGCCTTGGGGCAGACCACCAGGGGCTAGCTACGCACCATTTTTATTCGCTTCAATATAAATATCAGTTCGGCTTCAATTATCCGCTCGGGAGTCGTCGGTAAGATTTTCACGCTTGTTCATTTTGCGCCATCATTTCCCGGCCAACTTTATCATCTTTTCGCACAAATGGCCGGATAATGATTCGGGTACCCCGTTCGTAGGTAAATAGCCGGTATACCCAGTTGCTGAACACGATCAGCTTACTACGGAAACCCACTAAATACCAGATGTGGACAAATAACCAGGCCATCCATGCAATAAAGCCGCCGAGATGAATACCCCCCGGCAAATCGGCAACGGCCCGACTACGGCCCACAATAGCCAGCGATCCTTTGTCGAAGTACTCAAAAGGCGTTGTCGGTTCGTTTTTAAGAATTCGCTGGATATTTTTCGCCAGATGTTTTCCCTGTTGAATGGCGGGTTGTGCCACGCCAGGGTGCCCTTTTGGATAGTCTTTCAGCTTCATAAAAGCGATGTCTCCAATGGCAAACACATCTGTCAATCCCTGAACACGGTTAATGGGATCGACCAGAATTCGCCCTTTCTCCGTCGATTCAGCCGGAATACCGTCGATGAGCGCACCCGTTACACCAGCTCCCCAAACCAAGGTTTGTGTTTTTATTTGTTCGCCCCCTTTGAAAGTCACCGTCTCCCCATCGTACGATTCAACCAGTGTATTTAATTTGACAATGACACCGAGGTCTTCGAGGTATTGTTGTGCTTTCTGCCCGGCTTCGTCCGACATAGGTGGCAATACTTTACCCAGCCCTTCAACCACGTAAATACTCATCTGACTGAAATCCAGTCCCGGATAATCGCTCGGTAGCACATGCTTACGCATTTCGGCCAGCGAACCGGCCATTTCAACGCCGGTTGGGCCTGCACCGGCAATCACGAAGGTGAGTAAGCTCTCCCGTTCAGCAAAGTCAGTTGTAACGCTGGCCTGTTCAAAACACTGTAGAAACTGACTTCGGACGTTGAGCGCTTCGGGAATCGTTTTCAGTGGAAAGGCATATTTCTGTATTTGCTCATTGCCAAAGTAATTCGACTTTGAGCCGCTGGCAATCACTAAAAAATCATAGTGTAAATCGCCAATCAGGGTGGTAACCGTTTTGGTAGCCGGGTCAATTTTATTAACCCGAACCATTCGATAGTGAAAATCATTAAAGCCATCGAACATTTTACGAAAGGGCTCTGCGATGGCATCAGGCTCTAAACCAGCGGTAGCTACCTGATATAGTAAAGGCCAGAAACCGTTATAGTTCTGTTTATCGAACAGCACTACCTGCACACCGGAATTGCGCAGCGCTTTAGCCAGATTCATGCCCCCAAAACCGCCCCCGATAATGACAACACGGGGTTTATGGGTATCGGGTATATTGAGCGAAAGTTTATCGAATTGAAGCATCGTTATTCAGGTTTTACGTAAAGAGGGATTGACTGGTTATAGTACCTTATAGTCAGACCTTTTGTTTCGATATGAATGAGAAAGTGAGCAATGAATTGTGGGGTCTGTCGTTTCATGATATAATCCTTTTCTCAATAAATGTTAATTTAACAAGCGGCTTATGACAAAGGGCCAAAACGTATATCAGCTTCGCTTTCCAGTTGGTCAGAATTACCTCTACTATGAGAACATTTTTTTACAGCTATTCATTTTTTTTCCTGTCAATCAGCCTTTTAAATGCCCAGACTATAGCCAACAAGTTCACCGTCAGTGGTTACGTCCGGGAGTTGGGTAGCCAAGAAGCACTTATTGGTGTAAATGTATATCTGCCCGGTACCACCACCGGTACGACCACAAATACATATGGCTTTTACTCACTGACGCTCCCTGCGCAGGATAGTGTACGGCTGGCCTATTCGTTTGTAGGCTACGAAACAGCAGCCAGTACGCTGGCCCTACGTACTAACCAGACCCAGAATGTATTCCTAACACCGGGTCGGGCACTCTCGGAGGTGCAGGTAAAAGCGGGTACGTTAGTTGAAAAAGTGAGCGAAAGCCCACGAATGAGTACCATTGATGTCCCTGTTGCGCAGATTAAAAAAATTCCGGCCTTCCTGGGTGAAAAGGATGTATTGAAAGTATTACAATTAATGCCGGGTGTTCAGAAAGGGTCGGAAGGACAAACGGGCATTTACGTTCGAGGGGGGGGGCCTGACCAAAACCTTATTATTCTGGACGATGCCGTTGTGTATAATGCCAGTCACCTGTTCGGCTTTTTCTCGGTCTTCAACGGCGATGCCATTAAGAGTGTTGAGTTAATAAAAGGTGGCTTCCCAGCGCGGTATGGCGGGCGTTTATCATCGGTCATAGACCTGAATATGAAAGACGGTAACCGCGACAAGATCCACGGTGAAGGAGGGATAGGCCTGATTGCCTCCCGGTTCATGCTGGAAGGACCACTAACGAAGAATAAAAAGGCTTCTTTTCTGGTATCCGCTCGGCGCACTTACCTCGATATTATTGCGGCCCCGCTTATCAACGCGCAAACAAAGGGACAAACGCAGGCAGGCTATTATTTCTACGACCTGAATGCAAAGGTCAACTATGATTTTAGCCCAAAAGACAAATTATACTTAAGCGGGTACTTCGGCCGAGACAAGTTCTATGCGCATGACAATACCCAAAACAACGACATTGGCCTAGGCTGGGGCAATGCAACCGGTACACTTCGCTGGAATCACCTGTTTAACCAGAAACTGTTTGCGAATCTGTCGTTGATTTTTAGCGACTATAAATTCCAGATTTCAGCTGTAGAGAAGAGTTCGATTGGAACCGATACGTACTCACTTCAGTACAATTCCGGTATCCGGGACTTATCGCTGAAATATGATGTTGACTACTATCCATCGCCCCAGCATTCAGTGCGAATGGGCGTGCAAAGCACCTATCATCGGTTCACACCCAGCGCTGTAGTTCTGCAAAATGCGGGTATCAGCCAGTCGATCGACAATATTGAACATATTGATGTGCTTGAATCAGGGATCTACGCTGAAGATACCTGGCGACCCTCTAGCCGATGGCGGGTAAATGGAGGCCTGCGACTAAGCTATTTTCAGCAAAAAGATGCGGGCTATGTCAGGCCCGAGCCTCGGATTTCAGCCGCTTACACCCTCAAACCGAACTTATCCATCAAGGCATCGTACGCCTTAATGAACCAGTATGTACACTTGCTGTCGAACACGGGCATTGGCCTTCCAACCGACCTTTGGGTACCAACCACCGACCGGGTGAAACCACAGCAATCGCAACAGGTAGCCATAGGCGTTGCCAAGGACTTCACTGACAAGGGGCTGACGCTAACGGTAGAGGGGTATTACAAGACGATGAATAATATCCTCAACTACAAGGAAGGAGCCAGTTTCTTGCTTATCAACGATCCTACTTCGGCCAACAGCGTACGTTGGGAAGACAACGTAACGGCAGGCCGGGGCTGGTCATATGGGGCTGAATTTCTGCTGCAAAAGAAAGTGGGACGATTTTCGGGATGGGCGGGTTACACACTCTCCTGGACCCAATGGCAATTTGCGGACCTGAACGGTGGGCAACCCTACTATCCTCGCTACGACCGACGGCATGATATTTCGTTGGTTGGCATTTATGAACTGAACAAACGTATTACTCTATCAGCAGTTTGGGTTTATGGAACAGGGAATGCGTTAACCGTTCCAGTTGGCCGCTACGATACCTATCGAGCGGGCAATACACTGGTGTATGGGGGCTCGCCTGGGATTGTCCAATCATTTTTTACGAATCCTCGCACCGTCGATGATTATGGTACTCAGAAAAACAGCTTTCGGGCGGAGCCTTATCATCGTTTTGATGTAAGTATTCAGTTTCATAAGCAGAAAAAACGCCACGAACGAACCTGGGAAATTAGTTTTTACAATCTCTACAACCGCAAGAATCCGTTCTTTTATCGGCTCGAATCCGTAGCGGCTACTGCTACTGAGCCCGCTCGTACGGCTCTATTTCGTTATTCCGTTTTCCCGATTGTGCCAGCAATCAGCTATAATTTCAAATTCTGATGCATCTTACACGACATATTCATAGAGCATTTTTCGCCCTGAGCGCACTTCCAGTATTACTTGGATGTACCAGCTTGCGAAATGAGGTTGATCCAAGTCAGCTAGGGCTCGCGACACCTAAGTTGGTCGTAAGCGGTTTTTTCTGTCCACAGGATACGGTATTAACTGTAAAAGTAACCCGTTCCAACACCGTAGTGGGCGACAGTATTAGCCTGTTACAAACGGGTAATAATATCACCGATGCTATGGTTACCCTTTCGGAAGGTGACCGTTCCGTTGTGTTACCTTATACGAACATCAATCCCGGCAGCGATTCATCGCAATCCTTTTACGGTATAAGCGCACGTAGATTGCCCATTATAGCAGGTCGAACCTACAAACTCACAGTCGTAACAGCTAGTGGTCAGCGGGCAACAAGCACCTGCACTATCCCGCAACCTGTTGACCCAATAGACATCAAATTTGCTTCGCTGACTGAAACTCAAAATCGCAGGCAAACCGAGCGCTATTACGTTACGGTGCGTTGGAAAGACCCCGTTGGTCAAACCAATGCCTATCAGGTCGCCGGTATTTTCCGATACACAACAGCCACAAATGTTCGGGAAGAACGATATAATAGTCTTACGTTTGACGATGAGAATCGAGGATTATTTCCAGATGCAGGTGTCGACGGTGATACTATAGTTTCTGGAAGGGCTTTTCTAACCGCTAACTCATCAACTGGTAACACGCAAACCAGTTTTGACAGCCAATACAACACCGCTACCGTTACGGTTAATTTGCTGAGTGTCGATCAATCGTATTATCGATATCAGGAGGCTATCATCCGCCAACGACGCTCCCGTAATAACCCGTTTGCCGAACCTGTCCTGATCCCAAGTAATATTGAGGGCGGCCTGGGTTGCTTCGCAGGTTATAACAATGCAACCCTTACGATGAAATTGAAGTAAAAAAGTGGAGTAAGTGAAATGGGTGCAGTGAGTGCCGTAAGTTTTAGTCCTTACTTCACCTACTGCCCCCATTTCACTTACTCCACTAAAGCAAGCTATGCGCTTTGCGCTGCGCTGTGGATAATCTCCGTTTGTTTCCGAATCGACTCCATGTGGATAATCTTGTAGATTTCTTCCACCAGTTCAGGGTATAAACCCAGTTTTTGGCCTAATTCGGTACGCGTTTTCAGAATTTCTTTCCAACGGTCAGGCTGGAAAAGCGTCACGTTATTGTCACGCTTGTATTCGGCCAGGCGTTCAACCAGTGCCATCCGGGCAGCCAGCATCTCGACAATCTGCCGATCTACGTTATCAATACTGCGTCGTGACTGCTCTGTAAAGCTCTGAAATTCCAGATTTTGCGACTCAACCTGACGAATTTGCAGATGATCGAGCATCTCACCAAAAGCAGCAGGGGTCAACTGCTGTGCAGCATCACTCCATGCTTTGTCTGGATCGATGTGCGATTCAACGATCAGGCCATCGTAGTTAAGATCGAGTGCCATCTGAGCCAGTTCGTTCAGATAAGCCCGCTTACCAGCCATGTGGCTTGGATCGCCAATGATAGGCAATTGTGGGAAAATCGACTTCAGTTCAATGGCCATCTGCCACATCGGTACGTTACGGTACTTGCTGGCTTCACCTGTTGCAAATCCACGGTGAATAGCTCCTAATTTCGTAATACCGGCTCCGGCAATACGTTCAAAGGCACCAACCCAAAGAGCTAAGTCAGGGTTTACAGGGTTTTTTACCAATACAGGTACATCAACTCCACGAAGAGCATCCGCAATTTCCTGTACATTAAATGGATTAACGGTGGTACGGGCACCTATCCACAGGATATCAACACCATATTTCAGAGCCAATTCAATGTGCTGGGGGGTAGCTACCTCAACCGCAAACGGCAGACCCGTTTCGGCTTTGGCGCGCTGAATCCAGGGCAGAGCGGCTTCGCCCATACCCTCAAAACTACCCGGCCGGGTGCGGGGCTTCCAAACGCCCGCGCGAATAACATGAACCGCGTCCAGTGCTTTCAACTGGCGAGCGGTTTCAACTAACTGATCTTCGGTCTCAGCACTGCAGGGGCCCGCAATGATCAGAGGTTTGCCGTTGGTCTCAATCCACGATCCCAGCGGCTCTACGGCTAATTCGACTTTCATACTTAACGCTTAATCTAAGAGTAATACCGATCTACTCTATTGGGAACTTTCAATTTAATTTTATGGTATATTTGCAAGGGAATTGGCTGTATTTCAAGCCGGTTCCTTAATTTGTCTAAAACCATTTTTAGTTTGTCCAAATAAGCCGCGCCGGTGAGTTAACCGATTGACCGAAATTTCGTTATATATTTCGGTCGTGTTAGCCGACACGCATTTAAGTTATGCAAGTAGCACCGCCCAAACGGAGCACTAATATGTCGAACCGAAGTAATCTAATGCCGGAGACAGTCCAGGGCCTTACTGATGTAAAACCCGTTTCATTTGAGGACACTTCGATTGCTTTTTCGTCCCAGTCGGACTTCAAACTCCGAAAGACCTACTGGTTATTTGCGTTGATGAATAAGGGATGGCTGGTAAATTTAGGTACTTTTTTTATAAAGATCGCCTTACGCCTTCACCTTCCCATCAAATTCCTCATTAAAAACACTATTTTCGAACAATTTTGTGGAGGAGAGAGTATCCGCGATTGCGAACAAACCATCCGCCATCTCCACGACGTCCATGTTGGTACTATCCTCGATTATTCTGTTGAAGGCGAAGAAACTGAAAAAAGTTTCGATGAAACAACGCTCGAAATCCTCCGCACGATCGAACGCGCCAGCGAATCCAAAGACATTCCTTTCTCGGTTTTCAAAGTAACAGGCGTTGCTTCTACGGAACTGCTTGAAGCTGTTCAGATTGGCGACTCGTTGAACAAGGCGCAAAAGGCTGAATTTGACCGGGTCATGCAGCGGGTCGATACGCTTTGTCGGCGCGCCTACGAACGAAATGTCCGCATTTTTATTGACGCCGAAGAGAGCTGGATTCAGGACACGATTGATACGCTGGCGTATGAAATGATGGATCGCTATAATCATGAGCGCCCCGTTGTTTACAATACGTACCAGATGTACCGCTGGGAAAGCTTCGATCATTTACGCCGTGACACCGCCGAAGCCCAGGCCAAAGGGTATTATCTAGGGGTAAAATTGGTTCGGGGTGCCTATCTGGAAAAAGAACGGTTACGTGCCCACGAAGAAGAATATCAGGATCCCATTCAGCCTACCAAAGAAGATACTGACCAGGCGTTTAACGGAGCCATCGACTTTTGTTTAGAGCATAGGGATACCATCTCAGTATGTCTTGGTACTCACAATGAAGACAGTTGTCAGTATTGTATCCAGCAAATGAAACAACTGGGTATAGCTCCAAACGACTCCCATATTTATTTCGCACAGTTGTTGGGAATGAGTGACAACATCTCTTATAACCTGGCCAATGCAGGGTATAATGTGGCTAAATATGTGCCTTATGGCCCTGTTGACACGGTAATGCCCTATCTGTTCCGGAGGGCCGATGAAAATAAATCCATTGCCGGACAGAGCAGCAGAGAGTTCACATTGGTGAGTGATGAATTGAAACGGCGGAGAAACTGCCGGTCAAGATAAGTGGTCAATAATGGTCAGAGGTTGTCATTGATGGTCAAGGGTTATCCTTACAACCTGACTACTCTTGATACGCTTGACTACATATGACAAGTATTTAATGACTGGCACAGCAAGCCGGGCAACCCGAGCCATGCTGTGCCACCTTTTTTTATTATGATTCAGAAAAGTCCCTTTAAATTTTTTCTGCTTACGCTAGTCCTGATTGCTCTTGATCAGGGGGTAAAACTGGCTGTTCATCAGTACATGGCTCCTGGTTTTGCCGGTCAGGTTAAGGTAGTTGGCGACTGGCTCAAGCTACATTATGTACTGAACCCGGGCATGGCCTTTGGGATGCAGTTGGGGCACGAGTACGGCAAGCTGTTATTGAGTGTATTCCGGCTTTTTGCGATGGTCGGCATTGGCTATTATTTGGTGAATCTGGCCCATCGTGGTGCTCCCAACGGACTTTTATGGGCAATGTCCATGATTTTGGCCGGAGCAGTTGGCAATGTTATTGACAGTACGTTTTATGGGGTTTTTCTGAATAACGCTCCCTATGGGTCACCTACTCCCTGGTTTCATGGGCAGGTGATTGATATGATTTTTGTTGATGTTTGGGAAGGGTTTATTCCTGACTGGGTACCTGTCTGGGGAGGTCAATATTATTCAACGCCCATTTTTAATGTAGCCGACTCCTGTATTTTCATCGGCGTTTGCCTAATTCTATTCTTCCAGCGTCGGTTCTTCGGTGATCAGCACGTTGAAGACCATATGCTTCCTGTTTCTGGCCCAGATCCGGTTGAAGCATCCGTATTACCAACGGAAGAATTTATGGATAGTGACCAGGAGTCACAATCTACACAAGATGAAATTGAGGGAGAGACACCAGCAGCTGAGAATCAGCAGGATACTCCTGAATCCGTTCTACCTGATGAGGAAAAGCATTCGGAATAGCATTCCGAACTGACGATATTAAAAAAGGCTTGCCATATGGCAAGCCTTTTTTAATATCAATCTCGAAAGAAGCCAGCTATTATTTGCTTCCGCCAGCCTGACCGCTCGAAAGCAAGTTAAAGAACTGATCGAGTTTGGGCGTAATGATAATTTCCGTCCGGCGGTTTTGCTGACGACCGGCGTCGGTCGTGTTATCATCTTTAGGAGCAAATTCAGAACGGCCACCAGCAGTCATACGCTCAGGCGCTACGCTAAATTTCTTCTGCAACGTCCGAACAACAGATGTAGCCCGTAATGCACTCAAATCCCAGTTGTCTTTGATAGACGATGTAGCAATGGGGACAACGTCCGTATGACCTTCTACTAAGATATCGAGATCTTTGTGATCATTTACGACCTTAGCCACTTTGCCCAGTACGGTTTCAGCAGCTGGCAATACTTCAAAACTACCTGATTTGAAGAGCAGTTTATCTGAAAGAGAAACATACACAACTCCTTTCTTCACTTCAACCTGAACATCCTGGTCGTTAATATCATCCAAAGACCGCTTCAGACTCATCACCAGCGCCAGATTCATTGAATCTTTCCGTTGAATAGAAGCATTGAGGTTATTGGTGTATTTGGTTTGCTCGTTCAGGGTTTCGAGTGATTTCTTAATACTTTCGGCACCCGACTTACTCACAATGGACAAATCCGACATCCGGTCGAGGAGGTTCGTGTTCGTCTTTTTAAGGTAGTCGATCTGAGATTGCAAATCGGTAACCTGCTTATCTTTACCTTGCAGGTCTGTGTCTTTAGCTGCCAGTTGTGTTTTCAGATCAGCCGTGCGTTGGTCACAATCGTTCAACGAAGCAACAGCCTTGTCGCGAGCGTCTTGTAGGGATTTAATTTCAGCCAGCCGCTTCTTACTATTGCAGGAAGCCAGCATAGTCACAGCAGCAATGATAATCAAAAATCGTTTCATACTGATAGAGAAGAATAGTAACTAGTAACGAAAAAGTTAGGTTATTAACAATATACACCCAGCATAAACTGAATCGTTTTGCAAAAGTACAAGATTCTGACTAATCGTTTTAATACCAATTTTCATGTAAAGCTATTCTATCCGCTTTTTTCCTTAGAAATTAATTAGAATTTGCTTAGATCGCTATAAGCAGCAAACCCTACCCTACGATGAACAAAAATGACATCGGTAGTTTAAAGCCGCTTTGCTCTTATTAATTTGACTCATCATTGTTTTTATGAATAAACCCTTAACAACCATTTTGATTGGCCTAAGCCTGGCCGCACAAGCTCAGTCGGCCAAAGAAATCATGTACATTGGTACTTATTCCACGCGGGGAAGCGAAGGTATCTATGTGTTTGAGTTCGACCGAAAAGCAGGTACCATGCAACCGGTCCAATCGGTCTCTAATGCAAAAAGTCCATCATTTTTGGCCCTTCACCCTTCAGGTAACTACCTCTATTCTGCAAACGAAGCAGCGGCTAAAACGGAAGGCGGTGTGAGCGCCTATTCCATTGACCGGACTACAGGTAAACTAACCCTTCTGAATAGCCAGCCTTCTCTAGCCTCGGCCCCCTGCCATGTTAGTATTGACCAGACGGGAAAAACAGCTTTCGTTGCTAACTACGGCGGAGGGAGCCTAACAGTATTACCTATCAAGGCAGATGGTACGCTGGCCCCGGCAACCGATACTGTTCAGGATACAGGGGCTGGGCCTAATGCCAAGCGGCAGGAAAAAGCACACGTTCACTCCGCGACACTGGCCCCTGATAACCGATTCCTGTATGTGGCCGATCTGGGCATTGATAAGCTTACGATCTTCGACATTGACGTTAAGGCCAGCAAAGTAAAACCAGCAACAGTACCCTATGTAGCTGTAAAGCCTGGATCGGGCCCCCGCCATTTTACATTCCATCCTAATGGAAAATACGCCTATTTAGTAGAAGAACTGACTTCCTCGGTGGCTGTGTTTTCACGAAATGCCAAAACGGGTGCTCTAACCTTACTGGAAGACAATGTGAAGACCTTACCACCCAGTTTTACCAGTGAGAATACCAGTGCCGATATTCATATTGACCCGGCAGGCAAATTCCTGTATCAGTCAAACCGGGGTTACAATTCGCTGGCTATTTTTGCCATCGGTACCGATGGCAAGCTGACCAAAGTGGGCGATCAATCTACGGAAGGGAAAACACCCCGAAACTTCCTGATTGATCCCAAAGGGGATTTTGTCTTTGTTGCCAATCAGGATTCGGATAACATCACGATTTTCAAACGCGATCAAAAAACCGGAAAACTAACCTATACTGGTCACTCCGTGAAAGTACCCGCTCCCGTCTGCGTAATCATGGCCAGTCGGTAATTATATACCCAAAAATCAATAATACACCCCAAACTTCTAATCAATGAAATACTGCGTTGCTTTCGGCCTTATGTTAACTGTACTGGCCTTCACAGCCCCAACCAAAACCATTAAGCTGTTTAATGGCAAAGATCTAAGCGGGTGGAAAATTTACGGTACCGAAAAATGGTATGTCGAAAACGGCGAACTCATCTGCGAAAGCGGTCCTGACAAGAAATACGGCTATCTGGCTACCGAGAAATTCTACAAGAATTTCGACTTGACACTGGAATTCAAAGAGGAAGCCAATGGCAATAGTGGTGTATTTTTCCGGTCAACGGTAGAGGGCACTAAAGTGAATGGCTGGCAGGTAGAAGTGGCTCCACCCAATCATGATACGGGCGGTATCTATGAATCATACGGTCGTGGCTGGCTGGTGCAGATTCCCGACGAAAAAGAAACCATTCTGAAACCTACCGATTGGAATAAACTCCGCATTCGGGTAGAAGGCGATCATGTTCAAACCTTCCTGAACGGTACACCTATGGTTGATTTAACAGACGAAAAAATTGGTAAAGGCGAAGGCTCTGTAGCCTTACAAATCCATGATGGTGGCGGTATTAAAGTCCGCTGGCGGAATATGAAGTTGCAGGAATTGTAAAAATAAAAATGCCATAACTGCTGAGTTATGCATTTTTATTTTTACCACTTTTCGTTATCCCCTTTTCCTCTTCCCAAAACCCCTTAACGCGAATGAAATTCTTCTTACCGATATGCCTCAGTCTGATTTCGCTCATTTCCCTTCGTGCGCAACCCTCTTCTCAGCCAGACAGGTGGCAATCTCTTTTCAATGGAAAAAACTTAAGTGGTTGGGAAACCTACCTTGATCGCCCTTATGCGAAAGATAATCAGGCAGAAAAAAGCCCGCCCATTGGCCTCAATAACGACCCAAATCATGTTTTCTCGGTAACGACCGTAGAGGGCCAACCAGCCCTGCGGATATCGGGTGAAACCTTCGGCGGTATCAATACGCTGGCTGAGTTTGAGAATTACCATCTCCGAATGGAATTCAAGTGGGGAACACTAAAGTGGCCTCCCAAACTCGACCGCCCCCGCGATAGTGGGCTACTATATCATAGCGTAGGCCCGCACGGAACCCCCATGTTATGGATGGAGTCGTTTGAATTGCAGGTACAGGAGGGCGACTGTGGTGATTATTGGGGCGTTATGAACGTTCTGGCGGACATATCAGCTCGTAAAACGGATAAAGGGACTTATAGGTATGAGCCAGGAGCCACGCCAATTATATTTCAGGACAAAACACCCGTTGGTCGGTCATGCCTTAAATATCCTGACGCCGAAAAACCATCGGGCCAGTGGAATGTACTGGAGCTATATTGTGTCGGCGATACATGCCTGCATGTCATGAATGGCAAAGTCAATCTGGTATTGACCCACACGCGCCACCTTGTCGATGGGCAGGTGGTGCCGCTCACGAAAGGTAAAATTCAATTGCAATCGGAAGGCGCAGAAGTGTTTTATAAGAACATTCAGATTCGCAGTATTAGCCAGTTACCAGCCGAATTGCTTCGATAAAATTCACCTAATCTGATTCAGTACAGTGTAGGGCGAATCGAGCATAATGTTTAATTTTAGAGGATATAAAATCCTCTTTTCCCCAATGCACACTTCTCCAACACGTTTACTACTTCACTGCTTACTACTCACGCTAGTTGCGATTCCATCCGTTGGGCAAACGCAGCCACCTACGCCAGCACCCAAATTTGCTTATGCCGAACCCAGCCTTTCGCCCGATGGGAGCGAACTAGCATTTGTATCGGGTGGCGACATCTGGACCGTGCCAACGGGTGGTGGCGAAGCCCGTTTGCTGGTATCCCATCCTGACAACGAATCACGCCCACTCTATTCGCCCGATGGCAAATACGTAGCCTTTTCCTCATCACGTACCGGCAACGGCGACATTTATCTGCTTACCCTGGAAACCGGCACGATCAAACGGCTTACCTATGACGATGGCAACGAGGTGCTGAATGCCTGGTCACGCGATAGCAAACTAGTTTATTTCCAATCGACCAGCCGTGACATTTCCGGCATGAACGATATCTACCGGGTTAGTATTACAGGCGGAACGCCTATGCCCGTTACGGCAGATCGCTACGCGAATGAGTTCTATAGCGCACCCTCCCCCGATAGCAAAACGCTGGCCTTTTCGGCACGGGGAATTGCCTCTAACCAGTGGTGGCGGAAAGGCCGAAGCCACCTCGATGAAGCTGAAATCTGGCTCTATCATCTGGATGCAAAAAAAGGAGACACGGCCTACGAGCGAATCACGGAAAGTGGTGCCAAAGAACTCTGGCCCATGTGGAGCCAGGATGGTAAAACACTCTATTACGTATCAGATCGGAACCAGGTACAAAACCTGTGGTCGCAGGCGCTGCCTGGTAAACCAACCCTGCTAACTACGTTTACCAGTGGTCGGGTGTTGTGGCCATCCATTAGTTACGACGGTCGAACAATCGTGTTTGAGCGCGATTTTGGCCTCTGGAAATATGACATCGCCAGTCGTCAGGCCAGCCCAATTTCAATCCGGCTCCGGGGCGTTGCTGCCAGCCCGGCAGTGGAACACTTGAAACAGACCAGCCAATTCAGGGAACTGGCGTTATCGCCGGATGGCAAGAAAGTAGCTTTCACGGTGCATGGCGAAGTATTTGCGGCCTCGGCCAAAGATGGGGGCGATGCTACGCGGATCAGCCATAACGCGGCCAATGAATCGCAACCTATCTGGACACCCAACAGCCGGGGACTTGTGTACCTGTCAGGGCGGGATGGGGCCACACATCTCTATCGGTACGATTTTGCTACACGCGATGAGACCCGACTAACCAACGACCTCACTGATGATAGCTCACCTGTGTTTTCGCCCGATGGGAAATTGCTGGCGTTCATTCGAAATGGGCAAGAATTACGCGTACTGGATATGGCCACAAAAAAAGAACGGCTGCTTAAAAAGGCGTATCTGGGTCGCCCACCGTTGGCTTCGTCTGGCTCAGTCGTTTGGTCGCCGGATGGGAAATGGATTGCCTTTGCATCGTACGGGGCTAAAACTTTTCGGAATATTTCGGTTATCCCGGCTGCTGGTGGCGATAGTAAACCCATTAGTTTTCTGGCCAATACATTTGGTGGTAATCTGAGCTGGAGTCCTGATGGAAAATACATTTTGTTCAGTACAACCCAGCGTACCGAAACAGCGCAAATTGCCCGAATTGACTTAGTACCTCGTCCGCCCAAATTCCGGGAAGATCAGTTCCGGGATCTGTTCAATGAAGAAATTCCAAAAACACTAAAACCCACAACACCACCGTCCACAACCGCAAAAACCCCGGCTCGTGACACCACAGCGCGAGCAGATACTGCCGACAAAGCCAGTAAAGGTGGAGCAACCAAAATCGTTTTCGAGGACATTCGGCAACGGCTCAGCTTATTGCCGGTGGGTGTCGATGTAGATGCTCACTCCATTAGCAAGGATGGCAAAACGCTGTTGCTAATTGCTACAGTGGCGGGCCAGCAGAATTTATACACCTATTCACTCGATGAATTAGGGCGAGAACAAAGCGTAGCCAGGCAGTTAACGTCAACACCAGGCAACAAAAGCGGGGCTCAGTTTTCCTCCGATGGCAAAGAGATTTTCTACATCGAGCAAGGCCGAATCCAATCCGTTGCGCTGGATCGACGGGAGCCGAAACCACTGAGTATTACTGCAGAAATGGATGTTGATTTCAGCGATGAGAAAGTGCAGGTATTCCGCCAGGCGTGGGACATTCAGAGCAAAGGCTTTTATGACTCCACATTTCATGGAGCCGATTGGAAAGCCATTCGCGCCGAATACGAGCCCCTGGCAGCGGGTGCTCGCACACCTGATGAATTACGTCGGCTCATCAGCCTGATGCTTGGCGAACTGAATGCATCTCACTCGGGCATTTCGGCACCTGCGGGGTCTGTCCAGACAACAACGGGACGTCTTGGACTCCGTTTCGACCGCACAGAATATGAAACCACCGGTCGACTACGAATCACCGAAGTGATTGCGTTGAGTCCCGCCGATATAGCAGGTACGATTAAGGTAGGGGATTATCTGTTGGGCGTCGATGATACGAAAATCAACGCGACTACAAATCTGGATCAATTGCTGGAAAACCAGATCAATCGTCGGATTTCGCTGATGATTGCCTCGTCGGCAACGGCTCCCCCGCGCGAGGTAGTGGTACGGCCCGTTAATCTGGCCACCGAGAAAGGACTTCTGTATAAGCAATGGGTACAGCAGCAGCGCGAGTACGTAAATAAAGCCAGTAACGGACGACTCGGCTATGTGCATTTATTCGATATGTCGGCGGAGTCGCTGGCGCAGTTGAACATTGATTTAGACGCTGACAACCATGCTCGTGAAGGTGTTGTGGTCGATGTTCGGAATAATAATGGGGGGTTCGTAAACGCCTATGCGCTGGACGTATTTACGCGTAAAGGCTACATGACCATGACCCCACGCGGACTACCATCGGCCCCGGCGCGAACTCAGCTAGGCCAACGGGCGCTGGAACGACCTACGATTCTGGTCACGAACCAACACTCGCTTTCGGATGCGGAAGACTTTACGGAAGGCTACCGGACCCTCAAGCTGGGTAAAGTGGTGGGTGAACCTACAGGAGGCTGGATTATCTACACGTCTGCCGCACAACTCATTGATGGATCGAACCTACGCCTGCCGTTCATTAAAATTACGGACAACACAGGTAAAAATATGGAACTAGCTCCTCGCCCGGTCGATATTCTGGTAGCGCGTCCAATTGGCGAAAGCTATACCGACAAAAACGTTCAGTTAGATAAAGCCGTAGCGGAACTACTTAACGAGTTGAACGAAGCGAAAGCATCCAAACTCAGCACCGGGAAGTAAGATAGTCTGGCGCGACGGGTCCGCCCAAACCCCAGAGAATAAAAAGGGGGACGTGATTTACTTGTCACGCTCCCCTTTTTGTTTACCCATCTCCTCCTGTTACCAAGTGGGGCTCTTAATTGGCGAATGGAACCTATAGCTTTCCGGCATAAATAGATTCAACATGTTTCTCATTCGTCCACTAGCGATTGGATTGATAATCTGCCTAATGGCAGGTAAATCCGTTGCGCAATCCTCTAAAAAAACAATGACTGGCGAATATTACCTATCCGGTGTTCGTGAAGTAGGCTCAGGCATCAAACTAAACGCCGATTCTACCTTTGACTTTTTCTTCTCCTACGGTGCACTCGACAGAATGGGTCAGGGTACCTGGAAACAGCAGGGCAAGCAGATAATACTGAACAGTCGCCCACGTCCGCTGAGAGACTTTGCACTAGTTACCAGCCGAACCGTTCCCGGCACTGGACTAACCATTCGTATCGTTGACCCGAATAAACAAATTCTGCGCTATGTGGAATGCGCCATTAAAAACGGAAAAGCCATTCAGCGGGAAATGACCAATTCAGATGGGCAAGTCCATTTTACTCAACAAGCCCCCGAAGCCATTTCGCTCCGATTCGAACTTTGCCCGGATCGCTATTCGGTTTTCTCCATCACCAATACGGCACACAACTATTTCGAATTTCGCTTTGAAGCCTGGATTGCAGAGGCTTTTTTCGAGAACGTAACCTACACACTTTCCGAAACTGGATTTGAAGGCCCGCACCCGCTGTTAGAACCAGGCAAAACCTATTCGTTTGAGCATTAATAGAAGTAGCCTATTTCCCGAAGCGATTGAATACAAACAGGTCGGTAAATGCCCACTTTCCATCCTTCAGTTGGCCCCGTTGAATAGCCAGTTGGTCTGCCGATCGTTTTTCGTAGATAATGCGAATAGAGCCGTCTTCTTTCTCGAAGATGGCTTTATCTTTTCCAGCTTCGATGAACCGGTAGCGATCCGATTTGTCTTTTTCCTCCTGCCCAATCAGGCCAGGCTTGAAATGCTTTACCAGAACGATCGGGCCTTGCTCCGTCTGCTCAAAAATCAGCATTTCGTACATGGTAACTTTATTATCGCGCATCATGCGCATAAACCCAGTCAGGTTGTCGCCAACGGGGGCTATCCAGGCCGCTTCAATAGGCCCACCATTGAAGGTTCCCAGCCAACGCCCTTCCATAAACGCAACATCAGCTAATGAGCCGGTTTTAGCATTTGTTTGAGCGTGAAGAGATAGGCTAATGAGAATACTAACGATGCAAAAAACGAGTTGACGGATTAGTTTCATGAGGTTTCAGGATTAGACTTAAGCGCAGCAAATTACGGAAATATGAGTTGATAAGAATCACCTCCTTCGGCAACTTATCGCCCATTAATTTTACAACCATACCTACCTCTTCTGTGTTTAGTAAGCGTGTTTGTTACCCAAAACACACCCACCTCTTATGGATTTTATCGACTACTACAGCGTTTTAGGCGTACCGAAAACGGCGTCGGACGAAGACATCAAGAAAGCCTATCGGAAACTGGCCAGGAAACACCACCCCGATCTGAACCCAAATGATACGGAGGCCAACAAGAAATTTCAGCAGATCAATGAGGCCAATGAAGTATTGAGCGACCCCGAAAAGCGCAAGAAATACGATCAATACGGCAAAGACTGGCAACATGCTGAACAGTTTGAGCAAGCTAAACAGCAACAGCGTTCACGTCCACAATACGCCCAGGGAGATACCGGCGATTACGATTTCTCGGGCGGTTTCGGGGGAAGTGATTTCTCGGATTTTTTCTCGTCTATGTTTGGGCAGGATGCGGGAATGGGCGGAGGTCGGCGGCAGGCTAAATTTAAAGGACAGGATTACCAGGCCGAATTGACGCTCAATCTACGTGATGCGTACACCACGCATAAACAAACCCTGACCGTCGATGGAAAAAACATCCGAATTACGGTTCCAGCAGGTATTGAAAACGGTCAAAAAATAAAGCTGGCGGGTTATGGCGCTCCAGGCGTAAATGGTGGCCCTAACGGCGACCTGTACATTACTTTCGTTATTGCCGATGATAGCCGCTACAAGCGAAAAGGCAATGATTTGTATGTCGATGAGGAAATTGACCTGTATACGGCTATGCTCGGTGGCGAACGTATCGTTGAAACAATGGACGGCAAAGTAAAACTGACCGTAAAACCAGAAACGCAATCAGGCACGAAAGTTCGTTTGAAAGGCAAAGGCTTCCCGATCTACAAACAGGAAGGTTCCTTTGGCGATCTGTACATTACCTGGCAGGTAAAGCTCCCTACCAATCTAACAGATCAGCAAAAAGAGCTATTCCGCCAATTATCGACCCTTTAACCCTAGAAAAGATGCAAACGACCCATCTGATCTCAGTCCGTGAATTTTGCCTGTATCATCATGTTGAAATCACGTTTGTTGAAACCCTAGCCGATAATGGCCTGATCGAAACAACGATTGTTGAGCAAACCACTTATGTCCAACCCGAGCAACTGGGCCGCTTGGAGAAGCTAGTCCGCCTGCATCAGGATCTGGCAATTCATGCCGACGATCTGGACGTAGTCAGTGATTTGCTGGATCGCGTAGAAGACTTACAGCAACAACTTTCCCAGTTGCAAAATCGACTGATTTTCTATGAATCCTCTACTAATTAACTATGGCTGCCAGCAACAGTAGTTTCAGAACTCATTCTTTTTTAGCAGATTGTGACTAGTTTAGGCTGATTACCTGACCATATCCTTCCTTCAATTTTCTAAGAACTAAGATCATGGCTTCATTCTTCAACAAAGGGTTCGGACGAAAACGCGAGTCCACATCCAGTGAACGGATTCCACCTGGCCAATACGAAACCTACGATTTCCCCGTATTAACAGCTGGCCCAACACCTCGTATTCCACTGACTACCTGGTCATTCGCGCTGGAGGGGCTCGTAGAAACACCCATCCAATGGAGCTGGGAGCAGTTCAATGCCCTACCGAAGCAATCGTTTACGAACGATATTCACTGCGTAACGAAGTGGTCGAAGCTGGATACGCACTGGGAAGGCGTCAGCATAGAAACGCTGCTTGAACATGTTGACCTAAAGCCTGAAGCTCGTTACGTAATGGCCTACTCTTATGGCGATTATACAACCAATATTCCGCTTGATGACCTCCGTTTGGGTAAAGCATTCATCGGTATAAACTTCGATGGAAAACCCTTAACTCCCGAACACGGTGGCCCCGCCCGGCTAGTGGTCCCTCATTTGTATTTCTGGAAAAGCGCCAAGTGGATCAAGGGCTTACGGTTTATGGAATCAGATAAGCCTGGCTTCTGGGAACGCGGAGGTTACAGTATGTACGGTGATCCCTGGAAGGAACAACGGTATCGGACGGACGACTGAACAACAGCATGGAAAAATTTCAGTGGCAGATTGCCCAGGTAAAAGCCATTACGCAGGAAACACCTCGTGTAAAAACCTTTACCCTACAACTACCGCAGTGGATTGCTCATATAGCTGGTCAGCACTATGATCTTCGGCTAACGGCAGAAGACGGCTACCAGGCCGAACGTAGTTATTCAATTGCATCGCCCCCTGAGCAAACGGGTGAAATTGACCTCACAGTTGAATTAATTGACGACGGTGAAGTATCTTCCTATTTGCATGAAGGCATTTCGATAGGTGATCCGCTGGAAGTACGGGGGCCCATTGGCGGCTATTTTGTCTGGAAAGATAACCTGGCCACTACGCCCCTATTGCTGATTGCAGGGGGGTCTGGCATTGTACCGCTCATGGCTATGCTTCGCCACCGGGCTCGGATTGGTGCCACAAACCCGACGATTCTACTCTTTAGTGTCCGCACAGCCGAGGAAACCATTTATGGGCAGGAGCTGAGACAGTTAGCCGAGGAGGATGCTCATTTTACATTACTGCTCACCTATACACGTCAGGCCCCACCAAATTGGACCGGCTACCAACGTCGGGTAGATCGTACAATGTTAACTGAAGTGCTGAACCAGTTTGCCAGTCAGCCAATCTGTTTTGTCTGCGGCCCTACCCTCCTTGTAGAGCAGGTAGCGAATACGCTGGTTGATGTAGGCTTACCAACTTATACGATTCGTACGGAACGATTTGGCCCAACCGGTGCCTGATGTATACACTAAATCTGGCCCTACTATGAATACAGAAACCGATACGATTAATGAAGCCTTTCGATTGGATGGCAATGCCGTAGCTGGTGAATTGCAAATGCTGCTCGGCTTTGACGTTACCGTGCTCCAGACAACGTGCAGCCATTGCCAAAAGGAAGGCCAATTTGCAACTCTGCTGGCTTATGTCCGGGGGCCGGGCATAGTACTTCGCTGCTCCACCTGCAATGGCATGGTACTACAGGTTGTAAAAACGCCCCAAACGATCATGATCACAGTCGAAGGAATAGTAGCCGGATTAACCAGTACAATCATTAAACGTCAACGATAAAAATGCGTCTCATCTTCGCTCCTATCGCCTTGTTATTTCTTCTTACGAGTTGTGGTCAGCGTTCGGCAAAAACTGAATCAGCCACCCTAGGCGACTCGACAGTACGTACTAACGCAGTAGAAAAGACCCTACCCGATACACTATGCTTCCGGCAAATCGTTGGGCGGGATTCCACTACGCTCCAGTTGGTTATTAAAGATTCAATAGTAACGGGTGAGCTAGATGTAATCCCTTTTGAGAAAGATCGGGCCCGTGGCTCCATACATGGCACACGAACCAACAACCAAATTCAGGCCGACTGGCAGCGGTCGGGCGAGGGTGTAACGCAGGCATACGAAGTTGTTTTCACGCTAAAAGGCGATTCAGTAATCTGGCGCGATGGAGAACGTGTTGAAAAGGAAGGAAAATGGGTGCTAAAAAATCCAGCTCAAGGCTACGAGTATGTACTACTGAAAACAGATTGCCAATAAAATTGGGCCTGCCTGGCTATTCAATGCCATAATCCAGTAACTTGAGCAGCAAGTAAATAGACCTGTCAAATGGCCTTATCCTCCCGCTATAATCTTGTCTCAACAACGTACTTGCTGCTTATTACTGGCTTTATTATGGCCCAAACACCTAAACGTCCGCGCGAATACGGCATCCGATTTGGCGTAATGCCAACGGGTACGCTCAACGCCATTACCGATGTACCAGGCGTTCGGGTAGGTCAGGTTACCCTCAAGCAGGGGCAGACTATTCGTACGGGTGTTACGGCAATCCTCCCCCATACGGGCAACCAGTTTCAGCAAAAAAGCCCGGCTGCTATTTACATTGGCAACGGTTTCGGTAAACTGATGGGCTATAGCCAGATCGAAGAACTCGGTACGCTGGAAACGCCCATCGTTTTAACCAATACCTTAAGTGTCCCCACGGCTGCCGATGCACTGATTGATTATACGCTAACCCAGGCAGGCAACGAACAGGTACGATCCGTGAACTCGGTTGTGGGCGAAACCAATGATGGCTTCCTAAACGACATTCGTGGCCGACACGTAACAAAGCAGCACGTACTGGATGCAATTAAACAGGCTAAAACCGGCCCCGTAGACGAAGGCAATGTTGGCGCTGGTACAGGAACCGTTTGCTTTGGGTTTAAGGGTGGCATTGGTACGTCGTCCCGTAAATTACCTGTCTCTTTGGGAAATTATACAGTCGGCGTTTTAGTACAGACAAACTTCGGCGGTGCCTTGCAACTAGCTGGCGTCCCTATTGGCGCGGCTTTGGGCAAGTATTCCTTCAAAGAAAATCTGGATGGTTCCTGTATGATGGTTGTCTTAACCGACGCACCGTTGGATGCCCGCAATCTCAAACGTCTGGCCAAACGCGCCTTTATGGGACTAGCCAGAACGGGGGGCATTGCCTCTAACGGTAGTGGTGATTACGTGATTGCGGTATCGACTGCCTATCAAATTCTGCACGACACCCAAAGCTCGTTCGATGAAGTGAACGTACTCCGTAACGACAATGTATCGCCACTTTTCATGGCCGCTATCGAAGCCACAGAAGAAGCGATTATCAATTCACTCTTTGCTGCCCAAACCGTTATAGGAGATCAGGGACATCAGGTAGACCAATTACCGATCAATAAAGTGGTTGACTTATTAAAAAAGGCAGGCCAGGCTCGCTAAAGGTATAAACAGCCGGGTCTGGTTAAGTCACGAATCGACTACGTTTTATCTTATTCGTTAATTCAACTAGCCGAAGCTTGTTGGGTCCGTTGCCGACTACCGACTACCAGCCGTATTAGTCCATATACAAATACAATTGCAACTACCAGCGTCACACCCCATTTTAGGTTGGTAACTACGGAACAAAGCAGGGCAGCCGCTTCCGACGCCTGAGGGTAGCTTTTAAGGAGGTACACAATGCAGGCATTTTCCATCAGATCGAATGCCCATATCCCAACCGGCAATACATTCACCAACTGGAAAGGGGCATACGTTCGGTTCCTGAACAGCAACGAGAGTATGGTGCAGAACAGAAAGGTGTAAATAAGTGGATAAACAATATCAGTTGTTAGTTCACCTTGCGCATAAATAGCCCGCCCTTCAGAACCATAGTCCGCAACCATCTGGCTGATTTTTGCCGGGTTATAACCCAACAACAGGTCAATTGGCCCTACTATCTTTCCGGCTAGCGCATTCATCTGCGCTTCCAGATTTTGGAATAAATAAGCTGGGAAAGGCATGTACAGAACAACTCCTAGAAAAAGTGTCTTCCAGGAGGCAATGCGATAGAAAAACGACGAGAGCGTATTCAGCATGATTGATAGTAATTAAGGAGAGGGTTGCTTAATTATCTTTTAATAAAGCACTTACTCCTAACTACTTATCTACTCACACCTCTCCATTTAGTAAGCGGTCGCAAATCAGCTCAACGTCTGCTCTCCGCCACCCGCCATAATACAATTGCCAATCCGACAAAAGCGAGTGCACCCAGCAATTCATAGCCGCCTTCACCTAGTGCACTTGCCAACGCGGGTTCCAGCGTAAGCGATGCCAATCCATTATAAATCGACTCGTTGACAGATAGCAACGCCACAACAACGCCCGCCAACGCGCCACCAGCTACCAGACCTGTTGCGAAGAGATTCCCTTTGCCCAGATCTGCATCTTCTTCTACAGTACCCTTGCGTTTGGCGTTCCAGTCAACAATCGACTTAACCAGGCCGCCCGCAAAAATAGGAAGCGTTGTAGAAAGAGGCAGATAAAGTCCTACAGCGAAAGCTAAGGCACTAACACCTACTAACTCGAATACAAAGGCGATAAACGCGCCAACCAGCACAAACTGCCAGTCGAGGTTAAACGAGAGCAGGCCTTTGATAAGTGTGGCCATCAGCGTTCCCTGGGGGGCCGGAAATTTGTCGGAGCCAATAGCGTGTGTAATTCCCTGGGCCAGCAAATCGGGGGTGGGCGTGTCGAGAATCTTTACCGTTGCCCCCACAACTAGCGATGACACAATGACGCCAATAAACAAGGCCATTTGCTGGTATTTTGGTGTAGCACCAACCAGATAACCCGTTTTAAGATCCTGCGACGTACCACCCGCATTGGCAGCCGCTACGCAGATCATACTGCCAACCACCAATACGGCAGGTTCATATACCTTTCCGGTTAACCCAAAGCCAATGAAAACCAGCGACGTCCCCATAATGGTAGCAATGGTCATCCCGGAAACAGGAGAGGAGCTGGAGCCGATCAGTCCCACAATCCGGCTGGCAACGGTCACAAAGAAGAACCCAAATACAATAACCAGTATGGCAATCAATAATTTGGTGATAATGGAATCGCCAGGAATTTGAGGCAACACAACCATTAAAGCAGTAAGCAAAATACTGCCGATAATTACAATTCGAACACTTAAATCCTGTTCGGTACGCGGTGTCCGGCTACCAAAGCTTAATTCGTCTTCTGTTTCAATAGCACTCAACGACGAGCGGCTGAAACTTTGTTTAAAAGATGAGACAATCGTTGGAATCGTTTTGATTAAGGTCATAAAACCGCCCGCCGTAACAGCTCCTGCACCAATTTGTCGAATATACGCTCGATATACAGCCGCAGCCGTATCAGTAAACGTATGTGTCGTTGGATTCCAGCCACCAGGTCCACCCGCCGTTTGCAGATTCGTTAAATAGCCAAGCTTTTGAAGTTGTAGCGCAATCGTATCGCCCGGCACCAGAGAAGCCAACAGAGGTATTAACCCCAACCACGCCAGAATTCCCCCACCCACTAAAACTGCTGAGATCCGGAATCCAATGATATAGCCAACGCCCAGATATTCCGGTGTTATTTCGCCTGCTACCTGCGCCGACGGGAAATACCGATTAGCCTGTTTTGTGGCCCAAACGGGCACCTCGGCAATCACGTGCAGTACTTTTTGTAGAAACGCATAGAGCAACGCGGCTCCTAATCCCTGGTAAGCTGTTTTGGCAAAATCTCCACCTTTCTCGCCCGCAATCAGCACCGATGCGCAGGCTGTGCCTTCAGGATAGGGTAATGTGCCGTGTTCCTGTACAATCAATGACCGACGCAATGGAATCATCATCAGTGTACCAATCAGGCCGCCCAGAATGGCCAGCGTCAGGATTGTCCAGTAATTGAAGAAATCAGCCCCACTCCCGTTAGTCAGGAAAAGAAAGCCCGGCATAGTGAATACCACCCCAGAGGCAATACTCTCACCCGCAGAGCCCGTCGTTTGAATAATGTTGTTTTCGAGAATGGTCGTGTTCAGAAACCGACGACCGAGGGAAATGGCCAATACCGCAATAGGGATGGATGCCGATACCGACAACCCGGCCTTGAGGGATAAATAGACCGTTGCGGCTCCAAACAATACACCAAACACCGCTCCGGTAATGATCGCTTTTAGGGTAAACTCAGCGGGTGATTCGGTGGCGGGTACAAACGGTTTGTGAGTAATTGGGGGCTGAGACATAGTCGTTGGTTTTGTGATGCATCGTTTCTGAGCTTCACAAAGTAAGACATTCCCAACATATACCCAACTCTACTGAATGGCCCTGGGAGTGTATTGATCCACGATATCGCTCGGATGAATTTCAAGTACATTCGCCAGCACCAGCAACACAAGCGTTCGGGAGGCAATACGGCGCGAAATGCCTGCAATATTCGCGAATAGGTCAACCGTAATACTGTCGTGTTCGCCAAGGTGCTGCATGAGCTTATGTTCTTTCTCGCCATAGCTGAAGCGGATGTCGCGTTCGGCTTGCTCGCCTTTCAAAATCTCGCGCACTTCACGGCTGGCCTGCACCGATTTATCAGCGACGCGCACGTACACCTTTTTGTTGTCCGGTTCTGTCGGATCGGGAATAATATAATGAGGACGGGTTGGGCTTCGGGGCACACGTATCACGAGAACTTCCCGTTCGTCGTAGAGTTGTACCCGATCAATAGTGTAGGAAATTCGGGGAAAACAAAATTTATTAATAGCCCGGACGAGCAGGTATTCGTCCTCATCGGCATATTTCAATCCCTGGATCTTCTTGTCGTCGCCGACACCGATCAGCATGATTCCTCCGTTTGTATTAGCGAAAGCGACCACGCCCCGGATTATTTTCTCGGGATGATTTGTTTTCAGCTTGAACTCTAAACTGCTACCCTCTCCCCGTTTAACCAGGTTCTTGAGCGCTTGATAGTCCATAACCGATGGGTTCATCTGGTTGTACACTGACTAGGGATAAATATACGGCTTTTCTGCAAACTTGCAAATGTCCAGCCCATATCTCTATCTTTCATTAAAAACTCGGCTTGCCTACGTCAACTTTTCGACTTAGTTAACCGTTACTAAAGTACTTCTTACTTTATAGAAAACATAAAAATGCTGGTAAACGTTGCGCTTGTTTTAGGGACGTTCGGTTTTATGGAAGGCGTTGCCTGGTTTACACACAAGTATGTCATGCATGGCTTTTTGTGGAGTTGGCATCGCGACCATCACAACCATCACAACGGTTTTTTTGAAATCAACGATTTATTTGCCGTTGTGTTTAGCCTGACCGCTATTAGTTTGATTCTTATTGGTGTCGAATTTCCAGAATGGCAATTTCTGGCCTGGATTGGAGCTGGCGTTACGCTTTACGGTTTCTTCTATTTCGTTTTCCACGACGTCATTGTTCATCGGCGCGTAAAGTTGAAAGTTGATACCAGTGGGCGGTACATGCAACGCATTATGCGGGCGCATTACATTCACCATAAAGTACATACTCGGGAAGGTGCCGAAGCATTCGGTTTCCTGTATGCGCCAAAAAAATATGACCGGGCCGTAAAAAGTAAAAAGCCCGAGACGGAATCGAAATCATTGTAATGAGGACGGTCGGTCGTTTCGGTAGAAACCCGTATTGCATAAAAAAGGCGTAATCCAAAGAGGGTTACGCCTTTTTTATCAAAAAATTCCCGAACGACTCAATATTCGTCTTCGTTGAAAAAGAAATCATCTTTGGTTGGATAATCCGGCCAGATTTCTTCGATGCTCTCATAGGGTTGCCCATCGTCTTCGAGCTCCTGTAAGTTTTCAACTACTTCGAGGGGGGCACCTGAGCGAATTGAATAGTCAATCAGTTCGTCTTTGGTGGCAGGCCAGGGGGCATCTTCCAGATAGGATGCCAGTTCGAGTGTCCAGTACATAGTGTGTTCGTATTTTGATGTCTATTTTCAATGAGGGTGCAAAAGTAAAAAAATCGGTAATATCCAAGCTATTTTAGGCAAAAATGTTCGCAATCGTTATTCTGCCGGGATTTAGGCCTTTAACGCGCAATAACGCCGTTTGTTTGTAGCGAAGTAAATAAATTTTATGAGACAAACTAGTAAATACTGTTTCTATTTATTTCGCCCCCGGTTATATGGCCTTTGCTTAACCTCTCTATCACTTACTTATGCTTATTGAAGTATGCGCTTATTCGCTCGATTCATGCCTCACAGCGCAGCGAGCCGGAGCCGGACGTGTTGAATTATGCGGGGGCCTTGCCGAAGGAGGAACGACACCCAGCGCAGGCCTGATTCAACTGGTTCGCCAGCACCTGACCATTCCATTTTATGTAATGATTCGGCCACGCGGGGGCGATTTTTTTTATACCGAAACCGAACTGGCCGTTATGAAAGCTGATATTTTAATGGCCAAAACGTTGGAGGCTGATGGCGTAGTACTGGGTATTTTGCAGCCTGATGGCCAGGTAAATGAAGCCCAAACACGAGAATTGGTCGAGTTGGCCCACCCCTTGCCCATTACATTCCATCGTGCATTCGACATGACGCGTGATCCGATTGAAGCGCTGGAAGCCGTAATACGTACGGGCGCCATTCGCATTCTAACCTCTGGCCAGCAGCAAACCGTTGACCTGGGTTTACCAGTCCTTCGCCAATTGGCAGAGGCTTCAGCAGGACGTATTGAGATTATGGCCGGAGCTGGTGTGAATGCCCAAAATGCCAGTCAATTAATAGAAGCGGGTGTCGATGCGTTGCACCTGAGTGGTAGTCAGAAAGAAGACAGCCGCATGATTTTCCGGCAACCGTCGGTATCAATGGCTACCAGTATTCCTGATGAGTATGAATATCTAGAAGCTAATGAGGCAAAAATAAAGGCCGTGGTGCGGCAGGTGTAACGCGGTGGTTCGGCAATCCGACATCCTGTCCGCGTTACAAGACAATGGCCCGGTTACCGGAGATAAATACCCGATCGTTAAAAACCAGTTTCAACGCCTGCGACAAGACAATTTTTTCTACATCTTTCCCCTCCGTTGCCATATCGGCAGCAGTGTGTCGATGATCCACTTCCTTTACATTCTGGGCAATAATTGGCCCTTCGTCTAAGTCGTTATTTACGAAATGAGCCGTAGCTCCGATGATTTTAACACCCCGCTCGTAGGCCTGCCGGTACGGATTTGCGCCAATAAAGGCGGGCAAAAATGAATGGTGAATGTTAATAATCCGATTCGGGAAATGATTCACAAAACCAGCCGTGAGCACCCGCATATATTTAGCTAAAACCACATATTCGGGTTCATAAATAGCCATTGTTCGCAGAATGGCTTCCTCATGTTCTTCACGGGTTCGGCCTTCATGAGAAATGTAGTGAAATGGAATGCCAAACTTGCTGACTAAGGGCTGCAGCAGATTGTAGTTACTCACAACGGCCAGAATATCAGCGTCTAGTTCATCAAACGCGTACCGAATCAGTAATTCGCCAAGGCAATGGTGTTCTTTAGTCACCATCACGACAATATTTTTCTTACGCTTGGGATTCAGTCGAAACGTAATTTCAGACTGATTTGCTAAATCGGGCAATGTGGTTTTTAATTCATGTAGTAAAGATGCACTATCAAACATGTCGTGCGCGACCCCGGCCTCAAATTCAGTACGCATGAAGAAACGGCCTGACGGACTAACGTACTCATCATTATGGATGATATTTAAGTTATGTCGGAATAGTACGCCCGTTACGTGGTAAATCAGGCCCTTACTATCGGGGCCATCCATAAGTAATATATGTTTGTCAGGAAGCGCCATGCTTGGTTTTGAATAAATTGGCTAAAAGTAGCAAATGCCAGCCGTTTATTCCTTTATTTTGGGTCATAAGCACCCTATCTATGGTAAATCGACGCCGTTTTTTAACTCTCAGCTCGCTGGCCGGGCTACTCCCCTCGCTATCATTCGGTTCTACTGAATCAGTTGACACTACTAATGGCACCAATAGCCAAGTTGACTTCACTACAAATGAAGCCCCTTTACTTAGTACCCCTCTCGTCATTTCAACCTGGAAACAACCTAAGGCCAATGCAGCCGCCCAGGCCGTATTAGATCGGGGTGGGCGGGCATTGGACGCGGTAGAAGCAGGCGTGAAAGTTCCTGAAGCCGATCCAGAAGACATGAGCGTCGGGTACGGAGGTCGTCCTGATCGGGATGGGCATGTAACGCTTGATGCCTGTATCATGGATGAGAAAGGCAATGCGGGGTCTGTTACGTTTCTGGAGCATATTATGCACCCAATTTCGGTAGCGCGGGCGGTTATGGAAAAAACACCGCACGTGATGCTCAGTGGCGAAGGAGCCCTAACCTTTGCGCTCTCTCAGGGGTTTAAAAAGGAAAATCTGCTCACGAAAAAAGCGGAGAAAGAATGGCGTGAATGGCTCAAAACAGCCAAATACAAACCCATCGCCAATATCGAACGACACGACACGATTGGCATGCTGGCCATTGATGATAAAGGCAACATCTCAGGCGCTTGTACCACCAGTGGACTAGCGTACAAAATGCGGGGTCGTGTGGGTGACTCACCTATTATTGGTGCGGGCCTGTTTGTCGATAATGAAATTGGTGGAGCCTGTGCCACCGGGCTAGGCGAATTAGTTATGCGAACCTGTGGTGCATTCCTGGTGGTCGAATTAATGCGTCAGGGGCACACCCCTCAACAAGCTTGTGAAGAAGCCGCTTCACGAATTATAAAAAAACAAGATTATAAAGATATACAGGTTGGCTTTCTAGCTGTAAATAAGAAAGGTGAGCACGGAGCCTATAGTATTCAGCCGGGATTTAACTATACGTTATCAACGCAAAAAAAGACAGAGGTTACCGACGCAAAGTCATATTTGAAATAAACAAGTTTTTCTTTTATTGTTTATAGTACTTAATTGCCGTCCCAAAAGTGGGCAATTACGGCTACTATACAACTATTTAAAATCACGAACTACATTGGAATCGGTATTTTCAACATCGAAGCGGAAGCTCCTACTCGAAATAGCCTGGGAGGTGTGTAATCAGGTAGGTGGAATTTATACGGTTATCCGGTCGAAAGTGCCAGCGATGGTCGAAAAGTGGGATGATAACTACGTGGCACTGGGGCCCTACTTCCCCCAACGGTCTGCCGCTGAATTTGAACCCATTACCGAACCCGACGAAACAGAAATTGGGCAAACGGTTCGTAAAATGCGGGAATTAGGCTATACAGTTGAGTATGGTTATTGGCTTGTTACGGGTCGCCCGCGTGTTGTCCTGTTCGATCTTAACAGCATTGGTATTGATCAGTTGAACCAAATAAAAACACAGCTTTGGTTAAATCATCAACTCTCAACCCTCAACGTTGAGGAACTTGTCAATCAGACAATTATCTTCGGTGAAATGGTGCGGATTTTTATCACGCTGCTAGCCGAAGATCATGCCCGACGTGTTGATTTCGTCGCTCATTTCCACGAATGGATGGCCAGCACGGGTTTGCCTGATCTGCGTCGTGATAACGTTAAAGTGGCCACTGTCTTTACCACCCACGCCACCATGCTTGGGCGTTATCTTGCCCAAAACGAGCCTGGATTTTACGGTAAACTCCCATTTTTTGATTGGAAGCGTGAAGCCCAGCACTACGGTATTGAAACACAGGCTACGGTTGAGCGGCTGGCGGCTTTACAGTCGCACGTTTTCACTACCGTCAGCGATGTAACAGCACGTGAATGCGAGGTATTTCTGGGTCGAAATCCTGACCTGGTTTTACCCAATGGCCTGAACGTCACTCGGTTTGCTGCTGTTCATGAATTCCAGAATCTGCACGTTCGATATAAACAGAAAATCCATGAGTTTATCATGGGCCACTTTTTCCAGAGCTATTCATTCGACCTGGAAAAAACGCTATACTTCTTTACCTCAGGCCGTTTCGAGTTTTCTAACAAGGGATATGATCTTACGCTCGAAGCTCTTGCCCGTCTGAATCACCGGATGCGTGAAGCCAATATGGACACAACAGTTGTTATGTTCATGGTTACCAAACAGCCATATACATCCATAAATCCCGATGTACTTCACTCCCGTGCGTTGCTTGATGAAATCCAGGAGACTTGCGAAAGTATTGAAAAACAAGTAGGTGAGCGCCTGTTCCAGGCAGCGGCTTCGAACACGCAGAGCACAACCTTGCCTGATTTAAACAGCTTTGTGGATGAGTATTGGCGGCTTCGCCTTCGGCGGACCGTTCAAAGCTGGAAAACAAAACATCTCCCTCCTTTTGTAACCCATAATCTGGTGCAGGAGGATGATATGACCCGGTTTATCCAGAAAGCAAACCTGGTCAATAATGAATACGACCGGGTTAAAATCGTTTATCACCCCGATTTCATAGCATCTACAAACCCATTGTTTGGTCTGGATTACAGCCAGTTTGTACGGGGGTGCCACCTGGGCGTATTCCCAAGCTATTACGAGCCCTGGGGCTATACTCCTCTGGAATGCGTTGTCCGCGGTATCCCAACCGTTACAAGCGACCAGTCGGGCTTTGGTGATTTCATCATGCAAATCATGCGCGACTACGAAAATCGGGGTATTTACGTGATCAATCGGCGGACACAGTCATTCAACGAAGCCGCTGACCAGTTAGCTGATGTACTTTACCGTTTCGTAAGAATGGCCCAGCGCGACCGCATCAAGCAACGTAACCGGGTTGAAAGCATTGCCGATGTGTTCGACTGGAGCAGTTTACGTTCCTACTACGACACGGCGCACGACTTGGCTTTGAAACGAAAGAAACCTTAAGTTTAAAATGTAAAATGAATAATGGTTAATGTGTAATGGCAGATTTGTCAATCATTATACATTAACCATTATTCATTTTACATTAATTACAAATCATGATTAAAATCGGCATTATAAATGTTTCGGATCGCGCTAGTGCAGGTGTTTATGAAGACATTCCGGGCAAGGCGGTTGTTAGCTTATTGACGGATTGGCTCACCTGTCAATGGGAACCTGTGTATCGCGTTATTCCCGATGAACAGGATCAACTCGAAGCCACATTAATCGAACTGGCCGACGTAGAAGGTTGCTGTCTGGTCGTAACGACAGGGGGTACCGGTCCCGCTCTACGCGACGTTACACCGGAAGCCACCGAAGCTGTTTGCCAGAAAATGATGCCCGGTTTTGGCGAGTTGATGCGTCAGGAAAGCCTTAAATACGTTCCTACAGCCATTTTATCACGCCAAACGGCGGGTATCCGTAACCAGACACTGATGCTTAATTTGCCGGGAAAACCAACCGCCATAGGTCAATGCCTGTCGGTTGTTTTCCCGGCGATACCCTACTGCATTGACCTGATTGGCGGACCTTTTCTGACTACAGATGCCGATAAGATGAAGGTATTTCGGCCAAAAAGCTAACGGGGAAAACTAACTTTTCCCATCGTCACGCTTGGCACGCCCTGCCTGTTGCCAAATGACGTGTTTCCTCCGGCCAGACTTTCATTAGCCAACACGGCAAATAAAACGGCTTCTTTAGCATCACCACTGATACCGAGCTCATCGGTGATGCTAAAGGTACAGTTAGGCAACAATTGCTTTAGTGAAGCCGTCAGTACAGGGTTGTGCATGCCTCCGCCACTCATATAGACACTGTATGTCTCGTTAGAATGCATCACGCGCCGAATAGTATCAACTATGGTTTCGGCACTGAACTGGACCAGGGTGGCCATTAAATCGGCATCTGATAAATCGGTGGTTCGGCTGCGATTTTGAGCTTCTTCAACGTAAGCCATATTAAACACTTCAGGACCTGTTGTTTTTGGGAATGGCGCGTCGAAAAAAGGGTTTGTTTTTAGAGCGTTGAGCAAAATCGGGTTCACCTTACCCTGAGCGGCCAGTTTACCATCTTCATCATAAGGCTTGTTCAACAATTTTCGGGCATAAGCATCTAAAATTGTATTCCCCGGTCCTGTATCGGTTGTAAATACACTCCCCGCATCCTCATCGGCAGGTAAGTAGGTGAAGTTAGCAATACCGCCCATATTAAGCAGAAGGCGATTTTCGTCCTTTTTTGAGAACATAAAATAGTCTCCATAAACAGCTAAGGGAGCTCCTTCGCCACCGTGAGCAACATGTTTCTGACGAAAATCGCTAACTGTTATCACACCGGTGATGGCGGCAACATGGTCACCATCGCCAATCTGGAGGGTAGCATTCGGGAACTTATCACGCTGGTGCTGACTTTTGGGGGCATGATATACCGTTTGGCCGTGGCTGGCAACAATGTCGACGGCTTCAGGTTCAATAGCCCAGTTACGCAGGCAATCGAGAATCATCTGCCCATGTAACCGGCCGATATATGGATTTAGCAAACATAGGTGCTCAAATTCAATTTCGGTCTTGGCAAAGATTGTTCGGATATCAGCTTTCAGCTCTTCATCATAAGGCACAGTAGAAAAGCGTTCTAGTATGACTTGAGTAGTTGGTCCGGCACCTGAAATTCGGCATAAGGCTACGTCAAGGCCATCGAGTGAGGTACCCGACATAAGGCCAATAATTCGGCGTGTGGGCTTCTGAGCAATGTGATATAGTTGCTGAATTTGAGCGTTCATTTTAAATTTATGGTTCCTGGTTTACCGTTTACAGTTCCCCTTTACTGGGCCATTGATTAATTGGACCGGAAAACTACCAAAAATCGCGACAGGGAACCGCGTAAATCATTCACTATATAACGCATGGATTTCTGGGGCGACGAGCAATTCTCCTTCTTTGAAAACATCTTGTTTTCTGTATTAGGCCAATCCGTTGATGTAATCGAAACCCAGTTTTTATCGGGCGGTGACATCAATACGGCGGCTCAGGTATTTTCGTCGGCAGGGGTATTCTTCATTAAATGGAATCAGTTCGAGGACCAGTCTACAGAACCGCCAAGCATGTTCGAGTCTGAAGCAATGGGGCTTGATTTGCTTCGCCCAACTAACGCATTTCAGATTCCGCAAGTGATTGGGCATGGACGTCACCTGGGCAAGTCTTATTTAATTCTGGAATACATTGACTTTGGGAAACCCGCCAAAACATACTGGGAAACATTAGGCCAGAAATTAGCGGTTTTACACTCCTGTACGCAACCTAAATTTGGTTTAAACTTCGATAACTACATTGGTTCTTTACCCCAGACCAATAAGCTTACCGCAGATGGTTTTGATTTCTTTTTCGAACACCGGCTGCTACCTCAGGCCGGTTTAGCGCTGTACAAAGGTTTGCTATCGAAACAGGCCTATGATGCGTTGTTTCGCTTACGTCTACGCTTACCTGATTTGATTCCGAACGAACGTCCGGCGCTCCTACACGGCGATTTATGGTCGGGGAATGTACTGATTAATGAAAGCGGGCTTCCGGCACTGATTGACCCCGCCGTTTATTATGGATTCCGGGAAGCCGAACTCGCCTTTACTAAATTATTTGCTGGCTTTGATGCGCGATTCTATGATGCCTACGATGAAGCTTTCCCACTTCAGAGTGGTTTTAATGAACGTGTTGGCATCTATAATCTATACCCACTACTCGTTCATGTGAATCTCTTTGGGTCAGGTTACGTTAGTGGCGTGGAACGAATACTGAAACAGTTTTAAAAAAGTTGATAAGTCGGTAAGTCGGTAAGTCAGTAAGTGGCTGACACAATTGTATCCTGCTCGAACCAGCCACTTACTGACTTACCCACTTACCGACTTACCGACTGCTTCCTATGGAAATCACCTCTTTTGAGCAGTTCGAGTTGAACCGTCAGCTACTTAATGCTGTGGCGGAACTCGGCTATACAGAACCAACCCCCATTCAGCAGCAAACTATTCCGCTGAGTTTGGGTAATCATGACGTGCTGGGCATTGCCCAAACCGGCACAGGAAAAACGGCGGCTTACTTACTACCGCTGCTCATGAAAATTAAGTACGCACAAGGTACTGCTCCTCGCGCGCTCATTCTGGCCCCAACGCGTGAATTAGTCATGCAGATTAATGAAGCGGTGAGTGAGTTAGGCAAATATACTGGCTTACGCCATCTGGCACTTTACGGTGGTTTAGGTCCTAAAACACAAATTGAAACACTTCGCAAAGGAGTCGATTTACTAGTTGCTACACCTGGGCGATTTATGGATCTGTACCGGCTTGGCGAGATCGTCACAAAAGATATTCGTACACTGGTGCTCGACGAAGCTGACAAAATGATGGACATGGGCTTTATGCCCCAAATCCGGTCAATTTTGGAGATTATTCCAACAAAACGGCAAAACTTGCTCTTTTCAGCAACATTCGGTGGACGGGTTGAACGGCTATCGGCTGAGTTTCTGGAAGCGCCGGTCAAAGTAGAAGTAACTCCACAGGCATCAACTGCCGAAATGGTGAGTCAGGTAATTTATGAAGTGCCAAATTTTCGCACGAAAATTAATCTCCTGGATTATCTGATTAATAAAGATGCCTTCCAACGGGTTATCATTTTTGCCCGAACGAAAAGCACTGCGGAGAACATCTATAAATTTCTGGCACGTAAAGTGGTAGAGACCGATAAGATCAGGGTTATTCATGCCAATAAAGGCCAGAATACACGGATCAATGCCATGGATGCGTTTAAAGAAGGGAACGTGCAGGTGCTGGTAGCTACAGACGTGGCCGCCAGAGGCATTGATGTGGCCGAAGTGAGTCATGTTATCAATTTCGATTTACCGCTGATCTACGAAGACTATGTGCACCGGATTGGTCGGACTGGTCGAGCTAATCATACGGGAACGGCTATTACGTTTCTGACTACGGCAGAGGAGTATCATGTGCAGAAAATTGAACGAATTATCCGCATGACTATTCCCAGGGAACCGCTCCCGGCTAATGTTGAGGTTACAGAAACTCCGTTTGATGAACAACAGGCAATGCTTCGGGAAATTGATGAGCAACGCCGAAAAGATAATCCAGAGTTTCTGGGCGCTTTTCATGACAAGAAAGCAAAAAATCTACCCCCCGGAAAAGCCAGATCAATAGCCGAAGCAAAAGAAGCCGGTGTCAAGAAACCCTTCTCGCGTAAACCAGGACCTCGTCCGGGTGGATCCAGCCATAAAGTTGGCGGGGCAAAGCGGTCTGGGCCTCGGGGTGGGCGTCGCTAATTTGCAGATAATGCACTAATTTAGATGCTCCTTTCGTTTTACCAAAGCATATACCTTAGGTATAGTGATTTCCTATGAGCGTTCGGATCAAGCTGATACAGTGTACTTTAGTTGCGTTACCGTTTTTGGCGGCTGCACAAACTAAGCAGTTCATTACGTCGGCACGTTCGGGCGACCCGGTTCGGCAGTCTAAATCGGTACACGAAAATCTGGAGGAAGCTGCTTTAGCAACGGAATCCACGTCAATTGGCGGCCCTGCCGATACGGGTGAATCAGTCAATACGCTCCCTCTGTTTGGTGAACGGCCAAAAACCACAGCGCAGATCGATGAGGAAATTCATTTTCTGAATGATTGCGATCGTAATTTCGGCACTCGAACCGAAGCTAGTGTTTTTTTTGCAGCTCGGGGCTGGGATTATATTGCCAGCGGCCAGTTAGATACAGCCGCCCACCGTTTCAATTTATCCTGGTTGCTTAACGACCGAAACGCCGATGCCTACTGGGGATTAGGCGTGGTCTGTTATCAGAAGAATCGCTTACCCGATGCTATCCGAATGATGAAGAAAGGAATAGCTGTTGACGATATTAATACCGTTCTGATGACCGATCTGGCAACTGTAGAAATTAAGCAATATCAGGAAAAGCCAAATGAGGATGTATTGTCAGATGCCGAAGGGCATTTGGAGCGAGCGGTATCCCTTAATCCGAATGCCTTATCCTTTCAAAAACTATCGCTTGTCCAGTATTTAAAAGCAGATTACCCCAAAGCGTGGGAGTATTTTCACCAGGCTCACAAGCTTGATCTTTCGGTGCTCGACTTTGGTTACCTCAACGAATTAATGGCTAAACAGCCAGACCCCAAGGGGGTTTTTAAGTAAAAAAGTGGAGTGGGTGTAGTAAGTGCAGCGAGTTGATTAACTCACTGCACTTACTACACCCACTCCACTTTTTTACTTACTCCACCAAAACTAATTCTCCGTTTCGTCGTCCTGTACAATCTTTTTCTTCGACTGCTCAAAGGTAACTTTGCCTTTTTCGTCCCATTCGGTTATGGTGTAAGGTTCAAATTCGGTATCCCACTGGTCGCTGGCGTATTGAATGAGTTTTCGTCGCATCCGACGGCCACTTGCATTAATAGGATAATACTCTGTCCAGCGGCCAACTTTTACGCCATTGTCATACTTTCCTTCTTCGGCTAGCAGACCATTTTCATAGAACGCCATGTAGGTGCCTTTTACCTTCCCGTACTCTTTCGGAACAATTTCCTTGATCTTACGGTGGGTAGAATCATAATACACTAACTGTGACTCGGCGGGTACGCCCCAATGCCAGTGGGTTTTGTCGACAAGCATAAAGTTAGCATCATACTTCTCCCAACGGCCATCTTTCATCCCCGCATAATAAAATCCTTCCTCTACCAAATCACCGTTCTGATAGCGTTTATAAGAACCGTGTAGTAACAATCCAGCGCCTTCGTCCTTGACAATTGAACTTGTTACCCGGGCTGATTTCTGATAATACCGAAAGATTTCCCGAACGTAAGGCAACGGTTTAGCCGCATCGTTATCGCGCAGGACGTGAAACTCCTCAACAATAGTCCGATCTCCACTGCCGAATTTTGTATATGCCTTGACCATCGACAAGCCTTCATATTCGGTCTTCGATAGCTTGTTTTTAGATTTTTTCTCAGCTTTTAGCTTCTTTAACTGCTTCACTTTCAGGCCTAAATCGGGCATTATACCAGCAACGTAAGCATCCTTTTGCTCCTTTAACGACGACATGGTTGGTAAACCAAGCGTTGTAAGTGATGAAGGCACAGATGTGAACGGGGCAAAGGGCGATGGAGCCGCACCGGATGGAGCCAAAACTGGTTTCGACGCCGTTGTGAGTGAAGACGGCGCAGTACTTGCAGGTTGCGCCTGAGCACCAGAAATGGTCATACCGATTGCCAGTATGAAAAAAATCGGTAGTTTTAAGGTATAAGCAAACATAGTACGGGCAAACGATTGGTCCCTGAAGTTTGTTAGTTTTGCAACGCTTTATAAAGTCTTATTATTTTATCAACTCGTCCGCCAATAGTTGGCGGTTTGTTTATAATCAATTCTCGTGGAAAAACAGGCCCGTATTTATGTTGCCGGACATCGAGGCATGGTCGGTTCGGCTATTACTCGTAAACTTCAAGCTGAAGGCTACACTACTATTATAACCCGAACATCGTCTGAGCTGGATTTGCGTAATCAGACGGCTGTTGCCGACTTTTTTGCGCAGGAACGCCCCGAATATGTGTTTCTGGCTGCGGCCAAAGTCGGTGGCATTATGGCTAATAACACCTATCGTGCCGAATTTCTGTACGATAATCTCATGATTGAATCGAACATTATTCATCATGCTTATCAAACAGGTGTTAAGAAGTTGTTGTTCCTGGGCTCATCATGTATTTACCCAAAGCTAGCCCCACAGCCCCTCAAAGAAGAATACCTGCTGAGCGGTTTCCTTGAATCAACGAACGAGCCCTACGCTATTGCCAAAATTACGGGTATTAAATTGTGTGAATCTTACCGAAGCCAATATGGTTGTGACTTCATTTCGGCCATGCCCACTAATCTGTATGGCCCAAATGACAATTACGATCTGCAAGGATCACATGTATTGCCTGCGTTGATCCGGAAGTTCCACGAAGCAAAAATTAACAACCAGCCAACGGTAGAAGTTTGGGGAACGGGTTCGCCGATGCGCGAATTTCTCCACGCCGACGACCTCGCCGACGCATGTTTCTTTTTAATGGAACATTATAACGACGAGTTGTTCGTGAACATTGGTACGGGCGAAGATGTAACGATCAAACAAGTAGCCGAACTCATCAAAGAAATCGTAGGCTTCGAAGGTGAACTACGCTGGAATACTGATAAACCAGACGGTACCCCAAGAAAACTTATGGATGTTTCCCGTCTTCATAATATGGGTTGGAAACACAAAACCGAACTAAAAGAGGGCCTCGAACGCACCTACCAGGATTTTCTGGCCAATGAGGTTCTCTATGTCGAATAATAGTATTTGGGTAAAGTAGGTGGAGTGAGTTTAGCGAGTGGACGACATCTAACGCACTCACTAAACTCACTCCACTTACTTTACCTACTCCACTTAAATACGCTTCTTACAATTTCTTAGCAGGGTTTCCAAATACGGTTGCTCCAGCCTCTACGTTTTCTACTACAACTGATCCCGCTCCAATGCGTGCCCCTTTGCCAACTGTAATGCCGGAAATTAATATGGCACCGGTGCCAATAAAAGCTCCTTCTTCAATCGTTACGCCACTGTTTACTACACTACCCGTTCCAACCTGGACGTAGTCACCAAGTTTTGCCTGGGTTTCAATTATTACACCGGACTGAATAATGCAGTGTTGCCCCACTTCTGCATACGGATTAATGACGGCGCGGGCTGCAATCAGGTTTCCGTGGCCAATTGTAGCCATGATGGAAACCGTTGCCGTGTCGTGAATTGCATTTACCGGTTGCACTTTCCGTCGTTCGTTCAGCATCTTGACTAAGCGTTTTCGTACGCGGGCATCACTAATAGCCACGAAGGCTTCGCACTTATGTCCTATTAGTTTCAGGAAGCCGTCATCATCGGTTTCACCCAGCACCGATACGTCGCCAAACTCTTTACCGTGCAATTCTTTATTATCATCCAGCAGTCCGTAAACCACCACACTGTTACGCTGAAACAGGTCTAAAGCCGTCAGGCCCAGGCTCCCCGCCCCGAAAATAAGCACTGGATTCTCCATTAGTTGTTGTTTGTTAAGTCAATATGAACCATTGCGCTCTTAGAGCTATAATCTTGTCAATTTAGTAACAGTGTGATAAATCTTACGTCATGTATGATGTCTAGTTTCGTTCATGCAAGTAAGCACCCAGTTCCGCACAATTGTGCTATCCGATATTCACCTCGGCACTGCCGGGTCGAAAGCAAAAGAGGCCACCGAGTTTCTACGAAATTACTCTTGTCAAAAGCTTATCCTGAATGGCGATATCATTGATGGCTGGCAATTGAAACAATACGGTACCTGGAAGAAAAAACACACTGCTTTTTTTAAAACGGTTTTACGACAAATCGTTCACTACAATACAAAAGTTGTTTACCTACGGGGTAATCACGACGATTTTCTGGATCAGGTAATGCCCCTCAAAGTGGGTAAGAATTTTTCAATTCGCAAAGATTATACGTTCAGCTCAGGCGACAAAAAGTTCTACGTCACCCATGGCGACGTCTTCGATTCTATTACCTCCCAAATGAAGTGGCTGGCCTATCTGGGCGATATAGGTTACACCTTTCTGCTTTGGGTCAACAAGTTTTATAATAACTACCGAAACTGGCGCGGTCTACCCTATTATTCCCTATCTCAACTGATTAAATCGCGCATCAAGCAGGCTGTTAGCTATATCTCTGATTACGAGCAAAAATTAACTGAGCTAGCCCGCGCTCGTAACTGCGACGGAGTGATCTGCGGGCATATTCACCAACCCGCCATCCGAGAACTCGACGGTATTATTTACATGAACTCCGGCGACTGGGTTGAGTCGCTGAGTGCATTGGTTGAAGACCATGATGGCAACTGGAGTCTTCTGTACTACACGATGGATTTAACGCAAGAGGCCGAAATCAATTCACAAATACAATCCAGCAGGCCAGTTACTAACCTCATTAATAGCGCACTTCCTATCCCGACAATTTAATCTCTCTTTGATTTATGCGTGTTTTATTCTTAGTACAAGGTGAAGGACGAGGCCATTTGACGCAGGCTCTATCGCTGGCTCAGCTGTTAAAAATAGCGGGTCATGAAGTTATTGGCGCCATCGTTGGAGTAACTGCTGAACGGGATGTGCCCGCATTTTTTAGTGAGAAATTCACTGCCCCCATTACCCCGGTTTTTAGCCCAGGGTTGGTTTATAATGCGGGTACTAATGAACTCGAACCCTTCAAAACTACTATGCAGGGGATCCGCTACGCTAAACCATTCTGGCGTAGCCTGCAAAAAGTGCGCGATATAATTGAAACAGAGCAGCCCAATGTGGTCGTTAATTTCTTCGAAATGCTTGGGGGAATGACTTATGCTTTGTTGCGCCCATCCGTGCCGATGATCTGCATTGCCCACCAATACATGGCTTTTCATCCGAATTTTCAACGCCCCAAAGGACAATGGTTTTATCGGCAGGCCTTCAAACTAAATACGCGGCTAACCTGTTTTGGCGCGCAAGAGCTACTCGCCTTGTCTTTCGACAAGCAAGCTGACGAGCCCCGCCAGCGACTGCGTATTGTACCGCCCTTGCTTCGGCAGGAAGTAACAGAACTGAAACCATCTGTGGGCGATTTCCTATTGGCCTATGTTACGCAGTCCGGCCTGAAAGTAGAGCTACTTAAAGCGCATGAACAACATCCTGACATCCGCATGGACGGATTTCATTCTGGGGTACCTGTTGCCGATCAGGTTATTGACGAAACACTAACCTTTCATGCGATTGATGGCAAACGCTTTCTGGAATTTATGGCCCGTTGCAAGGCCATTGTGACTACAGCGGGCTTCGAGTCTGTGTGTGAAGCGGCTTATCTTGGTAAACCCGCGCTCATGATTCCCCAATCGAATCACTATGAACAGGCTTGCAATGCCATCGACGGTCAGCGTGCGGGCGTTGGTGTGGCCTCAGACCGCTTTGACTTGACCAAATTGATAGATTACTTACCTCAGTATGATAAACAGCTTAGCGAGCGTTTTCGAACCTGGCACGCCCAGGGCTACTTTCTGTTTCTGGCCTCGCTAAACCGTGCAATCACCCCACGAAGCAAGCCATCATCGGGAGGATTCTTGCAAACTCGACTTCGGCATTTACTTCGGTCATAGGTGATAAAAAAAATCTAGTGGATTAGCGTACCGAAACTGATACTGCGTTTCCTGAATCAGCTTCTGTACGCCAATTACTTTGTATGGGACTGGGTCAGCAGGAATAATGAATGTGGGCAGTTCATACCCAAAATCAGCGCAGCTTTTCCGGTAGATCGCTTCGCGCGTAGGATGTTCCGGCGCAACAGCATTGAACGTTCCACTTATTTTTTGTCGAATGATAGCTGTCAGGATTCCCACAGCATCGTCGCGATGAAGGTAGTTGATGGGTACATTTCCACTGTCAACCGTCCGTCCAGCAATGTATTTACCTGGAATACGATCGTAACCCATCAGCCCTCCGAAGCGGAGTATCGTTACAAGCCGTTTGGGAGTAAGGCTTTGCACCAACTGTTCAGCCTTAGTTATTCCTTGTGAGGCAGATTGCTGAATTTCTGTAACATCCTGTTCGACAACAATCCGATTTAGTTCAGGATAAACGGATGTGGAGCTAACGTAGATGATATGCTTTATTGACGATTGGCGTATTGCATCCGTTAGAGAATTAACCTGTGTCGGATGAAAATCTTCGCCTAGTTTTCCAGCTTTGGGTGGAACATTAATAATCAGCGTATCAGTCTGAAGTAATTGAGTAAGGTCGCCAACTGGCTCAGGGGTTAGCTGGAGTGAATATGTCTCGATGCCATTCTGTCTTAACAAAGTAGCTTTCTCAACTGATGTTGTACTGCCCTTTACCCGAAAGTCTGCCACTAGTAATTGCTTAGCTAATGGCAGCCCTAGCCAACCCAGGCCAATGATAGAAATAGATTTTTCTGGCATAGTTTAGAAGCCAATACCAAATGCTAAAGTGCGAACATCCGGCCCTTTACCTGCTTCAAATAATGGACTCATGTCATACTTCACAAAAAAATCCAGGCTACGAATACCCAAATGAGCCATCAACCCGTAGCGAATATTAGTTAGGTAATAATCCGAATGCCGACGGTCTCTGCTTCCATCCGCTTCTTTGATCTTCCGATAACTATCAAGTCGGTAGTTTACATAACCACCCAGGCCGATGTGGCAAACCTTGCGGCCATCACTATTATAGAACGTAACCCGTGGCACAACCGGAACCCCAATGGTACAAACGGTCAACTTACTTTTTTGTAGATCACGGCCTGCATCAGGAAAAGCTACACCTGTAGCCGTCTTTTCGGCCACGTTATTTCCTTCAAACATGAAGTTGTTCCAGGCTACTTCAACGCCGTAGTATAACTTCAATGATGCATATTTTCCGCGGATAATTGTTGGCATTGCTCCCATAGATAGTGCAAAGTAACGTGAACCCAAAGGCTGTAGATCATAACTATCTTCAGGATATGCAACGGATGTACTTTGCTGAATGAAGTTGTTCAACCCAATACTCACCCCATAATCAAAATTCCCTCCCTCTCTCCTACGTTTCGCTCGTTGAGAGGCTTCTTCATACTGCTTTTTATCTCTATCTTTTTGCGATTCAGCTAGTTTAGTCGTGTCGCTATTACCATTAATAACAATCGTAACCCCATCTTTTTTCTTGGTTACGACAAGAACGGTATCTTTGAGAAAGCGTCCACCATCCTGCGAAATAGCGGTTGGCCCACCGGGTACAGAATCCAGTTTCATGCCCATTTCGCGCACGATTTTATTGAGGTCATAATTCGACAAGGCCTGAATACTAGCCTTATCCGGCCCATAAATTACCAAACGCGTGCGGTTCGCAAACCGAATGACCAACGAATCGGTTGGGCTGAGTGGTTTAGCCTGAGTCGCTAACGTCATGAAAAATATGGTTGCTGCTGCGACCAAAAACAATCCCCTATTCATTGTTTAGCTGATTTATCTTTATCTAAACTGTGTTTCAACCCACTATATGCCCGGCCGAGTAAACCCCGTTCATCATCGCTTGGGTTATCCTGACGAGCAAATACTTCCCCTTGTTTAATCCGTTTGACCTGCTGCCACAAACCACCCGCTTTGGTTTCTTTTTCTGGTTTGTCACTGACTGCCACTACGGGCTTCTCATCAATGGACGCCTTAGCAGCCTGGCGAGCAGCAACTAACGCTTCCGGTTCAGCAATCGTTACAACCAGAACCCGTTCAGCGGCTGGTGCAGATTTTATCACTTGCTTATTGTCGGCTACCTGTTCAGTTGTTGACGGGTTAGTTGGTAGTACTACAACTGGCGTTATTACATCTGGCTTGGGTTTAGGAGCTACTGGGGTTGTCTGCGCCAGAACTGGTTCATTTCGGTCAATTGATACAGACTTACGAGCTGGTTTAAAAACGTCAGCAGACGGGTTCTTGGAAACGATATTTCGTTCATGAATCGTCTGTGGTTTATTCACCTCCGCCAGCTGTTCGGCAGCTATATTCTGTTTTGGACGAGTATGGATTGCGTCTGGGTCGATTGATTGATCCACACGCTTCTCTACATGTTGATCTGGCTTTTTAACCGTTGAAGTGGTTTTATGCGTTTGAGTAGTCGCTACTTGTATTCCATCAATAGTGACCTTACTACCTGATGGCCAATATAGCCATCCAAACAAGCACACTAAGAGCAGGCAGGCAGCAGCAGCCATATAGCGCTGTATGTCTGGATTACGCCAGAATACTACCCGTTCCTCCTGTTTACCTTTGCCCATACGCGCCTGTAGCCGCTCAAAGCCATCAGCGCTTGGCGGCAGGGACATATTACCCAATTTCCGGGCAAACAGATCATCAATTGGCTGATTTTCTGACTGTTTTTTCATAGCAATTATGTTAGCCAACCCGCTGATGCAGTGATGGTTCGTGTTCTAATTTCTTCAAATTTGCCTGTAACAACGTTCTTGCCCGGCTCAATTGTGATTTTGATGTTCCTTCAGAAATACCTAACATTTCCGCGATTTCGGCATGTGCATACCCCTCAATTGCATACAGGTTAAACACAGTACGATAGCCATCGGGTAATTGATTCACAATTCGGAGTAAATCATTTTCATTGACTGCCGTGTCTGCCCAGACATAATCAGGCTCTACCACAACATCCTCAATTGGTATCTCCTGTCGCCACTGTTTATTCTTCCGTAAAAACATAAGTGATTCTGTCACCATCACACGCCGTATCCAGCCCTCAAAGCTCCCATCCTCCCGAAACTGTTCAATTTTTTCAAACACCCGCATAAACCCATCCAGCATTACCTCTTCGGCATCGTCCCGGTTAGCACAATAACGTGTGCACACGGCTAGCATCTTACCGGCAAACCGCTCATATACGACTTTATGAGCGCGGCCTTCACCACGCTTTAAGGCAGCAATCAACTGCGCTTCAGTCGTAAAAAACGGTATAAGTCGAAGCATATTTGTTTAGGTTCACTGGCAAGATGCAAGATAGTAGTGTATAGGTTGCATGAGCTACAATTTTTTTTTGCCCATAAAAAAAGGGCTTCTTAAAGCCCTTTTATATATCTAATACCTGCTACATAGTGTAGCCAAATAACGCGCGATATTCGAAAGTTTATTGGAGCAATTACGAGCATCGCAGGTGCAACCACGGCTGCATACACCCAGCCTTCTGGATCATGACCCAGGTAAAACAATAAAAAGCCAATTACTAAAGCCACTCCACCGGAAATGGCATAACTGACATACATGGCTCCAATAAAATAGCCTGGCTCAACTTCATAGCGTAGCCCACAATGCGGGCAATGCTCATACATTTCATCAAATCCTTTTGGTGAGTAGAATGGCTTTTTAAAAATTTTGCCTTTTCTACACCTGGGACAAAGCCCGTTTAACGCGGCCTGTAATTTCGATACGTCTTCCATGCTCTCGTTTACTGTTCCGATACCATAGATAGGCGATTGACGCAACAATAAGGTAAGGAGCCATTAATAAATATAATATGCCCAAATTCAGGTCAGATGCTACAATACTACGCCCATTGCTAACGGTGCTCTCAACGGTCCCTCTACACATGGCGCATTGTGCCATCAAGTCAGGCGTAACAGCCAATAATGCTATAACTACCAAACATACTTTCCAGCTTCTCATACCTTTTCTTAATTAGTGAAGGTAATATGGTTTAATCATCAAATATACAATCACTCCTGTAATGCTAACGTATAACCAGATTGGGAAGGCATATTTTACCGTCTGCTTATGGCGTGTAATTTGACCACTTATGGCATAATAAACGGCCCTTAATACAAACCACACAACAACCACCGACAGGGCAATGTGTGATACTAACAGGAAATAATAGACCGGACGAATCCATCCTTCTCCACCAAACGGTGTTGATTCGTTTGTTAGATGATAGAGCACATAACTCACTAAAAACAACGACCCAAAGGCGAAAGCGGTTAACATAGTTCGCTTATGCGCTTCCACATTTTTCTGTTTAATGAAATAAAATCCCATTAATAGTAAGACTGTCGTTAGTGAATTAATAATGCCATTTATATGTGGTAAATAAGTTGTCCAATCTCCCAAATCAACTTTCTGGCGTATACCTAATAAGACTGCTACAGCAATTGGGATAGCCAGTGCCAGCGCATTAATTACTCGATTCGCTTTTTGTTCCTGAACTGGTTGTACAGTTTGCATGCTTCAATGAATTATTCTTTACTGTAAATATCCAATAACACTCTAATTTCTAGCACTAAACGGTCTACATCTTCTTTATCTGTGCCATCGTAAAATCCTCTGACAATCCCCTCTTTATCTACCAATACCAACTTTTCGCTATGGATAAAAGTTTCGTCGGGTTTGCCCTCTTTTAAGCCTGCATCTACGGTTGGCAGATAATACCCATGCATTGCCAGATTATAAATATCTGTTTTGTTACCCGTTAGAAAATACCATCTGCCAGGGATAGCATGGTATTTCTGCGCATAGGCTTTAAGTTGTTCCGGGCGATCATGTTCTGGATCTACCGTATGTGATAGAAACAGGATTGTAGGGTTGTTAATAAAAATATCCTGTACTCGGGTAAGCTGAGATGAAATTCGAGGACAAATTGTACCACAGCGTGTGAAGAAAAAGCTGGCTACGTAAATCTTATTCTTTACTATAGATTGATCAATCGTTTTACCGTCCTGATCAATCAGCTTAAAGTCAGGAATATGATTATATAGGGTATCGGTTACTACACTTCCATCTGGGAGTTTGACCTTGCCCATTAGGGGTTCACCTTTTGTTGAGTCTATTTTGGGTAAATACCTGCCCAATACATAGTGATTCTGCGTACCAAACCTGAGGAATAGATACAGCAAAGCCGGGACCAGCAGCGTAGCGAGCAGGATCCCGGCTTTCCGAGTAGTTGTCATACGTTAATGAAATCCAAAAACTGCGTTGCCTATAGCACCACCTTCAGTTAATAGAGCAACCAGTAACCAGATGATAAAAACTACCGGAATGACAATGGCCCAAATGAGGCTTTTAACTTCATGCTTTAAGTGCATGAATTCGCCAACAATATAGAAAGCTTTTACCAACGTCATTAGGACGAAGATGGAAGTCCGTAAACCACCAGCTTTCATTAAATAAGCCAGCGTAAATTCAAATGCTGTAATGACAGATAGAATTATAAACGTACGCCAGATAAGACCTGTATTAGCGGGTGGAATTTCTCCAACCTCGTGGGTTCCGTGTGAGTGATCAGACATTGTAGAAATGCAGTTATTAGACCAGATAGAAGAACGTAAAAACAAATACCCAAACAAGATCGACAAAGTGCCAATATAGACCTACTTTCTCAACCATTTCATAATGACCACGACGATCATATAAACCTGTTGCAGCCCGATAGAAAATCAGAATATTGAGCACAACACCACTAAATACGTGCGTACCGTGAAAACCTGTGATAAAGAAAAACAAGTCGGCAAAAGCTGGAGGGCCATATTGATTTTCTACCAAGTTAGCACCAAAAATAGTGCGTTGTATGGTTTGGCCATTCACAATTTCGCTAATGGTTGTACCGGTTTCTGTCCCATGGATAAAGTGTGACCATTCCCAAGCCTGACTTCCCAAGAAAGTCAAACCACCCAGAATCGTCCAGAGCATATATTTTTCCACATCAGCCCGATCCATACGGTGGCCTGCTTCTACGGCAAGTACCATAGTAACGCTACTAAAAATGAGGATAAATGTCATGATCCCGACGAAAATCAGTGGCGCATGTACACCATGTAAAAATGGTACAGATGCGTACACCATTTCGGGTGTTGGCCAATAAAGGTTCGAAAATTTGAACACTTCCCCATAAATGGCCGGATCCCAAGCTGGATAGCTATAGCGAATCAGGCCATACGTAACCAGTAAGGCAGAGAACGTGAAGGTATCAGAGATTAGGAAGAACCACATCATCAGCTTGCCGTAGCTCACTTTCATAGGTTCAACACCACCCATCCAGGTTTTTTTGTCGAACACTTGTTCCGAGTCGGTCGTCAAGGTATCGTGTGTTACAGTAGCCGCCATGCGTCTAAGAGATTATCAATGAAAATAGACTAAAAAGAAAAACAAATACAACCACAAAATGTCTAAAAAATGCCAATAAACGGCAGCAATTTCAATTTGATTCAGGCTTTTGGCATGAATCCGTAGCCGGAAAGAAGCTATTAATGCAACCACTAATACAACTAGTCCTGATATCAGGTGGAACCCATGCAATCCTGTGAATATATACATGAACGAGCCCGCCGGATTTCCAACAAAAAACACGTTTTCATTCACTAATTCAACCCAACCCTGAAACTGCATGTATAGGAAAATCACTCCAAGCACAAAAGTAACAGTTATCGCAATTTTCAAACTGCCAAAGTTGTCTTTTTTTGCAGATAAGTAGGCCCAATGCATTGTCAGGCTACTCATAATAAGAACCACTGAACTGTAAGAAAATATGGAAGGAATATCGTATTCCAGCCAGTTTCCTTCGGCTCTGCGTACCAGATAGGCACTGGTCATAGCTGCGAAGAGCATGATAATACTAACGATGAACAACCAGAGTATAAACTTTCTGGGATTCATTGAGAGCGTTTCCTGAGGCTCTTCTAGGATTGAAATGTCATTTACTAATTCACTCATGATTTGTTGTTATACTTTATCTAACAGATATACAATCTGTACGATAGGCAAATACAGCAATGACCCGAACATCATTTGCAGGGCGGCCCTATCGGTACAGGTTCTCATCAAGTGAAACGTTTGTGCAAGGAACAAGATTCCGCCCAGCATAGCTACTAATGCCGATGTAATTCCTGTTACACCAAGTAGATAAGGCAACCAACCTACAGGAATCAGGAATAGTGTATAAATCATGATTTTGAAGGCTGTTTCGGTTGTCTTTCCATCACCAGGCATCATCTGTATCCCAGCTTTTTTATACTCATCAAAAGCTAACCAACCAATTGACCAGAAATGTGGAAACTGCCAAAAAAACTGTACAGCGAATAATATTCCTGGTACCCAGCCAAAGTGGTTTGTGGCTGCTACCCAACCAATCATTGGCGGAAATGCACCTGGTAAGGCACCTACAAATACGGCAATCTGACCTTTACGTTTTAATGGAGTATAAACAAACCCGTAGAGCAATAAGGATAGTACAGCTAGTGCAGCTGCCCGAATATTAAAGAACTGGACATATAAATAGCAAGCAGCACTAAACAAAACAAATGCAAACGTAGCTGCTTCACGCACGGTTAATCGGCCAGTTGGCAAGGGGCGTGTAGCCGTCCGCTTCATTACTTTATCTGAATCTTTCTCGATAATTTGATTGATAATATTTGCAGCACCAGTAATGCTTATTGAAGCAATAACCAAAATGGCAATTTTCAACCAACTAATCTGATCTACAGCCAGACAATATCCAAATACGCCAGAGAATACGACCGCCAGCGTAAGTTTTAATTTCAATAACTCAATGTACGCTTTCGCTTTTACGCTAGTAAGTGTTACTGCTACTACCTTTTCCATATTATACCTCTACAAATCGAGATTTCTGAGATAGTTGATTAGCCACTAATAACGTTGGCGTTACCAGAAACCATATCGAAAACTGTAATCCAATCATGACTAAGGCTAGTACTAAGTGGATTGGCTGTGCTACTGCCGGGACACCGAAATATGCCATCAAGACACCAGTTCCTATTTCGATGACAACAACAGCGAATAGCGCTTTTATCAAATCTGATATTCTACCAACTACATTTAGTTTACGAAGGCGGTAAATGACAAATAGATGAAAAGCGAGCAGTACCAATGAGAATGAACGATGAATATAAAACCGCCAGTCTAATTGATCAATCCAGCTTTCTCTATTGGTATAATCAAAGCTTTTAGCTACTACATCAAGCGCATCTCTCACCTGCGCGCCCAATACAATTTGCCCTAACGTTAGAGCTATTGCAACTAGTAATAACCGTTGCTGTGATGCTGCATTAAGTATTCTAGGCTGTTTTGGTGCACTTGCTCTAAGTAGTACAAACAGGAGGGCAAAAACTAAGGCAATGGCTAATAACATGTGTATTGTTATCATATGAGGAGCTAACTCAGTAGCCACCACTCGAGAACCCAGCCAACCATTAGCGCCAATCAGTAAAAAAGCACCAAGACTCCCCCAGAAAATGACTTTGTCTCTGCGTAGATAGGACAAAGAAGCAATAAGAGTAGCAAAAACGAAAAAACCGGATAAGACACCTACTAGTCGATTGGCGTATTCTATCCAGGTTTTTAAGGGATTGAATTCAACCTCTCCCTTCAGCTTTGCGCCATAGATTGCCTGATAATTTACCGGCAACTGTGAGATTTCCGTAGGGGGCACCCAACGTCCAAAGCATTTTGGCCAATCTGGACAGCCCATTCCAGAGCCTGTACTTCTAACAATCCCACCGGCCAAAATAACCAGATAGATAACAATAATTGTCAGAAACGCCAGGCTCCGGAAACGCTGTTCTTGTTTATTAGTGAGGCTGATTAAACTGGTCATTCAGGTTTTGTGCCTCAATCTCTTTTTCCAAACCTATAAGCTCATTTTCATGGGGCAGGTTGGATTCTGGAGTTTGTGAATATGGCACGTTTTGGGGAATGAAATCATCCTTTGCACCTGGCTTGCTATAATCATATGGCCACCGGTATACAGCTGGAATTTCACCAGGCCAGTTGCCATGCCCAGGGTTGATCGGTGCCGTCCACTCCAACGTGTTCGACTTCCAAGGATTCTGTGGAGATTTCTTTCCTTTAATTAAGCTATAAACAAAGTTATAGACGAATATCCACTGGGCTGTAAAGGTAAAAATAGCGGCCAAGCTGATAAACGCGTTCATATCAGCAAAGATATTCTTCGTGAAATCATAGCTTGTAAACGCATAATATCGGCGAGGAAAACCAGCAATACCTATATAGTGCATTGGGAAAAATACAAGATAGATACCAATGAACGTCAGCCAGAAGTGAATATAACCAAGCTTCTCATTCATCATGCGGCCAAACATTTTGGGGAACCAATGGTAAACACCCGCCAGTAAGCCAAAAGCCGATGCAGCACCCATTACCAAGTGAAAGTGAGCTACTACGAAGTAGGTATCGTGCAGTTGAATATCAAGTGCTGAGTTACCCAGAATAATACCGGTTAGACCGCCTGATATAAAGAATGATACCAGGCCAATTGAGAACAACATAGCTGGAGTGAACCGGATGTTGCCTCGCCACAGCGTGGTAATGTAGTTAAAAGCTTTTACAGCAGATGGAACCGCAATGATAAGTGTCAGGAACATGAATATAGAACCCAGGAATGGATTCATCCCCGTCACAAACATATGGTGCGCCCATACAATAAAGGCCAGAAACGCGATACCCATCATAGAGGCAATCATGGCACGATACCCGAAAATTGGTTTCCGAGAGTTTGTTGCAATGATTTCTGAAGTCATACCGAGCGCTGGGAGCAATACAATATATACTTCAGGGTGTCCTAAAAACCAAAATAAGTGTTGGAACAGAATTGGACTACCACCCACATTTGGCAATGCCTCTCCTTTAATATAAATCTCAGACAGATAGAAGCTAGTTCCAAAACTACGGTCAAAAATAAGAAGCAGGGCCGCCGATAATAATACAGGGAATGAGATTAGGCCAAGAACAGCAGTCAATAAGAAAGCCCAGATTGTTAATGGTAACTTACTGAATGACATACCACGCGTTCGCAAGTTAATAACGGTAGTAATGTAATTAATACCACCCAGCAACTGCGATACGATAAATAGAGCCATACTAATCAGCCACAGCGTCATTCCCAGTTCAGACCCTTTGTGAGCTTGTGGTAAAGCACTTAGTGGTGGATAAATAACCCATCCACCCGATGCTGGCCCTGTTTCGATAAACAATGAGCCGAACATTAGAACGCTGGCCATAAAAAAGAACCAGTACGATAACATGTTCAGGAAGCCTGAAGCCATGTCACGTGCGCCTACTTGTAACGGGATGAGGAAGTTAGAGAATGTGCCACTCAAACCTGCCGTAAGTACGAAGAACACCATTATCGTACCGTGCATTGTTACTAATGCCAAATAGAAATCAGGGTCAAGCTTACCGGTATCGTTAATCCAGGTACCTAGAATTGGCCGTAAGAAATCTAACTTCATATTAGGAAACCCTAACTGAAGTCGAAACATGACCGATAAACTAATACCTATGATTGACCAAAAGATACCCGAGATCAGATATTGCTTGGCAATGGTTTTATGGTCTTCCGAGAAAATATATTTGCGCCAAAAACTTTGCGGCTCATGGTGCTCATGCTCTGCTGCATGTGCCACGGTTGCCGAATTAGCTGATACAGTCGCCATAGTTTTGGTTTGTTGTAAGTTTAGAAATTAATGGAGTACAGCACTAGCTACTGTTACGCCCTTTGGTAATGGTAATACGGATGCGGTTACACTATCTGCTGGTGCAGCCGTAGCGTCGGCTGGCAAATATTTCGCAGCCTTAGCCTTTAAATTTGCAGGTATCCGATTTGCTAATTCTGGAGTTGAGGTTAGCAAAGGTTTTTGGCTCTTACACCATGCCTGCCATGACACTTCATCTTCAACAACCAATCGTATACGCATTGAGAAGTGTCCTTGCCCACAGACTTCTGTACAAGCAATTTCGTAGGTAAAGTTAGGATTGCCCGTAATGTTTTTCATTTCATCTGTTGTTTTATCAGCAGTGAATTGAAAGCGTGTTGGCATACCTGGTACTGCATCCATTTTCACCCGTAGGTGAGGAATAAATACACTGTGTAACACATCCCGAGCGCGGATCTTCAACAAAATTGGCTTATTAACAGGAATGTGCAGTTCAGAAGTTGATACAAAATCATCGAACGATGCTTCATCTGTATAGTCAATTCCCGTCTCGTTATTATTGTCAATCAACTTATAGTTAAAGCTTCCCAGTTTGTTGTTGTCAACACCAGGGTAACGCGCAATCCAGTTAAATTGCTTACCCACAATTTCAAATACTTGCGCATTTTCAGGGGCCTCAGCCATGATATCTCGCCAGGCTCTCCATCCGGTGAAAACTAGCAAGGCCATGACAACAGCAGGAATAACTGTCCATATTAATTCCAACTTATGATTCTCTGGGTAGTAAGCTGCTTTATACCCTTCTCTATGTTGATATTTCCAAGCAAAAAAGAATAACAAAGCGTTGGTTACAATAAAAGCAACCGTAATTATGCTCATTCCCAGCCAAAACAGAAAATCGGTATGACGTCCGTGTGGCGAAGACGCTTCTGGTAGAAAAAATTGTTTAGCATGCAGGAATGACCATACTGCAGCAATTAAGCCTACAACAAAGAAGACAATCATAAGTAACCCATTGATTCGGTTACTCATTCCAATATGCCCTTCTTCAACCGGGCCATTGGCGTTCTTTACAACGGTGGCCATTCGGGAAACGACCACTGCCGCTAGTCCCAAAAAGATTACCGATAACAAAGCGACTATATAAACCATGATTTAATATGGATTAAGGATTAAATATCGTGGTGCAGAGTTTCCTCTAACATTGGGTGATTCTTAGGAATCAGGTTTGCTTTTGTCAGTTGTGAATAAAGACTCCAGATAAACCCACAGGCAAAAATCAGAATCATGCCAAATTCAACGAAGCCGAAACCACCGTGCGCACCTACTGTTCCTGGCATAATGTTGGTGTAAAAATCAAAGTAGTGACCTACAATAATACCCCAGGCGGCAACTTTCAAAATAATATACGTACGCTTTGCGTCCCGTGTCATCAAAACGAGGAATGGAAATACAAAGTTTAAGAATATGTTTACGAAAAATGGAGCTTTATAGATTCCCCCGTAACCGCTAAAGCGCTCCCGATAATAGATTGTCTCTTCTGGTAAGTTCGCGTAGTAAATCAACATGAATTGGGCAAACCACACGTACGTCCAGAAAATACTGAAGGCAAACATGAACTTACCAAGATCATGTAAGTGGCTTTCATTGACCCACTGCATATAACCTCGCTCTTTTAGCGTTACTACCGTTAAGGTAATGATAGCCAAACCAGTTACGTGCCAGCTTGCCAATGTATACCAACCAAACATGGTGCTGAACCAGTGAGTGTCAATAGACATGACAAAATCCCAAGCTGAAGTAGAGGAGGTTACGCCAAAGACTAATAGGAATGCGACACCAAATTTGATACTCTTTTCGTAGTAAGATGTACCACCATACAAATCTTCCTGAAGTGAAAAACTACGTAACTTTTGCCAGAGGAAGTACCAAAGACCAAAATAGACTATGATACGGCCTAAGTAAAAAGGCGTATTTAAAAAACCTTTTTTGCCATTGATAATGGGATCAAACTCAGGGCTGGCTTTGTCGTATAAAGCTGGGTTTGTCCAGTGGAACATATCATGCCCAGCAATAAAAAATGTAGCCAGGATCGCTACTAACATAAATGGCAAATAGGCAGGCATTGCTTCTGGAATGCGCTTAAAAGCAACTGACCACCCAGCCTGTGCTAAGTAATTATAAGACATGAAGAACATGCCTATAACAGATGCTCCTGTAAAATAAATTGCGTTAAGCCAGACATTAGCCCAAATACGGGTTGTCCATTTGTACTCATGATGCCCTGCTCCATGGGCTTCATGCGCTCCTGCAGCGTGGGCAGCTCCGTGGGCTTCATGCGAACCAGCACCTGATGCCAGTAGGTACGCGCCAATTGCTACCATCGCGACCCCTGCTCCGATGCCGATCAAAAGCCGACGCTTGGATTCCGCAGTAAATTCAAATTCTTCGTCTAAGGACGGTATTGCGTGAGCCGATGCCATTCTTATTTGGTTGTCAATTAATAAAAAGACGTTTGACGTCTATTAGTAGAAACTGCCTATGTCAGTGTCTATCACTGCGTCTGGCATTGTGTTAACCTTGTTGAAGTTTATGCACGTATTGCACAATCTTCCATCGATCCTCTGGCGTAATTTGTGAACCGTGAGGCCACATCCGGCCTTTTCCGTGTGTAATTACATGGAAAATATGGCCATCATTCATTGTCTTATAAGCATCAGTCGAGTAGTTAGGTACACCTTTATATTGTGCCGCAACTAGCCCATCACCTTTACCTGTTTCACCATGACAATGACTGCAATAACGGGTATATATGATTTTACCCTCTGCGAGCGTTTTTTCAGTCTCCGGAATCGGATTTATCAATACTCGTTCTGCTATTCCGATACTATCAGCCGGAATGTTGTACATCATTAAATCGGTTTTAGCATCACTGCCTTCACCAAATGTAGTATGATAATTAGGCCGGGCTACTGTACCACGTGCAGGAAGGCGCATATTTAACCCCTGAGGATTTATGGTGTTTGCCTTGATCTGACGATAGGGTTCATAACCTACAGCATCATACATCTGCGGGGCGTACTCAACGCCTGTGTTATCATGTCCCTTTTTGCAGGATGTTCCCACAAATAGGAGTCCAGCAATAGCCAGTGCTGTTACGCTCGTATGTTTAGTAATCATTCCCATCCTGAACATTAGAACTGCTTAACATTTACTTCAGCAGCGCCTGATTTCTTCAGAATCTGCTCAATATCACCCTCACCAATATTATTCTTGCTTAGGTCGATAGCCATTGCAAATTTATTATCGGTCGTTCTCAGATCGTACATTAACGGTTTTACCGTGGGTCCCATACCATTTGATACGATGAATGTACCAACCATGCCTAAGGCACAAAAGAGAACGGTTAGCTCAAAAATAACCGGTACGTATATGACTGGTGAGTAAGAATCTTTACCCCCAACAATCATTGGCCAGTCAAAGCCTTCTGTGTAAAATGTCAAGGCAAGGGCTGTGAGCGTCCCCGACAGGCCAAACATAAAAGCAGCAATACCCAGACGACTACGTGGGTGACCAAGCGCAACATCTAATCCGTGAATCGGGAATGGCGTGTAGACTTCGTGAATCCGCACCCCTGCATTTTTAACCTCTTTAACGGCCGCTAATACTACATCGTCATCATCAAAAATGCCGACTAAGAATTTACCGCTACCATGTACGTCTGACATACCTTTTGTTCGTCTATTTCAGATTTTCTGATTTCAACCTCCACTGCTTAGAGGTTGAAATCAGAAACTTATAACTGTTTTATTCTACGTCTTTATTGAACGTTGGGTTAGCAACGCGCTCGCCTTTAGCAACGCCAGATACCGAAATTGGCAGTTTCTCAGACGATGATTTAATGATCGTTTTAACTTCAGCCATGTTCACAACTGGTAGGAATTTCGAGAACAACAGGAACAAAGTGAAGAAGAAACCGAACGAGAAAATATAATCACTAATATCAAACAGCGTTGGGTGGAACATGGCCCAGCTCGATGGCAGGTAATCGCGGTGTAAAGAGGTTACAATAATTACGAAGCGCTCAAACCACATACCAATGTTTACAACTACCGATAACACGAACGTCCAAACAATGCTTCGACGAATAGCACGAGACCAGAAAAGCTGCGGTGTAATTACGTTACAGGTCATCATGGCCCAATATGCCCACCAATATGGTCCAGTAGCACGGTTAATGAATGCATAGCTTTCAAATTCAACACCAGAATACCAGGCAATGAAGAATTCTGTAAGATAAGCAACACCCACAATCGAACCGGTCAGGGTAATGACCTTATTCATTGACTCGATGTGCTCTAGCGTAATATAATCTTCAAGCTTGAATACGACCCGGATAATCAGTACCAGGTTTTGTACCATGGCAAAGCCGGAGAAGATAGCACCCGCAACGAAGTAAGGAGGGAAGATAGTGGTGTGCCAACCCGGAATAACCGATGTAGCAAAGTCCATACTTACAATCGTATGTACAGAAAGTACAAGTGGAGTAGAAAGACCCGCCAGAATTAAACTCATGTACTCATAACGAGCCCAGGTTTTGGCCGAACCATTCCAGCCTAATGAGAAGGCACCGTAGATATAACGGGATACTTTGCTCTTTGCTCGATCGCGAATTGTAGCCAAGTCAGGAATAAGACCCATGTACCAGAATACCAGCGATACGGTAAAGTAGGTACTGATCGCAAATACGTCCCAAACGAGCGGAGATTTGAAGTTTACCCAAAGCGAGCCCAGTGTATTAGGCAATGGTAAACACCAGTAAGCTACCCATGGGCGACCCGCGTGCATCATAATGAAGCTGGCTGCACATAGTACAGCGAAGATGGTCATAGCTTCTGCCGCCCGGTTTACAGCTGTCCGCCATTTTTGGCGAAATAATAACAAAATAGCCGAGATCAACGTACCGGCGTGTCCGATACCAACCCACCAAACGAAGTTAGTGATGTCCCACGCCCAACCAACGGTCTTGTTCAGGCCCCAAACGCCTAAGCCTTCCCACCAGGTCCAGAATACGCAGGCAGCTCCGTAAATGAGCACAATCACCGCAATGGTAAAGGCGATGGTCCACTCGCGTGTGGGATTGCCTTCAACCTGCTTGCTGATATCCTCCGTCACGTCGGCGTAGGTTTTGCCACCGGTGATAAGGGGAGTTCTTACGGCTGATGTAACATGCGACATATACTTATTGTATTTACGATTTACGATAGACGATTTACGCTTTGTGAAATTACAATGTTTTACTGATTGCAACTCACTTGTTATAAATCGTAATTAGTTTATGCGTGTGACTCTTTACTGGTTTCCTTTTCAGGCTCTTCGTCCTTGTTCCGAATTTTTGTCAGGTATGAGATTTGTGGTCTCACATTGATTTCTTCCAGCACATGGAAAGCCCGCCCGTCTAATTCAACCTCAAGTATTTTAGAGATTGTACTCTCTGGATTGTTCATATCACCGAAGGTAATAGCATGAGTAGGGCAAGACTGCGAACAAGCGGTCTGAACTTCATCAGCTCCTAACTTACGGCGTTCTTTCTTGGCAGTCAGTTTGCTCTCCTGAATACGCTGTACGCAGAAAGAGCATTTTTCAATAACCCCTCGTGAACGAACAGTTACATCTGGGTTAATGACCATTTTGCCAAGATCATTATTGAAATGATAATCGTAATTATCATTATCAAAGTATTTGAACCAGTTGAACCGGCGTACTTTATAAGGGCAGTTGTTAGCGCAATAACGGGTACCAATACAACGGTTATAGGTCATTTGGTTTAGACCTTCCGTGCTGTGCGTAGTAGCAAGAACTGGGCAAACCGTTTCGCAGGGAGCATTACTGCAATGCTGGCAAAGCATTGGTTGAAACGTTACTTCTGGATTAGCCGAAGCCACTTCCATTGCTGAGTAGTTTTCTGCTTCGCCATCGCTGCTATAGTAACGGTCGATACGCATCCAGTGCATTTCGCGACGGTTAATTACTTCCTGACGACCAACTACCTGAATATTATTCTCCGCATTACAAGCAACTACACAAGTACCGCAACCGATGCAGGAATTTAAGTCGATAACCATACCCCAGGAATGGGTTGGTTTACCATAACCGTTCCACAGGGTAATATCGTTTGGATCGGTTGGACCTACTGATGTTTGTACTTTAGGCTCATAACGACCTGCCTTCGGATTCTTTTGGTATTTAGCCAGAATAGACTCCTGCAGTACAGCCTGACGACCCATTACAGTATCGTGAGTCTGGGTCTGAGCAATCACATGTGAGCCACTTGCTTTTTCTACTTTTGCAGTAAACGCAGAATAAGTAATGTAACCACCCGTGATGCTTACAAATGGGTAGGCATTCTTACCAACTCCATTGGCTGATTTACCTGCTTTCTCACGACCATAACCGATAGCGATGGAAACCGTATTGTCGGCCTGACCGGGTTGAATTAATACAGGCAATTCAACTGATTTACCATTTACTGTTACCGTAACCAGATCATTTTGAGCCAGGCTCATATCATGAGCCGTTTTTTGAGAAATGGCCGCATAATTGTCCCAGCACGCTTTTGAAACGGGATCAGGTAACTCTTGTAACCAGGGGTTATTTGCGGTAGACCCTGTTCCAACACCAACTTTTTCGTACAACGCCAGCTCCATACCGGTCGTTGGTTTGTAGCGTTGTGCGATTCCCGAAGCGGCTTGCGCCACATTTCCAGCAAACGAAGCGCCACCAGCGGCTACTGCCCCTTTGTTTGGCTCAAATACGCCATCGTTAAGGCATTTTACCCAGAAGGCATCGAACGAGCTAAAGCCCGAAGCTTTTGGATACTGCGTTGAACGCCAGTAATTTTTCAGATACGTCTGATAATCACTTGGCTTACCAGCCCAAGTCAATAGGCTCGATTGGAATTGACGGGTTTTAAAAATCAACGTGATGGCTGGCTGCGTTAGGCTATAAAAACCTTGCTTTGGCTCAGCATCATTCCAACATTCCAGGAAGTGGGGAGCTGGTGTTATATACTTCGATAATGAAGCGGTTTCATCGGCCCGATCAGCAAATGAAACAGAAAGAGCAACTTTAGGCAATGCTTCAGCCAGTTCAGCACCGCGCGGGTGGTCATAAACTGGATTTGCACCGAAGAACAATACAGCTCCAACCTGACCCGATTTAGCCTCATTGATAAAGGCATTCATCTGCTGGTCATTACCCTGACGGTAATTAACCGGCGAGTTGATGTCGATTGTTGAGCCGTAGCTACCTAGTAAATTATTGAGCGCATTAACAACAATCTGTACGTTTGGATCATTTGATCCAGATACGACCAATGCTTTACCGCGCGAATTTGCTAGATCAGTAGCAGCTTTATCTAAATGCGCAACCTCAACAGATGGAGCACTAATGGCCGTTCCACCTAATTTAGCGGCTACCTTATTATAGAGAGCAGCAACAACCAGTCCTTCCTGAGATGGCTTGATAGGTGCCCGATAGTCAGCGTTAGAGCCCGTCATGGACAACCCTGTCTCAAACTGGTAATGCCGAGACATGGTTTTCTTACCACCACCTATTGCACCAATTTGGCGACCTTTTGCATAAGCCCCCATGTACTCGATAGGCGCAATCCAGGTTCCCAGGAAATCAGCCCCAACACTAACAATTGTCTCGGCTTTACTGAAATCATACGATGGGATAACCGCTTTGCCAAACGACGCTTGGTTGGCCTGTACAAGACCAAATACGGAGTTTGCATCGTAGGTAATGTGGCGAGTGGTTGGATATTTTGCAACGAAATCAGCAACCACAGCTTTGGTTGCTGGGCTAAGGATGGTAGACGTAATAATACGAATAGCGCCCCCTTTGGCAGCAACCGAATTCAATTGACTGATAATTTCCTTGTCGGCAGTGGCCCAGTCAATATCTGATTCGCCACGCTTTGGTCCTTTCAGCTTGTCGATATCATAAAGTGACAGAACCGATGCCTGAGCACGAGCGGTAGTAGCACCCTTTGATATGCTCGATGATGGGTTACCTTCTATTTTAATGGGTCGCCCTTCCCGGGTTTCTACCAGAATAGCCGCATAATCGCCACCTTCACTGAAGGTAGATGCGTAATAATCAGATATAGATGGGAATGTAAATTCCGGTTTGTTAATATACGGAATGGCTTTATGGACTGGTGTTTCGCAGGCTGCCAGCGATACGGCAGCCATACCAAAGCCCATTACTTTGAGGAAGTCACGGCGTTGGGTGTTCGAACCACCGAGCAAACCATCCAGGTCGTTCGACGATTCGCTCAGGTCAGGGTTAGCAAACTCGCTATTTGCGTTCTTAACGAACGTAGCGTCATTGCGTAACTCCTCAACCCCTTTCCAATACCGTTTAGATGTATTTTCCATGCGTGTTGTATGCGGTAAGTACCCTATTGGATGAGCTGGCCTTATGAGGCCCGGCCTATATGGCCCCGTGGATTAATAGTGACATTTAGAACATTCCAGACCACCGATATTGGCAACCTTGAGTGGTTCTTTGCTTTCTTTCCGGTGAAGAGCAACGAGCTTGTCATAGTAAGCATTGTCTTTGGTGTTCACTTCCGTCCGGCGGTGACAGTCGATACACCAGCCCATAGTTAACGACGAGCGAGCTTCAACGACTTCCATTTTCTCGATTTCGCCGTGGCAGGTCTGGCAGGCTACGTTACCAACGTTTACGTGTTGGGCGTGGTTGAAGTAAGCCAGATCAGGCAGGTTGTGAACCCGAATCCATTCGATGGGGCGATTCTCTTCAATAGCGGTGTAAATTTTTTGAATCTCTGGCGATTCTTTTTTGATTACACCGTGGCAGTTCATACAGATGTTGGCAGCAGGAATGGTAGCGTTCTTACCTTTCTGAGCACCGGTATGGCAATAATTACAGTCAATTTTATATTGACCTGCATGAAGCTTGTGTGAATAAGCAATTGGTTGCTTAGGGGCGTACCCTTGTTGAATACCAACTCCATAAGCTCCATCAATCGTTTCTTTTGCTGCCACTAACAGAAACAACCAAATTACGATAGAACGAAGAGTTGGGTTGTTAAAGGCATCCGACAAACCTGTCTTTAACCGTTGACCAAACGAAGAAGTAACCTGGGTTCCATCCGTAGCAGGTGTTACAGCTTTCGACAGAATGGTCACGATTACCAGTAGAACGCCCAGTACCAGCAACATAACAAGTAGGAGGGCAATCAGTACAAATGTGAAGAGTTCTGATGGACCTCCTGTCGATGCAGAACCACCACCAGTATTTTGAGCAACTTTAGCGTCACCACCTCCTGTAGAGGCTACTACTGGCTTGTTAGCCTGGTCAATATAGGCCAGAATTCCATCAATGTCAGCATCCGTTAAGTTCGGGAAGCTAGACATCTGCACCTTGCCGTTTGCATTGAATACCTGATTAGCATAGGCATCACCTGTAGCGATAACAGCAGATGAATTCCGAATCCATTTGTGCAGCCAATCTTTACTTGGAGCACGGCTCTCGATTCCTTTTAGACCAGGTCCTACAACTTTTTCAGCACTTACTGCGTGACATTGGGCGCAGTTGTTTGTAAAGAGGGTCTTTCCTTTTTCAGCATCACCACCGCCTGCTGGAGCAGCTGCAGCCGGGGCAGCATCTTGTGCCTTCACCTGGCCACCGGAAACCAGCAGCATAAGTGATAGAACTACGACTCCGCAAAGCTTGTATAAACAACTCATTTTATGAACTATATTAATTGAGTGAATCAACATAATCACCACTGCTTTTTTATTAGCGCCCAAAAGTACGACACGATTACTGTATAGGCAAAAATTGATGTTTAGTTATTTGTGCCACCGTTTTTATTTATATTGGTTCTAATTAACGACAAAAATAACCACGTTTTTTCCCTATACAACTGCTTAGCAATGATGTTTTTACTACAAAAAATGCCATTTTGCCTAGGCTCAATTTTGAGCGGTAGCAAAATGGCAAAAATAACGTAGTAATAAGGTATGCATTTGAGGTTCCGAGCGGATTCGAACCGCTGTACGAGGTTTTGCAGACCTCTGCCTAGCCACTCGGCCACGGAACCTTATAAAACCGAATACATGACAGGTCTTGGATTCGGGAGTGCAAACATACGATTTTATCTTTAATGTAGAAAAGTCAATTGCAAAAAAATGCCCCTGAACCAAAAAAGTCCAGGGGCATTCTATAATCCAAAGCTAAAAAGCTTAGTTACGACCTTCCATTTGCTCTTTCAACGCAGCTAGTGCATCGAGGTCTCCCAGGGTAGCACCCCGTTCAGCCTGAGCTGGTGCCGAAGCCGTTTTTGCAGCAGCGGCTTTAGGAGCCTTTTGCTCTTTAACTGGCTCGTTTTTCTCCTGCCACGTTTTTGTGTGCGAGAGCATAATGCGCTTCTCTTCTTTCGAGAACTCCGTTACTTTGAAATCAAGCGTTTCGCCAACTTCGGCAAACGTTCCGTCTTCTTTGCCCAGATTCTTGAGCGACGAGAAGCCTTCGATACCATAAGGTAGTTCGAGGGTGGCCATCTTGTCGTTTTTGCTCAAAATTGTGCAACGGTGTACGGTACCAACCGCAAATACGGTTTCAAAGGTATCCCATGGATTTTCTTCGAGTTGTTTGTGACCTAGTGCCAGACGACGGTTGTCGACGTCTAGTTCCAGAACAACAACTTCGAGTTCGTCACCAACTTTGATGAAATCCGAAGGATGTTTGATTTTCTTGGTCCATGACAAGTCAGATACGTGTACCAGACCGTCGATACCTTCTTCCAGTTCAAGGAACAAGCCGAAGTTGGTTAGGTTACGAACCAGACCTTTGTGCTTGGTTCCAACTGCATATTTCGTACGCAGTTCTGGGCGAGTCCAGGGATCTTCAGTCAGTTGTTTGATACCTAACGACATTTTACGGTCGTTACGGTCAAGTGTCAGCACTTGTGCTTCTACTTCATCACCAACTTTCAGGAATTCCTGTGGGTTACGCAGATGCTGCGACCACGACATTTCTGATACGTGGATCAAGCCTTCTACACCTGGTTGAATTTCCAGGAAAGCACCGTAATCGGCTACGTTTACGATTTTGCCTTTCACTTTCGAACCAACCTGAATGTCTTCTGCCAAAGCATCCCAAGGATGAGCCTGGAGCTGCTTCATGCCGAGAGAAATACGCTTCTTGTCTTCGTCGAAGTCCAGAACAACCACGTTGACCTTCTGGTCGAGGTGAAGAACTTCCGATGGGTGGCTGATACGACCCCACGAGATATCCGTGATGTGCAACAGACCATCTACACCACCAAGATCGATGAACACACCAAAGTTGGTCATGTTTTTGATAACGCCTTCCAGAACCTGACCTTTTTCGAGGTTGTTCAGGATTTGAGCGCGTTGTGCTTCGAGGTCTTTCTCGATCAATACTTTGTGCGAAACGACAACGTTGTCATTAGCATAGTTGATCTTGACGACTTTAACCTCCATTTTCTTGCCGACAAAAATGTCGAAGTCACGAATCGGCTTCACGTCGATTTGCGAACCTGGCAAGAAGGCTTCAATGCTGAAAATATCGACAATCAGACCACCTTTCGTCCGGCGTTTTACAAAGCCATCAATCACGAGGTCTTCATCAAGCGCACGTTGAATTTTCTGCCATGCGGTAATCACTTTCGCTTTTTTGCGCGATAGGACTAACTGGCCGTTCGGGTCTTCCTGATTTTCTACGTAAACTTCAATTTCATCACCCATCTTCAGGTCCGGCATATCCCGGAATTCAGAAGCGGGTACCAAGCCGTCCGACTTGAATCCGATGTTGAGTAATACTTCCCGGTCCGTTATCCCAACGACGGTTCCCATTACGACTTCTTTCTCTTTAACTTCCGACAGGGTGTTGTCGTACAGTTCCAACATCCGGTTATGTTCTTCAACCGAATAGCCACTTCCAAATCCTTTGTTGTCTGCCCGGTCCCAATCAAATGCCGGCAGTTCGCGTTGCTGCGTTTTGCTCATAAAAAAAAGTTTCCTGACCCACTCAGTACATCAGCCCGTGGGTCAATGGCGGACTGACTTTTGGTTGTAAAAATTTTGCCCTCAAAAAAGGACTGCAAAGATAGCAATTGCTTTCTAAAAAAAGTTTCTAAATCGGCAAAACTCTTTGAGTTTAAGGCAGAAAGGTAGAAAAGTGAAGTGGGTGGAGTGAGCGGAATAAGTTCGACGTGACATATTCCACTCACTCCACCCACTTCACTTTTACCGCTTTACCTAATTGCTTTACTTAAATGCCTTCTCCTTCTTGGCTAGAAATGGCATCCAACTTTCTTCAATCGAACCGGAAAACTCACGCAGGAAGACCAGAAATGTCGGTTTAAAGGGCTTCTGGCGAAGTTTTAAATTAGCTTCTTCTGGCGTAAAATCCCCTTTGCGTGAATTACAGCGCTTACAGGCCGTAGCCAGGTTGTCCCAACTTGTTTTGCCCCCGCGTGACTTAGGCATTACATGATCGAGCGTTAAGTCTTCGGTAGTGCCGCAATACTGACAATGATGACCATCTCGCTTAAAGATGTTTTGCCGGGTGAGCATGACGCCTTTGTAGGGCAGATTAATGTACCGATGAAGCCGAATAACCGTCGGCATCGGGAACTCGGCAGAAACGGTTCGGAGCATAAACTGCTCGGATTCGGCAACGAGTTCGGCTTTATCTAAATAAACCAGCAGGAATGCTTTGGGAACGGAGCAAATGCTGAGAGCACTGTAATCTTGATTTAAGACTAATACTTTCCTACCCATATCGCGTTTAGATGCCTCTGTACGGTAGCAAGTTACAGAGTTATCCACATAACGGCAATAGCTGTCGAAAATTTAGTTATTGTTTGTGAAGTAAGTGTAGTAGGTAAACTACGTGGAGTTAGTGTAGTAAGCTAACGAAAGGTCAATATCTTATCTATTACACTTACTCCACCTAATTTACCTATTACTATTTCAATACCGTTCCCGCTGCAGATCGCGCTCTACTTCACGCTCTTTAATGCTATCGCGTTTATCATAAAGTTTTTTACCTTTTGCCAGCGCAATTTCAACTTTGGCAAAACCCCGTTCATTCGTAAAAAGTCGAATAGGCACGATGGTCAGGCCCTGATCTTTTAATTTTTCGGTAAGACGTTTAATCTCCCGCTTGGTAAGCAACAGTTTTCGATCGCGTAGGGGGTCATGATTGTAATGGGTACCTTCTGTATAAATGGCAATACTCATTTGCCGAATAAACATTTCATCGTTATGAATGAGGCAATAAGCATCCTGCAAATTCACTTTTCCCTGCCGAACCGATTTAATTTCGGTACCGGTCAGAACAATACCCGCTGTATAGTTGTCCAAAAACGCGTACTCAAATGAGGCCCGGCGATTTCTGATATCAACTTGTTTAACAATAGAAGCAGAAGCCATATACTGATATAGGATGTAGGATATATGGTGTCAGAAGCCAGACTTTGTTCTAGTTGATAATCAGGCTTCGGTACGCCAAAATGGGTTAATAGGGTTACAAAGGTAACCGGGTAAGTTCAAGAACACCGGAAATTCACTGGAGGTTTATACCGGGAAAATAAATTTGCGATTTGGTTCAAAACAAACCCGGCTTGCCGAACACGTATGTTCGACAAGCCGGGTTTCAACTCTTTGGAATTTACTAAAAACTATTTTTTTGTTTGCTTAGCCGCATACTCTTTGTTCAGGCCATCCAAAATAGCTTTCGTCTGGTCTACAGACTGATCTGCGAATAGAATCCCACCACCTTTTGTGTAGCCTAGTACAAACTCATATTTGTTTTGTCCGTTGATCTTTTTCAGGTAGTCGTAAATCTGGTCGTACAACTGCTTGTTTTTAGCCTGCTCTTCTACAGCCAGACTTTGTGCAGCCCGCTCCCGATAGGCCAGGATGTCCTGCTGCTCTTTTTGAAGGGCAGCTTCTGTAGCGCGGCCCTGTTCCTGAGTCATTGTAGCTGCCCGTTGCTGGAAGAACGTAACTTTGTTCTGTAGATTCCGGCCTTTACCAGCAAGGTCGTTTTCTAACTGGAACCGCTTGCTTTCAAGCACTTTCTGCGTGTCTTTAAAGTATTCGTATTTAGTTAGTAGTGAATCAACATTCACATACACAATAGATTTGCCTTTAGCTTCGGCAGGTGTTGTTACGGTGGGAGCTGAGGACTCAGGCTGCGCACCTTTAAAATGCAGGTAGTACAATACAGCTACGGCAATCGTCAGGATGACGTTTAGAATCAACGAGGCATTCTTCACAGGAAATGAATCAGTTAGTTATCAGTTTATTCTACAAAGGTATAGGGATTTACGATTTACGAGGTACGATTTGTGATTTGATTTCCAAAGGCCTGTTTGACAAAGTAACCCGATAGCCCCGCCAATCCGCCAACCAGTCCCCCTATAATCGCCGTTACAATAACCGGTAGGCTCGCGTTATTCGTTTTAAAGAGTAATTCGCCCATGCGTCCCGTGAAAATCCCGTCGGTGCGTGAATGGAGGATAAACGCATACACTAACCAGACAATGGCAATACCGTAAAAGCCATAGAAAAATGACTGGCCTGCACGCTCACTGCGCCAGAAGCAAACAAGAAAAGCAACAATAGCCACACTCCACCAAGGAAGCAGGAATTGAGCCAGTAGACTTAGAACGGCAATAATAAGAATTTGAATCATTTGTGTAACGCGGCAGGAAAGCCACTTTTAGTACGTTTTAGTTTTTAAAGAATCGCGGGTTTCCAGCCGCATTACTTAATAACCAGTTTCCGTTTTATTCTGGGATTTTTGTCTTGCGCTGTTTGCATATACAGCAATTCATTAAGCTGACCAGTGCGCCAGGTTTCAAGCATGTTCAGATAATGAGGGCTACCAGGATTACCCGATTGCCCGCCCGGATACACGCCGTAGGCTTTCGGCGTTGGCCCTAAGGCCACCACCATTCGCCAGGATGGCCCATGTCGTTCGCTGGTGGCATTGACTACGCTTCGTCCACCACCAATCTGCACATTCAGTGCACTGAGGGCGTCTAATCGAGCTAAGTGCGTAATACGAGTGGCTTTATGTGGTCCCCACTGCCAGGATGTACCCATAGCACCATGCTGTCGGGTTAGCGAGTCAACGGCCCCACGAAAACTTTGTGTTAGTACACTGCCAATTGTTTCTTTTGCCGGAGTTGTCAGGTCATCAAACCAGTGAGCGTTCGGTTCTTTCTCCGCCAACTGAAGTGTCCGGTCGAAACTTGGGTAACGTAAGGTTGTTGTGTCATTGCTTGGGAAATCGTCTTTCCAGACGCCATCCAGGTATTGGCGAACCCACTCGGTAAAAACAGTTGGCCCAATCTCAGCAATGTCATTGTTATAGCGCCATTTTTTCATGATATCCAGTGCCTTTTTCTGCTCCCCAGATAATGATTTCTCCTGGATGTAGGGCAAAAATACCGGCAATGCATTGGCCGCCTGAAGATTAAAGTTGTCATTTTGTAAAGAGCGCAGACTGTCGGGTGTGGCTTGATTCATAGCTGTTAACCGCTGATTGATTCGCGTACCACGCTCGGACGGGGCAAATTGCCAGTTAATATAATAAGGATAGGTTGGATCGGTAGAGGACTGATTCGCCGAACTCACGAAACCTCTGGGCGGATTTTTTACGTGTGGGTTTTGGGCCGCCGGAATCCAGCCTTGCCAGTCGTGGGCGGGATTGGTGCCATCCAGCAAAAACTTACCCTGATCTTTCCATTTTAGGGGGAAACGTCCGTTCGGCGAGATAGCTATATTTTTAGCTGTGTCAGCGAAAACGAAATTTTGCGCTGGAGCCCCGTAATAGCTGAGCGCTTTTCGATAGTCGTCATGGTTTTTAGCCCGATCGAGCAGGTAGTAGGTCAGGAAATCATTAGAGGCTTCGTGTGCAATCCAACGAGCGGCATAACCCACCGGAACATTTTTGGCAAATGGCTTCTCCCCTACCTCATACATAATGGGGCCGTGATGGGTATACAAAACGGTATCCACAACATCGGGCATACCTTTCACTTTAATAACTTCTAGCCGACGGCTGACGGCTTTCCACTTATTATCGTGCCAGTACTCCCGTCGGGTAGCGTCCTTGAAACGTATCTGGTAAAAATCCAGCACATCGGCGCCTACATTCGTAACACCCCAGGCAACTTGTTTATTAAATCCAATAATAACCCCCGGCGAACCAGGCATTGTGGCTCCATATACATTCATTGTCGGCGTTACGAGTTGCATTTGGTACCAAATTGACGGCAGACTCAGCGATAAATGAGGGTCGTTGGCTAAAATTGGATACCCCGAAGCCGACTTCTGCGGTCCAACGGCCCAGTTATTACTTCCGATGGTAGGGTCCTGTTCCGGCCAATTCATCGCTACCGACTTTTTATCAGGCAGTAAATTGGCAGGTATGGCAGGTATCTTGACAGGCGTGAAATCCCATTTTGTTCCAACGGGAATAATGGGGTCTTCCCGAAATGGGTAATCTGGAAAGAGATCCGTTGTAACGACTGTACCATACTTTTTCAGTACGTTACTCATATTCAGGTCATCGGCCCCAAGCGCCAGTACACCAGACATGTATTTCAGAAAATAAGCACATTTAATCGGCTGCCAGGGCTCAGGAGCATACCCTAATAATTTGTATTCGAGCGGATACTGAGCTGGTTTCAACTGATTAATATAGGCATTAACACCGGCCGTATAAGCCTCAACCGACTCTCGGGAACGAGGATCTGCCATCATTTCCTTTACGGCTTTTTCGGCTCCGAATCCCATACCGAGGTGGCGGTTGAAACGATCCAGCTCCAGTGCTTTGTCGCCCACTAGTTCGGAAACGCGGCCCGCGGCTGCGTGGGTTTGGAATTCCATCTGCCAAAGCCGATCCCGAGCCGTTAGGTACCCCTGAGCGAAATAAGCATCATGGTCGTTCTGAGCGAAAACGTGGGGAATCGCTAAGTCATCAAATACAACTGTAACGGGAGCTTTAGTACCGTTCAGTGTGAGTTCTTCGTCTGTAGTATTGGCGGCTTCGGCATTTTGCCAAAACCCTACAAATGGACTTAATAAAGGACCGAAGGCCGGAATACTTCCCCAGGATCGGTTTAATGCCCAAACGAGTACAATGGTAAGTAGAGAAACAACAATAGCCTTTGTGTAGCGCATGATTAACGTGAAGGTGAGCAAAACGTTGCTAATGCAAGTTTACTGATTGCACTAAGCAAACAAAAAATATTCTTTTTTCAAACAAGACAAATTGTTCTTAAATATAGGTATAATGGCCATTCAGTCAATTTTTGAGGCCTAACACAGCTAAATTCTGGTTGTGAAAAATAGCATTCAGAAAGCCGAACTAAAAAGAAGTAGTACTTTTGAGCCTTTCAGTCACCCGTATGCGTGTTCTTCTGTTCTTTTTCTGCATGACTGGTCTTGCTTTTGTTCAGCCATCACCAACGTTTGATTTGCAGGGACACCGAGGCTGCCGGGGCTTGATGCCCGAAAATACGGTCCCCGCTTTTCTGAAAGCCCTTGATCTTGGTGTTACAACCTTAGAAATGGATGTAGTCATTAGTAAGGATAACCAGGTAGTCGTTTCGCATGACCCTTATTTCAACGCAGCCTTCAGCATTGATCCCGATGGAAAGCCAGTCGAAAAAAAAGAGCAGAAAAATCTGATCTTGTACCAGATAAATTATGCCGATATCAAACGCTATGACGTGGGTTCACTAGGCAACTCAGCTTACCCAGAACAGCAAAAGCTGAAAACGTATAAGCCCCTGTTGAGCGAAGTTATTGAACAGGCAGAAGCTTATCGAAAAGCCCGGAACCTTCCCTCATTTTCGTATAATATTGAAATCAAAAGCGAGCCATCCGAGTATAGTAAAAGTCAACCTGAACCAGCCGCATTTTGCGATCTTGTACAGGCAATTATAAAAAAGCATTTACCGAACGACCAACTCAATCGGGTCAATCCAGACCGGGTAACAATTCAAAGTTTTGACTTTACCATATTGAAACAGTGGAAACAGGGCATCAACGAAGGTAAGTACCCCAACACCAGGCTATCTGCATTGGTTGAAAACCTCCGCAGCCCAGAGAATAATATTGAGGAACTCGGCTTTAAGCCTGATATTTATAGCCCCTATTTCCGATTGCTTAGTAGGGATAAAATTAATCGGTTACACCAGCAGGGGATAAAAGTTATTCCCTGGACAGTGAACCAGCGCGACGATATGACCCGATTGAAGGAGTGGGGCGTTGATGGGCTGATTACAGACTATCCTGACCGGGCAAGCGGTATATAAATCAATCCGCAATAGTTGTAAATTTGTTCGCTAACTCGTTCAACACGGTTAGTTTATGTATATTTTAGCTCCATGACTGTCCTAAACACCACGCTTAAATGGCTCCTGCAACGGCGCATACCGCGCATTGAGGCTATGATGAAGCAACCAGGCGTGGTGCAACAGAACGTTTTCAGCCACCTGATCCGGTCTGGTCGTCGAACAGAGTGGGGCCGAAAATACCAGTACAACTCCATTAAGACCATCGCAGATTTCCAGCGACAAGTGCCCGTTTCGAGCTATGAAGACCTGTTTCCGTACATTGAGCGGGTCATGAAGGGCGAAAATAAGGTACTTTGGCCCTCGCCCGTTCGTTGGTTTTCCAAATCGTCTGGCACAACGAATGCCCGGAGCAAATTTATTCCCGTTACTACCGAGTCGCTGGACGAAAGCCACTTCAAAGGCGGCAAAGATATGATGGCCCTCTATGTGGCTAACAACCCGGATAGCAAGGCGTTTGAAGGGAAAGGACTTTCCATTGGCGGTAGCCTTCATCAAAATCCATATGGGACCAACAGCGCCACTGGCGATGTATCGGCAGTGGTTATGAAAAACCTGCCGAGTTGGGCTCAGTACATTCGAACGCCCTCTATTGAAGTTGCTCTGATGGACGAATGGGAAACTAAACTGGAGCGAATGGCGGAAATTACCTCACAGGAAAACGTAACCAGTTTATTGGGTACGCCAACCTGGGGTATGGTGCTGATTGACAAAATTCTGGCTCGCACGGGCAAGTCGAATATTTTGGAAGTCTGGCCGAATTTCGAAGTCATGATGCACGGAGCAGTTAATTTCCAACCCTACCGGGAGTTGTTCCAGCATCAGGTTTTCCCATCAAAAACCGTTCGGTATCAGGAAGTTTATAATGCGTCGGAAGGTTTCTTCGCCATTCAGGATGACTTAAGTCGCGTAGGCGAAATGCTGCTGATGCTCGATTACGGCATTTTCTATGAATTTGTGCCTATTCACGAAGCTGACCAGGAGTTTCCGAAGGCGTTGACCATTGACGAGGTTGAGCTAGATAAAAATTACGCCCTCATTGTTTCAACTAACGGAGGTTTATGGCGCTATCGAGTGGGCGATACAGTCCGCTTCACCTCCCTGTATCCGCACCGACTGAAGGTGAGTGGACGTACGAAGCATTTCATCAATGCCTTTGGCGAAGAAGTCATCGTTGAAAATGCTGAAACAGCCATCACAAAGGCCTGCGAAGCAACGGGTGCCATTATTTCCGACTACACTGCCGGGCCTGTTTACATGAGCAATGGCGCCAACGGTTGCCATGAATGGGTGATTGAGTTTACGCAGGAGCCAGATAGCCAGCAACGTTTCAATCAACTTCTTGACGAAACCCTTCGGCAAGTCAATTCCGACTATGATGCCAAACGGTATAATGATATGGTACTCAAACGCCCACGCATCCATGTCGTCCAACCGGGTACGTTCTATGCCTGGATGAAGCAGCGAGGCAAATTAGGTGGCCAGCATAAAGTACCCCGTCTGGCCAATTCCCGGGAATATTTAGACGATATTCTGGGCAAAGTCCTCGAACTGTAGCAGAAGCTAATTAATTTGATTTTAAACACAGAGGCCCTAAGGACACAGAGCTAAAATAATAAAACTAATATTTTAAGTCTCTGTGTCCTTAGGGCCTCTGTGTTTAAAAAATTGGCGTGATTATTAGCTCCACTATTACCGGTTTGCTTCGGAGAGCCAGTGAAATTGCCGTTCAGCCAATTGAAAATGTCGCTTCTGACGTTTAAGAGCGACTACAACTGAGTCGTTTCGAATTTTACCCTGCAATACAATATGATTGGTATCAGGCATAGTATAGCCCATCGAAAATAGAGCCGTAGAATCCGTAGCAAACTTTTTAAAGTCAATCGTTTGCTTAAGCGAATCAAGTGTATAACTGAAATAACCCCTGCGGTATCGCTGCCGGAGTAAGGTGTCGGCGGTTTGAATACTGCCCGAGTTAGTTGCCTCAAAAACAACATCTTTCCAGCGTAAACTATCTGCTACATTGCCCTTAAATTGGTCAACGGTGAAAAAGCCACTTGTCAGTATTTGAATCCTGGGAGAATCACTCACCCCATATGCTCTCTGGTAGGAGCCAAAGAGCGGCATTATCAAAAATAATCCAACAAAAGCGACTTTCAGCGCTGTTTGCATCGTTCGCATCCATGTTCGAGGCAGCGTAAGGGGAGGAGTGGGTTGCGTTGGTTTATTGAAAACAAAGAAATTAAGCAGGCGTTTCGCATCCCCCACCAACAGTAAATTACTGAATATAAACAGGTGAATAGAGAACAGTTTAACAGGAATGTCATAGCACAGATTCATCATCATTACGTTGAGAAACACACTGGCAGCTATAAATGCGCCTAACGTGCCGGTACGGCGGAACAAGAGTAGTACCCCCGCCAGCACCTCAACAGCTCCCGAAAAAAACTGATACGGCGTTGAATAGCCAATAAAATACCACGAGAAACGCATAGGCAATAAATCGCCGAGTGGAGTGGCCAGCGCGCTCATTGATGGAAATATCATTTGTTGCCCAAAGAGCTTGATAATTCCGTACCGGAGCGCCACCATGGCAACATAGTACCGAATAAGTACCAGTAGCCAGTAATAAGCGATGTCGTAATTTTTGCGTCTATCGAGTAGCGCCCAAAGGATTGATCCCGTAGTAGCTGTCAGGATAAAGAAAAATAATTGAGCGTATCCATACGATGTATCTCCGCTACCATTCAGCGGAACGAGTACGTCTTTTACATGAAAAATATAGGTGTTGGCCAGATTAACCAGTTGTGCCTCCGCTTTACCGTAGTACTCACCAATTAACCCCAAAATAGGTATATCGCCGAGCCATGTCCAGGGGGTCATATACAGTAATACATAAATACAGCAGAATCGAAATAGGATTTTTTGCCACCATGACCACTGGTTGGCAGGCGAAACACTGGCAGTTAGCATGAGCAATAAATTGGCTTAGAGGAGGTTGTAACAACGATAGCCAAATATAATTGAAAGCCCTTATTTACCCGCGAATCAGTTTTTTCTCCTTTAAAAACGAATTGGTCATCACCTCTTTATCAGGATTGAGAACAATCTGCTTGACGACTTCGCAGATGAATAACTCATGATCGCCTGCATGAGTGCTGTGCATAACGCAGCATTGAGCATAGCCGATAGCTTCCGTTAAATAGGGGCAACCGCGATCATCCAGGGCAAAGGGCAGGTTTTTAAATTTATCCTGATGACGACCTGACTGCTGACCAAGCTTTCGAACCAGGCGGGTTTGGTCCGTTGCTAACAGGTTCAGGTTCAACATACCACTTTCGCGAACCAGCTCTATTGTATAATCGACTTTATATAGAGCTAGGGCGAGCACCTTGCCATCCATTGCCGTCTGGGTCACCCAAGTTACGATGTTTGCGTTCTGTTTTCCGTTCGCAATCGTCGTAATGCTATGAACATCGTAGTTTTTGTACTTCAGCAAGCGTTTAGGCATAGTTATTTGGGTATGAGACTTCTTCTACACATCAATACCGTTTGGCGTTAACTTTGTACTGAACGAAGCGTTTTAGGCTTCTGTTCTTCAAGTAGTAATAACCATTATTAGGGTCAGCCTAACTACGTTAGCGGCTACCCGTTTGCTCGCTTAGTAATGAAATCGTTTGATATACCTGAATATTATCGCAGTAGCATCATCACTCCGCTGAAAGAATTTCGACGGAAACGGGATAAATTAAAGCGCGACTTCACCCCTACCCTGCTCGATTTTGGTCCAATTCGGATATTGATTGCCCGGCACTTTGGCTTTTGCTATGGAGTCGAAAATGCGGTTGAAATTGCGTATAAAGCCATTGCCGAAAATCCTGACAAGCGAATATTTCTGTTAAGTGAGATGATTCACAATCCTGATGTCAATGCAGATTTACAGGATCGTGGCGTGCGCTTCATTATGGATACCAGCGGGCGTCAACTTATTCCGTGGTCTGAGCTTAAGTCTGATGATGTCGTGATTATCCCGGCATTCGGGACAACCCTGGAAACGCAGAGTCAATTGTCAGTTCTAGGCTTGGATGTGGCTAAGTATGATACTACCTGCCCATTTGTTGAAAAAGTATGGAACAAAGCCGGACAGATTGGACAAAAAAACTATACAGTTATTGTCCATGGCAAACCCAGTCATGAAGAAACGCGCGCTACCTTTTCGCACAGTAAAGAAGCAGCTCCAACGGTTGTCGTAAAAGACATGGCTCAGACCCAACGACTGGCAAAATACATTCTGGGCGAGTTACCTGCCGAGGAATTTTACGCTGAGTTCGCCGGACAATATTCGGCGGAATTTGACCCAACCCGTGATTTGGATCGCATTGGCGTAGTGAACCAGACCACCATGTTGGCCTCTGATACACAAAGCATTGCCGATTATTTAAAGCAGGTAATGATCCAGAAGTTTGGTCTGGATACTGATTCAACCGAAGCGCACTTTGCCAATACCCGAGACACGTTATGCTATGCGACCAACGATAACCAGGACGCTACTTATACCCTACTCACCTATCCTGCTCCTCCAGACCGGGCCGATTTTGCCATTGTAGCCGGTGGCTATAACTCATCCAACACCTCGCATATCGTTGAACTCTGCGAAGAGAAACTACCAACCTATTTCATTGAATCGGAACAGAAAATCCTATCCGATAAGCTTATTCGCCATTTCGATGGGCATACGAAACAGGAAGTCGTTACGGAGAACTTCTTACCCCAACCAGATGATTTTCATCCGGTTACGGTATTGCTTACCTGTGGAGCCTCTTGCCCGGATGCCGTAGTGGAAGGCATTCTGCTTAAGCTCGTCAGCTTTTTCCCTAATGCCCTCCCAATTGGCGAGGTTATGGATAATGTAATGCAGTAACTACTGTACCTTTATAATAACCTCCCGACTTTCGTTCTTAAGCCGGTCTATGGCTGTTATAGCATACACATATTTCTTCTTAGGATCAGCGGTCTTATCGACAAAACGGGTCGTGGACTCGCCAATGCAATGGGCTACAATATGACGGGGGTCATCTAAGCGTAGACGCGGGTGCCTTCCTTCAAAGCGATAAATAAGATACGAAGTGGCACCATCCCCATCACTAGCTTCGGCAGATTGTTGCCAGAATAGTTCTACTCCTTCTGGTATGATAGCCGCTTTCAGGTCGCGGGGAGGCATGGGCGGAATACTATCCAGCCAGGGCATAGTAGGTACTAAGGCCATGTGGCGATAGAAATTTGTTTGCAGCGAATCCCGGAATGCCAGCGGGTTGAGTTTTAAGTTTTTGGCACTGAACAATACGCTACCTTGTACCGCCTGCTGCTGGCGGTTATAACGTACTTGATTTGGAAATTCTGTGGCTCGAGACCAGCCTGGGTCACGCTCAGATCCTCGGCCAACCCGGTATGCGCCATGACCAATATACAGATGTGCCTTACCCGTATTGCGCGTCCACCAATCTACAAGGCTTTTATACGGTACTCGCCCGAATTCCGAACTGAAATACACCTGGGGTACTATGTAGTCAATTAAGCCTTCCCGCGCCCATTTTCGGGAATCAGCATAATTGTCATAGTACGATTGCCCGCCATTGGTAGCTGAGCCCTGGGGATCATTATTCTGGTTTTTCCAGATGCCAAAGGGGCTAACCCCAAATTTTATCCATGGCTTATTAGCCCGAATTGAGTCCCGAAGTTCAGCAATGAGTTTGTTTACATTATCACGGCGCCAATCGGCCTTGGTCATCCCATTGTAATTAGCCTGATAAACGCTGTCATCGCGTAGTATCTGGCCGGGTTCAGCATAGGGGTAAAAATAATCATCGAAATGAATTCCATCAATATCATACTCCCGTACTACATTGGCCACAATGCCAGCTACATAGGAACGGACTTCAGGAATACCGAGGTTAAAGAGTTTACGACCACCATAGGTTAATAACCAGTTCGGCTTTCGATAAACGATATTGGTTGGGGCTATACTGGCATTTTTACTGAACGTTGCCCGATCCAGGTTGAACCAGGCATGAAACTCAAGTCCACGCTGATGCGCCTGCTCAATCATAAATTCCATCGGGTCATAAAAGGGATCGGGTGCCAATCCCTGCTGGCCCGTTAGCCACTCCGACCAGGGCTCTGAACTTTTTGCATAAAATGCATCGGCCGCCGACCGAATCTGCACAATCACTGCGTTCAGGCCCATTTGCTGATGCATGTCAAACATGGCCAGAATTTCGCGCTGCTGATCGGCAACCGGCAATCCTTTTTTGCTTGGCCAGTCAATATTATCAACGGTTGCAATCCATACTGCCCGGAATTCACGTTTGGGCGGTGGTGGTGTTGGATACGTTTCCTCCTCCGTTTCGAGAGAATCGAGTGGGGCGGTTACCACTACGGTTGCTGGTTTAGGTGGCGTAGTCTTAACCACAACTGGCTTTTGAACAACGGGGGAAGTTGGGCCAGCTTGTGGACGTGCTGCCTTTACGGGAGGCCTTCTTGTAACCACAGGAACGGGCTTTGCCTGACGGCAGCTACCCCAGACAAAAATGGTAAGCAGCAGGAAAGAATAAACAATTGAACGCATTACCGAGAATGGGTTAATCAACAAAAGTAGCTATAGTTCGAGTTTGACAACCTATATACTGGGATTTAGGCTTGTTTTTAGCCGCTTACTAACTCCCCGACATGCATCACTACAGTAAATGACATGCTCCCAATTTTTTTCCCACTTTTTCCGCCAGCTAAACGGGCGGTTGCAGGCTGGGCAAGTTTTTGTTGGCAGATTTTCTTTCTTCCGCATTTTCATATAGCCAGCATCGCTTATATCGTTTACCTGGTTAAACACGATCTACTTACCATTCTTACTAAATACGAATGTTAATGTGATTCGGTATACTAGAATCTAAAAACTATACGCTCTAGTATACCGCACAGAGACGTCCATAAGGCTTACTTATTCCACGATAATCAGTCTATTAAATCCAAGAAGCTGTTTTGTAGAAAAGAGTAACGGATTATTATGCATACCGCATGATAAAAATAGGATTTGGCAACTACTATATAAATCTTAATTTTGTGCCGTTTATGGTGCATATTAGCAACATTTGTTTCGACTTTTCTGAAAATTCAAAGGTTTTAAAGAATTTTCTATCGTAAAAGATAGTAGCTTTGCAGTGTTCTGCACATAAATTAATTCAACAGACAACCTCCATTTATGTCAATTCATAAATTAGATCAGATAGATCGCAACGTATTAGAGATTCTGCAAGCCAACGCTAAAATTACCAACGCACAGCTTTCAAAAGAAATTGGCCTTTCGCCCGCTCCTACACTCGAACGTGTAAAAAAACTGGAAACCTCGGGCATTATTCAGAGTTACCATGCGCAGCTAAACCGTGAAAAAATTGGCCTGGGCGTTACCACCTTCGTTATGGTCACGCTGGTTGGTCACAAAAAGGACACCACCATGTCATTCGTGGATCGGGTTAATCAAATCCCTGAAATCATCGAATGCCACCACATTACCGGTTCAGGCGATTTCCTGTTGAAAGTAATTGCGAAAGACATTTCGTCTTATCAGGCATTGATGCTCGATGTCATCAACGAAATTGATGAGGTGGCCAGTACCCAAACGATGGTGATCATGTCTACATTTAAGGAAAGCAAAGTATTGCCAATTCCATAATCATAAAAATGTCAGTCCGATAGAGGAAGTGCCGGTTTGGCGCTCTTGAATCGAGTCATATGGAGTAATCTATTCTGTTCGGTATAATCATTGTGTAGCATGACTTTGCAGTAGGGCTCTTGCATTTTTCGTAACTCTTTAGTCAAAGTGCTGTTCACCTTTCTTTATTGAACTGATAAGTTCTACTTATTAAGGGCATTTAGCCCTTATTTTTTTATCAACGGATGAATATGAATACGCTACTAGTACTTGGCCAAACTGGATTCCATTGTTTCTTGGGGCCACCTGCGCGGTAGATTCTTTGAGTTCTTTGCATTCTGATTATCAACATAATAGAACCCAAAGAATCTATAGAAACTAAATTGGCGAGCACTAGCCGCTTTATGGTTCCTATAGGAGCCGATACCACTTCACGCTCAACAGGCGGCTGGCCATCTCAGCCGCGGGTAAGTATCGCCAAAGGCTTTCCTGGTCTTCACGAACCTCCCTATATCAATCCTCATAGGGTGATCAATGGGCCCATCAATTTGGTCAATAACTGGCTCCACGTTCGTTCTTTCTAGACTATTCTCCTGCTCATTCCCAACCTGTGCAGAGAATGCGTTGATCAACAGTTGCCGTTAGCTATGTCAACTCTTATCTCCTCATTGCACCCAAGAACACTGATTTATCGACTAAAACGGTATATCTGTCGATGTTTAGCCTTCGATAGTCTATTGAAGTTGTACATTCGCACGAAAAAGTATTGCTTTGATTAGCTAGTTTACGGAAATTAGGCTAGATTTTATGTTGAAACAGGGGTTCGATACTATGTTAAAATCTATCTCTATTAGTAGTCTGGTAATCGCCCTGATCGCGCTTGCCTTATCGTCATTTATTGGTTCTGACCCAATCCGGCAAATTAGACTGCAGCAGAACGTTTTTATTGCTGATACTCTTCCTAAACTCAAATTACCAGAAGGCGCTAACCCCGAAGACCCGGATTGGAAAGGCATTGATTTAGAGGCTAAAGCACCTGTTCAGCCCTTGTCACCAGCGGAGGAGGCTAAGCTTTTTCTATTACCACCGGGCTACAAAATTGAACCTGTTCTGACCGAACCCGCCATACAGCAACCAGCTGCTATTTCCTTCGATGGCAATGGACGGATGTACGTGCTGGAACTTCGAACGTATATGCTCACGGCCGACTCAAAAGACGAGTTGAAGCCAACAAGCCGGATTTCCCGGTGGGAAGACAAAAACAACGATGGCGTCTACGAAACGGGAACAGCCTTTGTCGATAACCTGATTTTTCCCCGCTTTGTGCTGCCTTATGGCAAAGACTGCATTCTGACAATGGAATCGGATGCCGACAATGTCTACAAATACACCGATACCAATGGCGACGGTAAGGCCGATAAGAAAGAACTGTTTACCAATAAATATGGGCGTTCGGGCAATGTGGAGCATCAGCAGGCTTTTATGTACTGGGGAATGGACAACTGGCTATACAGCACGGTTAACGCGTTCCGGGTACGAGAAACACCCAACGGGGTCATTCGTGAGAAAACAGGCTTTAACAGGGCTCAATGGGGCATTACCCACGATGATGACGGTAAATTATGGTTTCAGGGTGGAGCAAGTGGCCTGCCTTCTTATTTCCAGTTCCCCATCCACTACGGTAATTTCGAAGTACCCAACGAATTTGCCAAAGGCTTTGACGTACCCTGGGGTGCTGCCGTAAAACTGGCCGACATGCAGGGTGGCATGGATGAGGTTCGCCAACCTGATGGCTCACTGAATCACGTAACAGGGGCCGCCGGGAATGATGTGTATCGTGGTGACCGACTTCCTGCCGACTTAAAAGGCGAGTATTTTTATGGTGAACCCGTAGCCCGAATTGTTCGCCAGGTCAAGCCAGTAGTAACCGAGGGCCTGACTACACTGCACAACGTTTACCAGGATCAACAATCCGAGTTCCTGCGTTCGACCGATCCACTGTTTCGTCCTATTGATATGACCACTGCTCCTGACGGTACGCTGTACATTACGGATATGTATCATGGCATTATTCAGGAAGGCCAATGGACCCAAAAGGGTACTTATCTGCGGACTAAAATAGAGCAGTATCAATTAGATAAAGTCGTGGGTCTGGGCCGAATCTGGCGCATTACCTACGAGGGTAAAGAACGGGATAAAACTCGCCCCAACATGTATACGGAATAGTCGGCCGATTTAGTGAAGCATCTAACACACCCTAATGGCTGGTGGCGCGATTTGGCCCAACAGGTTCTGGTGCAGCGGAAAGATTTGTCTGTAGTGCCCCAGTTGACCACAATGGCACTTACAGATAAAAATACACTGTCCAGAACGCACGCGTTGTGGACACTGGAAGGGCTTGGCGCACTAAAAACGAGTGTGGTGCAAAAACTATTGAACGATACCAACCCCCGCCTACGTATACAGGCGCTTCGTGCAGGAGAAAGTCTTTACAAAGCAGGCGGCACTCCGCTGGAAGCTGATTATAAACGAGCATTAGCCGATACCGACACCGACGTTCAGATTCAGGCTATGCTTTCCGCCAAGTTTTTGAAACTACCCGGATTAGAAGATGGTATCAAGTCGGCTATGACCATCAATAAAGCTGCGGGTGTCAAACTGGTTGGTGAACAAATTCTGACCCCGCCAAAGCAACGGAATATGGGTCCATTCGGGGCGCCAGAACTAAGTGCCAATCAGAAAGCACAAGTGGAGCGTGGCGCATTGATTTACAACGAATTATGTTCGCAATGCCATGGAAATAACGGGATGGGCACATCGGCAGGAAACGGACGATTGCTAGCTCCGGCCTTAGCGGGTTCGCAACACATACAGTCGCATCCAGAATACGCAATTCGCGTTGTTTTGCATGGTCTGGAAGGCGCCATTGACGGTAAAACCTACTCTGGTGGCATGATGGCCAGTATGAAAGAGCAATCCGATGAGTGGGTAGCCGACGTGCTTTCGTACATTCGGAATGGACTGTCAAATGATGCGTCATTGATTTCACCGCAACAGGTAGCAACGGTTCGTAAAAAAACGGCGGATCAAAAAGGAGCCTATCAGTATGCTCAACTCCTGAAATCAACACCTTATGAACTACAACCACAATCGTTGACCACAACGGCTAGCCATACGGCATCTACCCGGATTGGCGGCAATGTCTCGCCCGCAAGTGCCTTTACCTACGAGGGCTGGTCGACGGGTGGCCGACAGGAAAAAGGTATGTGGTATCAACTTGAATTTCCCAAAGAGATCAACGTAGCCGAATTGCGTTTCACCGCATCGCAAACGATAAAGAAAGGCTGGCGGCCAAAACCGGGACAACCGATGGCAACCATGACAATACCATTTATCCAGAACTACCCCAGAGCGTTCGCTATTGAGGTTTCTTCTGATGGTAAAACCTGGCGGGAAGCACTACCCGAAGTAAAGGGTGTTGAGGGCGATAATACCATTTCGTTGAATGGGGTTAAAGCTAAATTTCTAAGGATGCAATTGCGCGAGAGCTTAGCAAATGAGCCGGATGAAATTCCGTGGTCAATGGCTCAGCTAAAAGTATTTTCGCAACAATAAACGCTTTTATATTCCTGAAATCCAATCCATTATACAGCATTAAACCATGAAAAATCAACCTACACGCCGTCAGTTTTTAGGCACTACGGCAGCCCTTCTGTCAACCGCAGTTGTTGGTAGCCAAAAAGTGTTTGGCGCGCCAGCCCTTATCCGTAGCCTTGGCGATAAACCGAATTCGTTGATCGACGGCGTACAGATTGGCATCATCACCTATTCATTTCGGGATATGCCCGACCAAAGTGCCGAAGCTACTCTACAGTACGTACTGGATTCTGGAATAAGTGCCATTGAATTGATGGGTGGCCCTGCCGAATCATTTGCCGGTGCGCCAAAAAATTCGGTTAACATGCAGGCTATTTTTCCGTTGATGCGGAAACGACGGGAGAAACAGGAACTCACCGAAGACGAAAAGAAACAACTAGCCGATGCAGATGCGCAAATGAAAGCGTACCGGGAGAGTGTAGCCAAATGGCGACTCTCGGCACCTATGGATAAATTTGAACAAGTGCGCAAAATGTATAATCAGGCCGGGGTAAAAATTTACGGATTTAAGCCTGATACGTTTGGCATGCAAAATTCGGACGCCGAGATTGAATACGGCTTGAAGGCAGCTAAACTGCTGGGTGCCAATCAGGTCACAGTAGAGCATCCGAGCAATGATGCCCAAACCCTTAAATTAGGGACGATGGCGCACAAACAGGGCCTACGGATAGGCTATCATGGGCATGAACAGCAAACACCTACGTTCTGGGATACGGCCCTTGCCCAATCGCCGGGGAATGCCATTAACTTCGACTTAGGCCATTATGTAGCAGCCGGAAACCCCGACCCGCTGGTGTTTCTCAAGCAAAAGCATGATCGTATATCCAGTATGCATATCAAAGACCGTCAAACCGCTGATCACGGCAAGGGAAACTTACCGTGGGGCCAGGGCGATACCCCCTTACTCGCGGTGTTGAAGCTAATGCGTGACCAGAAATATAACTTCCCCGCTACGGTCGAGTTGGAGTATAAGGTACCGGAGGGTTCAAATGCGGTAGCTGAAGTGAAGAAATGTGTGGCCTTTTGTCGGAACGCACTGAGTTAAGCTTCAAAAAACAACCATTACGAAGCGGCTGCTTTATACCTTTTTTACTGGGTGTAAAGCAGCGATTCGTATAAACCCTATGCTCTCATAAATTCCTCGCTTACTTCCACAAAAGAAGTTATCCCGAGCCGTTTCTTCACTGCTTTTTTATTTCTACGATGACCCGTTCACGTCTGCTTATCGTATTGCTGTCTTTACTACAAGTCGTTAGTTATGGGCAATGTGTCGTTTCGCAGGACGACCAGAAGCGGGTCATTACGATATGTCAATCATATACAGACCCCAGCGGTTTACTGATTAATCGAACGGATCGAAAACAGGGGCTTTCCCAAACGGTTTATCTGGGTAGCGAATACCTGACCTATCCCATTTGGCAGATTGGCAGCTTCAAGGTAGTGGGTTCTCAAAGCTTCATACCCTGCGGTATTGCGTATAATTTGTTGACCAATCAGGTCCTCTGCCAGTTTCCAGGTGATTCAGTTCCACATGTGATTTCGCCGGAGGCTTTCACCATCAATGATATGCAGTTTGTTAGTCGGCTTAACAACAAAGCTAAACGCATTTATTATCGGGTGTTATATGCAGGAAAAACCCGTCTGTTAGCCCAGTACAAATGCACGTTTCGGCCAGTGAGCAACGAACCCTATACATTGGAGCAATCATTTGATGGTACGTATTTGCGAAAAAAGAGCTTTTATATTCAGCAACAGGATAATACACCTCTTCGGCCTGTTCAGTTATCCCGGAAATCAGTTCTGAACGTTTTGGCCGTTCCACCGACGCGTCTGCCCAATAACTTTTCCAAAAAGAAAATTACCGTTAATGAGTTGGTTAGTGCACTAGCCTATTACGACGGATTCAACTAAACACCTAAAAGCTACCTCTTAAAGACCGTTCATCTATGATTACTCATACCGTCTTTTTTTCGTTAAACTATCCAAACGGTTCTGTTGACGAGCAGAATTTCTTTGCGGAGGCCCGAAAACTAGCCGCCATTCCAGGCGTATTAAACTTCGCCTGCCTAAAGCAAATCAGCCCTAAAAACAATTTTGATTTTGGCCTATCCATGAAATTTGCAACTCAGGCACTTTATGATGCGTATACAAATCATCCAGATCATACCGAGTTTGTGCAGCATAACTGGCTAACGGGCGTGGCTGATTTTATGGAAATTGATTACGAAGAGTTATCTGCCTAACCTCCCCAAACCCATGCTAACGACGTATTGGGGTTAGCCAACTCTTTATAATGAGCCTTCTGATTTGAAGCGATACAAGTAGGGAGATTTATGCGCTTTACCGGTTTTCTTCTTGTCAACCCGTTCCAGAATTCCCAGACTTAGCATCTTACGCTGGAAGTTAGGGCCGACTAATTTTTTGCCCAGAATGGTTTCGTACAACGTATGCAATTCCGACATGGTAAAAAGAGCAGGCAACAGATTAAACCCAATCAGCATCTGGTCAAGATTATTCCGCAGGGTAGCTAGAGCTTTGTCGATGATGGCCCGATGATCAAGAATTAACGGCGGAATCTTATCAAATTCATACCACTCACAACTGCCTGTTGTTGGATCAGTGGTGAGCCTGGTTTTGGTATAATCAACAAGGGCATAATACCCAACCGAAATAAACCGCTTCAGGCTCCAATGACCTTCGGTTGGCGTGAATCCCTGGCCAATCAGGATTTTTTTTACCACCTCAGGATCATTGCGATCATACTTGCCGAAGATGTGAAATTGTTCCAGGTAGACATTGCTCAAGCCCGTCCGCATAGTCAATATGCGTTTAGCAGCCTCATCTAAATCTTCCGTTTCCTGAATATAGCCTCCAGGTAAGGCATATAACCCCGTATTCGTATGCTCAATAATCAGCACTTTTAACTGATCCTCATGAAAGCCAAAAATTACCGGATCAACGGCAATCCCTTTTAGTAACCCTTCTCCTTGAGGACTTATTTCTCTAGGGTCGTTCTGACGAAGCATGCTACGCAAATTTTACAGCGAAACTCTCTATTTACGACTAAAACGCTTCACGCCGTTTGTTCTGCAAAAATGGTACAATAAAAGATTTGATAAATCATGTTCCTTTTTTATCATTGTATCAAAATGATATAATAGAATTTAGGAATCTCTGCCTATATAAATCGTCTTAAGAAAGTAGGCAACCTCCTTATTACTGGGAAACAAGATAACCATGAAAGCCTTTACCCTACCGTTTCTGCTCTTCCTCATATGCTTTGGCAATGCCTTTGCCGCCATTTTCATTGATAATCTGGCCGTTGATTATCAGCCAATGCCTTTAGGGGTTGATCAGACCAATCCCCATTTTTCGTGGCAAATGAAGGCGCTGGATGCTAAACGGGGTTATGCCCAAAAAGCCTGGCAAATCGTTGTAACCGATGCCAAAAATCAGATCGTCTGGGATTCAAAAAAAGTAAACTCTAGCATTTCACATGGTATAGAATATGCCGGTAGTTCGCTTCAACCCACCACTCGTTACAGTTGGAAAGTAACGGTCTGGGATAATACTGGACAGACGGCCACCAATACGTCCTGGTTTGAAACTGGGTTGATGAATCCTGGTATGTCTGCGTGGTCGGGAGCCAAGTGGATTGGTGGGGGCGATAACGATTTGGTTTTCTATTCGCATTACCTGTCGGTATTCAAGTTCCAGTTTGGTATTCAACTGGATAAAGCAACCAGCTCGACCAAAGCTGCTTTTGTTTTTGGGGGCAATGACCGGAGGCTTATGACCAAAGATTTGAATATCCTGGGGGTAGAAAATGGCCAAAACCAGAGCTATATCGCATTTGAACTAGATATTTCAGCGGTCAATGATTCACCAACGGGCTTAGCCAAACTCAATATGTATCGGGTTGGCTACACGAAAACAGATAAAGCAGATGTGCCATTCAAAAGTCTCGACATTCCTCAGACGCTCATCAACAATGCAACTAAATACGAGAAGCATACGGTAACGGCCGAATGTAATTTCGGCTTGTTTGAGCTATTCGTAGACGGAAAGGAAGATGCCAATAAGCTCAAGGAAAAAACCGAAGGACCACCATCCCGCTTCGGGCCTCGGGGGGTCAACCTTAATCCGGTTGGCAGTGGAAATAACTTCATTAGCTTTCCGATGGTAGCCGATATTGGGTTTAAGGTTCCCGCCAATCAAACGGCTCACTTTTCGCAGGTAGAAATCAGAAATTTCCGGTATCCATCCAATGCGTTATTTTCCGAGAATCTGCGCAATCAGCCTTATACAGGTATCTTTAAATCAGGCAACTTAACCGTCGGGAATGGCCAGTATACAGTTAAAGGTGGCGCATTGGTCCTTGCGAACCCGAGTCGAAATGCGGCTCCCATGCTTCGGAACACCTTCGCCACACAGGCTAAACCCATCGCCAAAGCTCGCTTGTATGTAACAGCACGGGGTATTTATGAACTATACCTGAATGGAAACCGGGTAAGTAATGATTACTTCAACCCAGGTTTGACTCAGTACAACAAGCACCATATGTACCAAACCTATGATATCACCAGTGCGGTGAAATCCGGGCAAAAGAATGCACTGGGAGCCTGGCTGAGCGAAGGCTGGTGGAGCGGCAATATCACGTATAGTGGCGAAAGCTGGAATTACTTCGGTGACCGCCAATCGTTGCTGAGTAAGATGGTCATTACCTACACGGACGGAACGGAGCAAATCGTTACGTCCAATCCAGGAGAATGGAAGCTATTTACCGATGGGCCTATTCGATATGGTTCGTTTTTTCAGGGCGAAGTGTATGATGCTACCAAAGAAGCATTGGTCAAAAACTGGACAACCCCCACCTATAACGACGCGAGTTGGAAACCCGTGGTTGACGTGCCTTTGGAAGGAACTGCCTATAATGGAACCTTTACCGACTTCCTGGGACGGAAATCGACGTTAGCGTATACCGACTTTAAACTCGTTGGGCAAATGGGTAATAACGCGAGTCTGGTCAAGACCATGCCCGCCCTTAAGGTGGAGGAAGTTCGGCCCCACGTGTTTGTCTATGACATGGGACAAAACATGGTGGGATTTCCGCAGATTATGATCAAAAACGGCAAAAAGGGACAAGTCATTACAATGCGCTACGCCGAAGTGAAGTACCCCAATTTGGCGGAATATAAAGACAACACGGGCATGGTCATGATGGAAAACATCCGGGCGGCCCTCACCCAGGATATGTATGTTCTGAAAGGGGGTGACGAAACCACACAGCCTCACTTCACTTTTCACGGCTACCGGTATCTGGAGCTAACCGGCATTGAAAAAGCCATTCCAATAACCGATGTAAAAGGATTGGTGATCAGTTCCATTACGGCCTTGTCATCACAGTACGAAACGTCGAATTCGTTAGTCAATAAACTGTGGCAGAACATTACCTGGTCGCTTCGTAGTAACTTCCTGTCCATTCCCACCGATACCCCCGCCCGTAACGAACGCATGGGCTGGAGCGGGGATATTTCTGTATTCTCCAAAAGTGCAACCTACCTAACCAACGCCGATTTGTTTCTGCGTAGACATCTGCTGGCTATGCGGGATGTGCAAGCTGAAAATGGGCGATTTACGGATGTTGCTCCAATGGGTGGTGGGTTTGGGGGTACACTTTGGGGAAGTGCCGGGATTGTAGTGGCCTGGGAAACGTACCGTCAATATGGTGATGTCGCGCTATTGAAAGAGCATTACGACGCCATGAAGCGCTATATCCAGTTTTTAGAAACAAAAGTGGAGAAAGAAACGGGTATTCTGAATGAAGGCCCGCTAGGCGACTGGCTAAGTCCTGAAGGCAATAAAAACGACAATACGTTGTTCTGGATGGCTTATTATGCCTACGATCTGGAAATTCTGGGTAAGGTGGCAACCATCCTGGGTAAACCCGATGATGCGGCTCAATTCGTGAAACGACAAAACGAAATAAAAACTGCATGGAACGAGATTTATGTGGACAAAACCACCCACAAAACGATTAAATCGGGCGTAAAAACGGGCTTTATGGGTCCGCCTAATGAGCATCAGAACGCCCAAAAGTCGGATAAGGGTCAATTAATTGATACCCAGGCTTCCTATGCTATTCCGCTGGCATTGGGTTTGTTCAATGACGAAAATAAACCGTTTGCTGCCCGGTATTTGAACGAGACAATCGAGCGAAAAAACAAAGATGATGGCGGAATTGAGCGTCCCGCTTATTCATTGATGACCGGTTTTATCGGTACGGCTTCCATAACCGATGCCCTGTCAGAAAATGGCAGTTCAGCTATTGCATATACGCTCTTGCAGCAGCAGGATTATCCATCGTGGCTTTACTCAGTAGTAAATGGAGCAACATCTATTTGGGAACGCCTGAATTCGTACACCGTTGAGAATGGATTTGGGGGTAACAACAGTATGAATTCCTTCAACCACTATTCGTTTGGTGCCGTAGCCTCCTGGATGTATAACCATTCCTTAGGTATTCAGCGAGATCCAAATAAGGCTGGCTTTAGTGAGATCGTCCTGAAACCAACGCCAGACCCAACCCATAAAATGACGTTTGCCAAAGGGTATTACGATTCAATTTATGGACGGATCAGCAGTGAATGGAAATGGAATGGAACGAACTGGACCTATAAAACAACGCTTCCGGCCAACACCACGGCGACTCTCTATCTACCCGCCAGGAGCCTTAGCCAAATCAGCGAAAATGGAAAGCCCGTTGCCCAATTGAAAGGCGTCAGTCAGGCGAATGGTCAGGTCAGTATTCCCTTAGGTTCGGGAAGCTACTCGTTTACAATCAGTAACTAAAGAGAACTGACTTGTTTGTGGGATAAATATTGGGCATTGGTGTATGATACACCGCTAACTCAAGGCTGCCAAAAATCGGTTGGCCAGATTTTGAGGGGTATCCCGGTTGAGTGAGGGATTAATTTTTAATAGAAAGCTACTGTTAACGGGAGCGGATAGTTCAAGATTCATTTTGGCCAGCGCTTCTTTAAAACGAGTTGAGTTAGCGTTTTTTAAGGTCAACTCAACGATGTGAGAACCGTGCTCAAACTGCGCGATACTGAATCGTTCGTCTTTTCGAAGCAGGGTGAATAACTGTTGTGCCTTTGTCCAGGCTTGCTTATACTCGTCAGCAAAGCTGTCTGCGTAATACAGGGCTACGGCAGCAAATGCCCAGGCAGTGGGCAATCCGCTACCAAACATCCGGCGTTCATGAAATAAGTTTTCTGTAAAGCGTTTTGAGCCAGCCAGCACTGCCCCCGATGCCGCATTGAAACACTTCCAGAGCGATGTGTAGATTGTATCAAAAGGCGCACCGTACTGAATGACCGATACGTTGGTATGAACGGGCTGAACAAATAATCGTGCTCCGTCCAGATGCGTTTTTATATCCTTACTCTTTGCATATTCGGTTAACTGACGAACGTTATCAAAACTGAATAGCTGGTCTTTTTGCCGACGTACCGGCGACTCGATCGACAGAGCACCAATTCGGGTTGCCACACGCCCCCCCTGTGTCTTCTTGACGATACTATCAACGTCATCCAGACTAAATTCCACCGTATTAGTCCCCAAGGGGATAAGGGTAAGGCCACTTAATGTCTGTGCACAATCGCCGGTATCGTTATATAAATGACTCTGTTCCTGAACAATCACCCTGCGGTTTTGGCCCGCTAACTGGCGAATCGCAATATGATTGGCGAGTGTACCGGTTGGCATAAAAACAGCTGATTCTTTCCCTAATAAGCTGGCAAATTTGGCTTCTAACTCCTCTACAACGCCACCATTGGAATAATAATCGGGCTTGATTTTCCCTTCATCGGCCAGTTTCATCAACAAGCTCGCATACTCCTTAGGTGAGAGCAACAAGCCATCGTGAATAAAGTCGATAGGCGCATTAGCTGTGCTGGCCTTACTAATCGGAGAACCGAACAAACTTGCCTGAGAAGCCGTAGCGGCCAGCATACCGCCTATTTTTAAAAAATCTTTTCTGCGCATGGATTTACAAGGCGTTTAGCAGGCTGTTAGTTTGACTTCGTTACCCAAAAAGACGCCCCTCGAAACTGACACCATGCTTTTGTTACCTGCCCCAGATCATTCCGAACAAACAACACATTCAGATTCATGGAAGAGAAACAATCAGGAGCATCCTGGTATAAATGAAAGAAATTGCTTGTGTCTATCTTGTTCCATAAGAAGAACAAGCGATTGCCTTTTTGGCTAATTACCAGTTCAGTTCCCGCTTTATCTACATAAGTGCCTATATAAGACTCATAGAGAGCAGTCCGGTCGATAGCCTTCGGCAAAGTGCACGTACTCACGCTGTCAATCTCCCGAATAAGCTCTTTGGCAAAAGCGGCCATTCCTTTACGGCCTTTTTCTTTTGTAGCCAGGGCCGCATAACCATTAATACCACTTGTGTTGAGGTTCCCTCCCGCTACCATTACAGGGGTCATGCCCCCCGATTTACCTTTCATAGATGAGTCATTCACAGCCTTACTCATATCTACCAGGTCAGGACGCAGATTAAGCAAATTTGACGATTCAAGTTCATCGGCATGTCCACTATACGCTCGGGTGCGAAACGGCTGTTCAGCCTGCACAAAGCCTTGCCGATCGTAGCGGCTATAATAAAGTAGGATACCTTCATCAGCCAGCGTTTTTGCTGCCACCAGTAAGGTTGGCGTAGTACTGACGCCTATATTAACAATATAAAACCGCCGGGGGCCGTAGGACGCTAAACTTCGTACAATTTGAACAACGGTAGCGGTTGCTGTTTCAAAATTGATACTCGTAGAGCCGGGATATTTCAGAAAAGCCGGATAAAACCCATAACTGACAATGGGTGCAATGAGAACATTTCGTTGTAGCGCTATTTCTTTAGCGTAACCTTCGGCTTGTAGATAGTCGGTAGCTAACGGCAAATGGGGACCATGTTCTTTAGAGCCCGCTCCCAGGGGAATAACGACGACCGCGTTAGGAGTTAAGAGCTCACGGGCCTTCGTCCAGGAAATATCTTCCAGATAAATGGCTTTGTTGGCAGGATTTCGGATTTGTGCCGCTGCCGTCCATGCAATGAATATCAACAAGAAAGATAGATACCGTTCCATGTAGGTAGAGTGAGCGTTAACGATGGAAGATATAAAATAAAAATTTCTCTCGTAGAGACTCTACCTATAAAAGTACACGCTCTTTGGAAGAAAAATTTATGTTTTCTCCTAGTGGTAACAATCACTACCCAAAAATACCTGTTGTGCCTGGAAAGTAACTAATGAGGCTTTGATGGAAACGGGCATCCGTCTTGGCGTCAACTGAGTCTGTTTAACGGAAACCGGTAGTCTATTTGTATATATGGCCAACTACTCTACGCTTATAGGGTCAGCACCTTCATTGACTGGTATTCCTAAATTAGATAAATGAATTTCCCTGGGGAACTCCACAAGTTGAATAGGAAGCCACTTTTCATAAACAGCCCGTTTATACTGCGCGAGCAAATTAGTGAATTCAAGGTAATTCAAGGCGGGATTTGGTGAGCCAAAATGATTATCCGAGTTCATTGGCCAGGAGAAGGTAGAGCTAGTGTTTAAGGCTAAGTTATACATCACGTGAGCACCCTGTCAGTACAAGGTCTCAAATATGATGTAGGCTGACAGACAAAAGAATGAATTGTATGCAGTTCCTCAAATCTATACTGTCTAGCCTAAATAACAACTACCCATTCGGGTAGTTGTTAGGCAAAAAACAATAAACAGAATGAATAAATAGGTAATTTTTAGGTAATAGGGCCTATTTCCGCATGTTGACCAGAAAATCTTTCCGGTCATTAATTTCCAGAAGCTGGTAGATATTTTTAATGTGGTATTTTACTGTGTTTTCGGAAATGAAGAGTTTGTTGGCTATTTGTTTGTTCGACATACCTGATGCCATACAGTTCAGTACTTCCAGTTGCCGTTCCGATAGATTGCTTAACTCTTTTTTTTCCGTTGGCGTTTTAGTGGGCGTAGCCTCTTTATTGATAGCCAGATAATATTCCAGCTCAGCTTTCATACGGAGAAACTCCACCTCGACCTTCCGTTTGTACAGGATTAGCCAGATGAATAAAACAAGAGCGATTGCAAGTATACACACCAGGGTTATTGTAAGAAATCCCCGACTTGTGTGTTCCTGCTTTAGTTGTTCATCTTTTTCGCCTAACAGAATGTTCTCTTTCTGATTATGTAGCGAAGAAATATTGACCTCTTTGGCGTAGATGGTATTCAGACTATCTACTTTTTTTTGGGTCTCAGCCAGATGGATAAAATCGTTTCGGCTTTCGTAAATGTGCAGCAGCTCTTCGTATGTATAAAGATGGTATTTGATAATATGGCAGGAATCTGCGTAGAAGGTCGATTGTTTCAAGGCATCCTGCAACAAATCGAGCCGATTCATCGCATTATAGAGTTGCATCTTTTTGACAAGGGCCATAGGCAAATGGCAGGGTGTCGATAGCTTCATCAGCTGAATGGCTTGATCGTAAATCGCTTCAGCTTCCACATATTTCTTGTCAAGAAAAAGTAGGTAGCCGCGCTGCATGATCAACTTTGATTTATTTTCCAGACTAATGTGCTTAAATCCAGACTTTTCTAGCAGTGCTGTGAGCTGGTCAGCCTTATCGTAATCATGCGTATCGAAGTACACAAAAGCTTCTTCGGCTTCAATTGACGCTAGATACTGATCTTTTTGGGTAGTTTCTTGCGCGAATTTTCGCGCCATTTCCAGAAATTTCAGCGTAGACTGGTAGTCAAATACACGCTTGTAGGTATAGGAAAGTAGAATAGCCGCCTGATATTTTTCACTGGCATTGAACGTCTGGCTCTGTAAAACAGGTAGTAGTAAAGCCTGTGATTCATTATATTTCAATTGGTTATTAAGTATATAGACTCGTTGCTCTAGTTTTTGAAATAAGTTATCCTGGCTATAAACGAATGGCGAAAGGTGCAAAATAATTATCGAAATAATAATACTTAATGTATACCTTATATGCATAATCAAGCATTTTATACAAATACTAGTGAATAATTTACACCAAAATTAACCAATTTATAATTAATAGCCTTTACAAATAATAATTTGTACTATATATAGGCACCACCTTAACAAGTTACGAAAATATGGGATTAGTAAATAATCTCATCCCATTACAACCCGTTCCCAACCCGTTTTTTTATATTGCCTAAGTAGAATCCAGAACACGGCTATTGATACAGGAATGGCGATCCACACACCATAAGGTATAAACGTCAGGCCATAATGAGAGAATCCAACAACTGCTAACACGATACTTACCAAAAGACCACGGGCCGTATTGTTCTGTTTCAGCGCGTCCTGCTCAATAGAGAACGGCATATAGCGAGTTGAGAACAGAGCAGCACTCAATAACATCACCAGCGAATTACTAAATGCCAGCAGTACATCACTGATTTTATCCGTACCATACCGATAAAGAATATAAGCGGACAGTAACAGGTAGAAAGGTGTTAGAAGTTTTATAATCAATGCTTTCAGAGAACCTACCAGTAGGTCACCCGGTTCGCGGATGGGGGCACTGCCGTAGATCCACGAAGCTTTGTAATTGTCTGAAACGCTTAATTGATATTGCGCCACCATCACGTAAATACTGGCAAAATAAAGGGCAAACAAATAGAAGAAACTACTGGCACCAAGACTACGGCTCTGAAACGACATGGCCACCACATAAGCCAGCCCAAAGCCCAGTTGTGGGTAGGTTTTGAGTTTGAATTTTCGGTCCCGGCCCGTTACCCGCCAGGTAAATGCAAAAGACGCTCGTTCGAGCGGGTTGGTTGTAAACCAGCCAGAAAACCGCTCTACCCATCCTGCACGATTGGACGGAATTATCGGCTCGGCAGTTGCAGCTGATTCTGGGCGACTTTCCTGATCGAGGCCACTTAGTTTCTGCGTGAAATTGGTAGTCAGGAAACGATTCATGAACCACAATCCAACGAAAGGCGTGACGAATGCCAGGGTAAGAAAAATTAGATGGACCCGGTCAATGGCTGGGTGAACAACCAGATCCACGGCTCCGGCCATCCACATTGGTGGAATCAGGTAATGCCACCAATGGTGTTCGAACGCCTGAGTCAATCTAGTTGTTGGGTCCATCAGGCGTGGCAAAAGCTGGTAGCCTCCGTAGAACAGAATGGCCATCACAATCTGGAAATAATTGATCACCTCACGCAGTTTTTCTTCACTGATGAATCGCATGAGTACCAGATAAAATACATTCGTCAGAAATACCATCAGCACCGCCGATAGCAGGCTCAACACTAAAACCAGTATGCCCGCCAGCCCGCCAAACCGAATTGAGATGATAAAAATTGCGCCTATTGACAGCGAAAGTGCAATAGCAAACAGATAGCTGGCAATATGCACGACACGAGCCAGCCAGAGCGTTCGACTGCTAACAGGCCGGGGCAAAATAATCTGGTTATCCGATGAATCCAGAATTACTGAGGAGAAGTCCGAAATAAGTGTCATCGCGCAAAGTGCCATAACGTAGGCAAATTGCAGCGTGAGCGGGAAAAACATGCTTTCCTTCTCAGGAAAAGACAGCATACTCAGGCTGATAAGGCCACCAATAAAGGTGTAAACGCCCAGAATACGGATAAAACTGTTATTGTTTTCAGCGGATTGTTTACCATAGCGGCCTAAGGAGACAATGCTACGACGATTATCCATCGTAAGCTTAACCTGCACAATCGCCCGCACTTGCCCATAATCGGCACCCATTGCCCGAAATAGGGATTGAAGATGGTCGAGTAGCCAGAGAATAAGGGTTGTCATACCAGTTAGTTTTTCAGGGTATGAATAAACTCTTCGGCGATCCCCGTCTGGCCTTCGCTACCGGTAAGTTCGGCAAACAGTTGTTCGAGTGATTCAGGACGCTGGTGCTGCAATTCGGCAAAGGTACCATCGGCAATGATCTGTCCCTGATTGATAATAATAATCCGGTCCGAAATCTTTTCAACCACATCCATGATGTGCGAACTGTAAAAGATCGTTTTGCCGCTATTCGCTAACTGACGGATAATTTCCTTAACCAATACAACTGCATTAGCATCTAAACCAGAGAGAGGCTCATCCAGAAAAATAACGTCCGGGTTATGGAGCAGCCCGGAAATGAGCAGAACTTTTTGCCTCATCCCTTTCGAGAAGGTAGTCATCCGGGCATTCGTGTAGTCGTTGAGCTGGAACAGACGTAGCAATTCAAGCGCTTTACGTTCAATCTGGGCGGTTTCCAGACCATACAACTGCCCAATGAATTGCAGATACTCCATGGGTGTCAGCGTGTCGTATAAGGCTGCGTTTTCAGGAACGTAGCCAATCCGTCGCTTAATGTCGAGGGCGCTGGTTTTTACATCCATACCCAACACAGTGGCTTCTCCTGTATAATCGGGCAGCATACCAATCAGGATTTTAATTGTCGTAGACTTTCCAGCACCATTGGGGCCAATGTAGCCCACCACCTGCCCTGCCGAAACACTCAAATTAATCCCCTTCAAAACGGGTGTCGACCCATACGATTTGTGAAGGTCCTGGAGCTGGATAACTGGCGTCATATTCATACATCAATATAGACAAAAAGTCCCGCCTGGCAGCAAGCCAAACGGGACTTTTATAGAGTAGTCAGGAATAATGGTTACGCAGCTACCGTTTCTGCTTCAACCAAATTATGCTTTAGCAGATATTCCGCAATTTGTACAGCGTTGGTGGCCGCTCCTTTGCGGAGGTTATCGGCCACAATCCACATATTTAGCGTTTTGGGCTGGCTTTCATCGCGACGAAGGCGGCCTACAAATACTTCATCTTTCCCGTGCGCTGTTAGCGGCATTGGATACACTTTATTGGCTGGATCGTCCTGAACAATAATACCTTCCGCTTTGCTCAGAATATCAACCACTTCAGCAAGATCAAATTCTGTTTCAAATTCAACATTCACGGCTTCCGAGTGGCCACCGATTGTCGGAATACGAACTGTAGTAGCCGTTACCTGTATCGAGTCATCGCCCATGATTTTCTTGGTTTCATTGACCATTTTCATCTCCTCTTTCGTATAGCCGTTATCGAGGAAGACATCAATATGAGGGAGCACGTTCAGGTCAATTGGGTGCGGATATACTTTTGACACCTCTTGATTACCAGCCCGTTCGGCAAAAAGCTGATCAACGGCAGCTTTACCCGTTCCGGTTACCGACTGATACGTTGACACAACCACCCGTTTGATTTTATACCGATCATGGAGCGGTTTCAGCGCTACCACCATCTGGATAGTCGAGCAGTTTGGGTTGGCGATGATCTTATCTTCGGGAGTCAGCGCATCGGCATTAACTTCCGGAACGATCAGTTTTTTAGTTGGGTCCATCCGCCAGGCCGACGAGTTATCAACAACGATAATACCCGCTTCGGCAAACTTGGGAGCCAATGCCAGCGATGTGCCACCACCCGCCGAAAAAATCGCAATGGCAGGTTTGGCAACAATAGCATCCTCGAAGCTAACAACCGTGTACGATTTACCCTTGAACTCAACCTGTTTACCAACCGAACGCTCAGAAGCGACAGGAATAAGTTCAGATACAGGGAAGTTACGTTCTTCCAGAACCTTCAGGATTTCGCCACCGACCAGGCCTGTGGCGCCAACGACTGCGATTTTCATTTTGGTAAGGCGGATGGTTGGCCGAAGCCATGGAAATCCGCGTTTAAGTGGTTAATAAAAGCGGAGTTACCCGCAACGGCGGACTGCCCGCCTTTTTGGAGTGCAAAAGTACGGTAAAACTTTGATGGTCAGGAATTATATTCTAAAAAAATCAGAACCGCCCAACTAACCCAACTCCCGAACTAGACAACGATGAATAAGGCGTTAACTGCCAGGAGATGCCTTGCTGTTTAAGGCCACGGTTATAATACTGAACAGACCGACGAAGGTGTGGGCCCGGACGTAGCATATAGGCACCAATTGCGGCCACTATCAGTCCAGAAAAGAAAGTGGTGACACCTGCTTTTACAGCACTCTGATTTGTGCGATCTGGAACGGAATTGCAATAGCCATAGCATATCACTCCGTTACTGACAACTCCTGTTGACGAATAGGGGCCCTTGCTGGCTTCTCCCGAATGATCATTGGAAATACCTATGATTAGGCCAATTCCTGAGGTTATAATGCCTCCCGCAATTAACCATCCACCCACATGGCGGCTGGTTAAGTAGCTGTTGAATTCGCGAATTGCATCGGGATTATTAGATGCCAGAATGTATTGCCCCAGGTCTTTAGCATGGCGAACATCCAGCCCATCATAAACATACTGCGTGCGTACACTATTCCCATAGCGACCATTGTACGCAGGAACCAGGTCGCTTTCAATGGGCTTAAGATTCTCGGCTGACACAGGAGGAGGTATTATCCTGTCTTGCTGGGCCCACGCCTGTAGCGGGCCTAAGAGGAGTAAAAGCAGAATTTTTTTCATAGTAGTTGTTCTTTTGAGAAAGTTAACAACAACCAGAATTTATTCATATTAAAATATGGATAAACTTCTATTAACTATTCTTAATCAAAGCTGTATAACCGTTCAGGGGTAATACAGGCATCTAGTTTAATGTCTGTATTATCAAGACCATCGACTTGATCAACCGGACCGAAAAACGACAAGCCAATTTTCCGGCTGCCAGGTACTTGCTCAGCCAAAAAACGGTCGTAATAACCTCCACCGTAGCCAACACGATTTCCCTGCTGGTCGAACGCTAGTAAGGGCACCAATACGATGCTTATTTGCTCAGGATCCGTTTCGTACCGACTTCCAACAGCGGGTTCGGGTATACCCAGTCTATTTTCAACTAAAGGAGTTGCTGGGAAAATGGTATAATTCACCAATTGGTAGTTATACTCATCGGTAACCGGGACACTAATATGCACCTGATGTAACGTCAACCAAATACGCTCAATAATTGGCCAGGTATCAACTTCTTTATGCCGTTTAATGGGCAGAAACGTATGGATCGTGCTAGGCGTATCTCCAAGTTTGTTCTGCTCAAAATAGGTAAAGAAATGATCGGCAATGAGTTGGCTTTGATGGGCTACCTCATCGGTCGTCATCGCTTTCCGCCTGGCTAGAAATTCACGACGTAGTTCAGCTTTGTTCATACAATTATGACTGACACCTGCCAGTCGACTTCACTCTAAACAAAGCTGCATCTGGTAATTGAAAGGGTCAAAAGAAGAAAGCATCTTTTGGAGAAACTTACGGTCGTTCAGGTAGAACGTCAGGAAGTTTTCGCTACGTTCCTGCAACCCGCCGTTTGGAAAGAGCTCATTTTTAACGGCTAACAACTGCCGAACTCCAGTTTCCTGATTACGTTCTTCGGCCCGGCGCATTTTCTTTTCGAGCCGGGTAATGGCATTGGCAAACCGCTTGGTTTCGGCCAGAACTGCCTTCTCCAGCGTTGGGTCAACCATCTGCGCTTTGTGCAGAATGGCGTCCAGCGCCTTATTTACGGTCTTATTTTCGTTATCGAACTTAAGCGTATGGCGGGAATGGTGCTCAACGTAGGCGCGTTTAATCGTAAGCGTATCCTGAAAAAGTTCTTCGGGCGTGAGGCCGAGTTTGCCAATACGTTTCGCACTAACCGAAGGAACGTACATCGCAAAATTACGCGGCATCAGTATCGGAAACGTAGTTTGAAAATGTTCGAACACGCCTTTTAGCTGCAACCAATAGGGCACTTCCGATGGCCCACCGATATAAGCCAGATTAGGCAGAATCGTTTCCTGGTATAAAGGGCGTAGAACTACGTTCGGGCTGAAGCGTTCGGGATGCTCATCCAGCTCATTCAGGATTTCACTTTCCGAAAATTTGAGTTTTGTATGAAGAACTTTATAAACACCATCATCTGATCGCTCAATGCGTTCGCGCAGTTGGTCGTCGAGGTAAAACAGGTTGATATCGCGGGGCGCAATCACCGTTTTGTAGCCTAATGCTTCCAATTCTTCTGTTTTCTGCTGCACTAAATCGCCGGAGTGCTGATGAAGTAGCTCATCGCGCATGACGGGGGCAAACACACCTTTGAGGGCAGTATCGTCCGCATCCAGACAAATCAACCCCTCGGTGCCGAATAGCTCATTCACGTAATACCGGGCGGCATTTGCTAACGTATCCTGTTTGAGGTAGGCCTCCTCAAACAAGACTAGCTTTTCCGGAATTTGAGTAAACAGTGCTTTTAGTTCTTTCGGATCCATGCGCCCAACGGCTCCACGCTGCTCAGTCTGCCATGTGTAACTCCGACCCGAAAGTGAGAAATGGTTGATTTCGGCAAAGTCATGGTCTTCAGTCGCCATCCAGTAAATCGGGACGAAATTGTAATTAGGGTAGGTTTCTTTCAGCTTTTTCGCCAGGTTAATGGTCGTAATCAGCTTATAGACAATGTAAAGTGGTCCCGTGAAAATATTAAGTTGATGACCCGTGGTCACGGTAAACGTATTGGGCTGTAGCAGCACCGAAAAATCGGGTTTATTGTCAATACGTTGATATTGCCGTTCAAGCGCATCGACCAAAACCCGCCGTTTAGACTCGTCAAATGACTTATCAGCTATTTGTCCACCGAATGCAGCTATCTCAGGAAAACGACCGTAGAAAGGCTTTAGACTATCTTTTTGAGTAATGTAATCGAGGAAAAGAGACGAAAACTGGCCGGTTGAGGCAAGCGGCAGGTACTGACAGTCCATGCGATAGGCGGAGAGTTGGGATTTATTCGGCTCAACAACGGAAAAACCCGCAAGGTTCGGGAGGGGCACCACGATTCACTTGCGGGTTTGTAAAATCAGGAGACTATCTCTCCGTATAAATCAAAATCCTCAGCCCTATTAATTCGCACATTGGCAAAATCGCCAAGTCGGACGTATTGGGTGGCTGGAATAAGTACCTCATTGTCTACTTCCGGCGAGTCCGCTTCAGTGCGACCAATGAAATACCCACCCTCCTTCCGGTCAAACAGTACCTTGTATGTTTGACCAACTTTCTGCTGATTCAGCTCCTGTGAAATACCCTGTTGCAGCTCCATTAACTCATCGGCCCGCTCCTGTTTGATGTCCGCTGGAATATCATCGGGCATGGTAAATGAGTGGGTATCATCTTCATGGGAGTAGGTGAACACGCCCATCCTGTCAAAACGCATCCGTTCCACAAACTCATAGGTCTCCCCAAACATGGCTTCGGTTTCGCCTGGGTGTCCTACAATCAGGGTCGTACGGAGGGTTATACCAGGCACCCGATCACGAATGGCATGAATCAGGTCTTCGGTTCGCTCACGAGTTATACCCCGGCGCATGAGCTTCAGCAACTCTGTTGAGCCGGTTTGCAATGGCATATCCAGATAATTACAAACGTTTGGTCGTTGGCGCATTACATCCAGTACTTCCATGGGAAAGCCTGATGGGTAAGCGTACTGCAACCGAATCCAGTCTATTCCCTCTACATCGGCAAGATTATTGACCAGATCGGCAAGATTCCGCTTTTTGTACAGGTCTAAACCATAGTAAGTTAAATCCTGGGCAATCAGAATCAGCTCTTTAGTACCTCGCCGGGCCAATGATTTTGCTTCTGCCACCAGTTCATCCATTGGGCGCGATACATGACCTCCCCGCATCAGTGGAATAGCACAGAACGAGCAGGGCCGATCACAGCCTTCAGCAATTTTCAGGTAAGCGTAATGAGCGGGTGTTGTCAAAAGCCGTTCGCCAACGAGTTCGTGCTTATAATCGGCGCGAAGGGTTTTCAGCATCCGGGGCAGTTCGTTGGTACCAAACCAGGCATCAACGGTTGGCATCTCGATTTCGAGTTCGTCTTTGTAGCGGTGTGAAAGGCAACCTGTTACATAAACTTTATCAACAATACCTGCTTCTTTGGCATCTACATAGCGGAGAATGGTATTGATCGACTCCTCTTTCGCATTGTCGATAAAGCCACATGTATTGATCACGACAATGTTAGCATCGTCTTTTTTCGATTCGTGGGTCACATTTATCCCGTTGCCCTTGAGTTGCGTAAACAGCACCTCCGAATCCACAAGGTTCTTTGAGCAACCGAGCGTGACGATATTAATTTTATTAGTACGTACTCCTTTGGTTTTCAAAACAATAATTGGTCAAATCGATAGTAATGGGTAACGTAATGATTGGATTACAAAGTTCGGTGCTTTCTGGGTTTCCTACTACTCAATTGGGGTAATCCAGGGAATACGATGCCGAATAATCTGCCTGGGCGTATGTGAGAAAAAGCGCTCAAGGAATTCGGCGTAGTGCGTAAAGAAGATATTATTTATCCGCACAGCCGTACCATCTTTCTGGTAAAACAGATAATAACCATAGCCATAGAGCGGCTCTTTAGGATTATCGCTTTTTCGGAGATGCAATTCGATTCGGTCTATACTATCAGGTGTAAGCGTTGCTAGTTGGTCGGGACTGTCGATATGAATGCTTGGCTGAAAGGGATTTAGCGTTAGCTGAACATTTCGCGTAATGGTCCAATAGTGCCAATCGACGTAAAAAACGAACAGGACATAGACCGCAAATCCCAAAAATAGCAGGGCAGCCATAAAAACTAATGGATCGTGCTGATTTAGGGCTATACTGATAAGCATTTTTGTCAGTATGAGCATCATGACAACTGTAAAAACAAGTAGTAACTTATAAAATGTGACGAAATACTGCTCGATCTGAATCTCATAAGTCCGTTCGCGATAGAGCGGAGAGTTTTCGCCTATGGTATCGTCTGTATACCGAATCATCTTGTAGATGAACCAGATAAACGGGATAAAAATAATCGCTAATAAGATCAGCGCATTCTTCATGGAACTTAAAACACGGCCTGATGCGTAATCTCAATCTTAATTTGCGCACTCTTTCCTTTCTCAACAGTAACAGGAAAAATATTATTCTTCGTATCAAACGAATTGGCGTACAAGCCTTTCGGTTCTTGCACGATCACTGAATATCGGCCAGCGGGAAGGCTTACACAAAATTTGCCATCCGTTCCTGATTTGACCGTTTTGATTGGTTTTGCCTGCCCAACGGAGTTGATAAAGCCATTATCACCAGCTTCCACCTGGTTCATGTTCAACAGCGAGAAAATGAGCACCTCACGCTCTATGGTTGAACCATCTGCGTTAGGTCGGGGTGAGCCAGGGCTCGGCATATGATTACCCCGCTTTACCAGAACCGTTCCACAAATACCCTGAATCGCAGCAGATTTTGCTGCTTTTCGGATGGTATGCTTCTGAGCGCAGGCCGTATTTATCACGATTAGTATTACTCCTATTATAAGGATAAACACTCGACTTCTTAAAAAAGATAGGCCAATACTCATAAACCCAGTTCCTTTTTTACGTCATCTAGCGTATGCCAGGTTGTGGTAGCGTTTTTTACGGTTAGCGCGTGAACATAATCGGCAAAATCTTCAAGATTATCAAAAGAGGCTAGACTTTGCTGAATGGCTTCGTATTCTTCGTAGGCGATAACCGCAAATGCTGGTTTACCTTCAGATTGAATAATTTGAGCGTTTAGTGTCATTCGTAGATATCTTTTCGATGGCCAACATCAATAACTGCAATGATGCGAAGCGCGTCATGCTTGTCGTATAGAACGCGGTAATTACCTACTCGTAATCTGAATGGTTCGTTAACCGTTTCACATTAGCTTTGCTATCACTATCTTTTGCCAATCCTTCAAGCGCACCAATAATGCGTTTACTGTCCGATTGGGATATTTGCTTCAGACTTTTAAGTGCTTTGTCTGAGAAGGAAAGTTGGTAAGCCATTTAGACATCATTTCTTAAAGAACGAATCCACAAACTCCATTTTATTGAAGGTTTGTAAGTCTTCAATTTTCTCGCCAACCCCAATGTACTTAACTGGAATTTTGAATTGATCCGAAATGCCAATGACTACGCCACCTTTTGCTGTACCATCTAATTTGGTGATAGCCAATGCTGTAACTTCGGTTGCTTTGGTAAATTCCGTTGCCTGAATAAACGCGTTCTGACCCGTCGATCCATCAAGAACCAGAAGTACTTCATGGGGCGCATCGGGTGTAACCTTCTGCATTACCCGTTTAATTTTGGTCAACTCGTTCATCAGGTTGACTTTGGTGTGCAATCGGCCGGCGGTGTCGATGATAACGACGTCGGCATTCATATCGGTCGCTTTTTTGACAGCGTCAAAAGCTACTGCCGATGGGTCTGTATTCATTCCATGCGAAACGACCGGCACCCCTACGCGGTCACCCCAGAGTTTGAGTTGGTCAACGGCTGCAGCCCGGAACGTATCACCTGCGCCCAGTACTACTGTTTTACCCCGTTTGTGGAATTGAGCGGCAAGCTTGCCAATCGTTGTGGTTTTGCCAACACCGTTCACCCCCACAACCATAATTACATATGGTTTTTTACCGGCAGGTAAGTCAAAGTCGTCCGGCACATCGGAGGTGTTGTTATCGGAAAGCAGTGCAGCTATCTCTTCGCGAAGAATCCGGTCAAGTTCGTCCGTGCCCATGTACTTATCGCGAGCAACACGTTCTTCAATCCGGCGGATAATTTTAACGGTTGTTTCAACACCCACATCCGACGAAATCAAAACGTTCTCCACCTCGTCGAGGACCTCTTCATCAACAGTCGATTTACCAACGACGGCCCGGCCAAGTTTCGAGAAGAAGCTGTCTTTGGTTTTCTCTAATCCTTTGTCGAGTGTTTCCTTTTTTTCTTTCGAGAATAAGCCGAATAAAGCCATAAAAATCGTCGTGAGTCAGTGGTGGATTAGTCGTAAGTTGTTAGCCTATGTCACATCAATGTCGTTAATGACGGCAGACTATGCAGATGGCCCCGTATTGACTATTGATTGGTTGAACAAAACTATAGCAAAAAAAGTCCCACAGAACCATGAAGGCTGTGGGACGAATGTCTTTGACGGGATGTTGACTCCGACAAGACTAGCTTTTCAGCGCAGCCTGAACTTCATCAACTGGGACCATTTCTTCCTTGAAGGTGTAAGCGCCAGTTTTAGGCGATTTTACGGCTTTGATAATTTTGGCGAATGCCTTGCCGTTATCCTTCGTTTTCAGGGTTGCAACTACCTTTTTTGCCATTTTAGTCTGTAGTTTGAGGTTCGAAGTTTGCGGTTTGAAGTGCGTAATATGCGTAAACTACGAACTACAGACTACAAACTTTAAACTAACTGAACTATTTAATTTCTTTATGCAACGTTACTTTTTTCAGGAACGGATTGTATTTCTTCCGTTCGATACGCGCCGGCGTATTTTTCCGGTTTTTCGTGGTGATGTACCGGGACATGCCGGGTACACCGCTGTCTTTCTGCTCGGTGCATTCCAGAATAACCTGGATTCTATTGGCGCCTTTCTTTGCCATCGCTAATGTTCGTTTTCTCGATAAGGAGCGCAAAGGTACGAAATCCGATTCACTTAGGCAACACCTTCTTTAGAAAAACTGATGATTTGTAGTGAATTAGGTCAGAAAAGTTCGTAATGTTTGGCATTGGGATTACCTCTTTCGACCTTTGGCCCTGTCATGACCACGCAAACGATCCAATACGAATACGCTCCGGGCCATTTTCGGGCATCGGAACCCGGCATTTATCGACCCGATATGCTTCAGGAAGGGGAGATGATCCTGAATATGGGACCGCAGCATCCATCTACCCATGGTGTGTTGCGGTTTGAGGTGGTTACGGATGGCGAAATTATCGTTGATGTAGTGCCTCACCTTGGTTATCTGCACCGCTGTTTTGAGAAACATGCTCAGTCGTTGCCGTTTAATCAGGCCATTCCGTTCGTGGACCGACTCGATTACTTAGCTGCCATGAACTGTGAGCATGCCTTTGTGATGGGGGTTGAACGAATGCTCGGCATTCAAAACGATATTCCAAAACGGACCGAATACATCCGGGTGCTGGTAGCTGAGCTGAACCGTATTGCCGCTCACTTTGTCGGTATTGGCACCTATGCGCTCGATATAGGTGCCTACACGCCTTTTCTCTGGCTCATGCGTGATCGGGAGCACATTCAGCGATTGCTTGAATGGGTGAGTGGTGCCCGGATGCTGTATAACTACATTTGGGTAGGTGGCTTGTTTTATGACCTTCCGGTAGGGTTTGAAGAGCGGTGTCGGGAGTTTGTTGCGTATCTGAAGCCCAAAATGGTGGAATTGCAGCAACTGGTCATCGAAAACGAGATTTTCATAAAACGGACGGCCAATGTAGGTGTACTCCCCTTGCCAGTTGCCATCAATTACGGCTGTACGGGGCCTATGCTACGGGGTTCCGGGTTGCGGTATGATTTGCGCCGGGTAGATGGCTATTCCATTTATCCTGAACTGGATTTCGACATTCCGATTGGCGAGGGTAAAATGGGAACCGTCGGCGATTGCTGGGATCGGAACAATGTTCGGGTACAGGAGTGCCATCAATCCATTCGTATTGTTGAGCAGTGTCTGGATCAGCTCCTGGGCGATCATAAACGTACCCGCGATTATGACCCTCAGGCAGTTGTCCCGAAGAAAATTCGTCCAAAGGCCATGGATTTTTACGCCCGTGCAGAAAGCGCCAAAGGTGAGTTAGGCTTTTTCTTTCGGACAGATGGTAAATCGGATATACCGGTTCGCTGCAAAGCCCGCTCCTGTTGCTTTCACAACTTATCGGTCATTAGTGAAATCAGTCGGGGGGCTATGCTGGCCGATTTGGTGGCGATAATTGGATCAATTGACGTAGTGATGGGCGAAGTAGACCGGTAAACTAGTACTAATCAAGCACCAATATATCCGGTGTATTTCGGCCCAGGCCGTCATAATCCAAGCCGTAGCCTAGCACAAATCGGTTTTCAATTTCAAAGCCAACATACTGTAAATCAATTGGTTTTTGTAAGGCTTCTGGCTTGAATAGTAACGTAGCGATGGCAAGTGATGCCGGTTCCTGAGCCAGAAGTTGATCCCGAATATCACAAAGGGTTCGGCCCGTATCGACAATATCTTCAACTACAATCAGGTCTCGACCTGTTACCGATTCAGTTAGCCCCAGTATTTCTTTAAGCTGCCCGGTCGACTCGGTTCCTTTGTAGGAAGAAACCCGAAGGAACGTGATTTCGCAGGGAATCGTTAACTTCTTCGCCAAATCGGCAGCGAACAGAAAGGCTCCGTTCAGTACAACCACGATGAGTGGTGTTTTACCAGCATACGTCTGGTTGATCTGTTCGGCCAGTTCCTGAATGCGCGTTTGAATGGCTTCGGCGGTAATAAACGGGACGAACGTTTTGTCTTTTACAGTTATCATATCAGCGTCTGTGGGGCGGCAAAGATACGCTGATACGGAGGTCGCTGACAAAAAATCGACGGAAAAATAACAATTGGCAAACGCACGGCCGATGGTTTACGTTGATATACTAACAAATTAATTTCGACAAAATGAAGAAACTTGTGTTGACGATATGGTTGATGGGCATCGCTCTACTAGCGCAGGCTCAACTCTATGACCCGTCGGCGTTTGATAAGGTCTATGATGGTCTGCTTAAGCACCCTGGTGTTCAGATTGAGTCGGCGGAGGCTATCAACCAGATGTATAATTATAAGTTCTACGAGGCCGATAAGGAGTTCAGATGGTTGCGGTTGCGTTACCCAAAACACCCCATGCCCACGTTCCTGATGGGATTGGCTGAGTGGTGGAAAATCGTACCCAATACAGATGAAACGGGCTATGATGACCAGTGCCTGATGTACATGGATTCTACGATTACCCTGGCCGAAGAACTATATGATAAGAGCGAGAATAAACTTGAACCCTCGTTTTTTCTCGCGGCTGCTTATGCCTTCAAAAGCCGACTTTACTCGGAGCGTAAAAAATGGGCAAAGGCTACATTTGCGGGTAAAAATGCGCTGAAGTACTTCGAAAAATGCAAGGGAAATGCCGATTTCAGTCCTGAACTGTTATTCGGCGATGGGATGTATAATTACTATGCTCAGTGGATTCCCGAAAATTACCCGCTCTTAAAGCCGATTCTGCTATTTTTTCCGAAAGGAAACAAAGTGAGTGGCATCAAAGAGTTGGAGAAAACGGCAAATACAGCTTTCTACACCCGCGTTGAGGCTCGCTATTTCCTGGTTCAGATTTACAGTATGGAGAATCAGTACGACAAGGCGTACCAGATGTCGAAGTACATGAACGAGCAGTATCCTGATAATCCATTTTTTGAGCGGTACTTCGCCCGGTCAGCCTTTGTAACAGGCCGTACGAACGAAGCGGAACGGGTATCTAAAGATATTCTTGAAAAAATTAGCCGCACACAATCGGGTTACGAAGCGGTAAGCGGTCGAACAGCAGCCTATATTCTGGCTTACATTAACGCCATATTTTATAAGAATACTCCCGAAGCCAAAAAATATTACCAGCAAGCTGTCGATTTCTCTAAACAGACAAATGCAACGACGTCGGGCTACTATTTATCGTCAGTCATCGGGCTGGCCAAAATTGCGACCGAAGAGAAAGACTACGACCTTGCTCAAACATACTTTAAAGAAGTAATCGACAAGGCGGAACGTAAATCCAGTCAATACAAGGAAGCAAAAAAAGCGCTGGACGACGCGAAGAAGTCGAGACGGGAAGAGCGCAGGAAGCGGAATTAACGTTAAACTTTTTGCTGTTGTATCCTTCGTTCTCGCTTGGCTACGCCGAGTGATGTATATTCATTCAAGGGCCTCTGGCCCGTGTTTAGTAATTTGCAATTCTCCGGCCAGAGGCCGTTAAAAGTATACCACTCACTCGGCGTAGCCAAGCGAGAACGGGGAGACTTTCTGAGCGTATTGCATCCCTTTAACCAACAGAAAGCCCGACCAGGATAACTGGTCGGGCTTTCTGTTGCTAATTTAGTTTATCCCTGAACGTTATCCGAAGTCAGTTTCGCACCCAGGTACTCGCGGTTCATACGGGCAATGTGATCCAGCGAAATGGATTTGGGGCACTCAACCGAACAGGCACCGGTGAACGAACAGGCACCGAACCCTTCGGCATCCATTTGCGCGACCATACGCTCAGCCCGCTCCTTATGCTCCGACTGCCCCTGTGGCAGAATAGCCAATTGCGACACTTTTGCCGAAACGAACAGCATAGCCGACGCATTTTTACAGGCGGCTACACAGGCACCACAACCAATACAGGCAGCAGCATCCATTGCCTCATCGGCAATGCTACGGGGAATCAGAATTTCGTTGGCGTCGGGAGCCGAACCGGTGTTAACCGATACGTATCCACCGGCCTGGATGATCCGGTCGAAGGCCAGCCGATCGACCATAAGGTCTTTGATGACCGGGAAAGCGCGTGCCCGCCAGGGTTCAACCACAATTGTATCGCCATCATTGAATGAACGCATGTGTAACTGGCAGGTTGTAGCTCCCGTTTGCGGACCGTGTGGCCGTCCGTTGATATACATCGAACAGGTACCACAGATACCTTCCCGACAGTCGTGGTCGAAGGTAACTGGATCTTCTCCTTTCCGGGTCAGGGAGTCGTTCAGTACGTCGAACATCTCCAGAAAGGACATATCTTCCGATACGTTATCCAAATGATACTCAACCAGCTTGCCCGCTGTATTATTATTTTTCTGTCTCCAGACTTTTAGGTTAATTTTCATCTTTGACGGATTTACGGTTTACGGTATTCGGGTTATGGTAGGCTGGCGAAAGCATCTCTTGCGTCAGCCTACCATAACCCGAATACCGTAAACCCATCACTTTATTTATAACTCCGCTGTGTCAATTTTACATTCTCAAATACCAGTGGTTCCTTATTGAGCAACTCAGGCTTACCTTCACCCTGATACTCCCAGCCAGCCACGTAGGCATAGTTAGCGTCATCGCGAAGGGCTTCACCATCGGGGGTCTGGTATTCCTCTCGGAAGTGACCACCGCAGGATTCATTGCGGTTCAGGGCATCGTCAACCATGAGTTCACCTAGCTCAATGAAATCGGCTACACGACCGGCCTGCTCCAATGCCTGATTCATTTCGTCAGCATCGCCAAGTACTTTCGCATTCGACCAGAACTCCTTCTTCAGGGCCTGAATCTTCTGCTTGGCGAGTTGTAGACCTTCTGCCGTACGCGACATACCACAGTATTCCCACATAATATGGCCCAGTTCTTTGTGCAGATCATCAACCGGCCGTGTCCCTTTAATGGCAAGGAGTTTACTGATTTGAGCGGTAATGTTTTTCTCGGCCTCCTTAAATACGGGAGAATCAACCGGCAGTTTATCGGCTGGGCCAATCGTTGCCAGGTAGTCACCCACCGTGTAGGGGATAACGAAATAACCATCAGCCAGCCCCTGCATCAGCGCCGATGCCCCTAAGCGGTTGGCACCGTGGTCGGAGAAGTTCGCTTCGCCAAGTGCGTACAGACCGGGAACCGTAGTCATCAGGTTGTAATCGACCCACAAACCGCCCATTGTGTAGTGAACGGCAGGATAGATCATCATCGGCGTTTCGTACGGATTTTCGCCAGTGATTTTTTCGTACATCTCGAAGAGGTTACCGTATTTGGCCTCAATCGTTTTCTGACCATCGCGTTTGATTGCGTCGGCAAAGTCCAGATAAACAGCCAGTCCGGTTTTACTAACACCCCGGCCTTCGTCGCACATGTTTTTGGCGTTCCGCGAGGCTACGTCGCGGGGTACAAGGTTACCAAATGATGGGTAACGACGTTCCAGGAAGTAATCACGCGCGTCTTCGGGCAGATCGGTTGGCTTTAACTGACCTTTCTGAATCTTCTGAGCGTCTTCTTTCGATTTTGGCGCCCACACCCGTCCATCGTTCCGCAGCGACTCCGACATCAGCGTCAGTTTCGACTGGTAATGGCCCGATACCGGAATACAGGTTGGGTGAATCTGTGTAAAGCACGGGTTACCGAAAACAGCACCCTTTTTGTGTGCCCGCCAGGCTGCCGTAACATTACAGCCCATTGCATTGGTCGATAGGTAGAATACGTTGCCATAGCCGCCTGTACAAAGCAGTACTGCATGAGCTGAATGCGATTCGATTTTCCCGGTAATCAGGTTCCGAACAACAATACCACGCGCTTTACCACCCTCAACCACGAGGTCGAGCATTTCGGTACGTGTGTATAATTTCACTTTCCCGTTAGCCACCTGACGGCTCAGTGCCGAATAAGCACCAAGCAGCAATTGCTGCCCGGTTTGGCCACGGGCATAGAACGTACGCGATACCTGCGAGCCACCAAACGAACGGTTGGCCAGTGTCCCGCCGTACTCCCGGGCAAACGGAACGCCCTGCGCCACACACTGGTCAATAATGTTCACGCTGACTTCTGCCAGCCGATGAACGTTACCTTCGCGGGCGCGGTAGTCACCACCTTTAATGGTATCATAGAACAAACGGAACACGCTGTCGCCGTCGTTCTGGTAGTTTTTAGCGGCATTGATACCTCCTTGCGCAGCAATCGAGTGCGCCCGGCGAGGGCTGTCCTGAAAGCAAAACGCCTTCACGTTATAGCCCAGTTCTGCCAATGACGCAGCCGCCGATGCACCGGCCAGGCCAGTACCCACTACAATAATATCGTATTTACGTTTGTTGGCTGGGTTAACCAGTTTCAACGCAAACTTATGCCGTGCCCATTTCTCGGCTAAAGGACCTTCGGGGATTTTAGATTCCAGTTTCATTCGTCTAATTGTGAATGAGTACATGAGCGAATGAGTGAATAGATCGCCTTGAGCTGAGTTATTCACTCATTTGCTCATTCACTCATTGACTCATTAAATTATATGGTGAACCTGTAAATACACGTAAATTGGCATAGCTGCAAAGGCAGCCGGAATGATAATGGCAAAGAAATATTTACCCAGGAACTCAATCACGGGCGTATATTTTTTGTGCCGGATACCCAACGTTTGGAAACCGCTCTGGAAACCATGGGCCAGGTGATACCCAATGGCCACCATACAGATTACATACAGTATAACGTACCACAGTTCACCAAACGCAACCTGTACCACGGCATAGAGATCTTTGTATTGCTTACCATCGTACTCGGCCATAGGAACGGCACCGAAGTGCATCTCGTACCAGAACGTCCGCATGTGAATGATGATGAACAATAGCAGAATCGTACCCAGAATACCCATATTCCGGGACGACCAATCACTGTTTGCCTCTGGCTTGCTATAGGCATACTTGACGGGCCGCGACGCCTGATTGTGGCGCGTGAGCACAAAAGCCATGAGTGCATGTACCAAAATAGAGGTATACAGTAAATAGGAAACGGTCATGATAAGCGGATTGTGGGTCATGAAGTACGTATACTCATTGAAGGCCCGCCCGCCATCACCCTTAAATAGCTGTAAATTACCAGCCAGGTGAACAATTAAAAATGAACTTAAAAACAGCCCCGTCAACGACATTATGACCTTGCGGCCGAGGGAGCTGGACAGAGTTTGTGTTACCCAAGCCATACGGTGAACGACACGAAAATTTAGTGTAAACGATTGAAAAAAAGCCGCTTTAAACGGCGCATCAAAGCTAAAGCACAATCGCCATGGAAACAAGATTAAGCGCCTTTATCGGCGGTTTTATGACTTATTTACAGCTTGTATAAATTATCTTATTAAGCTGGTTTCGCAACAGTATGTAGTAGTCAATTGTTTGTTGGGTTGTTCGTTGCGCAAGAAAATAAATTAGCCGAGCGTCAGGTATGAGTTCTCACCAGGCCAGACGCACGGTAAAGCACTGAAAAATAAAAGATTAGTTATAAGCGCTGGATTACCTATTTGACCAATCCTAATAATCCCGCTATTTTCGCACCCTTCGACCGTTTTATCTGTCAAAAGAATTTCATTATGAACGCATACGTATTTCCGGGTCAGGGTTCACAGTTCCGTGGAATGGGACACGATCTCTATCAACACTCCGAAGCTGCCCGCCAATTGTTCGAGGAGGCCAATGACGTACTGGGCTATAGTCTGACCTCCATTATGTTTGAAGGCTCCGACGATGATCTTAAGCAAACCATTTATACGCAGCCCGCTGTTTTTTTGCATGGCGTAGTACTGGCACTTACCACGGATTCTTTCGCTCCCGAGATGGTAGCGGGCCACTCGCTCGGCGAGTTGTCGGCGCTTACAGCGGCTGGGGTACTCTCGTTTGCCGATGGTCTTCGGTTAGCATCCGTCCGGGCAACGGCCATGCAACGTGCCTGTGAATTGGTCCCATCCACTATGGCAGCCGTGCTGGGTTTGGCCGATAAGGGCATTGAGGACGTATGTGCGGGCATCACAGAAGAGATTGTTGTTCCGGCCAATTACAACTGCCCAGGCCAGGTTGTTATTTCGGGCAGCTTGGCCGGGATTCAACTGGCCGAAGAGCGGTTAAAAGCTGCCGGTGCTAAACGCGTGGTGCCGCTGGCGGTAAGTGGTGCTTTCCACTCCCCATTTATGGAACCCGCCCGAACGGAGTTTGCCGAAGCCGTCCAGAACATGCCGTTTAATGCCCCCCGCTGTCCGGTTTATCAGAACGTAAACGCCCAGCCCACCACCAACCCTCAGCAAATCAAAGAAAACCTGATTGCCCAGCTCACATCGCCCGTACGCTGGACACAATCTGTAGAGCGCATGGTTGCCGATGGAGCCACTGCCTTTTTTGAGTGCGGCCCTGGTAAAGTGCTACAGGGATTGAGTAAAAAAATTAGCCCTGCTACGCCGGTTGCGGGTATTTGAGCAACTAATAGCCCTTTGTAAATCAGCGGGTAAGGGATTTGTTCGAACAAAAAAGCTACTTTTTTTAACCCACTATTTGTTTTTAACGCCCATCATCGGTTATCTTTGCACTCGCAATTGCAAAACAGCCCGATAGTATAAGGGTAGTACGACAGATTTTGGTTCTGTTTGTGGAGGTTCGAATCCTTCTCGGGCTACACAAAAAAGCCGCTAGATTCACATCTAGCGGCTTTTTTGTGCTTAATTCTGTAGATTTCCTAATGCTTTTATAAGCTATCCCGCACCTTATTGAACCGGTCTACTTACTACGTCTTTTACTTTCTATGTAAATAACTACCTGCGCTTGAGCCAGCGTTGAAGCGGTAGGCTAACAGCTTGTCACGTTCCGTATTGGAACGCGGCTAAATTAAATAAAGCGTTTTTGTCTGGCTGGTGTTGTATAGGAAACCCCACGAGTATGGCACACGAGGAAAAGAAGAACAAGAATATCAAGAAAGTAGCCACGAAAGCGCCCAAGGTGCATGGCGCGCCTAAAGTTCCCAAGTACGAACAGAACGAAGCGGGTATAATGCCCCCAGGGTTAACCCCCAAAGTCAAGAAATAAGCGAAAACCGCGCGTTATAGCGATCACGCCCAGTAGTCGTACTGCATATAACGCGCGGTTTCGGTAGCCTCTGCCGGACCATGCAATTCGCTAACTACATACAACGACGCGTCAATACCGGCCGAAATCCCCGCCGAGGTGATGATCTTTCCGTTATCCACCCAGCGTTCAACGGGTCGTAGCTCCGTTTTAGGGGCGGCTTCACGCATGCCGTCCAGGGCCTTGTAGTGCGTTGTGGCAGCCAGACCATCCAGCAGACCCGCTTTCCCCAGAATAAATGCCCCTGTACAAACCGACAGAACCAGTTCGGCCTTTTCGGCCTGTCGCTTCACCCAGGCCAGCACGACCGGGTTGTTCATCTCCCGTCGGGAGCCGTAGCGCGTACCATCGGGATGAATGCCACCGCCACCCGGCACCACCAATACGTCGGCCTGCGGGTGATCATTGAGCAGATAGGTTGGTGTAATGCACAGGCCGTTACGGGCATAAACCGGTCCGCGTTCGGCTACCGTAAACACGCGAAACGGCGGCTCCGAAAAACGCGTTTGCCCACTCTGCCGACCCGTTACCCCGAACACCTCGAATGGTCCGGCAAAGTCGAGCACTTCAATTTCATCAAACAATAAGATCGCTACCGAACGTGCCATTGGCTTGCATTTCCTGCGTTTAGTTCCAGAAATAAGATTAAGCGCCTAAGATAGCTGCTTCTGGGTTACTGTTGCGGAGCCAATTCGCTTAACGATTCAATGAGCGGTAGCCGAACGGTAAATCGGCCTTCTCCTTCAATAATATCCGGAGGAAGCTGATCAAGCTTTTGGTATTGGGCAAGAATGGTTGATAGCCCTACTCCATTTGACAATACGGGTGCACGCTTACGCTGAAGATTATTACTCACCACCAAATACCCGGCATCATCCGTAACAATGTTGATCCGTAAAGGCTCATTGGCCAGCACGATGTTGTGCTTCACGGCATTCTCAACCAATAGCTGAAGGGTAAACGGAGGCAGAAGTTTAGCCTGGTAAGCAGGATTGACCTGGACCGTTAGCGTTAACCCACTACCATGACGGGTTTTAAGCAGATGATAATACGACTCAATAAAGTCGAGTTCGCTGGCTAGTGTCGTTAGCGCCTGGTTACTCGTTCGTAGAAGGTAGCGATAAACCTGACTAAGCTGATCCACAAAATGACTGGCCCTCCCCTGATCGTCGTCGATTAAGGCAGATAACGAGTTTAGGCTGTTGAACAGAAAGTGTGGGTTGACCTGAGCCTGCAAAGCACGAAGCTGAACATTGGTTTTTTCCTGCTCTAATCGCTGCATTGCCAGTTCAGCCTCCAGGCGCTCCTGCTTAATTTGTTCGGCTAGCTGCGTTTGTTCTACCGCCTTTGCAACGGCCACATATCGTTGGTAGAATACCAGGCAAAGCGAAAAGCTGAGTAACTCAAGAATACGCTCTCCCCACAGTAGCTGCCTTTGCAGGTCGATCGACACCACATTGTCCGGGAAAGGCCATCGATGCAGCAAAGCGTATATCAACACATTCAACTCACTGAGCAGCATAAAAACACTGCCCATAATAAATGTCTTTCCGATGGCATCCTTTCGTCTGGCAGCGATACCTATACCCATCACACTGATTCCGATCATCAGGCACCAGTACATTCCTGAAACGATATGGCCTGCCACGGACCGATACCAATTTTCATCTGACAACGAAAATAGCCCTACATTGATCAGCATGCAGATTGTCAAACCAACTTGTCCCCAGCGCCACCTTCTTTGGGCTAAAGATGACCAGTTGGCCCCGTTAAAGAGCAAGTAGATCAACTCCAGAAAAATGATTTTTATAAGTCCTCGGTGGAGACTATGAATAATCAAATAGCCCGCTTTAGGTAAGGGAACGGTTTCGGCAAATAAGGCAAAATAGATCGACTGGGCAAACGAGATAAGCACCAGCAACGTAAATAGGCCATCAATCCAGCTTGGTGAAAAACTCCATCGAACGGCGTTTAGTAGCCAGATGGCACTAACGGCCCCAAAATAGAAAAATAGGACTTCCTCGCCAGACATACGACAACGAAAGAGATTATTCTTATTTCTACGAATATACACATACTCGACAAGACTGACAGCGTTACACCTGGACAAATAAGCCAATCCGTATGCCCCATCAGTCCAACCTATAGCGGAATTCGGATTTCGACACGGGTGCCGGTTAATGGTGCTACTTTATCAATAATGGTTAGTGTAGCTTCTTTTCCCAGTTGTTGGTTAAAAGCCTCAAAGGTGTCTTTCGTGATGGATTCTCCCCGAGAGGTATGTCCTTCTTTTTTTTGACTGTTCCCTCGTCCTACGCCATTATCATCAATAACGCAAAGCAGTGTATCCGCCTGTTTTTCAACCTGAATCAGCAGTAATTTATCGCCCTTTTTGGGCATCAATCCATGCCATATGGCATTTTCAACAAAAGGCTGGAACAACATAGGTGGCAACAGCGTGTCATACAGCACCTCATCATCGGCGATAACGAATTGGTAACTGAACTCCTGATTAAACCGCATAGCCTCCAGTTCAACATACATTTGTAGGGTTTCAATAACCCGCTCCAGTTTCATTTGCTGATAATTGGAATTATCTAAAATCTTCCTGACCAGTTTGGAAAATTTCGACAGGTACTTAACCCCTTCAATCGGTTTGTTCGTGATAATAAAGTTCTGGATTGAATTGAGCGAGTTGAATATAAAATGCGGATTCATCTGGCTTTGGAGGGCTTTCAGTTTCCACTCGCTGATTTGTAAAGCCGTTTTGTGCTTTTCGTTCAGGAAACGGATTCTGAACTGAACGGCTGCCACTATAGCACTGCCAATGGCCAGCACAACCAGGACTCGAAACCACCAGGTTTTCCAGAATGGAGGAGTGATCACAAAGGTGAATGCTGCCTCCTTTCGGCTTTCTATACCATCTGCGTTGATGGCCTTTACGTGCAGCGTATACGTGTTAGGTGCCAGGTTGTTAAAATTAATACTGTTCTGATTCGAAAACGCGGACCAACTGGCTTCTGGCAATCCATCGAGCTTGTACGTATACCGGATACCGGCAGGATCGCTCAAACTGATCCCAACAAATTGAAAATTGAGGGCATTCTGGTAATACGGCAACACCGCATCAGCCGCAACAGTCTGCCCCTGGGTTGATGACTCATGTGTGTTTTGTAAACGTTGGGCCGAAACAATATGAACCGGCGGGCTAATTGTGTTCGTCGGAATGTCTTGTATAACAAACCGCATGGCTCCTTTTGAGGTGCCCGCCCAAATATTGCCGACATCGTCTTTCAGAAAGGAGACCACCTGCCAGGTATTGTCCAGAATGCCACTATTCCGGTTAAAGATTCGGGACACATATTGTCCTTTCTCTTTTGGTCGCTTCAGATCAATACGCATAATGCCGCCAAAAGACCCTACCCATAGTTGTCCTTCGTTGTCAAATTCCATATCGAGTACGCTGTCGTTCTGGAGGCCCTGGCGCATGGAGATGGTTTCGACCGAAACGATAGCCCCCTTGTCATCCACCCGGATTTTTCGGATCCCCTTCCCAATGGTTCCCACCCAGATAGCGCCCGCTGCATCTGCTTTGATGGATTGAATGAATACGTTTTCTGTATTCGTCTTTTTAGACAGGTCTGTCCATCGTTTACCGTCAAATAGCCGTAAACCGTACGTACCTATCCATAAACGGCTTTGTTTGTCCTGATACAGGGCCAGAATATCATCCACTGCCATAGCGGGTGGTGGCGTATAGGTTATCCACTGGTCTCGTTGAAAGCGGAAGAGTTTCTCTCGATTACCCATCCAAATGGCGTCGTGTAGGGTATCTTCAAGAAAAGCGGAACAGAATTTACCCGTGGCCGTTAGTTTCCCGATTCGGCCAGCGCTGATTTTATAAACGCCATCGACATCACAGGAAACCCATAAATTTCCGTTATGATCGAACTTTGTAAAATGGATGGGGAGGCCACTGGTTTTGGTTGCGTTAAAAGCGGGAAAAGGTTGAAAGAAGGTGCCACGTCGGTAAGCGGAAAAGGCCCCGTTGCTGCCACCAAAATAGATGACACCTTGTTTGTCTTTACCAAGCGAATAGATCTCATCGTTCAATAATCCATCTGCTTTGGTAAAAACATCTATAAACCGCTCTTTGCATTGAATTAATCCTTCGGGCGATGTAAGCCAGATCGTACCCTCAGCATCGGTACAGATACCCAGGCATTTATCACTGGGCAGGTAATTTTTCGTGTTTAGGGTCGTGACGTTACCTTTATCAATACAAATAGCACCCTGGTTGGTAGCCAGCCACAACCGATGTCGCTTATCCGTCAATATGTTAAAGACGCGTAGGTTAGCGGGCAGTATCTCCGAATAGATCGGGTGAACCGTTCCCGATTTGTATTCAAGCACACCTTGCTCATAAGTCCCGATCAACATCTGCTCGCCTACTCGTACAAGGCATCGAGCTTCAACCGGTTGGCCGCTGGGGTAGTTTATTTCGACAAACCGGTTTTTATCGAACAGAAAAAGATGGTCTGTATTACTAACCAGCAACTGCCCCGAAGGCGTCTGGCAGACACCCCAAAGGTGCCTAACGGGTTGGTTATGCACATCGAGTTGGTAGAGCCTGGGAACTGCGTCGGGGTTGTCGAACACCAGTAAGCCCTGATCACTGGTAGCCCAGATACGTCCATCCCTGGTTTGTGTAATCGTGTAGACGCGTTCAATAGGTATGTTTCCAACAGTCGTTATGGTTCGAAAATGGCCATGTTTCCAGCTGTTAATGCCGTTGAAAGTGCCAATCCAGATAGTATGATCTTTATCCTGATAAAGACTTATAGCCTGGTTATTGACTAACCCATTGTTAACAGTGAAATTTTTGAACGTCGTCCCATCAAAGCGCCCCACGCCCCCATATGTACCTACCCACAAGTAGCCATCGTGATCCTGAAGTGCGGTAAAACAATACGAGGAAGGAAGCCCATCATTCGCCGAAAACTGCCGACAGATAAACGGCTGACCTATTGCATAGACGACAGCAAAGAGGTTAATAGAAACCAGTAGTAAGGTTTTAAGCAACGTACAGTTCAGTATGTCTGAGTTAATAGGGTAGCACTTCTGAAAGTTACCTTCTTGCAAGCAGGTCAACAAAAAAACCTTTTTTCGACCTAGAAAACAACCACCAATATACTTCAGGTAAAACAAATTCCAGATGCATCCTATCTCGGAAAGAATACGCTGCTACTGGCACGTTTAACCCGCTCTGCGGCATCGGTGTGACCTAGAGATACCGGGCGTTCAAGCAGACCAACGATCCGACTTACTAACGGGAATAGTATACGCTGTGCCAGGATAAGAAGCGGTTATGTGTTGGGAAATTTCTGAATGCGGGGTAGCTAATTACGCATAAAACAGACTAACGCAAAAAACAAAAAATCATCATCTTACGACCTGATATTCATCATATTACAACTAGAACGGTCCTTTTACTTTTGGTCGTATAAACCAGATCCAAAGGCCATGAAACCAAACCTAGGTAATGTAGATATTGTACTCCGTCTTGTTGTGGGCGTGAGTCTGATGATTATCCTGTTTGTTAAGGAGATAACGTTTCCGCTTAACTGGCTGCTGATATGCTTATCCTTTGTTCTATTAATAACAGGCATATCGGGTTCCTGTCCGCTTTACCGTATACTGGATATCAGTACACGCCTGCATCGTAAAGAAAACAGGCTAGACCGCTAACGAACCCTCCTTCCGTGATAGACGACAAAGTTGTTTGTTAAAGCGACCCACTGACTACTAATTCAGGCTCTTGAATCATGCCCGAGTTAGTAGTCAGTGGGTAGGCAATGAGCTGCTAACAACTGATGGGACGAAAGCCACCGACGGCGCGATATAGGGAGAATTGCCCCTGATTGCAGGTATACCAAACCCCCTTTATCCGTATTCGTTCGCTCTATTCGCCTTATGTACTGTAGGTTAACGATGCAATTGCGGTGCAGTCGAATAAAACAATCGTCGGGCAATCTGTCCATGTAATATTTCAAGGTACGTGGCATGAGCATCCGTTGCCCATTCTGCCAGTGGAGCCAGCAATAATTACTGATCGCTTGCAGGAACATCAGATCTGCAACCGGAAAATCAAGTTTACCACGTTTACGAATGTATACTTTGAGAGCTTTCGCTGGCAGAGGAAGTCGAAGAGGATTAAGGTTAGTGTTCATATCGGGTGTACTATAGTGTCGATCCCATGCCTGCGTAGACAATCATAGCCATTGCAGATACAGCGGCATAAACAGTTGATTCACAAACGCTCTGCTAGGAGCGCCAACAAATGTGTTAATGAATCGACGGAAGCAGTATGATTTGAATTAAGTGCATAGCCAATATTGGTCAATATTTAATTTATAGCAACCTATATATTATTTATATAAACATAATGAAATCCTATTTTCAGTATTACATAGGCTCGTTACCTTAGTTCATAAATTACTGCCGAGACTTCAAATAAATATTTTGTTGTTTTTCATATATATAAAACCAAAAAGCTATACTTTGTTTAACTTTTAACACCTTATTATTGGATAAAAGTTAAACAAAGTATAGCTTTGGCTAGCAAGACGCTCTATACGTGAACGTATACCTTATAAGCTAAATTTATTGATAGTCTTCCAACGTAGTTTTTATAGACCCCTTGGGCATCATGGACTCTATATACGCTGGTTATTAACACAATAGCACCAAAAGAATCTGTTTGGAGTAACACCTACACTACTTAAAAAACCGTTTGTAGCCAAGTGAACCATCGTTAGTGAGTACGATCAATCATGCTGTGATAATTACGTTTAATTCATTCTCCTTAGCGTTTATGAGAACCCTACTTATCATTGAGGACAATACCGATATCCGTGAGGGTACAGTTGAACTATTAGAACTAGCGGGCTTCCGGGTGTTATCGGCCCCTGAAGGAAATACGGGCCTGGAATTGATTCACAAATGTAAGCCGGACCTGGTTTTTTGTGATGTATTGATGCCAGGCCTAAGTGGATACGATGTATTAACCAGCATACGAAGAACGGTTGAATTTCAGGATCTTCCGTTCTATTTTATCTCAGCACTGGCTGAGCCAATTGACGAGCGAAGAGGGCTGGAATTAGGCGCAATGGGCTACCTAAAAAAACCGTATACAGAAGACGATCTGCTGAACAGCATTAACAGAGAGTTTTCGTCCCCTGGTCAACACACATAAAATAGACTGTCTAAATCCTGATTAATAGCTCATCAGATTATCACCGCTACAGTCCAGTAACAATTCGGGAATACACGTTATTAGCAGAATTGCTGTCGTAAGTGTTTGCTCCGTCGTCCTGCACATTAACAATGATATTCGAAACACTACCCGAATTGGCTGTTGTGCGGGTTATGCTAAATCCTAATACAGCCTGACCACCCGCTCCGATCAACTGCCCACTATTAATACGCAAACTCAACTGGCGGTCTGCCACATTACTCGTAACTGTCCACTTCGTATTAGCCACTGTAACCGGATTATTGGACCCATCTGTCACATTGATGCTGGTGAGGGTATTATCAAACGAAACGGTATAACCAGCTGGTGCGGTCATGGTAATGACAATAGTACCCGCAGTAGTTGGTAATCCGCCCACTTCCCCAATCGTGACAATAAAGTTGCGGGTAGCATCAGGACCACTCACGTCAAAATTAGCTTGGGGCAAATCTACCGTGGGCGACAGATCGTGCTGCTGGGCTGTACCCAGGGTAATCACTTCGCTACGAAACTTCTTGAAATTGGCCTGCGGTAAGTCCTTGGCAATTGTGGCATCGTTGTAATAAACCGCATCTCCATTGTCAACAAGTAACTGAATTTGACTAGTTGCCGTTAAATCAGCCGGTACCTCTACAATCGCTTCAAAGCTTCCATCTACCGCCAGCGTAGCCAGGTTATCGGCCCGAAGCACCGGTGCATCCGTGGCTGCTCCCGTCCAGGTGTAGAGTCTGAAATCATCAGGCGGAGTATTCGAAGCACCACCTGATGATCCGGCGATGATCAGGTACTGATTAGCCGCATTTTTTCGAATCTCCCGGATGCCGCGACCACCCAGATCCAGCTCAATGGGGGCGCCAAAGGTAGCGGAACCCAGCGTTCCACCCGTAGACGCCAAAATACCAGCCAGATTTGTGACAGGAATGATCAACGCCTTTGTCCGGCCTGGCAAGGGTACCTGCGGGGCACGGAAGCCGATATAAACGGTGCTACCATCGGGCGCAAATTCAGCCCCTTCAATGTTGTAGCCAGAAGAAGCTTTCGGGTCTGTAGCGGCATCGGCGCTGGCCTGTAAGCCGTAATAGTTTGCTCCTTTACCATGACTGTTGTTCACATCCCAGGCAACAATATCCTCCCGTAGGTAGTCGTAGCGGCTCACATAAGCCAGGGTCGTATTAGCACCATTTAGGGTTACATCCGTAGCATACACCCGGTCGCGGTTCGGTCGTGCCCCTCCACCTGCTTTGTTACTCTGTGAGCCAAACCAGTAAATGCGTTTCCCCGCTATAGCCGATGCCTCAAGAGCTACTTCTCGAGGTACTCCACCTGCCAGATCAGTCAGATTTAGTGAAGAGCTATAATCAAATCCGGCCAGCGGCAAGCCTGAGTTCTGCCGATTGTAAAGTCGAAGAACCTGGTTTTCGCTATCGCCCACCAGCATATAATCCGCATCGACACGGATAGCGGTAGAGGCATCACTAGCTCCAGTATGGAACCGGGTCAATGCGGGCGTAGTTGAAGCCGCCGAAACGGCATAATTAAGTACATAAGAACCCGATGCGGTACTGCTACTAACAGTGAGGGTTATCGTGGTATAACCAATCCCATTGGGTGTGATTTTGAGATTCCGGCTGGCTCCTGTTCCGGTCAAATTCAGATTGGCATCGGTCACGACGCTGGCATTGCTACTACTGGCGGTCACGGTCAGATTAGTGGCGGCACTTAGGGTAAAATTTAGGCCAATAGTACTAGCTGGATCAGTGGGGTCATTCAGTACGCCACTCACAAAGGCAGGGCCGCTGCTGGATAAGTTGAGATAGGCCGAGTTAGTTGTGGCATTAATGCTAACGGACCGATTAAGGGGAATAAAGTAACCTCCAGGGTTACCTACGTCGCCGGTAGTAGCCATGTAAGAATCCTGACTATCATTGACGACGGAGAGCTGCCAACCACCCGTATTCGTTTGACCCAATAAATTACGCTGTGGCCAGGCGCTTACAAACTGCGTACGGACCGTACCCGATGGATTAGTCCCCTGATCATTGAACGTAAGTCGGGCTACGAGATTAGTACTGGCATCGTAGATATTGATCTCATCGCTTCGGCCCAGATTCTGACTATTCTCGCCCACTACTTTGACGGATGCGGGAAGAAACCAGAACGACCGAAATTGCTCGGCGGTGGCATCGGTAATAATCACCGATTCGTTAGGCTGAACAATACCGAATGCGCTGACTCCGGTAAACGATCCTGGTTGCCGCGAGTTATCATCGAAACTCCAGCCGGTCAGGTCAATCGGCGCGTTACCCACATTCGTCAATTCAATGAATTCTCCAACACCAGATCCCCCCTCATTAGTTGATGCATACATGTATTCCGTAATCTGAATTAACCCTGCCGGGGTTGCACTAACTAAAAGTGAAAATGTAGCGGTAGCCGTTTGGCCCGTTGGATCACTGGCCACAACGGTCACCATCTGTACACTACTGGCCGTAGGTGTGCCATTAATGATCCGGGTGTTGTTATCAGCCGACAGTCCATTGCCCACACCCGAGATTGCGTAGGTTAACGACTGACTTTCCGGATCTGTAAACGCCGGTACTGTAAAGCTGAACGCCGTACCAACCGTGGCAGTCTGATTCGCAATTGACGGGGCAACCGGTGGCTGATTGGTGTTGATAGTAATGGTGAATGTACCGGTTGCAGAGAGTGAACCGGAATCTGTAACAACCACCGTTACGGTTGAAATACCCGTAGTTGTAGGCGTACCACTTATAAGTCGGGTAGCATTATCGACCGTTAAGTCGCCGGGTGCACCGGTAATTACATAGGTCAGTGATTGGCTTTCAGGATCAGTGAATGCCGGAATTGTATAGATAAAGGGTACCCCAACATTCCCTACTTGATTGACAAGCACAGGAGCTGTAGGCGGCTGGTTACCTGCCCCTACAATGGTGGTAACGGATTGAGCCGAGTTGTTGACTTCGTTGCTTTCAGAAACGGTGTTTAACGGATCAACCTGTGCGATACCACTTACGAGCGTGCCGGTTACGGTAGGTGTGACGCTAACCGTAAGGGTGGTGCTCCCTCCCGCGCTTAGCGTACCGTTGGAAAATGTAACGATACCTCCTGACTCATTAGCCGTAAAGCCACTGGCTCCAACGGCGGTAGTGTAGGTAGCGCCCGATGCTGGCAAAGCAACCTGAGCGCTAATGCCTGAAGCACTGGCACTCCCTGGGTTACTAACAACTACAGAATAATCGAATGGCTGATTAACGATACCCGCGGCTGGCGCGGCAAGCGTTATGGTAAGATCGGGCTGGGGCGTTACCGGAGCAAAAGCTACCCCTCGAAAACTTGTGTTGGCTGGGGCAGTAGTTACTAACGAAACTGTTGCGTCTGAACCCGTATCCGTGACTTTTATCAGGCGGTTCGCCGTACTTTCGGTTGTCGTGGCATAAATCACGGGGCTGGCACCCGAGAAATCAGCAGCAACACCAAAGGCTCCATTGGTGGAACCAGCGCCTGTTCCAAATGTATACGCTAAGGACCATACGCTGCCATTGAATGTCCATTTCTGGATTCCTCCTCCATTCGCCACTGTTCGGCCATCGGCAATGTAGCAAATCGTACCAGCAGGATTAAAATAAAAGCCTGCCGCATTCGATCCCGTACCCGTGTCGATAATCAATGAAATCGGTTGCCCCGCCGTGGTGGGCAACCCAGAACCAACCTGATAAATCCCTAGTGATGTGGATGTACCCGCACTTGATTGGGTTGAAAAGTAAAGTTTGCTGTTAAAAACAGCCACTGCACGCGTATTAACTTTGGCGTTCTGGACGGTAGCGGCCGTACCCGTACCAAAATAATCGGTCCCATCATTGCCTCCTGCAGACCAGAAGTTCGTTAACCCATCCGAAGCAGCTCCTCGTATATTATTTGCCGAATGGAAGGTATTGCTCACTGCAACCCGGCTGAACGTACCTGCTGGATCAACTGTACCTATTGCCCGGTTAATGGTAGCGCTCGTTGCATTTGCCAGTTGCGTTGAGTTTGGCAGTGTTTGCGCATAACCCCCAAATACGAGTAAACGACCATCTTGCGAACGGGCCAGGAGACCTTCCGAAGCAGCACTTCCACTTATAATGAGTGCGTCACCGCCAGACGATGAGACCGTAACCGCTGTACTTGCCGTTCCGGTAGGCGTAAACTCTCGAAGCACAATTGGATTACCCGTATTGACTAGCGAGCCCGTTCCTGTACCCGCCTGAAGAACAACTAAATTTCCGGGCGTATACTGAGCGAAACCCTGTTGTATAAACAGTAATCCCCCGCCAATTACAGGCGCTATTCGTGAAAATAATAGCTGCCCAATTTGCTTGATTCCAGATATAGATCGCGTCATAATAGGCTGAATGTTAAGATTGTGGATGATATTTTAGTAAAGCATAAGTAGGCACTGCGCTACTTTCCCGGGCTATATGAATTCCTGTTTAGGCTAAAGGCTGCATTACTTCGGGCCAATTAATTTTACCCTCAGATCAACTTTTCACATAAACAGTCTGGCTTGTGGCAGTTACGATCAACCTAAAATCCGTTTGAATAACCAGTAACGGTATGCGCCATACTGAAATTGATCTACAAAGGTGAGTGCATTAAGCAAGGAGATACAATGACGGACGTCAACGTCATCCACTAACAACAATCAATACACGCGCTGGAAACCCTCAAGCTTAACCAGAATGGAGAACAGGAATGGCAGCAACCATTCCTGAAATCAGCAGCCGCCAATTCGGGTAGCCTAGCCAGTATTACGGCAGCTATCAACTTATCTTTTAACACCAGGCTCCATTTAGTTGAAGCGAACATCCTTCGACACAGCAGGCCAGGAATCGGTTCGAAACGGGCTGGCCGGAAAACCTTCCGAATTAAACAGATTAGCCTCGTCGGGGGCATCTGTCCAGGCATAGCGTACCGCAACGGGTTTCTGAACAGACGGGTGCGATACAATGACACGGTTGCCATTGATTTCAGCTTTGGCATAATGAAAAACTTTGTCCTCCCCCGCAATTTCAAAGCCTTTCAAGTATCCGTATTTATCTTTCACCATCAACCCATTAGCCGTGTGTTTGAACGTAACAATAGCTTTTCCGGCATCAAAGCTGGCCGACTCGTAAAGCGGTGAGCTATAATTTATGTCTTGACCATAATCAAGTTTTAAGGCATTTACCGCCAACCGATGGCCTACATCCTGCTTATTTGTTGGGTGGATATCCTTTGGATTGCCAATATCGGTCGTAACGGCCATTCCCGTTTTGGGCAGGCTTAAGGTCATGGTTTGGGCCTCGCGAAGTTCGGCCCAGCCGCTGCCCTGATTGCTGCTTTGATTACCGCCATAGCTGGATAGCTGAACGAAGTAAAAAGAGAAATCCGGGTTTCGTCCATCTGGATTCCACTTCTTACGCCAGTCGGTAATCAGTAGCGGAAACGTTTGCCGGTACTGATACGCACGTCCGGCATTACTTTCGCCCTGGTACCAAAGCACACCTCGTATGGCAGATGGGATTAACGGAGCAATCATGGCGTTGTAGATACTGATACCCACGTTGTTCATGAAGCGGGTGTATTCATGCTTTTCAGCGAAAGCAGGCATAAGCTGCCACTCGCCCGCCAGGCTGACCTGCTGGGATGCACTCTTTACATAGAGATCGGTTGCTGAGCCCATCAACCCAAGCCCATACCAGGCCGGCTTCACCATATTGCCAAACTTAATAACGATCCGGTTGGGGCCAGCCTTCCAGGTATTGGCGGGTATATCAATCTTTCGTACACCGGTCAACACACCTTCCGCAATCCGGGTACCATTTATATAAATTTCATTGGGACTGTCATTTTCAGCCAATGCCAACGTCGTTGGCACGCCAGCCATATCGTCCGGAATGTCGACAAGTTTGGCCATGTAGCCTTGTCCACGGAACCCATGCATATCTTTCCAGTCCCACTGCCCAAACGGATCCGCCTTCTTCCATCTGGAAAAATCATAGCCCGTCGCCAGATAGTTCTGCTCGTCGGCGGCAGTTGGGTTTACTTTTCCCAGAAGCTGGAGTTGCAGTTTGGCATCAACAATACTATCAGCGGCCTGCCAGGTAGTTGGCATAGTCTGGGCATACGACCGAAGTTCGTCATTGCTGAGCATACCTTCTTTACTGATCCAGCCCTCCACCTGCGACCCACCCCAGGATGAATGCAGAAGGCCAATAGGTATGTTCAATTTTTGGTATAACTCCCGGGCAAAGAAAAACCCGATGGCCGTAAAATCTCCGACGGTTTCGGACGAGCAAACTTTCCAGTCGCCCGCTTTCAGGTCTATTTGGGGCGTTAATGCCAATTCGTGGTCAACCCGAAAATGGCGAATTTGGGGATAGTTGGCATTTTTCTTTTCAGTGGGGAAATTAGTAGCCTGTTTCGTTGGCCATTCCATGTTAGACTGACCGGAGCAGAGCCACACCTCGCCAATCAGCACATCATTTACTTCAGCTTTCCCTGATTTTGCCGAAATGGCCAGTTTATGCGGCCCACCGGCTTCCAGCGGCAAAAATTTCACCAGCCATTTTCCAGCGGCATCTGCTTTTCCCTGTTGAGTCTGGCCCGCCAGCGTTACCTGAACCGTTTCGCGTGGTTTACCCCAGCCCCAGACCGGAATTGGTTGCTGACGTTGCAGTACGACATGGTCTGAGAATAGCCGGGCGAATCGGACCTGAGCGGCCGCTATTGAACTGATGAAAAGAAACGTAACGATGAGAAACCGCTTCATGGTTATTTTTTCGATGGTTAGACTACTTTATCTCCATAATCCGAAAGAAACGGCGTGGTGCTGCCTACTCAATTGAACCCAGAGCCGCAGAGGACACAGAGGTGTATAAAGTTCTGTGTTCTCTGCGGCTCTGGGTTCAATTAATTCTACGATTTTTTGGGCATGTCCCGGTTGCCGTTCCATACCTGGTGATCGATACTCAGAATGACGCCCTTCTTCTCCAGCGCCTTCTTGAGCTCGTCTGCATTTAAATTCTGTACAGCCTTCTTTTGTTTTACGGCCATAGCAGCGGCTATGCCTGCGCTGTTGCCCAATTGCATCCAGGTCGATTCGACTCGGAGCGAGCAAAAGCCTACGTGCGAAGCCGATATACATACCGGCACAAGCAGGTTAGTACACTCGGTGGCCTTGGGTGTGATAGCCCGATAGGAGATTTCGTAAGGCTGGCTGATTGGCTCCCAGATACGCCCTTCGTTCACAAACTGGGTTTTCGAAACAGCCACCCGTTGCACATGGTGACTATCAATCCAGTGAGAGCCTAAACAGATGGCATCGGGTTTTGTACGTTCCTGAAGAATATCTTTTTGGGTCTGTACATACGCCCCAACCATGCGCCGGGCCTCGCGAACGTAGAGGTAGTACGGGAAGTTTTCATTGTCTTTAAATTCATCCGCACTCAAGCCGTAGCCCGCCGTTTCGGTACGCAAGGTTTCCGGGACGGATGGATCGTTGGCCAAGTAGTACATCAGCCCGAGCGTCCAGGATTTATGGTCCTGGTAAATAGCCTCTCGTCGGGCGTAACTGGCATCTGGATAATCCACATTCCCACCAAAATGTCCTAGTGAAATCACCGCCTTTTGTTTATTGTTCGTCTCAAACTTGCCTTTTGGGTAGGTCCAGGAATATAGGTCAATAATATCAACCAGTTTCGTTTCCGGATGATTTTTAAGCAAGCGGGTTAATAAGACATAGCGCTCGGGTTTATACGAAGCGGGTTTGGGAAACGGTCGCCGGTCTGCGTTAGTCGACATCATCAACCGAAAGTTGTAATTCATTACCCGGTCACTGGCCTGCCCTTCGGTTAAAGTAGCTCGTTCGACAAAACCCGGCAGTAGCTTACCGGCATCATCGTAAGGAGCGGCTTCAATGGGGGTATCAATGAAACGCACCCCAGCCAGCGATTCGCCATACTGCTCCCGGCTTTCCCGGCCGTGGGTATGCGATACACCCACCCGAGCCAGTAAATCGCCTTCGTAGGTGGCATCAATGAAAACGTTCCCTGCTACGGACGTGCCGTTCGTCAATGCTATCGACTGAATGGCTGTTCCCTGTTTTTTGGCGGACTTAATAAAGGTGGTGTACATAACCTTCACCTTTGCCTCCTGTAGCAAATCGGTAAAGACTTTCTCGGCCACATGCGACTCGAAGTAGAACACCGGCCCATTTTTACCATAATGCTTACCCAGCCGTTCATAAAATTCCAGCGGTAATCCTGAGTACGTTTCCTCAATCATGTGTTCGGATTCGGAGGTGCCGATACCGCTGGTATTTAGCCCACCGACATGTTTGGTTTGTTCTATAAGCAACACATGTGCGCCTTCGCGAGCAGCAGCCACTGCAGCAATAACCCCTCCGGGAGTTCCTCCATACACAACTACATCGTAGGTTCCTGTTTGAGTCGGTATTTCTATCTGAAAAGCACTACAACAGGTGAGCAGTAAGCAAAAAAAGAAAATAGATTTCATTGTATGGTCTAAGATTAATAAATGGGAAGCATTTAGCTAATAGCTAATCATTCATTAGCTGGTATGACCCTGTTGGGGTCACACCAGCTAATAGGCAAGTCTGCATTTGCTTAAAAACCCGGATTTTGAGTTAGCGACGGATTGGCATCTCGCTCGAAGGTAGGTATGGGAAAAAGCAGGTATTTCTCCGAAACCGTATAGCCTTGGGTTTGGGCAGCTGCCAGCAATTTCCCGGTACGCAGTAAATCCCATCGTCGGTGCCCTTCCCCGGCTAGCTCCCAGCTTCGTTCCTGCAAAATCGCATCACGGAACTGAGCCTGCGTAAGCCCTGACAGATCCTGTGGACCCGTGGTATTGACGCCTTTCCTGGCCCGTGTTCGCACCTGATTAATAGCATTGTAGGCCTCAACGCCAGGACCAGCCAGTTCATTAAGGGCCTCTGCGTACATCAGTAGCACATCAGCATAGCGAATAACCAGAAAATTGTTCCGGGCAGCCCCCGCACCACAGGCATTAGGGTCCCAGTACTTATCCAGGTGAGGCCCGGTTCGGGACATAACGACCGTGCCATTGGCAATTGTTTTCTGGGTAATGACAGCCACCTGCCTGCGGTAATCACCCGCCACAAATGAGTTTGCATAGCTATCCGTAACCTGAAGAGATCCACCCGTCAGGTTAATTGGATAGCTAAAATAAATGGCAAAATTTTCGGCCATTGAACTGCCATACTTTGGCTGAATACAGCTGAATTGGATCGAGAAGATATGCTCAGGGCCGTTTTCTTTTTCGGGCGTGAATACGTCCCGGTAGTCTGCCACGAGACTGTAGGTTTTTGAATCAATGACCTCTTTCGCTTTCGCAGCCGCATTGGTCCAGTCTTTACGAGTCAGGTATACTTTGGCCAGGATTGACTTAGCAGCACCCAAGGTAGCCCGGCCAACTTCGCCGGCTGCGGTGTAACTAACGGGCAGCACCTTCTCAGCATCCAGCAAATCCTGAATGATCTGCTGATAGACTTTATCGGTGGGATCCCGGGGAATTTTGACATTCACAACATCGGTCGTCGTTTTCACCACTAGGGGAACATCGCCAAAAGCCCGAACCAGATTAAAATAATGCAGGGCCCGCAGAAATTTAGCTTCCCCAACAATCTGGTCACGGAGTTTGGTGTCCATCGCAATTTTTGGGACGTTTTCGATCACTCGATTCGACCGGTCGATGGCGACGTAGGAGTTGGTATAAAAGCTGTCAAAATAGTTTGTCGATGCCGTATATTTAAACTGATCGATTTCGTTGACGGCCGGATCGCCATCGGGCCGAACTAGGAGATCCTCTCCGCTCAAATCGCCAAGGACAATCATGGGTATCTGGTAAATAACCTTGGCCCGGTCATAGACCGCATTAATGGCCGTGGTTGCATCGGCTGCCGTAATAAATGAATTGGATTCACTTAAAAAACTGATCGGCACTTCTTCCAGATTACTCTGGCAACTGCTGGCCACCAGCAGCCAGCTCAATAAGGATAGCAAATAGTTAATTTTTTTCATGGCTGTTTATGCGATTATGCGCCTGACGCATAGGACTGACAAAGAATTAGCGACTTAGAACGTGATAGTACCCCCTATGGTGAAGGTGCGGGAAGGCGGGTAGGCATAGTTATCAATGCCGTAGGTCGTATTGCTGGTGAAGTTGGAGTTCACTTCCGGATCATAGCCCGTGTACTTGGTGAACGTGAGCAGGTTTTGGCCACTTACATAGACCCGGGCAGAGCGGATCGCTTTCGTTTTCAGTGGAAGCCGGTAACCCAGCGAGACGTTTTTAAGCCGCAGAAAGGAGCCGTTTTCAATCAGATACGAGCTATTCGTAAAATTCCACTGCCGGGCCGAGGGACGATTATTGGATGGTTTTTCCGTTTGCCAGTGATCGTCAATAAAGCTTTGAAGCGCCGTGGCGCCGGGATCAATCTCTGTAACACTGCGGGTATAATTGAAAATCTGATTTCCCTGCACACCCTGAAAGAAAATCGAAAGATCCAGCCCTTTGAACGAAACTGTATTCGTCAGGCCATAGATGAATTTAGGTAAGCCATTCCCGATGATGGCACGGTCAGTAGCATTATTGAACACACCATCTCCGTTCACATCCTTGAAGCGAGGGGCTCCGCCTATATCGCCTGTTTGAGCCAGACTGCCAGCAGCCTTCACCGCGTCGGTCGATTGCCACACACCGTCAAAAACCCGTCCGTAGAAGGACCCAATAGGCTCACCCACTTTTACAATCGTTTGCATACTCGTTCCCCCATCAGTAACCAGATACTGATCCGCATCGGCCAGGCGAGTTACTTTATTTCGGTTCGCCGAGATGTTTCCCGATGTTGTCCACTTGAATTTTCCGTCGACGTTTACCGATGTAATACCTAGTTCAACACCCTTATTTGTGAGACTACCTATATTGCGGATTACGGTTGTGAAACCCGTTGTAGCAGGCAGATCAATCCCCAGGAGTAAATCAGTCGTTGTTTTTATGTAATAGTCAGCCGTTACCTGAATCCGGTTATTAAGTAGGCCCAGATCAAATCCCGCATCAAATTGCCCCGTTTTTTCCCAACGCAAATCAGGATTGCCAATGGTTTGTGCCTGAGTCGTTACCACTTCTGTATCCCCAAAGACAGAGCGGGAAGTTACGTAGGAAGGTAATGAACTGTAAAGCCCAATCCCATCATTACCCGTTAAGCCATAACTTAATCGGAATTTCAGATCACTGATCGCTTTACTGTTTTTCAGAAATGGCTCATCCGATACACGCCAGGCAAAAGCGCCGGAGGGGAAGAAACCATACTTGTTGTTAAGCCCAAATCGCGACGAGCCATCGAGTCGACCGGTCAGGGTGAATAAATAGCGATCCATGAACCGGTAATTAATCCGGCCTAAATAGGAGTTTAAGCCCCATTTTTGAACCGTAGTGGTGGGGGCGAGCAGTACAGAGCCCTGCCCCAGACTATAAGCACCTAATGTATAGTTGGCAAAGTTCTGGGCTTCCTGATACGAGCGGTCTTCCCGATTAGACTGGAAGGTAATTCCTGCTACAACGTCGAAGGCATGATTGGCATTCAGCGTTCGGTTGTAGGTTAACGTGTTCTCATTCAGCAAATTTACATTGCTCGACGTACCATTAGAGCCATAGCCATTTACCGTATTAGCCGCCAGCGTTTGGGGCGTGTAGAAAACGTATCGTCGGGTATTGAGCAGATCGACACCTACGCTAACGCGGGCAGTTAAACCGGCCAATAATGTATACTCGCCAAACAGATTACCCAGCACCCGATCACTGAATAGCGCATTTGTAGAGGTTCGTAATAAGGCAACCGGGTTGGCAATACTGGCCATACCCGAACCGGGCCCAACGTTCAGTAATTGCCAATTGCCAGTAGCATCATATACTGGACTTGCCGGAGAAATAGTTCGGGCCGCCCCCACTGGGCTGCCGGTATAGCCGGTCTCGTTAATGCCATTGTTAATGCCGTGGCTTACTGTAAACGTAGTCCCAATTTTGAACCGGTTGCTCACAGTAGCGTCCAGATTGATCCGACCTGTGTACCGTTTATAATTATTGGTAATAATGATGCCATCCTGATTGAAATAATTTCCACTGATCAGATACCGAAGCTTATCCGTTCCACCCGAAAACGAGAGTTGGTAGTTCTGCATCGGGGCCTGTCGGTAAATTTCCTTCTGCCAATTGGTGCCGACACCATATTCTGACGGTTTCTTAGGATAGGCCGTTGTATACCCGAATCGTTCAGCGAACCCCAGATTTCGGAGTTGTTCATTTTTGAGCGCGGTTTGCTCTTCAGCCGTGGCTAGCTCAAGCATTTTGGTGATGTTCGACACGCCATAATACGCATCAAAATTGACCGTCGATCGTCCTTCTTTGCCCCGTCGGGTGGTGACCAGCACAACCCCGTTCGCTCCACGAGAACCGTAAATAGCGGTAGCCGATGCATCTTTCAGGACTTCGATGCTTTCAATGTCGTTGGGGTTGATTGTTGAGAGCACATTCGGAAAATTGGATGACCCACTGGCCCCCTGCGCCGACGCAGGATTCGTTACGGGGAAACCATCAATCACGTAAAGCGGATCGTTGGAGGCTGAAATAGAATTGCCACCTCGTACCCGAATCGTGACGCCCCCGCCCGGCGCATTTGAGGAATTAGTAACCTGTACACCCGCTACCCGGCCTTGTAAAGCCTGGTTAAATGAGGAAATAGGTTGCGCCGTGAGTTCGGTTGAACCGATAGACGCTACGGAACCCGTTAAATCCCGCTTTCTGACGGCCCCATAGCCAATGACAACCACTTCGTTGAGGGCTTTTTCATCGGCCTTTAACTGAATAGTCAGAGTCGTTTGATTGCCTACCGCCACTTCCTGGCTTTGATACCCAACAAAGCTGAATACAAGCACTGCCGAATTATTGGGAACGGCCAGCCGAAATTCACCTTTACTATCCGTAACAGTACCCCGTTGTGTACCTTTCAATAGTACGCTAACACCCGGTAACACGTCTCCTTTCTCGTCGGATACGGTGCCCGCAATTGTCAGTTCAGCCACCATAATGGGAATTTGGCCCATATCAGGCAAACTGGAACTGCTCGCTTCTTTGCGTAGCACGATATAATTGCCCGAAACTTGGTAGCTGATATTGAGCGGCTTCAGCAGTCGATCAAGAATGACATCAAGCCGATCGTTGGCAGCCCACACCGACACCTTATTCTCGGCATCAATCAGTTGCGGTACGTAGGTAAACTTTATTTTGGCGGCTTTCTCGATTCGATTCAGAACGGTTTTCAGCGGTTTATTCTCCACCTGAACGGATACCGTACGATTTAATAGCTCCTGGGCCATGCCATTCCGGGCTATGGTCAGGCTTGTAAAGACTACAGCCAGTATCAACTGTACACAGGTAATCTTCATGACATGGTAAAGGGAAAAGGGTGATTCCCAAGGTTTTTTCATACTTTTAAACTGGTTTTTGTTCAACAGATTCAGAAATGAAGGGCAAAAGCAATCCCGTCCCCATTTTTCAGGGTAATCGCAACGCCAGAAAAGGAACGGGAACAGTAAGAACGCCGGATTGCTGAGGTAGCTTTGGTCGCAACAAGGCCACCCTGGCGATCCGGTTTTTTAAATGCAGGTCAGTTTTTTCTCATATATAAGGGGTTAATGTGTTATTGCCAGGTAGCTAATTGATTATTAGTTGCACCCTTTCCCAGTGATAACTATCTGTGTTTCCCAAACTTCATAGGTTGCACCGATCGTTTGGCAAATCAGGTCCAACTTCCGGAAAAGAGGCTCATCGCCCAGTGGAGCCGTCAAATTGCACCGCTTTAGTGCCTCTGGATCATACTTGATTGTTACGCCGTAGGATTCCTCCAGGGTTTGAAACACATACGTAACGGGCGTGTTGTCAAACACAAAATGCTGATTGTTCTCTGGCTTTTTAATCAACGCGGGCTCCTTAACCAGGCTTTTCGTTAGTCGCTCACTATCTTTCTCAAATAAGGCTTGTTGATTCGGTGTCAACAGTAGCATATGCGCAATCTTGCCCTTCTGTTGCTGAGCCTTTTGAAATGCTTTCATACTAAACACCGCCACTTTTCCGGTACGTACGGCAACAGTTACCTGATTCAGGTTTGCCAGCGTTTTCACGCGAAAGCTTGTACCAACGACCTGCGTTATTAACCCGTTTGCATAGACGAGAAACGGTTGCCTGGGATTTTTTACAACCTCAAAAAAGCCATCTCCCGTCAGGCTGACTTCGCGCTTTTGATCTGAAAACTTTTCCGGGTAGCTTAGTTTAGTCTGTGGCTCCAAAACAACCCGACTCCCATCTGCCAACTGAATAGATAATGGCTGGCGGGTCGTATTCATTTTCTCAATCCAGGCAACTGCCGATTCGCCAGGCGTAGTAATGTGCGTCCCTATGCTATTTGACGCACCCGGTTTCAGCATGAACCACCACCCAATGCCTAGTACTAAGGCAATTGAAGCCGCAGCAGCCAACCACTGCCATCGGAAGCCCAACTGATACTGGCGCGGTTCGTCAGCTAAAACGGTGTTTTCCTTTTCCTGAAGATGTTGGTCAATTATTGCCCACATCCGGTTTCCCTGCTCTACGCTAGGTATAACCTGCACCCGCGAAACCGCTTTCAGCAAGGCTCTGGCTGCTACAACTACAGGCTGCTTTTCGGGATAACGCGTCAGAAAATCAGACCAGAATAAATTGGTTTCAGAATCGGGCTGTTGCACCCATTTCCGAAAGAAATCATCCTGAGCGAGGTCCTCAGCCGTATAATCGGCATAGATAGGCATGAGATATAGGCAATAAAATCTACAAATAGTCTACTCCTACTAACAAGAGTAGCTAACCGGCGAAGTGTCCCCTCCAATTCGAAAAAATAGTTTACTTTTTTTAGGCTGACCGTCAGACTGACCGATCGGTTAAGCCAAAAGCATCTGTAGGCGATTTAGGTGCGACGAAATTGGGGAATAGTCCGAATCAGGAAGCACAGATACACCACAGGGCTATCAATAGTCGCCATACTATGCTGACTATTGATAGCCCTGTGGTGTATGTTATTCGTACTAAGTTGGTAATGTACACTCGTTACGAATAAACTAGAGTAGCTATTGGATTACTGCACTGGCTGACCGTTCTTAAACGTAGCCACGATCTTATCGCCATCCGCAAAATAGTAGGTTCCTTTGCCGTTAGGTATATTATTCTGGAACCATCCTACGTATTTATCGCCGTTTCGGTAGTAATACACACCATAGTCGGAACGGAGATTATCCCGAAAATTTCCTTTGTATTTCACTTTACCATCGGCGTAGTATTCTGTCCCTTCGCCGTGTTTATCGCCCTCTTCAAACTCGCCTGCGTAGCGTTCGAGGGTTGGGTAAACAAATACCCCTGTCCCATCCTGGCAATCACCTGACACACAACCTACTGTTACCCGGTTACCAGCCCGGCGGACGGGTGCGGCAGGTGCCACTACGGGGCGAGATGATGCGGCCAAACTGGTATTGGTACTCATTGGCTTGGGAGCCATAGCGGTTGGCGTTTTCACCGCCGTTCGGCTTTTGGGATACATGGCTTCCGCTTCCAGCCAACCCTTGCGAATAGCCTCGATACGGGCCGGTTTGGCTGGGTGGGTTGAGGTGGCGTGTTCATCACCCAGTGCTTTCACGGCTACCGTTGCATCTTCCAGGGATGCACCTAACTGGTGCAGTACAAAGCCAGAAAACTTATCGGCTTCAATTTCTTTGATCGGTTGTCCCCCCCGGCCATCAATCGTATGGCCCTGCAAATGGTGCCCGATTTCATGCGCCATGATGCTGATAGCCGACCAGTCGGTTTCGGTCTCTTCCTCAATTTGCGCCATAAAAGCGCCATCATAAACGATAAATCGCTGCCCTTTGAGGACTGTTGCGAAGCAGTTAGAGGTATTGGCGCACTCAATGACTTTGAAATTGCGTAATAGCCCAATAGGCTTCAAAATCCGGTCAACAACGCGTTCAGCATGGCCATTGGAGGGAGTCGTAGGCGAACAAATGACGTCGGGGGCCACTTTCCCGCCCGTGTAGCTACAAATAAACGAGCCGGGACTACTGGGAATCTGGGCTGATAGCGGGCCAACCAAGGCCACACTTAACGAAAGAATAGATAAAGATAAAGCCGCTCTCACAGGCATAACCGAGGATGGTTAATCGTACAACACGGCTGAATAACGAACGGAATCAGGTTGCTATTTTAAGCGCGCAAAGTTTTTCCAGTTAATATAAAAAAGGCACCCGTCCGGATTTCATTAGATCGCTACGCGATCAAAATGATCCAGACGGGTGTTGGTTGATTGTCATTTATTGGTAAATGACAATCAATGACCATTAATGACAACTTATAACTACCTACTTAAACAAACTCAGTGCCTCGCTCTTTGGCGTCGGCTACAAAGTTTTTCACTTTTTGCTCTTCTTCTTTCCGGCAAATCATCAGGACGTTGTCATACTCGGCTACAATGTAGCCATCCAGTCCATTCACAACCACCAGGCGATCTTTCGGCGTTTTAATGATGCAGTTCTTCGTATCGTAAAGCATGATATGACCGTCCACCACATTGAAGTCATCATTCTTATCCGACACTTCATACAATGATTTCCACGTACCCAAATCCGACCAACCGAAATCACTAAGGACAACGTACACGTTATTCGCTTTTTCCATGATACCATTATCAATGGAAATGCTTTTCGTGAGTGAATAGGCTTTATCGACAAACACACTTTCCTGCTCTTTGTAATAAGCCTCTTTTCCTTCTTCAAAAATCTCGGCGACTTCAGGCAGATATGCCTCAAACGCTTTAATGATTGACTGAGCGTTCCACACGAAAATACCAGCGTTCCAGACGAATTCGCCACTTTCTACAAACTGTTGAGCCAGTTCAAGGTGGGGTTTTTCCGTAAACGTCTTGACTTTTTTAATCGCACTCTCCGACTCAGGAATGTATTGAATATAGCCATAACCTGTATCAGGACGGCTAGGCTGAATGCCCAGGGTTACCAGAATATCCTGCTCTTTCGTTGCATCGAGAGCCGTCTGAATGGTTCGCTGAAATTCCTCTTCCTTCAGAATAATATGATCGGCAGGCGCAACAATGATGTTGGCTTCGGGGTCCTGCTGCGCTATCTTGTAACAGGCATAGGCCACACAGGGAGCGGTATTCCGTGCAATGGGCTCACACAAAACCTGATCATCGGAGAGTTGCGGCAGTTGCTGCTGGCACAAATCCTTGTAAAGCGAACTGGTAACTATATAAATATTTTCGGGGGGGCAGATGCCGTCAAAACGGTCGGCGGTTTGTTGGAGCAGCGTTCGGCCGGTACCGAGAACATCATGGAATTGTTTAGGATAACTTGTCCGGCTGAAAGGCCAGAACCGCGTTCCGACGCCCCCCGCCATAATAATGACATAGGTGTGATTCATTGATATCGAACTAATTTTGTGACAAAGTTGCCACTATCTTACTGTTTTTATACCAGAAAAGTTTAGTATTCTTAGTGTAGGCCATACGTACCAATCACGCCTATCTATAAACGGCTTCAATTTACAATTAAAACTAATACAATATATTTACCAATACACATAAACAGTATCAATACAAACCTATTTATTAAACGATTTTAGATTAATAAAAACTTAACAAAGAGTTACTAGATGAAGGAGTCTTACTATATGCCCTCTAGATAAGGCATATAGTAAGACTCCTTCATCACTCTATACATTGACAATCAGTGTGCTACCAATCCCCGCCAACAGCTCGTAGTAGAGCAACCGCATACTGAGATTCCTGACTCCGAAGCTGTACTAACTGCTGTTCGGTTATAAGAATCGTACGTTGCGCATCGAGCACTTCAAGATAGGTAGCTAACCCCCGCACATAGAGCTCACGGTTATATTGTTCCGTCCGACGGGCCAGTGTGAGCGTTTGTCCTTGCAGGTCAATCTGCTGACGTAACAGGGTAAGGTTATCCAGGGCCGTTTCGGCATCCCGCTGGGCTACCTGGATCGCCTGCTGGTACGTCTGCTGATTCGTTTGGATCAATTGTTTCGAGAGCGCGATATTTTGACGGGCGCGGTGGCCTTCGTAGAGCGGCACCGATGCATTGACGCCTAGAATATACGTACCACTACTTGGCGTGAACCATGGACCAACCCGCCCTGAAAGTACGCCTGCCGAACCAACCAAATTTACTCGTGGTCGGGTACTGTTCTCCTGAACTGTTACCTGTGCAGCGGCAATCTGGTTCTGACGAATAAATTGCACCAGATCAGGCCGATTCTGCAATTGATCAACCGCAACGGTAGCAAATGGATAACTGGGGACTGTTGCCGGTAAAGTACCTACCGGAACCGAAAACTGTGATGGGTCCTGGGCACATAGTTGCGATAGACCATTGACCAGCTCAACACGGGCACGCTCCAGTCCTTTCAGGGTTACCTGTAAACCAGCATAATCTGTTTCGGCCCGTTGCACATCGATCTGGTTGATCAGCCCCACCCGGAAACGTTCACGAAGAATAGACAGGGTAGTATCGCGGGACTGAATATTCCGACGAAAAACGGCTTGTTCTGCATCGTTTCCCCGAATGAGTAGATACGTTCGGGCAATATCGGAGGCAAGACTCAGGCGAAACGCCTGGTAATCGGCAACGCTGGCTTGTGCCTGCAAATCGGCAACAGCAATGGTGCTCCGAATACGCTTAAACAAGTCTAGCTCATAACTGGCGTCAATGGGCAGCAATTGAAATGTATTCAACTGAAAACGGGGAGTTTCGTCTGGTGCCGCCGTTAGCAGAGCTAATGGCCGATGCTGAGACAAACTCTGTGTGGTAATTAGGGCCGAACTCCGCAACGAGGGAGACAAAAACGACTGGGCAACCCGCACCCGAATTCGGGCCTCTTCCAACCGACTCAATGCCGCCCGTAGGTTCGGGCTATTATCCAACCCTAATTGAATCAGAGACTCAAGCAGAGGGTCACCAAAACGACGAAACCCGCTAACCGTCAGCGTTGGTGCCAGGTCAGCGGAATTGAAAGTCGACGTTATGTTCGGGGTCGGCGCAGTAGCTCCATTCGTGGCCGGTGATTGGGGCTGAACCGTACCTGGTGTATTGGTCGACCCGTTGCCGGGCTGAATGGTTACAGCACCACCTGGCGGGCTAATAGGCGTTGTTTGTGCGTTTACCTCGAACGAATAGATCGGCGCACCGACCGCAACAATCCATAAACTAATTACTATACTTTTTCTCATCGTTGGGCTACGGTTTTGGCCGCAATAATCTCCTTTCGGAAGCGAACTTTCTGACCATCGCGAAGGCGGTCATTGGGGTTAGTGACTACAATTTCCTGTCCGGTCAGGCCATTGGTGGCTTCAAGCGTTGTTCCATAGTCGCGGCCTAGCGTAATTGGAACAAACCGAACCCGTTTGTCGGGATCAACCACAACAACCCGCGGGCCTTCGGACGTTATTTGTAAGGCATTTGCGGGAATTAAAACGGGGGCTTTAGCCGCAATCATATCAAACTTTACCATGCTGTACAGGCCAGATGGCAAGTCCTGCCCAGGATTTGGAATGACCACTTCGGCCAGCAATGTTCGTGAATCACTGCGCAACGTACCCGACGTCCGCACTACTTTACCCATAAATTTCTGGTTCTTTAGCTCAGGAATGATAACCGTTGCGGGCAAACCGATCTTGATATAACGAAAGTACGTTTGCGGAACATCGACAAATACGCGCAACGTACCTAACTCGGAGATTGTAAATAACGGCTGGCCGGTACCTGGCGACACGATCACCCCATTCTCAGCCGTCCGACTGGTAATCACACCACTAAATGGAGCCCGAACCTGCTGCAAGTCCTTTAGGGCCTCCAGACGACCCAAATTAGCCTGGGCAACCGTAACACCCGACTGGCGGGTATCAATATCCTGTTTGGCAATGGCACCGGGCAATTTTACACTTTGTAACCGGTCGAGATTAACCTGAGCCAATTGCCGGTCCGCTTTGGCACGCGCAATGTCCTGATCAAGTTCAGGCGCATCGATTACGGCCAATACCTGTCCCTGTTTTACATGCGCACCAATATCTACGTACCACCGGCGCAGAAACCCCTGCGTACGAGCGTACAACGGTGTTTGCCGATAGGGTTGAATCTGGCCAGGCAGCGTCAGGCCGGTTGTATCGGACGAGTGCTTCAGAGGCACGGCATTCACAATCGGCTCCCGGCTTTTTTCCTGATCAGCGGCTGCCTTCAGTTCCTGCGTATTCTTGATTCTCGGCAATACTCCGAAAAATACAAATAGGGCAGTGAGGGCCAGTAAGGGAATAATGATTCGTAACGCTTTCATATAAGTAACTCAAAGACAACTAGTTCAATTGTTCTATTTCTATAACAGCATCTTTATTGAGAGGCCCATACAGATGAGGGAACAACTCATTGTTCGTAGCAAGTTCATATTTCAGTTCCTGCGTTATTTTCTCTGTATCGACATGCAGCAGCAGCAAGTCAGGAACGGTTGCATAATACCGGCCCAAGGTTGCGCCCACCTGTTCTTTTTGCGACAAATGGATAAAGCCTTCCGTCTGTAAGCTGGCAGCTTCATAAGTCGGCGAATTTTCCTGTGCAGCCCAATCGGCAGCCGAAACAATGTGATAAATCAAGCTCATGATACAACGGGTGTCGATTGATCCTCCGACTTTGGTTTCCGGGCCAGATAACTAAAAACGACTGGCACGAATAACAGCGTGGTAAACGTGGCCATTAATAAGCCTCCGATAACAGCCCGTCCAAGTGGAGCATTCTGCTCACCCCCTTCGCCAAGCCCCAGCGACATGGGGAGCATCCCGATAATCATGGCAATGGCGGTCATCAGAATAGGTCGCAAACGGGTCCGTCCTGCTTCGAGAGCCGCTTCGTAGGCATTACCGCCAACTTCAGGCAAATGATCTTTCGCGAAGCTAACCAACAAAATACTGTTTGCTGTAGCTACACCTACGCTCATAATTGCGCCCATCAGTGATGGAATACTAAACGTAGTGCCGGTCAGAAATAGCATCCAGACCATGCCACACAACGCACCTGGCAAGGCAGTGATAATAATAAACGGATAGCGGAATGATTGGAAATTGACCACCATAAGCAGGTACACCAGCAAAGCAGCAAAGACAATACCCAGACCCAATCGGTTAAAGGCGCTTTCCATACTCTCCACCTGCCCTCGAATCGAAATAACGTTACCAGGTTTTAGCTGTGTTTTGTATTCGGCCGAGATTTTCTCCAGCGCCTTCGCAACCGATCCTAGATCCGTTTTCTCGACAGACGCATACACATCATAGGTCGGTTGTGTATTAACCCGGTTGATAATAACGGGAGCAACCGTGCGTCTCATCGTCATTACATTGCTCAACAGTTGTGGCCCTGCCTGCGCCTGACCTGCCGTAACGGGCGTTTGAAGCAGTTTTTCGTATGAGTCAAGTTTGTACGGTGGTGTTTGTACCGCAATGATGTAGGGAAAACCCGTATTTGGATCGGGCCAGAAGTTCGGGCGGGTCTGACCAGTGCCACTCAGGGAAATATTCAGATTGGTTGCCACCCGTTGTTCGGTCAGGCCCAATTGACCAGCTCGTTCACGGTCCACATCCAGGAACAGCTCGGGGGCGTCTAGCACCTGGTGCAAATGCACATCAACTAGGCCTGGAATCTGCGCGATTTTATCCTGCATATCCCGCGCTACTTTAAGGTTATTAGCGCGGTCGAAGCCCGACACCTGCACATCAATAGCGGCCGTCAGACCGAAATTCAGAATCTGACTGACGATATCGGCGGGGAGGAAGAAATACGTTACGTCAGGCATTTCTTCACGTAGCCGCGCCCGCAATTCGCTGGCATAGTCGTCCGTTGAGTGCGAACGATCTTCGTTCAGCGAAATCAGCAACTCCGCATCCGCAGAGCTGGCCGATGAGTTATCGGAGAAAAAGAAATTATACCGCTCGGAGGTTAGGCCAATGTTCGTAATAATTGACCCTACTTCGGCTTCCGGAATTACTTCACGAACAATTTCAGCCGTTTTAGCCGAAACCTGTTCGGTCGATTCGAGACGGGTACCGGCAGGTGCACGTAAGTGAAGCCGCATTTGCCCACCATCGACATGCGGAAAGAAATCACGCCCGACAAACGGCAACAGCACGCCGGTGAAAATAATCACCACTAAAAATACAGCAAATACGGTTCTACGACTATTGAGTACCCATTCCAAAGCCCGAATATACCGAGCCTGAAACCGATCGAACCCAGCATTGAAGCGGTTATAAAAACGAGCAAAGGCCGATGGCCGACTCGCCGATTCAAGCTCGTGTCCTGTACCATGGCTCTCACCCTTTAGCATCAGATCAGCCAGCGCCGGAACCAGTGTCCGGGAAAGTACGTAAGACGCCAGCATGGCAAACACCACGGCTTCGGCCAGGGGACCAAACAGGAATCGGGCCGGTCCTTCAAGGAACAGAACCGACGTAAATACAATACAAATGGTAAGTGTAGAGACGAGCGTTGGCGTGGCAATTTGCTGGGCACCTTCGAGAATGGCCTGCCGTAGGGGCATGCCCAATTCTTCGTTTCGGTGAATATTTTCGATGGTAACCGTCGCATCATCCACCAGAATACCAATGGCAAGCGCCAGCCCACCTAAGGTCTGAATATTCAGCGTTTCGCCCAATAAATACAGAACAATCAGAGACGACAGAATAGATAATGGAATCGAGATCGCTACAATAAGCGTACTGCGCCAGCTTCCCAGAAAGAGTAAAATCAACGCTGCAGTCAATAACGCAGCAATTAAGCCTTCCACTAATACGCCTTTGATAGAGGCCCGCACAAACAGCGATTGATCGAACAGTGCTTCAATACGCAGATTTGATGGCGCTGCGGCCCGAACCGTTGGTAAAATCTGGTTTTTAATCTTATCGACAATTTCGGTCGTTGAGGCATTCCCCGTTTTCACGATCCGCATCAACACCCCCTTACTGCCATCCTGCTTCACAATATTCGATTGAACAGCAGATCCATCGTGCACATTAGCGACGTCGCGCATGTGAACAGTCGTTCCACCAACGGTCTTAATCGGGATGTCATTTAAAGTAGTAATAACATCAGGCTTGGAATTCAGGCGAACATTGTATTCACGCTCAGCCAGTCTCAGGGAACCACCCGGTAGCGTCAGGTTCTGAGCCGAGACGGCATTGGTCACCTCCTCTGGCGTGACATTATACGCTACCAATTGTTCGGGCTCTAAATCCACCGCAATCTGGCGGGATTTACCACCAAAGGCCTGCGATAGACGGCTACCGGGTACCGTTGAGATCTGCGGACGAACACGCGTTTGCGCGTAGTCGGTAATCTGTGATTCAGTCAGGCTATCTGACGAAAGGCCTAATTGCAGAACTGGTACATCGGTAGCGTTATAGCGGACAATAAGCGGAGGCTGTGTTCCGGGCGGCATACGCACCAGAATTGTCTGCGAAATGGCCGTTACCTGCGCGAGTGCTTCTTCTATTTTAACGCTGGGCTGGAAAAATATTTTTAGAACCGCAGTGCCATTGTAGGTCTGCGATTCGAGCCGTTGAATGTCACTTACGTTATTAATCAGTGAGGTTTCGGAGAAGTTGGTGATCATCTTCTCCATTTCGTTCGTCGACAAACCGGTATACCCCCAAATGACGGATACGACCGGAATATTAATACGCGGAAAAATGTCGGTTGGCATTTGCGTAACGGCCAGCCCACCCATTATCATGATCAGCAACGCCATAACGGCGATGGTATATTTTTTTTCAAGCGCTAAGCGAACAATCCACATGATGAATCAGGTAAGTAATTAGTACCTACAGCCTTAAGCAATCACTCTATCTACTAATGGCTCAAAATTAACGGTACGCCCATCAACAGAACAGGTAGGTTTTGTAGTTTCACTGGTAAAAAGTGCAGATACTAAAAATTAGGTTAGTAAAATTACCAGTTAACATTGGCTTATGCGGCTAAAGCATAGAGTTGCTCACGGTAGGTCCGGGGTGTTATGCCCGTTATGCTCTTAAAAAATTTGGTAAAATTAGATGGATCATCGAAGTGAAGTTGGTAACCAATCTCAGCTACAGTCAGATTCGTATTCCGAATTAAATTCTGAGCCTCAAACGCGGTTCGCTCCCGAATATGCTGTAGCGCCGTTTTACCCGTGTATTTCTTCAGTATATCGCTCAGATAATGGGGGTGAATATGCAATCGTTCAGCTGCTTCGTGAACAGTAAGTAAAACTGGCGCGTCCTGATTGGGATCAGGCAGGTAATACATCTGCAACAAACTCTGAAAACGCTCAACCAGCGAAACAGGTTGAGAATACTCGATGGCCGAAAGTGTTTGGCGGTAGGTGTGACGACTCTTTATCAGCAACGCCTGAAGCAAATGGTAAATTAAATCCAATCGATCCGCTTTTGAACGCGTTGGATGACCAGATTCGGCAGCAATGAGTTCAAATTGACTGGCCAATTCTGTTACCTCATCGGTTGTAATATGAATTAACGGTTGAGCCCCTTTCCGATAAAAAGGGTATTCCTGCATGGGATCGGAAAGCAACGACCGCTTGGTTACGAATTCTGACGTAAACATCAGTACCAGACCATGCCATTGATCTTCTTTATGGATTGATCGGACTGTCCAGGGGCGCAAAAAATATAACGTTCCCGGCTGAACCTGATAAGGAACGCCATCCAGGTGAATAGTGCCCGTCCCTTCAGTTACCAGAGCGGCCACATAGGTACTACTTCGAAACGGCGGAATTACTTCTCCGGGTCCGCCAAATTGCTCAAATGGAAAAATACCGAAGCATCGATTGGTGGTGTCAATCGACTTCACAGCCTTCAAAAAATCCGGCAGGTTATCGTAGTACGGAATCGATTGATTTTCCACGTTAATTGACGTTCAGGACAAGAATAAACGGGTACGAATGGCTCAATAAGGAAACCTACGGAAGTAATAGTACTCAATAAGAAAAATAACGTTGAGTAGAATTGCACAAAAACAAGAAGTCATCCCCTACTCCTTTTTGTTTTCAACTTAATACAAGGCAATTTAGTTGCATTATTCCACAAAAACCAACACCAATAATTGACTTATTTAAAGAATTAATTTATCTATTCAGCCTGGCTGGCCAATGGAAAGTTGCCCATTTATGGAACCACATTGACTGGAAATCGTTGTAGGTTTGCATACAAAACAAAATTGATTAGGTTATGCCAAAGGCACAAATGAATACGGATAAGGGCACGATGACCATTGAGTTCTTCGAGAAAGATGCTCCGAAAGCGGTAAACAACTTTATCACGCTTGCTAAAAAAGGATTTTACGACGGGGTCAAATTTCACCGCGTTATTCCAAATTTCATGATTCAGGGGGGTGACCCAACCGGAACTGGTGCGGGCGGACCAGGCTATACCATTGATTGCGAACTAACCGGTGAGAATCAATACCACGACCGGGGTGTATTGTCGATGGCCCACCGGGGCCGTAACACGGGTGGTTCGCAGTTTTTCATCTGCCACAACCGCCAGAACACGGCTCACCTCGACCGGAACCACACGGTTTTTGGCAAAGTTGTTGACGGCCTGGACGTAATCGACCAGATTCAACAGGGCGATAAAATCAACAGCATCACGGTGCTGGAAGACGAAGCGGCTTAAGCCAGGATAAGACTCTTGCGTAAACGCCCACGCTTCTATTGGAGTGTGGGCGTTTTATCTTGCGGTGATGTCAGTTTCTAAAAACTGACATCACCGCAAGCCGCTTTGTAACCACACTAACTATACGACGGTGTTTTTCGAGAAATCAGGCCTGCGATGGCCAGCCCTACCGCAATAATAGCTCCGGCACCTGCTACTAGCTTGATTTGATTATAGCTCGTTTGCTCAACGGCGATGGCCACATAAGCCCAGGCGAAAACCAGTATATACGCTATACTTCGAAACCGGTTAAAGACAACAGTGCCAACCAATAGCCCTACAATTAGCATGGCCACAGCCCAGGTTTGTTCGCTCAGATCCATCAGACCAAAATCGGTCGCTTTTAAATACACAGTAACATTAAGAATAGTCGCAACTGTAAGCCAGCCGAAGTAGATCGAAAAGGGAACACGAGCTAACCATGTTTCTGCTGCTGATGTTGTCGATTCTGGAAGGGTCGCATTTTGGTCGATCGCTACGATGGGAACGTGTTTCTTTTCTAACAGACGTTGCTCAATAATGAGCAATGAAAACAGCATCACCAGGATAACGATCAGCGCAATTCCGATTTGTTCATTATTGAAGAGTGGACTCCAGATGGCATTACAAAAGCCATTCAATACAACCCACCAGCCTATATCCCGAAACCGAAGATTTGTTCGCTGGGTGCCAAGCCCCTGATAGACCGCAAAGGCCAGCAACCCAAGAAAAATGATTCCCCAAATGGAAAACGCATAACCTGCCGGTGTAATTAGCGTATGGTATTTATCCGAAATTTCTTTGTTCGTTTTCCCTCCAAACGCACCGACATTGGAGAGATAGTTCATAACGATAAGCGAAATGACACTAAACACAACGAAAAATTGACGCAGTCTGTCGTTCTTCATAAACAATAAGGCCCTGGTTATTAAGCGATAACCAAGGCCTTAAATATAGTGCTTACTTCGTTTGATTCGATTCTGGCCTTACAATTCCAGAATCTTGATCTCTGTTCGGCGGTTGCGCTGGTGTTCCTCTTCGGTTTTGGCATTTTTAACCACCAGTCGAGTTTCACCATACCCTTTCGCCACAAGGCGATCGGCCGAAATTCCCTGCGACACAATATAATCAACGGCGGCTTTTGCCCGGTTCTGCGACAGTTTCAGGTTATAGGCATCTGAAGAACGCGTATCGGTATGTGAACTGAGCTCCAGTTTGAGCGTTGGGTTATCTTTCAAAATGACCACGATCTTGTCGAGTTCTGGCGAAGCATCCGCCCGGATATTGTACTTATCCAGATCGTAATAAATGTTTTCCAAAACAAACGTCTTGTTGAGTACCGATTTATCCAGGAGAACCGGAACGTAGAACGTTGTGTCGGTCTGGGATTTGGTCAGAAAAACCGGAGGGATGCTTTTACCCTGCATCGTAAATTGCTCCCGACGAGTCAGATAGCCCTTCCGTTCGGCCAGAATTGTATAGTCTTTCCCTTCCTGTAATGGATATTTACCAAACGTGCCCGATTCTCCCGTTGTTACTTCGGCAATAGGTTGGCCGGTGGCATCGTCCAGAATTCGTACTTTGGCTGAATCCAGTGGCACAACGGGAGTTTCGTTGACCGAAACAGTTCCTGCTATAAAATAACGTACGATTTTAGGTGCATCGGCTGGCGGTGGATTCTTAGCAATCGTGGTTGTATCGGCAGGTGGGCCTTCCTGGAAGAAATAGATATCATCGTCCCCTTTACCACCTGTCCGGTTAGATGCCAGGAAGCCTTTTGCCGGATCGGTATAAACCAGGCCAAAATCATCGGCTGGCGAGTTAATTGGCTGACCCATATTCTCAACCCGCGTAACGCCCCCTGAACGAGTGGCCACAAAAATGTCCAGTTTCCCTAAACCGGGATGTCCGTCTGAGGCAAAATACAATTTGGCATTCGGGCCAACATAAGGGAACATTTCATCGCCGGCGGTATTTATATCGCGGCCCATATTGACCGGGCGACTAAAGCGTCCTGATGCGTCGATGCTGGTCCGATACAAGTCGATTCCACCAGCGCCACCGGCCCGGTTCGATGCGAAATAGAGCGTTTTGCCATCCCCCGAAAAGGCGGGTGAACCATCCCAGGCTAATGAGTCACTAATGGGTAACCGAAGCGGCTGACTCCAGGTAGTACCATCGAAGCGGCTGATATACAGATCAACGTCTAATCCACCTTTGCGTTTGCCATTGTTGCCCCGTGCCAGCACCATTGTTTTGCCATCCTTCGAGAAAGCCGGTGTACCCTCATTCACATTACCCTCAAAAATGTTTGTACTGAACAGTTCAGGTTTGGGCATACTACCGGTTTCATCGGGATTCTGGTTCAGCTTGGTTTTATATAGGCCCAGCATCGGCTGGCCATTATTTTTATAAACCTGCTCTTTTCGCGAAGCTGTAAACACGAGCTCTTCGCCCCGCACAACGGGCGCAAATTCAGCGCCCGGCGAGTTCAGGTTACCCATATTCCGAAGCGTAATCAACGACTTGTTTTTGGCAATGATGTCAATGGCCTTTAAGGTTTCAACCTCTCGCTTTGCCTTATCGAGTGTGCCTTTGGCTGTGGTTCTGGGCGCATTGGCTACGTACTGCTGCAATTGCTCGAGTGCCCCCGTATAATTTCCCTGCGATTTCAGCGCGTAGGCATAATTCAACCGGGCGTCTGGCTCGGTCGTGTTGGCTTCAATGGCTTTCTGGTAGAACGGAACCGCTTCGCCAAACCGGTTCGATAACCGGTAGGATTCTGCCGTGTAATAATTCAGCCGAGCGGGGTCTATGTTTCCCTTAGCCGCTTTCTGGAACTGGTTCAGTGCCAGATTGTACTCTCCAGCGTCGTAATGACGAACGCCTTTTTTATACGCCTGCATAGCCGAGTTGCAGCCCATTAATCCGGAGGCCAACCCCACCGCTATTAGCAGTACAGACAACGTATTGATTTTCATAGAGGTTAGTGAGCAGAGTACTTTTTCCGCGCCCAAGATACTGCAAATTCAGGCGGGTACTACTTTTAACGAATACAATTGGCTTTTTATTGAGCAAATTTTGACTAGTAAAGCATATGAAAAAGCCACTTACCTAACAAGGGCAAGTGGCTTTTCAACAATTATTTTTTTACTACTTTATCAGACTTATTGCTATTTCTCTGCTCCTACTTCTTCCGCAACCTCTTCAGTATAAGCTTCTACCGGCACACAAGCGCAAACCAGATTCCGATCGCCGTAGGCTGAATCGATTCGGCTAACGCTTGGCCAGAATTTTCGGGCGCGAACCTGCGGTAATGGATAAACCGCTTTCTCGCGGCTATAAGGCCGGGTCCAGTTATCACTCAACGCAACAGTAGCGGTATGGGGTGCGTGTTTCAGCACATTGCTAACGCGATCGGCCTGGCCGTTTTCGATCTCCCGAATTTCTTCACGGATAGCAATCATAGCCTCGCAGAAACGATCCAGCTCTGCCTTCGATTCCGATTCGGTTGGCTCAATCATTAAGGTACCCGCTACCGGGAACGAAACCGTTGGCGCGTGGAAACCATAGTCCATCAATCGCTTGGCGATATCTTCAACTTCAACCCCCGTTGCCGTTTTGAATGGACGGCAGTCAATGATCATCTCGTGCGCACAACGGCCATTGGAACCTGTATAAAGCGTTTCGTAATGACCACTTAAGCGCGCTTTGATGTAGTTGGCATTCAGAATGGCGCGTTTGGTTGCGTTCGTCAATCCTTCGCCACCCATCATCGCGATGTAGGCGTAGGAAATGGTCAGGATACTAGCCGAACCGTAAGGGGCTGCCGAAACAGCATGGATCGCCTGACTACCGCCAATATGAACCATAGAATGCCCCGGCAGGAAAGGCACCAATTGCGATGCGACACCAATTGGTCCCATGCCCGGTCCACCGCCACCATGCGGAATACAGAATGTTTTGTGCAGGTTCAAGTGGCAAACGTCTGCACCAATGTTAGCCGGTGAGGTCAAACCAACCTGCGCGTTCATATTCGCGCCATCCATATACACTTGTCCACCATGCTGGTGAATGATATCGCAGATTTCAATGATGCCTTCTTCAAACACCCCGTGCGTAGATGGGTAGGTTGCCATCAGGCACGAAAGGTTTTCACTGTATTGCTCGGCTTTCGCTTTCAGATCAGCGACATCGATGTTACCGCGCTCATCGCATTTTACGATGACCACTTTCATGCCCGCCATAACGGCACTGGCCGGATTTGTTCCGTGCGCCGATTGTGGAATGAGGGAAATTGTCCGGTGCGTATCGCCCCGGCTTTCGTGATAGGCTCGGATAACCATCAGACCTGCGTATTCGCCCTGCGCACCCGAGTTTGGTTGCAACGACATGGCGGCAAAGCCTGTGATTTCACAAAGCCAATCATTCAATTCTTTGAATAACTGCTGATAACCAGTTGTTTGATCTTTCGGCGCGAATGGGTGGAGTTTACCAAATTCTGGCCACGTAACCGGAATCATTTCGGCCGTAGCATTCAGTTTCATGGTACAGCTACCCAGCGATATCATTGAATGCACCAGCGAGAGATCTTTATCTTCCAGCGACTTCAAGTACCGCAGCATTTCGTGCTCTGTGTGGTATGTATTGAATACCGGATGCGTCAGGTAATCAGATGTTCGGACAAGTTGTTCCGGCCAGGTAGTTTCCAGCCCTTCCAGAATTGCCTCCATATCTGCTTTCACGCCAAATACGGTCAGCAATTCGGTTAGATCATGATAGGTTTTAGCCTCATCGAAGGAAACGCTAACATGCTCATCATCGGGCAGATACTTTAGATTAATTTGAGCGGCCTTCGCTGATTTTTTCAACGATTCGGTGTCCGACACTTTTACCGTTACCGTATCGAAATAATTTTCGGTACTAACCTCGTGGGCACTCCAACGTAGCGCCGTAGCAAATGCCTTTGTTAATCCATGCACTTGCTCGGCAATGGAACGAAGCCGTTGCGGGCCATGATAAACCGCATAACTACCAGCCATAACCGCCAGTAATACCTGCGCCGTACAAATGTTTGACGTAGCTTTTTCGCGACGAATGTGCTGCTCGCGGGTTTGCAATGCCATCCGTAAAGCAGGTTTCCCTTCGGCATCCTGCGACACCCCAATAATCCGACCTGGAATCTGCCGTTTGAAGGCATCGCGGGTTGCGAAAAAGGCGGCATGTGGACCACCATAACCCATCGGCACCCCAAAACGCTGCGATGAACCAACGACAATATCAGCACCCATTTCACCGGGCGATTTCAGAAGCGTCAAGGCCAATAAATCAGCGGCAACGGCAACCGTACTATTTAATTCGTGGGCAGCAGCAATCAGGTCTGTATAATCGAATACTTCCCCATCCGTAGCCGGGTATTGGAGCAAGAGACCGAAAATATCCCCGTTCGTGAGGTCAACCGTGCGGTGATCGCCAATGAGAATGTTAACTCCAATTGGCGTAGCGCGGGTTAACAGAACATCAATCGTTTGGGGATGGCAGCGCTCCGAGACAAAAAACGTACTGGCATTTTTCTTGGCGGCTGGCCGCATCGCATACAGCATATGCATGGCTTCGGCGGCAGCGGTACCTTCATCCAGCAGCGATGCGTTGGCTAGATCCATGCCCGTTAGGTCTGATACTACGGTCTGGAAATTCAATAGCGCTTCGAGCCGCCCCTGAGCAATTTCGGCTTGGTAAGGCGTATAGGCCGTGTACCAGGCTGGATTCTCCAGAATATTACGCAGGATAACATTTGGCGTGATGGTGTCGTAATATCCCGTACCGATGTAGGATTTGAAAACTTTATTCTGTCCGGCTATTTTTTTAAAATCAGTCAGAAACTGCATTTCCGACTTAGGGTCGGGCAAATTCAGCGGATTTTTGAGTCGAATGATTTTGGGTACGGTCTGCTCAATCAGTTGATCGATGGATTGGACGCCCACCGTTTTAAGCATTTCGGTCAGAGCCGCGTCTGTTTGACCGTGATGACGGTCCTCGAAGGATTCCTGATAACGAAGATTTAACTTCATTGAACGATGGTTTCTATAGTCTGTTAGATCAGACAAATTTACGCAATCCTCCCGTAAAAGCCGTATCGTTAAGGGAATTGTGCAGCCTTGTCATCGCCAGATAGTAGTTTACTGGACGAATCATATACCCAGATAGTGTATTATGAAGTATACTTGCTCTATTATTTGACAACAATCCTTTTCGTATTAAGACTTTTCTTCGTTTAACTACCTGTTCCCCGCCGGAAACACAAATCGATACAACGCGCAATCTACATGAACTCACACCCTGAATGGCCATCCCCTTTAGCCTCAGATTCGTCGTCACAGACGCCAAAGGCACCGGCCTTTCAATACCTCCTTCTTAGTGCACTACTAGCTATTCCAGCTATCCTTTATTACGCTACCATTTACACAAATGCCTACAACTTTCCTTACGAAGACGATTTTAATAGTGCCCTTTCCTTTATTGCCGACTACACCTCAGGAAAACTTACGACTGGCGAAAAGCTCAACCTCATCGTTTGGCAGTACAACGAGCACCGCATTGTTTTCGACCGGCTCGTTTTTCTGACCGATTACTGGCTATTTGGGCAATTAAATTTCGTGCATCTAATTCTGGTCGGGAATCTGGCGCTTCTGCTTGTTGGCTATCTTTTTTTAAAAGTGGCGTTCCGTGGTTTACCACTCAATCAGAAACTTTTGTATCTACTGCCTGTCGCCTACTCGCTTTTTTCGTTCCAATACTGGGAACTGTCGACCTGGAGCATGGCTGCCTTGCAGAATTTATATGTGATTCCGTTCGCTCTATTCAGCATTTACAGTTTAAATCAGGCTGGTCGAAGGGCTTTTGCGTTTGCCTGTGCAGCAGCGATTCTGGCAACATTTACCAGCGGTAATGGGATGTTCACGTTTATGGTGGGTATCCCGCTACTGGTTCTCCTGAAGTCCTATCGAAAACTGGCGCTTTGGGTACTCATCGGGGGCGCAACAGTAGGGTTCTATTTTACGAATTACATCAGGCCGCCCTACCATCCGGATATTGTCGATTCTTTATTTAATCATACGGGCCGCGCCATCAGCTACTTTTTCTCATTAACCGGCTCGATGGTCGGTATCGGACGGGCCAAATTAGCGATGGTATTTGGTCTGCTGTTGCTGCTCGTAACGCTAGGACTGCTCGGCTATCTTTGGTATAAGAAACGGCTTACGGCCCATTTGCCCGTATTGGGTTGGTTAGTATTCCTCTATCTTACCTGTCTGTCGTTGATGGCTTCCCGGTCGGGGATGGGGGTAGAGCAGGCGTTCAGCCCGCGCTATGGCATTGTGGTCGTTATGTTATTTGCCACACAGGCTGTCCTGGCGATTGAAGCATTTACGCAACGTTACCTTCGCCTGGGCATATTGGGTGTTTATCTTGGCGTTGCAGTATTTATTTATTTGTCATCCACCAATCAGAGCAACCGGCAGCGTATTGTTGATCGAACCCAGCAACTGCAATACAGTACAGCTTTCTTTAACGACAATCGCGCGAATCTGTTTTTACACTGGGGCAATCCGGGAGTAGCCGAGCCGATTTTCAACGATGCGATCAAGCGAGGTCTTTACAAGATTCCAAATCTCACCTTCCGCGATCTTAAAAGCAGCCCGCAGCCCTTCGATTCAACAAAATTGGTTGCCACAAACACGGTCACCTCGGAGGTGAAGCCCTACAGCACACCAGAAACTCTGGTGTTTTACCGATCATGGGCTCTGGTCAATAACGGCTTGCCCAAAAACACCGTTATTCAGATCGTGGCACAATCCCCAACCGCCAGTTACGTTTTTGACACCCACAAACACGTTTGGGATGACGTAACCGACCATACTTTAGACAGACAGTATACCCATCCGGGCTTTTCCTGCGTTCTCGACAAAAAAGACCTGAAGGCGGGGCATTATATGTTATGGCTTTGCCTGACAGATGGAGCGTCAAAGGCCTATCAGCAACTGGATGTGACGCTGGATGTTTGAGACAAAATTCATTCGGTAGTACTTTTTCATAACTCTTCCAGTCAATTGCAACTTGCGATCTATCTCATCAGTAAGGCTTATTATCCAAGAAAGAAACAATTGTTTACTAAAGGACAGTAAACTCCAGTGATCTTCCTCTTTTTTCTGCTAATTTTCCTCGTATTTGATAGCCTTGTTAGGCTTGATCAACCATTAAGAGTCGCGCCCCTTACTCTATCCAAACTTGGACTAAATGAATTTTACATCTACGTGTTTTTTTATTTTTCTATTGTTTTTACCCACCTGCATTCAAGCACAGGATTTAACTAACGGGCTTCTGGCCTGGTATAAATTTGATGGTGATACAAAGGATGCAAGTAGCTCCGCCAAACATGGCACGTCTCATAATGTGACCTTTGGGCAGGGGAAATGTGGAGATTCTAATTCGGCTATTTATTTAAATGGCAAGGATGCTTATATAGACCTTCCCCTTGCTACTCAATTAAATGGTAGACAAAAACTAACAATCACCGCCTGGGTCAAACCCATACGCTTCAATAATATCCAACACACATTAAAATCTGTTTACTCGCACTGGATTGACTACGGGAATTCAAACCCAATAGGTATATTGTTTGGCGTAAGTCCCGATAGTTCTGTTGTCAATGCTTTTTCAGGAGGGTATCAGGTTAGTTCTGTGAATAGCGTTGTGCACTCAAACGAATGGCAACTAATTGTTCTTCTTTATGATGGAACGAAAACGCTTGCAGCTGATCGTGCAACGTTTCAGGTAAATTGTACCGCCTATAATCCCACCTGCAACACGATCTATTCAACTTGTTCAGCTACACCATCTTCTATTGGGAACTTAGCCAATTACACCTATATCGGTACACGAAAAGATAACAGTGGGAGTTTTGTCGATTATTTTGAAGGGTTTATTGATGATGTAAGAATTTACGATCGAGTTCTGACTAAGGACGAACTTAACAAATTGTTCCTGCTATGTGGTCCCCTTGTCTGTGATGACAACAATTGCTTAACCGAAGATCAAATTAATCCAAACACCTGCCAATGTGAGCATACTTCCAAACCTAAACCAGATTGTAACGATAACAACAATCAAACTGATGATACGTACAATGAGAGTGCCTGCGCATGCGAACATGTTTTGAATCCAGTAAATCCTGCAAAACCCGGCGTTTATACTCCGTCTTCATTCACGCCTAATAAAGATGGCATAAATGACATCTATAAACCTATCTATCAAGGTGTTGGAAACGCCGTATTAACTATTTTTGACAGATGGGGCGAAGTGATCTTTAAAGGGAGTAGTCTCGCAGATGGATGGGATGGTACATACCGAGGTATTCCCTGCATGCAGGGTATTTATCCGTATTCTATAAAAGGAATTTATGATACCGGAGAGGAGTTTACAGTTCAGGGAAGTATAGTTTTGGTCAAATAAACGATAAATTCGTTCTTACTTGGCCCTGGCATTACCCCAAAGCCAGCATTTTAATTGTTATTGACAAAGAGTAGAGAAAATAAGGTGCTGATTTGGCTTCTCTTATTTTTATTGGCAAGCTAGTATCATTCCATTGGATTGTGAACGTAATTCTCTGGTAAGGTATACAGAGATATAGCTGGCGGAAAAATCAGGAGAAAAATTTCGGCACGTTAGTTGTTAACATTGGTTCGAAAGCCTACTTTTTGACCTGTATTGACCATAACCTAACCTCTTCACCCACAATGAAGCAAGCCCTTCTTAACACTGTTTCCTCTACCTTAGATCGTTTGGGTTTTGATGGAGACAGGGTTCTCTTTAAAACTGCCATTTTAGCCCATAAATTAGGCTTGAAAGGCGCTATCGACAACAGCAAACCCTACAATTTTGGTGACTTCTCAATGTACGTAGATGCTCACGATACGTTGCAAATTACGGGCTCAGGTAAATTCGAGGAAACTGAAACACAAACCATTCTTTCGTTCGTAAAAGAAGATACTGTGATGCTCGATATTGGAGCAAACATGGGTTTTTACAGCATTCGGGTGGGGCAAAAAGCAAAGAAAGGAAAAGTGATAGCCTTTGAGCCAGACCCGGGCAACTTTGCTATTCTTCAAAAGAACCTGGCCTTAAACACGTTAACAAACGTAGTTACTTATAATGCCGCTCTGTCGGATAAAAAAGATACGTTACGTCTTTATAAACATCCATTCAATGTCGGTGATTATCGACTTTATAACGACGGTGATTTTACTGAATACGTTGATGTACCCACATTACGTATCGACGATACGGTCAGCGAGCGAGTTGATCTCATAAAAATTGATGTTCAGGGATTTGAATACTTTGTTTTAAAAGGAGGGCGCGCTCTTTTGGCGAAGTATAAGCCAATCGTCATCAGTGAATTCTGGCCGCGCGGTTTGTACAATAGCGGGGCTTCTCCGGCTGATTACCTGACAATGATGCAAACACTAGGCTATTCGGTCAGCCGAATTGATGAAGCGAACAAAACCGTTGTAGAAACTGATTACAATATCTTATTTGCCGAAAGTAAAAAAGGGGCGAACCGGTACACAAACCTTGTATTTCAAACAGCTAACTGATGCAATAATGAAGGCAACAGTTTGATCACCCGCTCTACCGATATCTCCTCAATTGGGTAAGGTGACTCGGGGTTAAATGCTGGTGCTATTTCTGTTAGTCGATGTCTGTTTTCTTCGATAAAAGTGGGATATAAATAGTGAATATAATCACCAATAGGGCTCGGATACGGGTGCCAGCGGACCAGCGTTTTACCCTGAGAAATTACTAAAGACGGTGTTTGAGTTGAAGCAGCAATGTGGATAACACCGGTTTCATTGGCAATGAGTAATTCCGCACTGTTAACCACATAAACCAGTTCTGGAATTGATAACTTTCCTGTTAGATCAACTACCGATGATAAGTCTGGCATATGTTTTTTAAAGGCATCGGCATACATAATCTCACTCTTCATGCCGGTTAAAACAAGTTTACAGGCTGGGTAATGGTCCAAAATAAATTGAGCCACCTTCGCAAATTTTTCTGCCGGCCAAATTCTAAAGTCCTGTCCAGCACCAAGCGATAAAACAACATACTGATTAGGAAGTAACACGGGTTTGGCATAAGCAGTCTTCAAAACGGGTTGCCCAGGTGAAACGGGCTCTTCCAGAAATGCTTCTACCAATTGACAGTTTCGCTCCATTTCAAATACCAGCCCGTCACCCGATGGAAGCAGACGCGTATAGAGCTGACGACCAAACCGATCTTCCCACCGTTTGATATTCACAAAATCTGTCAGGCACCCAACCCGTTCGGAGGCACCCGTTGCTTTAGCCAGAAAATCGTCTAGCACAAGAACCCGGCTGTAAGTTGGGCAAAAAACGCTCGAAAATCCCTGTTGTCGAAGCTGACGCACAAAACGAAACCGATAGAGGGGCCGAGTACTTAGCTTGTAAATATCAGTCCAGATAAAGGAATCTATCAGATCGCCATCGAAAATCTCCGCAACGGTTCGGATGGCGTGGTTGGCGCAGAGTGTGATTGAATAGTCTTTATACCGGGCCGATTGCCGAATTGCCTGCAAATAGGGTCTGAACGCCATATAGTCACCCAACACATCAATCCGCAGAATCAACAAGGTATTTGGTTTCTGCTTAATTGGACCAACAGATAAGACCGCAAGGCGATCAATACCATACAAAGCCAGATCAATGAGTGCAAGTAGTGGAACCAGCAGAGGTGATGTCTTCAGAATCCGAATGATATTTTTCAGTAACATGGCAGCTCTATTCAATTCAGTTTGTCATCAGACAGGACTACCAAAATGAGTAAACCAGGGCCTACTATTTTGTCAAAACCACAAATTATGGCGGCATTATTTTACAAACTGATAAACGGAGGTTATTGCCTGATTATGCAGTTTATGCAACCATCGAATAGGCGTACTCGACCAATACCGACTGAATGTCTGATAATCTTCATCAAATTGTAACTGATACTGACTCCCCCCCTTAGAATCGGCATGAATGCGGAATGCTGTTAAAGGCTGAGGTAATATAGCGGGTGGCTGCAGTTCTCCTAAACGCAACCACCAGTCATAATCCATTGTGTAACACAATGATTCGGTCAGGAAACCCAAGTCTGTATGAACCTGCCGACGCCAGAAGGTTGAAGGTTGACAGATGGCATTGGTCATGCCTAAATACAGTGCAGGCGTAAGTGATCGGAGTAGCCGCTTATAGTGCCGAATAGGCTGCTGAATAACACGACTATGCTGATCAACAATTTGGCAATCGCCCGTAAGCCAGAGTTTATCAGGATGTTGGGAAAAGAAGTTACCCACAGCAGCCAAGGCACCAGGCAAAAAATAATCATCCGAATTTAGCCAGCAAACAATATCACCAGTCGCCAGATGCAGTCCCTTATTAATCGCATCGGTCTGCCCATTATCGGGTTCGGCAATCAATGTAAGCTGATCTTTATAGGTTTCAAGTACGGACAGGGTGTTGTCGGTTGAAAGACCATCGACCACAATGTATTCTAGCCGGGGGTAATTCTGCGAAAGTACCGATTCAACCGTTTGCCGAATGAAAGAAGCCTGATTATACGAAGGTGTGATAACACTGATGGATGGCAACATGATTACTCTATGAGTGTAACCGGTTCAGCTAGCGTGCTTGATTCGGATTCACTCAGTAAATGATGGCTTTTGAGTTCGTTTTTCAGCAAAGCAACTTCCTGAGTGAGTACTTTAATCTGATTCTGTAGCCGCGAAACAACGACCGATAAGTGTACCAAAAAAACTAAAATCGCAAAAATAGCTCCCAGGAATACCAGCGAAGGTGGATAAAATACACCCAATGCCAGTGAAATCTGCTCCAATCCCTTTCGCCAGATAGAGAAAACGATCAGCACAAGTGTACAGGCAATCCACAAAATGGAATACTCCTCCCGAAGTTTGCCTTTTACAATCAGTCTGAAAATAAACGCCAGAAACAAAAACGCGCCTAATAGACTGATAATCTGTATTGTTATTGGTACCGATGCCATTAGTATGTACGTTTATTTATCAAACGAAAATACATAAATACGATTGCAAGCGACACTTTCAGCATATAGTAAAACGCCCGACTGGTGTTAATGGACGACACGCCTTCTTCACGTTGGCGCATTCTGACGGGAACCTCTCTGATCCGTAACCCCTGTAACCCAAACTGCACGATCGACTCGGGTTCTGGGTATTCATCTGGATAATATTTATTGACCAGTTCAATGGTACGTCGATTAAACGCACGAAAACCAGACGTACTATCGTAAATGGTTTTCCCAATGAGTAATTGATTCAGCCAGCGAAAATATTGGATACCTAACCGACGGGTAAAAGATGACTGGAACCCTTCTCGATTGATAAACCGCGAACCAATTGAAACATCTACCTCCTCGGCTAGAACAGGCAGAAGAACCTTAGGTAACTCTTCGGCGGGGTGCTGTCCATCGCCATCCATCTGAACCGCAATATCATACCCTTTCTGATAGGCATACCGGTAGCCACTATGCATAGCTCCACCAATGCCAAGATTAACAGGCAGGTTTAAGTAAAAGCAGGGAAGCGTGCGAACAACAGCCATTGAATCATCAGTAGAGCAGTCATTGACAATCAGAATGTCTAATTGATAGCTCTCGCGGTCACGTATCGCCGTAAGTTCACGTACTACCTGAGCAATAGCCCCCTGCTCATTATAGCAGGGCACAATGACCAGGATATGCGGCTTAGTAGGCATAACTTATGGATTTGCCTGATAAATCGTTAATGACCCGAGCGTAGCAACCGATTTCATGCACCGGATTTCAACTGGTTGTGGCTGATGGTCGAATACCTGATATTTCACATTCAACTGTTTCATCCGTGGCGAACAGGGGTCCATTGCAATAACATACCCATCTTCAAATTGATTGACGAGAATCACGGAATCTCGGCCATTTATGAAGCTCTGATTCGTAACGTGTGCATATCGGTTATAGGCCGAATCGCGCTCCATTTGCGGGTCAAGAACCTTAAAAATATGTTTCCGATCCGGTAGGTATTTCACACCTGTGATTTGTTTTGCCCCAGTTGCCGTAACCATATACGTAATAAACTGATTACCATTAACCAGCCACCGGGCCTGTGGTTCCTGCTCGACCAATTGACGTACCGTTTTATAAAACGCATTTTCGGTAATCGGACTCATACCTCTTGACAGCGGATTTGCTTTCAGGTTGGGCAACAGAAACAGGAGTAAGCCTGAGCAGAAAATAGCAACTCGATATCGGACTGGAATGGTAAAGAGTAACAGGGCATTCATCAGCGAAAAAAATATGACTGGCATCAACGTCTGATACGGTTTAATTAATCCATCTGTATCGTTCACATTGACATAAGCTGTATATCCTACAAAGCCAACAATGCCAGCAATAGCCACTGCATTTACCCAGGCAGGTACCCGTTGAGGTAAACTGATATTACTATCGCGAATGGCACTCAGGTACAGAAACAAAAGTAAAATATTCCCCACACCCATGGGAATCTGCGCCCGGCGGGTGGGTACCATACTCATGAGACTAACCTTGGCCAGTCCTGCTGGGAAGCCGATTTCAACCCATATCCACATGAGCAGTACGAATACAGAAACAGCGGCCAGTAACCAGTCCACTTTACGTTTCAGAATACAAAGGGCAACTGACAATGGAACAATAACTGGTGCAAAATTGAGATAATGTGATAGCTCACAGATATTAAGCCAGGTTTTTGGAAATTTTTGATCATCAAAAAACCAGCTATAATATTCAGAAAACGCATTGCCAATAAAACCTGTGCCCCCAGTTTCACTACGCTGACCTGGGTAAACTGTACTTGCCACAGCCTTAAGGGTTTCCTGAGCGTCGGCATAAAACAATGCCAGAACTAATCCAGCCAGCCCAACCGCTCCACCAAATAAACCTAGTTTGAGCCAAATGCCCTTGATTGGGAATAACGAACGTCTATTATTGATGATATATCCAACGAAAGCTAACCCGAACAGGTAGCCCATCGGAACTTGATAAGGAGGATATAAAATCAGCGCCAGTGAGCACGCCAACCATACCAACAGTAACGCATACAAAGCAGACCATAGCGGCTTTTGCTCATACAGTAAATAAGCGGCTACGACAAACGCTGCGCAACAATAACCAATAATACTGGAGGGGATAAATGACCAGCGTACTGTACCTGATGACAGGAATAAGGTTAAAACGCCTGCCAGCGAAAGCCAGTATTGATTTTGGCTGACTAATAGAAAGAATAGGAAACCACCTACCAGTAGCAAAAGTGGGTTTATATCATAAATCCAGGCATAAGCTCGTTCTGAGTCAAGCACCAGAAAACCCCAGTGCCCAGGCTTAAACAGCGTAATGGGATGGAGCGTAGGAAGCAGGATCAACGAAGAATTCAATCCACCAATGGCTTCATTCTCTTGGGCAAGTTGGTGGTGTACATTCGACAGAATCCAGGGAGCCGCCACCGCATAGTCATCCATCCGAATTTGCTTAGGTGTACCTGCAATTAGTCCGCGTGTTGGCGGAGAGCCGTCGGGTAAAAGTGTATTCCAGATAGGCAACGACACATAATGCCATTTGAATAGGACAAACAGCAAAAAAAGCCCTAAAAATGTCCCCAGCGTCCGTTTTACAGGTTTGTCAAATCGAATTAGCTCAAACGATGATTGGGTTTCAGGCAAATCTTCGACCTTGGAAGGGGCTGTCAATATTGGTTTAGTAAGTGGAGAACTCGCGGTCTTAACGGCTGGGCTGGCCCCTACTGACGTGGCGCGGCCTTTTTGTTTCTTCGACATGAGGACGTTTCTAGAAGAATTCTCGGATTAGGTTATCAGTACGATACGCGTAACCAAACTTACTAATACCGTGCCAGTTTGCCAACATTACGTATTTTCTTTCTGAAAATGCGGTAATTTGCCCGCATGAATAAAGCGTTACTAAGGCGAGCCTTACCAATTTTGCTGGCTTTTTTTCTCTTGTGGTATGTACTAAAAGGCGTACCATTTGCCGAAATAGGTCATCAATTTCAACTGGCTAATTATGGCTGGCTTTCGCTGGTAGGGTTACTTATCTGCCTGAGTTATGTGCTTAGAGCTGCTCGCTGGCAACTTACCTTACGAGTGATGGGCTATGAACCATCCCTATTCCGGTCTACTGTTGCGCTATTAGCCGGTACAGTAGCCAGTATGATTGTTCCGGGGGCAGGCGAATTGACACGATGTGGTACACTACAGCGGACAGATGACATTCCGATTTCGCAGGCGGCCGGATCGGTCGTTGCCGAGCGCATTATGGACTTGCTTATGCTCGCGTTAGTCCTATTGCTCACCGTTATGATTGAGTTTAGCCGTATGCAAAGCTACCTTGCTAAAGTAACGCTGGCTCTTCCGGGAGTCTACGTTCTAACTGGGGTAGGCCTATTGGTTTTGCTTGTTTTTGTTGGCGTCTGGCAACTACTTATCCATCCAACGCTTCGGGAGCACCCGCTTATTGTACGCATGACAGATGTAATTAAAGGATTCCGTAAGGGTTTCATGGCCATCCGGAAGCTATCAAAACCTGGCTTGTTTATTACTCTGACTCTCCTTATTCAAACACTGAGTTGGCTGGTTACGTATGTATTATTATTAAGCACTTCCGATACAGCGAATCTGCAACTTACTGCTGCTTTAACGATTTTAGCAGTCAGCTCTCTAGGAGGGCTGGCTGTACCCACTCAGGGCGGCATTGGAACGTATCACTTTCTGGTGAGCCGGGCTTTAGTACTGTATGGTATGACGCTCACCGAAGGCGTCATTGTAGCTACCTTTCTGCACGCCGTTCAAACTGGCTTCGCCTTATTGCTCAGCAGCCTGAGCTTTTTGATTATTCCTCTCTTGATCACAAATCGACAGAAAAAGCAGGAATCGAATTTAGTAAAGTAATTTTTCGGAAATTAGTAGTCCCGTTCTACATAGGGCTTTCGCTATTTCATCTAAAATTCCCAATCAAAACCTGATTAATGACTTCTCAACAACTACTACTGGCCGCCGGGCTAATCAGCCTGCCTTTCGCCAGTATCGCTCAGGAAAAGTTTGCCAATACTATTACGGCAGCTGACCTTGAAAAACACCTTCGTGTTCTGGCTGCCGATGATATGGAGGGCCGGGAAACCGGAACCCGTGGCCAGCGCAAAGCAGCGGATTATATCGCCAGTCAGTTTACGGCAGAAGGGCTCAAACCCATTGTTAAGGAAACGGATGGCAAGCTGGGTTACTTACAGCCCTATACGCTTTACAAAAAGAATTGGGGTGATTTTTATGTGAGTGCGGGCGGCAAACGGTTTGAACCGCAGAAGGATTTCATGCCGAACGGCCTTTTATACCTGCCTACAGAAACAAGCTACGAGACCGTATTTGTTGGCTATGGCATCAGTGACACGAACTACGACGATTATGCAGGGCGCGACGTAAAAGGAAAAGCCCTTGTAATGCTGGATGATGAGCCTAAAGCCGCTAATGGGACAAAACTGGTGAGCGGCAGCAGCGAAGCCTCTAAATGGGGAGGCCCAAATGGCTGGCGGGCAAAGAGCTTGGCAGCAAAGGATAAGGGAGCTGCTCAGGTGTTTATTGTTTCAGCGGAATCGGCCGAAGCGTTTAAACAGTTGCTCACCCAACGTAGCGCCATGCAAGCCCGGTTCAATCGATTGAGTCTGAAGCCCGGTGCTGAAAATGTAGGTTCAGCGGGTGTATTTCTGATTACAGCAGATATGGCTGCGGCCTTACTGAATACCTCCACCGCCACGCTAGGACAAACAACCTCTCAACTTGCTCAATCGGCGAAGCCCATTGCCTCATCACTAACTGGCAACGTAGCGGTTAAAGCTGATCGGGTTGATGAAAAAACGGAGTCTTCGAACGTATTGGGCTTTATTGAAGGAACCGACAAAAAAGACGAAGTACTGGTTGTTTCCTCGCACTACGACCATATCGGTATCAGCGCCGATGGCCAGATTAATAACGGAGCCAACGACGATGGATCAGGTACGGTATCAGTGCTGGAAATTGCACAGGCATTCGCCAAAGCCAAGGCGGCTGGTAAAGGGCCCCGCCGATCTATTTTATTCCTGACCGTATCGGGCGAAGAAAAAGGTCTGCTAGGTTCGCAGTATTACGCGGATATGAGTCCGGTGATTCCCCTTGAAAAAACCGTCGCTGATCTAAATATCGACATGGTGGGTCGGGTCGATGATCTGCATCTGGGCAAATCGGATAACTATATCTACGTGATCGGTTCCGACAAACTTTCATCGGAACTGCACAAAATCAGTGAGGAGACGAATAAAAAGTACATCAATATGGAGCTGGATTATAAGTATAACGATCCAAAAGATTCTCAGCGAATCTACTACCGCTCCGATCATTATAACTTCGCCAAGCATCAGATCCCCATTATCTTTTATTTCAACGGTCTGCATCCCGATTATCACAAACCAACAGATGACATCGAGAAAATCGACTTCAAACTGGCCGAAAAATCAGCCCGGCTCGTCTTCTACACCGCCTGGGACATTGCCAATCGCGACCAGCGCCTAGTGGTCGATAGTAATAAGCAGTAGTGAGGAATAAAATGAATAATGAACAATGGATAATGGATAATCCACTGGCTACTATCGCCCTACCAATTATTCATTTTACATTATTCATTATCCATTACCCATTTCCTCTTGTCCATTAACTTCAGTTTCTACCCACATCTCCAGCAAGGCGTAACTCAGGCTTTTTCCATGCGTATCCATGGTTAACGAGGTTGTCACACCGCCTGTTAGTGCTTGCTGGCATACGAATTGAAGAGCAGGCAGATTGGGTAGCTCGTACCGAGTTATCTCTCCTGCAACAATAGCTTGTAAATGGTGCCTGACAGCCTCAGCAGTTACCCTAGCGCATACTAACGGATAATCTTCGGCACTATAGGGAATGAGCGATAAGGTCAATGTATTGCCCTTATCCCCCGCCCGACTATGGGCAATATCATATAGCTTTATTCTCATGATTGGAGGACGCTGATACTGGGTGTTAGTTTTGTTCGATCCATCAGTGTCGATACAATACCGACAACTTCATGAACGTATTTGCGAGCCCCGCCACCACCGGCTGGCCCATTAGTGTAAAGCGCTTCGACCTCCTCGCCTACCAAAGCCGCTTGTTGTGCTGTTGAAGCTTTCCCTGCCACGCGAAGTCGAATTTCATAGGGGTCTGGGTACTGCCCAAAGCTGGTTCGATGCACCGAAGTGCTGCCGATATAGTCAACTCGCAAATCGGGAAAGCGATCTTGTAAGCGTTCCTGAATGATTGAGCCAGCCAATTGTGCCCGGCCCAACGCATTTGAGCCCGCATAGGAAATTTCGCCTTCGCCGATAAATCCCGCTTCGTAGCCCACGCTTACTTTTAACGTATCGGGGCGGGTCTGACCGCGCCCGCCTGTGGCTCTAACCTGATTCAGGCCTGTTTCTGCTAAACGTACCTGCGTGAAATCGGCGACAACATCGGGCGTGATGTACCAGCCTGGGTCCATGACTTCATACAACAGCTGTTCTTTTGCGGTGGCAACAGTCAGGCTTCCACCTGTACCGGCTACTTTACCAAAAATAGCCGTTCCATCTGGCGACACATCGGCAAACGGATGACCCAGATGCGCCATGTCGGGCACGTCTTTTCGGCCGGGATCGACAAAATACCCTCCTGTGAGTTGACCCGCACACTCCAGTAAATGACCAATAACTGTCCCTTGGCCAAGCTGATTCGCATCCTCCAGCGACCAGCCAAATTCGTGTACCATTGGGGTTACAAATAGCGACGGGTCGGCAACACGGCCGGTAATGATAATATCGGCATTAGTTTCCAACGCGGGTAAAATAGCATCGGCACCCAGGTACGCATTGGCCGACACAAGTGTACCGGATTCCTTCAGCGATTTGCCCGTTTCTAACGCCAGTTCATCATCCGAAAGTAGACTGAACACGTCATCTCCCGTAACGGCCGCTACGGTAACGGATAGATTTAGTCGCCGAGCGATTTCAACAATTTTTTCAGCGGCTGCCAGTGGGTTGGCCGCACCCATATTGGTAATCAGACGAACCTTCTTTTCCAGTAAATGAGGCAACAGACTTTCTATTCGGCGCTCTAGCAACGGGTCATAACCAAGCGCAGAATCCTGGCGTTTCCGTTTCTGGGCCAGCGCTATCGTTCGCTCGGCCAGGCATTCTAGCACGAGATAATCCAACTGGCCTTGCTGAACCAGAATGAGGGCGGGTTCGAGCCGGTCTCCGGAAAAGCCAGCCCCACAGCCGATGCGAATTCGGTTTTTCATAGATGAATAGAACCGGTTAACAGAGCCGCCAACGTCATGACCAACGTAGTGCCAAACGCCCATTTAAGAATAAATTTCTGATGATCGCCTAAATCGACCTCGGCCAGGCCAACCAGCAAAAAGGTTGAGGCTGTCAGCGGACTAACCGGAAAGCCAACCGTCATTTGCCCCAACAAAGCCGCTCGCCCAATTTCCAGCGGATCGATACCGAACTGCGTGGCCGTCTGACTCAAAATAGGGACTACTCCGAAATAATAGGCATCAGGCGTAAAGAGCAGACTGGCTGGCATACTGGTAATGGCCGTGAGCGTTGGCAACAAGGCCGCATGTTGTTGAGGGATCAGTGAAACAACTGAAGTTGCCATGGCGTCGATCATTTTAGAACCCGTTAGAATCCCCGAAAAAACGCCCGCGGCAAAGATCATGCTCGATACCATGAAGATATTGTTACCATGACTTCGCACTACTTTTTGCTGATCCGCGAGTTTAGGATAGTTAATCAACAAGGCAACCACAGCGGCTACAATAAACAGGGCGGGTGCGGGTACCCAACCCTTCATCAACGTAGTAATGAGCCCTATAGTCAATAACGCATTGATCCAGAACAATTTGGGTCGGCGAAATTGTCGCTGTTCTTCGGTCAGGCTTTCGTGATGAACATAGCGCAACTCACTAACACCAAGTCGTTTCCGCTCCTTCAGACCAAACCAGTACGCGACAAATAATACCCAGCAAATACCGGCTAGTATCGCCGGAATATTTGGATTGAAGAGTTGTGTTGCATCTGTTTTTAAGGTCGAAATAGCCCGTGCCGACGTCCCCGACCAGGGGACCAGGTGCATCGGGCCAACGCTAAGGGCTACAATGCCTGGCAGAATCAGGCGATTGATACCCAACAGTTTGTAAATCGGTAGGAACGCCGACATCACGATCATGAACGTTGCCGTGCCATCTCCGTCTAGGTGGACAATCATGGTCAGAATGGCCGTACCAATAATCACTTTTAGCGGATCACCTTTTACGTAGCGGATGATGGCGGTACTAATGGGATCGAACAGCCCCGCATCGAGCATCGTCGCGAAATACAGCACGGCAAACATCAACAGGATACCCGTTGGGGCAACCTGCTTGATGCCTGCCAGAATCATCTCTCCCAGTTCTTTGGGATTAAATCCTGCCAGGAACCCAAAAACCAGCGGCACCAGCACCAGAGCCGTAATGACCGACAAACGCTTGGTAATGATCAGGGCGAGAAAAACGCCAATGGTGGCAAAGCCAAGTAGAGAAAGCATGGTCAGATAAGTGAGTGAGATTATTTTCTGACAGGATTAACGGGATAAGGCAGGATTTCAGAATTGAAAAAATCCTGCCTTATCCCGTTAATCCTGTCAGAAAAATTACATCGACTTGCCAGCAGCGATCTCCAATAACTCCTTATCGGGGTTATTCTTTACCTGATTGGTATTGTCGAAAATCATCGTAGCACCACTCTCAGCATTGTATTGAGGCCAGGTTGGCAGACCTTTGTGGTTCGGGTTGCCGGTTCGGGCGAAGGCAATCCACGCCCGACTCATTTTATCGGCCAGCGTCTGAGCATCTTTACCACCACCTGTCATTTCTTCACAACGACTGATGTTGTCGAATACGAACGGAATTTCCATGCAGTGCATCGCTTTATAAGCGCCATCCAATACCGGCGACTGCCAGGTAAAGAGGTACATATAAACCGGAGCCGCGCCCGGAATAGCTTTCGCATTGGCCTGCCGAACGGTGAGCGGGCGGAAGTTGAAGTCGATATCGATGTAATCGGATGGCTTCACCGTTTCGGGGTAGGCTTTCTTCACCGCTGCCAGATACGCGTCTGTTTTATCGCCGTATTTTTTCTGTAGGTTAGCCTTGGCTCCTTCCATCGTGATATCGCGGGTAGCCGGATTGAAAGGCGTAAACTCGTTTTTCGTCGAACCAACCAGCAGCGGAATATCTTTCGAAAGTGCCATCGCAGCCGGGTCTGTCGTTTGGTAAGGCAGGAAATTCCCATCATGAATGGGGCCCCAACCTAATCCAAAAGCGGGGCGACCTTCGGCTTTCATCCCATCCGACACTTTCCGTAGAGCTTTTTTACCAGCCGCATTCAACCGTTCGTATGAAATTTTTTGGAGTGAATCGACCTGATTCGGCTGTAAGTTCAATTCTTCGAGCAGCGCAGCACTTACTTTTTTCATCACATCACTTTCCGTGAAACTGGTAATGTAGCTACCACTCTGTACGATGGCCTTATGAAAGAGCCCCTTCGCCGAAGGGGCGTTCATCAGGCAGGTTACTTTACCACCCCCACCCGACTGACCGAAGATGGTTACGTTGTTCGGATCACCACCAAACTGGTCGATGTTCTGCTTTACCCACTGCAAAGCCGACACTAGATCCATCAGACCCGCATTCGCCGAATTTTTGTACTTCTCGCCATAGCCCGACAAATCCAGAAAGCCCAGAATGTTCAGGCGATGGTTGACCGTCACGACCACCACATCACCCTTTTTCGTCAGGTTTTCCCCATCGTACGAAGGCAACTCAACCGACGAACCCGCGGTAAAGCCGCCACCATGCAGCCAAACCATGACTGGGCGCTTTTTCGCTTTGCTGATTTCGGGAGTCCAAACGTTCAGACTCAGGCAGTTTTCGTTGGTATAGCCCCAGTCGTGGTGAAACGGAAACTCAATTTCGTCGTATGTAGTCGTAGTTACGTCCATCGGACAAACGGGTCCGTAGGTCATAGAAGAGCGCACTCCTGTCCATGAATCAGGTTTCGAAGAGGCCATAAAGCGTTCGGCTTTGGCGTACGGAATGCCTTTGAAGGTGAACGTACCATTGTGAATATAGCCTCGAACGCTGCCCGATTCGGTGGGCACGGTAGCGATGCCTTTGCCCGCTATGATGGGATCTTTGGCTTGCCCAATAGACAGCAGAGGCAACGCAAGGATAAGCAGGGATACCAGGATTGGTTTGATTTTCATGGAGTTTTTAGGTTGGTAATTCGGGTTATACAAATTGAGAGTTGATTTTTGCGTTAAAGAACCATCACGCCATTTTCGGTCAGAATCTTGCTAAAAAACAGCAGTTGGTAAGGCAGGGCATTTCCCCAGTAGTCCCAGGTATGGGCTCCGGGCCGCTCGGTATAGTCGTGGGGTGTTTTGTTTTCCATCAACTGACGGTGTAACTCGCGATTGCCGTTGATCAGAAAATCATCCACCCCGATGTCGAAAATCAAAGGCAGGTTATTCTTCTTGAGCTGATCGGCCAGCGTGACCATTGTATAGCCTGGATAAGGCGTGTCGCCTTCTTTGGGTGGCCCTAATAGCTTGGCAAAGTTTTCAGACCGGGATTTGGCAAAATCGGCGGGTACCTTCCAGCTGGCGGTGTTAATATCCATAACGCCACTCATACTGCCTGCGGCTGCGTACAGGTCTGGATGACGACTTGAGATAAACATAGCCCCGTGCCCCCCCATCGACAAACCCGCAATGATGCGCCCTTTCCGCTCGCGAACCGTGCGGTAGGTATTGTCAATTTTGTCGATTAACTCCTTGGAAATAAACGTTTCGAACTGGCTGCTTTTAACGAGTGGACTATCGAAGTAATAACTGGTAGGGTCACCATCGGGTGTTACGATGATGATGTTATACTGGTCGGCCAGTCGGTGCAGTAGTGTTTTATCGGGTGTTTTGGTCAGCCAATCCCGGAAACTGCCTGTTCCGCCATGGAGCAGATACAATACCGGAAATGGTTGCTTCGATTTCTTGTAGCGCGCTGGCAGAACCACAGCTGCCCGAAGCGTCCGATTCATACTGGCACTCGTTATATCCAGCGTATCTACTTTGGCGGCAAACAAGGGGAATGTTAGCAGGCAACCTATAAAAAAGAGCAGGATTTGGGTCGATAGTCTACGCATTGGCTTTATTGAACAGCAGTTCCGTTCGCTTTCAGAACATGGTTGAAGAATAAGACATGATTGGGGAGCGAGTTTTGCCAGTAGTCCCAGCTGTGCCCGCCAGGCCGTTCGCTGTAATCGTGGGGTGTTTGGTTGAACACCAGCCGACGGTGAAGCTCCCGGTTAGGTTCAATCAGAAAGTCATCGACGCCACAGTCAAAAATCAGCTTCAATCCATTGGCCTTCATTTTATCGACCATATTAATCACCGAATAAGGTGCGTAACTCTCTGGCGAAAATGGCCCTAAAATCTTTTCAAATTCGCCTTTAATGCCTTTCTCCATCTCAGGCAGCAGTTTCCAGCTAGTCATATCCAGATTAAGCGCGCCACTCATACTGCCAGCCGCGCCATACAGATCGGGGTGACGCGTGGCCAGGTATAAGGCTCCATAGCCCCCCATTGAAAGACCTGTAATGACCCGCCCTTTGTTCGTTCGAACGGTGCGGTAGGTCTTATCAATTTTGTCAATGACTTCTTTCGTCAGGTAGGTTTCAAACTGGCTGTCTTTGATAACGGGGCTATCCAGATAATAGCTGAATATTTCGCCCTCTGGCATGGCAATGAGTAAATTATACTGATCGGCTAACCGCTGCAACAGGGTTTTATCGGGCAGTTTCGTTTCCCAGTCGTTGAAATGGCCAAAGCCGCCGTGCAACAGATACAATACAGGGTAATTCGCTTTCCCTTTAGCATATGATTCGGGGACAACGACTGCCGCCCGAAAATTCTTTTTCATAACGGCACTGGGCACATCGAGCGAATCTACTTTGGCGCTAAAGGCTAACACAGATATGAGTTGCAGACTAATACAAACAAGTAAACGAACAACAGGCATAGTATTGGATCGGCTAATAAGACCAAAGGTATACACACAAATCTTACTTATATCCTACTACGTCAATCATTCATTATATATAAATTCTCCCCTCCAATTTATGAATGAAGCCCTATCTTTAGGAAATTTTATTAAGGTTAATAAACTTCTATAAATAGCTCATAACAAGCAGTTTGCATGAAACTTAAGACGGGCAAGGAGGAGATTTCGTACTTACTTGAAAAAGTAATGGAAAAGTACCAGCTCGCTACGGGCCAACGAATCGTACGGAACACAAATCCAAAAAACTACGAAGAAGTGGCTAAAATGCTCAGCAACATTAGTAATGAGTTGCCACACACGGCCCAACAACTGGATCATGACTTGTATCCGCCAGATCCAAACCCTAAGCAGTTAGACTACCCTCACCGAAAGTATGATATTACAGGGGTTCAAATTAAAGATGCCTACAATCGGTTAGTGGCTCATCCACGTTCGTTTCTGACCGATGCCTGTTACATCTATCTGTACGGTATTGGTCGTAAAGGATTTGAGCAACATCCACAAGATACCCATCTCATTGAAGGAGCCGATACCAACGCATCAATAAGCTTACTGAAAGAAGAACAGGAAGCTCTTCGACAACAGTTAGCAACCTGCCAACAGGAGCTACAGGAGACGAAAAGTCAATTAAAAACGTCGTTCAATAAACAAACGAGAGCCTGGCTGGCTGGCCTTGTAACTCTGCTTGCCATTCTCGCATTTGTTGGTTTTCGCTGGTTTACCGAGCGAGCAGCGTGGAACACCATCCGGAAAGACCTGACGATTCTTCCTTACCAACCAACACAGGAAGAGATTGATAGTCTGTCGGGTATTTGGTTATACTATACGGGGGCTCCTCAGGCGAGGGGGAATGATCCTAATCGCTACCATCAGGTGGCCAATAATCTGGTGGAGATAACCTACAAAGACGGCTATTTTACCTTCTATCGACACGGTGCCAACATTGATCATATCGGCTATATTCAATTTGAAGCCCCATCGCTTGTCTCTATTTATTCCCGGGTAAAAAACGCTTCGGGAAACGTTGAATCCCCAATTCATGCCTTATTGCGATTGGACAAAGGCAAAGGTTATCTGACCAGTATTGCCACCACCTGGAGCTTTGATACGGGCGAAGGCAACGACATGATTGGTATCCGAAATGTGTTTATCAAGCAGGGCAAAGGTGGTTCACTCGAAGAAGTTACCAACACACGTGAAAACGCCAATTGCCATTGTAAGATCATGAAATGGACGCAATCGGCGAATCAGACCAAACTGTTTCAATTGAAGTACAAACTTCTGGATACGCTTGCTGATAAGTCCTTGAAAAATCTGATTGATGAAAACAGTATCCTCCTGCGAGAACCACAGGAGGGTCTTATTCTCACGCCAGCCCTGGTAAATAAGAAGGAATAATTCGTACCGAATGGCTTACACTCGTTCAATAATTACCGCATAGCCCATACCCACGCCTACACACATGGTGGCCAACCCGTAGCGCTTGTTTTGTTTCTGTAATTCCAGCGAGGCCGTTTGCACCAGACGTGTACCCGACATACCCAGTGGGTGCCCCAGTGCAATAGCTCCGCCATTTGGGTTGATACGTGGGTCGTTGTCGGCCAGGCCCAGGGCGCGCGTGCAGGCCAGTGACTGAGCGGCAAAGGCTTCGTTAAGTTCAATCACGTCGATGTCATTCAGGCTAAGGCCAGCTTTTTGGAGCGCTTTTTTTGTGGCCGGAACTGGGCCAATACCCATAACACGTGGCTCAACACCCGCAACCGCCGAGACTACGATTCGCGCTTTGGGGGTAAGGCCGTACTGGTTTACAGCCACTTCGGACGCAATGAACATAGCGGCAGCTCCGTCGTTTAAGCCAGCGGCATTACCAGCCGTCACGGTTCCACCTTCTTTTTTGAAAGCGGGTTTCAGTTTCGTCAGAACGTCCAGGCTGGTTTGTGGTTTTACAAATTCATCGGTATTGAAAATGGTCACAGGACCTTTCTTTGCCAGAAGTTCAACCCCCATGATTTCTTCGGCCAACCGCCCTGACTGCTGGGCTCGAGCGGCTTTTTGCTGGGAATTATAGGCAAATAAATCCTGATCGTCCCGGCTGATAGCATAGAGCTCAGCCAGATTTTCGGCGGTTATACCCATTGCATCCGTACCATATAGAGCGTGCATCTTGGGATTAACAAACCGCCAGCCAAAGCTGGAGTCGAACATTTGGGCATCATTGCCGAACGGCTTCGACGTTTTGGAGATTACCCACGGGCCACGGGTCATGTGTTCCATTCCTCCGGCAATAAATAGATCTCCATCGCCAGCTTTGATGGCCCGGTTGGCGTGGATAACCGCCGACATACCTGATGAGCACAGCCGGTTAACCGTCTCACCGGGAACAGAATACGGCAATCCAGCCAGAAGCAACGCCATGCGCGCTACATTGCGGTTGTCTTCTCCAGCCTGATTATGGCAACCCAGAATTACATCGTCAATGGCATCGGGCGGAATAGTTGGGTTACGACTAAGCAGTTCTTTTATCGGCAAGGCCGCCAAATCGTCGGCTCGGATGGACGATAGACTTCCTCCGAAACTGCCAATGGGCGTACGGATGGCGTCGATGATGAATGAGTCAATCATAAATTAATGAGTGAAAGAGTTAATGAGTGAAATCGGACCGCCGAAGCGGAGCGGAGGAGTGAGTAGCGAATCGCTCTGTCACTCTTTTACTCTTTCGCTCATTAGAAATCGCGCACTTGTTTTGGCTTGTACCTCTTCCAATGTAGCACCGGGCATGAGTTCGAGGAGCGTGAGCTTACCGTCGGGATAGGCGAAGACGGCCAGATCGGTAATCACCATATCGACAACACCGGTGGCCGTTAGGGGCAGCGTGCATTCCGGCACAATCTTGGACGATCCATCCGGGTTTATATGAGTCATCGTAATAATCAGCCGTTTAGCGCCCTTCGCTAGATCCATTGCGCCCCCTACCCCAAGCAACGGTTTGCCAGGAACGGCCCAGTTGGCCAGATTGGCCGTTTCGTCCACTTCCAGACCACCCATAATGGCGACATCAACATGGCCGCCCCGAATCATGGCAAATGAATCGGCACTATCGAAATAGCTACTGCCTTTGAGGGCTGTCACTGGAATTTTCCCCGCATTAACAGGGTAATCCATCGCTCCACCACCATCCGCTGGCACAGGCCCTACGCCCAACATTCCATTTTCGGTATGCAGAATAATACCTTGCTCATCGGTGATCAAATCGGCAACGAGCGTCGGGATACCGATGCCTAAGTTGACCACATCCCCTTTCTTTAGCTCGGCAAGTGCCCGTCGCGCCATGTTCATACGTCGGTCGTCCACTTTTTTGGACGACGAGACCGATGCCGAAATGCCTAAATCATCCAGCGTTAGGGTGGCCTGAACAAGGTAATCGACAAAACAACCGGGCGTATGCACGTACTCGGGAGCAATTGACCCTACAGGCACAATTTCTTCGACTTCGGCAATGACCAGATCAGCGGCCGTAGCCATCGCTTTGTTAAAATTATTTTCGGTCATGCGGTATTGCAGGTTGCCCGCTGTATCGGCCCGCCAGGCGCGAATAAACGCCACGTTCCCCCGAATCCCCTTAATAAATACCTGCTCTACGCCATCAATGATTTTCGTTTCACGACCTTGGGCAAGTGGCGTTCCAGCAGAGGTTGGCGTGTAAAAGCCGCCGATACCCGCCCCGCCCGCCCGGATAGCTTCGGCCAGTGTTCCCTGCGGAAGGAGTTCGTACTCCACCTGCCCGCTTTGGGCCGCTTTTACAGCATCGGGGTTGGACGTAAAAAACGAGCCGATCAGTTTTTTGAGCTGGCCGTTCCGGAGCAGCCGCCCGCCACCTAAACCGGTTTCGCCTGTGTTATTGCCGATGAACGTCAGGTTCTTCGTACCGATTTCGGCCAGAGCGTGCATGAGGTGAACGGGGTTGCCTGTCATCCCAAACCCGCCCTGCAAAAGCGTATCGCCTTCGTTAACCAGTTTAGCAGCTGTATGTACGTCGAGAATAGGTACGGTTTTCATACGTGAAAATTTACGGATTGTTGAGCTTCACTAGCGCGTTTAGCGGACAGACCTACGTAGTTCTCGGCGACTACGGTCGAGGCCATCTGGCTGGTGATTAATTGATTGAATCGGGAGGCCTGCAATTGAGCCTCAAATGGAGTCTTGTTCGGATTGTGGTGTAAAAGCTCGGTCATGAAGTTGGAAAACTCCTGCACCCGCCAAACGCGACGCATACAGCAAGCCGTATAATTAGCCAATTTAGAGGAGCTTCCGTTCTGATACCAGTCCATAAGCGCATGGAATAATTGCCCTGTATCGGCCACGGCCATGTTCAGTCCTTTTGCGCCCGTTGGCGGTACAATATGCGCCGAATCACCGGCCAGAAATAGCCGACCGTATTGCATGGGTTCGCTCACAAAGCTACGCATGGGGGTAATGGTTTTCTCCAGAATTGGGCCTTCCATTAACGTCCAGCCCACTGTTCCGAGACGAAGTTGAAGTTCCGCCCAGATACGCTCGTCGGGCCAATCGGCCAATGTATCCGTCACATCGCATTGCACATACAGCCGGGAAATCTCCGGCGAACGCATGCTGTGAAGCGCAAACCCGCGCTCATGGTAGGCATAAATCAACTCGTGCGTCGATGGCGGAACCTTTGCCAGGATACCCAGCCAGCAATACGGATAGACGTTGTCATAGGCAGTTGTTAACGACTCGGGTATAGTCTGCCGGGAGATGCCGTGAAAACCATCACAACCCGCTACAAAATCACAGATAAGGGTATGGTTCTCTCCATTGTGGGTATATTGGATCATCGGCTCGTTTCCATCCAGCCCGTCAATAGATGTGGCTTCGGCCTCAAATAAAATGGGTTCCCCCGTATTCAATCTTAGTTGGATCAGGTCTTTAACCACTTCGGTCTGCGCGTAAATGGTTACCCGCGAGCCACCAGTCAACTTAGCCAGGTCAATACGGTGTCGTTGGCCGTTGTAACTAAGAATAACACCATCATGAACGAGTCCTTGCTGGTCGAGTCGATCGGTAGCCCCTGCCTGTCGGAGCAGGTCAACGGTGTTTTGTTCAAGTAGGCCCGCCCGCTGCCGACTTTCGACGCGTTCGCGCGACCTGTTTTCCAGCACAACCGAGCGAATCCCCTGCTGCTGTAGGAGTTGGGCTAACAGGAGCCCGGCGGGTCCGGCTCCAATAATGCCAACCTGTGTATAGTGGGTCATGGCTGTTGGTTAAGGATTTCGAGCGCCGAGTGAAAGGCTTCATTCGCGGCTGGCAACCCACAATACAGGGCCGATTGCATGATAACCTCTTTGATTTCCTCCTCGGTTACCCCATTATTCAGGGCAGCCCGAACATGCATCTGAAACTCGGCTTTTCGGTTCAATACAATCAGCATAGCCAGCGTAATCAGGCTTCGGTTGGGCTTGGAAAGTCCGGGGCGCGTCCAGATTTCGCCCCAGGCATAGGTTGTTATGAATTGCTGAAAATCAGCATTGAATTCGTTAATCTGGCTTGTAGCTTTATCGACGTGAACATCTCCTAACACCGTTCGGCGGACATGCATCCCTCGATCAACCGTTGATTCGCCCACAAAAAAATTAATGAGGAGTTGGGCGTATTGTTCGGGCAGTTCGGTACTGGCCAGATGCTTTGCGGACAGGACACGTAGGCGGGCATTCGGGATATTCGTAGCCAGAAACTCGGCCAGTTCTACGTTCGTCACCGGGTCGTCGTCACCCGCGATGACCAGCGTTTCAAGTTTCAGTTGATCCAGGGTTTCTCGGAAATCAGCATCACGGATGGCTACACAACAGGAAGCATACCCATCGAGTGGAGCCCGCAAAACCATTGCTTTCATGTCGGCTACACGTTGTGGGTTGCGGGCTCGAAAGTCGTTCGTAAACCAGCGGTCCATCATGTCATCCGCAATAGCCTGCATACCATGCTCAGTAATAGTGGCAATACGTCCGTTCCAGCGGTCGTCGTTTCCAATTTTAGCACCTGTATTGCTGACTACTAGTTTTTTTATGCGCTCTGGATGATTAATACCCAGCCATTGCCCAATGAGACCACCCATCGACAGGCCACAGAAATAAGCCTGATCAATGCTCAGCTTATCCAGTAAATCAACAACATCCTGTCCCAGCAGATCGATGGTGTAGGGCCCTGGCGTAACATCACTACTCCCATGCCCACGCGTATCGTACTGAAGTACTCGAAAGTAGGGCAGCAGATACGGCACTAATTCATCCCACATCATCAGTTCCGCCCCGAGCGAGTTGGAGAAAATCAGGACCGGACTATTGGGAGTTCCTTGCAATTTATAGTTGAGGGTCATAATGCGTTAAAATAGAGTCGATGATGTCGAGGCTTTGGCCAATGGCGTTTTCGGGTTTGAAAAGCTCATCCAAATCTGATAGATCAAGGTGTTGCTCAAGGAGTACGTCTTTGAGGTATTTCTTCTGCGATACGGCCAGCGAGCAGGCTTTTTCGACTAGTTCATGCGCCTGAGCTTTGCCAAGGTTAGGAGCCAGTGCCAGCGAAACAGTTTCGGCGTAAATCAGGCCGTTCGTGAGTTCGAGGTTTTGCCGCATCCGTTGTTCATCCACGTCCAGATTATTGAGCAATTCAAGACTGCGTTCTACGGTTCCTGCTGTTAGCTGCATAAGTTCCGTTTGCACCTCCCATTCCGAATGCCAGAGTCCGGCGGAGCGTTCGTGTTCCTGGGGCATAGCCGCGAGCAGAGTAGCTACCAGATTGGGAACCCGATTGGCATTGGCCAGAATTGCCGTAGAGGTTACAGGATTCCGTTTGTGGGGCATTGTACTCGACCCACCTTTGCCTTCGGCTTTACCTTCCAGTACTTCAGCGATTTCGGTCTGCATCAGCAGTGAAACATCTTTGGCGATTTTACCCAGGCTACCCGTTAAAATACCCAGTACAGAGGCAAACTCAGCCAGATTATCCCGCTGCGTATGCCAGGAAACAGAAGGTCTTAGCCCCAGTTGGGTCGCCAGATTCTCATGCACTTCTGCCGAAATCGACCTATTGCGGCTGCCAGCAGCACCAGCCAGTTGCAACACCAATACCCGTTTCTTTACATCGGCCAGTCGCTGCCGACTACGACCGATGCCCTCCAGCCACAGAGCCGTCTTCAGTCCAAACGTGATGGGTTTTGCCTGCTGCAACAACGTTCGGCCAATCATGACGGTTTGGCGGTACTGTTTCGTCAATCGAACCAGGCTGTTTTCCAACGCCGAGAGCTTACCGTCCAGCCAATCAATAAATTGTTTGATTGTCAGAACCGTTGCCGTATCGACTACATCCTGGCTGGTTGCACCCAGATGCACGAACTTAGCGGCTTCCTCATCGCGCTGGCGGACCAGCACGGTCAATTGTTTGACGAGTGGAATAGCAGCATTACCACTGAGCGAACTATCCCTTTTGAGCCGATCTACATCCAATAAATCTGCCTGACAGCAAGCTACTATCATTTCTGCCGATGCCACCGGAACAAGACCATTTTTTGCCTGCGCCTGCGCTAATGCCCCTTCAAACTGAAGCATGTGCGCGAGCGTAGCATCATCGGATAATAGCGATTGTCCGTCAGCACTATAAAATAGATAGGTGTATAGGCTCATGACTCAATAAGTAAATGGATAATGGATAATGGATAATGGATAATGGATAATGGACAATGTAAAATGAAAAACAGCCTGATAATCAAAGTATTTGCATTAAGCATTGTTCATTTCACATTGTCCATTTACTTAGTACAGCTTATACCTCGAAAAACACGGTTTCCTGCTCACCCTGCATGTAGATATTGAACTCATAGCCAGCCGCATTCTTTTGGGCAATGAGTGTATGGCGTCGTTCAGCAGGCACCGCATTCAATACGTCGTCTTTCTCGTTCAAGTCGGGTTCGTCGGAGAAATAGAGCCGAGTATATGAATGGATCAGTTGCCCACGCATGAATACGATCACGGATACATGGGGTGCCTGGCCGTCTGTCGGCTCAGGCTTGAGGGTATGAAAAACAAACCGATTTTTAGGGTCGGTACCCGTCCCGAATCGACCAAAACGCTTATTCTGCGCGTCCCAGATTTCGATCATGGCATCGGTTATAACTTGCCCCTGTCCATCAAATACATTTCCTGTAATGGTAATCGCGTCGGGTTGATCAAGTGGGCTTACCAATTGATTGTCGACCAGGCTTTTAAAGTTATATAGATATTGCTCCGGCGTCAGGCCGTAGGCAAAATAAGGGCCGACAGTTTGCGAAGGTGTTTGCAACATGATGGAACGCAGATTTTTATGATTCTAATGATCAAAAATGATTTTTCTTTTAAAAGCAATCACATAAAATTTATGTGTTGATAATCAGCCCCATATGTCATTTCAATTAGTTGTAAAATCATAAAACATCATAATGATCATAAAAATCTGCGGTCTATACCGTTTCAAATGGCGTTGAATTATGTCCTCTGAGAACAAAATCAAACCGATACCCTAAAGCAAAACTGGGTTCCGTAAGGCTCAAATCGAACTGGGACACCAATAGGTCGCGTCCTTTTAGCGGTACCGCCAGAAAAAGTGGATCATACTGTAACAGCGGGTCGCCGGGGAAATACATCTGGGTGACCAGACGCGTCGTAATATTCGGCCCGAACAGAGAAAAATGGATGTGATTAGGCCGCCAGGCATTGTAATGGTTGCCCCAGGGATACGCCCCCGGTTTGATTGTATAAAATCGATAATTGCCTTCCGCATCCGTCAATACACGACCTGTTCCCAGAAAATTAGGATCGAGCGGAGCGTCGTGCTGATCCACTTTATGCACGTAGCGGCCAGCCGCATTAGCCTGCCAGATCTCAATGAGCGTGTGCGGAATGGGCCGACCATTTTCGTCCATCACCTTGCCGTGAACCACGATTCGTTCACCCAGAGGTGCGCCGTTTATACACGCGTTTTTGGTTAAATCATGATCCAACGGCCCAACGTGCGTCTCGCCGAAAACCGGCCCAGAAAGCTCCGATAGTGATTGTTTGATAACCACCAACGGCCTGGAGGGAGCTCGTAACACCGTTGATTTATAGTCAGGTGCCAGATAGGGCGGTTGCACCTCCCGATCAAACTGATTGTAACTAAGATCGCTCATAATGAACGCGTTTCGGTTTAGGAAAATCTCTCTACAAAGCTATGAGCATGATTATAAACTATCTTGGATTAATAAAAATTTGACTTGTACAAATCAAACATTATACTCATTTTTAGCTTACTATTTATCCTTTTTAAACATAAATGCCTACCCGTTTAAAAAACTTCGAGGGCTTGTATGGCGACACCCAGCACCCATTTTTAGACAGCTTTCTTCATCATGAATTACTGGAGGTTCGAAGCCGATTGTATGATTGGGACATCAACGAACACCTGCACACTGATTTAATCCAGCTGTTCTTTTTTACATCGGGGAATGGGATACTGTTATCGGAACTACGGAGAGTTGCCCTAACTCCTCCCTGTGTGGTACTGATTCCGACGAATACCTTGCATGGATTTGCATTTCAATCGGATATGGTTGGTGAAGTGTTCACCATTGCCGAACAGGCGCTTGATGCTTTTTTCAAGTCAAAGCCCCACGTTTTTCTGGAATTGAATCAGCTTCGTCAGTACCCATTTGCAGGTCAGCCAGCTGTTTTTGATCAATTATATTGGTTAAAGAATCGGCTGGTTCAGGAGTTAAATGAAGATCATCTCGAAAAGAAAACACAACTGCAATTAGTACTTCAGATGCTATTGATCTGCTTATACCGAACGCAGCAGGAGTCGGAAATTCCATCACCTACTTCACCTAATCGGACGCTTCAGTATTTTAACGATTTTCAAAAGCTCATCCGGCAGTCGATTCATAAGTTAAAAACGATTCAGGAGTACGCCAGTTCATTGAACATTACGTCGGTTCACCTTAACCGGATTTGCCAGTCGGTTGTAAAAAAGTCGGCGCTGCAAATTGTCCACGATAATCTAACCAATGAAGCCAAGAAGTACCTGCTTAATACCACCTATTCCCTATCCGAAATTTCGTATGTACTGAATTTCAAAGACCCAGCCTATTTTTCGCGACTGTTCAAAAAACAAACGGGCTTGTCTCCGGGCCAGTTTCGTAAAATGGGGAAAACCTAGTGGTAGCATACCCCCTTATCTCTTTTGTGAGAAAGCCCTGCTATATGAAGAAAAATCGCATCAGCAGATACAGCACCGATGGACAAGCCAGGCAGCCAAGTCCGGTATAAAACGTAGCGGTCAGCGCACCGTAGGGTACTAATTTAGGGTCGGTAGCAGCCAAGCCAGCCGACACCCCACTGGTGGTTCCCATTAATCCGCCAAAAATCATGGCCGTATGTGGGTTATCAAGGCCAATGTATCGGGCCACCAGGGGTGTTCCAATCGTTACAAAAACTGCTTTTACAACGCCAGCAGCGATACTCAGCGCCATCACATCGGAACTTGCCCCAATAGCAGCGCCCGTTACGGGCCCAACGATGTAGGTACAGGCACCAGCCCCAATCGTAGTTAGGCTAACGGCATCGGTATATCCCCAGAGCAACGCTACTGCAACACCACCTATAAAAGAAAGAACAATGCCAAGAAACAGCGATAAGGCGCCCACCCAGCCTGTCTGTTTCATGACCACGAAGCTGGCTCCCATGGCTGTTGAGACAATGGCGAAATCGCGGAACATAGCCCCACCCATCAGCCCAAACCCCGAGAATATCTTTAGGTCAGCAATGCCTTTTTCACCTCCCGAATACTTACCGCCAATATAAGCCAGGATCAAGCCACTAACAATGGCAATGGCGGAAGCCGGGATTTTCTTGTTAGTGAGCCGATTGGAGATAATTGCCGAGCCATACATGATCAACGCAACGATCAGGAAGGCAACAATCAACCCATTTTTTTCAAGAAATCGGGTGATAATTTCCATGTTGGTCGGCGGATTTGGGTTTAGCTAATTTAGCAAGAAGGGGAATCATGGCGAGGCAAATCAAGACAGGAACAATACCGGCTACCAGAGCAATTACCCCGCTTGAAACGGCCACTTTTACGTTTTGAATCGCCGACATGGCTACCACAATGGGAATGTACATCTGGCTCCAGAACAGAATACCGTTGTCGGTGAGTTTGTCGGTGTAGCCCTTTTTAGTAAACCAGTCATTCAGGAAAATCAACAACAGCATCGCAAAACCAACTCCACCCACATTGGCCTCTACACCAATCAGCCTGCCAAGTAATTCGCCCGTCAACTGCCCGATTACGTAGCAGAAGGCCAGAATACCAACCCCGTAAATTATCATATAGGTACAAGTTTAGACATGCATAATGACTAATGGATAATGGATAATGGTTTGTCATGACCCATCACTCATTTTACTTTATCTATTGTATAGTAGTCATTTAAAAAGGGGTTTCAGATCATTCTTCGTGACTTTCCCCATGGCATTTCGGGGGAGTTCCTCAACGATCCGATACTGCCGGGGCACTTTATACGCAGGCATGCGTTCGCGAAGCCAGTTCGGTAAGGTATCTGCCGAAACCGTTTGATCGCTTAGGATAACGGCTACGGCTACCAACTCGCCCCATTCTTCGTTCGGAATACCGACAACACTACAATCGCTGATGGCAGGGTGGGTTCTGAGCACTTCTTCGATTTCGAGGGCTGAGATTTTATAACCACCCGATTTAATAATATCGATGGAATCGCGGCCCAGCATGCGGTAGTAGCCATCTTCTACCACAGCGATATCGCCTGTCCGGAACCAGCCATCGTCGGTAAATGCTTTTTGCGTGGCTTCGGGCCGATTCCAGTAGTCCAGAAAAACGGTGTCCCCTTTTATCTGAATCTCTCCGGGTTGACCGTCTTCGACGACCGCATTTTCCTCATCGACCAGCCGGACGCTGACACCGGGCAACGGCAGACCGATATAACCTACCCGCCGTTCACCTTCGTAAGGATTGCTGATGCCCATGCCAATTTCGGTCATCCCATAGCGTTCGAGCAGCGTATGTCCGCTAACGGTTTTCCATTTCTCCATCACCGAAACGGGCAATGCCGCCGAACCTGACACCATGAGCCGGAATCGGAACAGGGTGTCTGTTACTTGCTGTTGCCGCTCAATGGGAAGGCTTTCCCAGTAGGCGATGAGTTTGAAATAAATAGTCGGCACGGCCATGAACACATTGACCTGACCACGTTGGAACGTATCGAAAACTGCCTCGGCCGAGAAATTAGGCAGAAATTCGACGGTGGCTCCGGCCCATAGCGCACAGCAAATCACGTTGATGATACCATGCACATGATGCAGCGGCAGTACACACAAGATATGATCGCTGGATGACCATTGCCAGACATTCACCAGGGTTGAAATTTGCGCTTCAAGGTTGGCATGGGTGGTTACAACGCCCTTGGGCAGATTGGTCGTGCCACTGGTGTACAGAATCATTGCCCGGCGACTGGCATCCAACTCGGGTAGAGACTGGTCTATGACTGACTCTGTTTCATCGCCTGGCGTGATAAAGCGAAACCCTTTTTCTTCGGCTAAAGGTGCAAGGATATCCACATAGGCTTTATCAGCAATAACGATCTGAGCACCGGTATCTTCAATTACGTACCGCAACGATGGCAATGGATAGGACAACGCCAGTGGTACGGCCACTCCCCCCGCCCGCCAAATGCCCCACTGCACCCGCACGTAATCGAATCCCGGCGCTACCATAAAAGCTACACGAGCTTCGTTGAGGTCGGTGGCTCCGTTCAGCAGGCGTTCCGCAAAGGCCCTGGACGAATCAAGTAACTGCTGATAGGTATACGATTTGCCGTCTGATACAATGGCCGTTAAGTCAACGTTATGAATGGCGTTATGTACAAGTTGCATAGACTAGTCAGTATCAAAAATGAGTTAATCTGGTTATATTTGTTAAAAACACAACCACATATGGTTATTCGGATTCCCAAAGATGCACCCGCATCAGCTGTCGATGATGCCCTGAAAGCGATTGCTAACCAGCCTAAATCGGCTCGCAAAGGCTTTGACCCTACGAAGTATGCAGGAAAAATTAAATTCCCAATGGATGGACTTACTTATCAGAAAAAAGTAAGAGATGAATGGGAATAAAGCAATTTTGGTCGACACGAATGCGCTGATTTATTACTTCAATGGTAATGAAAAAGTAACTAACGCTATTGACGGAGAAATTCTATATATCTCAGCCATTACGGAAATCGAATTATTAAGCTTCTCTCAGCTCGATGAAGAAAGTGAACAGCAAATCCGGTACTTTATTGATGATGAGAGCTGCCGACTAATCGAATTGATCTCTGCTATCAAAGAGCAAACGATAAAAATCCGCAGACGCCACCGCATCAAACTTCCCGATGCCATTATTGCCGCTACTGCCCTCTTCCTAGGGATACCGCTCCTAACATTCGATTCAGGTTTCGCGAAAGTTGATGGCCTGGACCTCATTCTATTAGATCTATAGCATCTCCTTTTTCCATAGCTTATCAACTTATCTTCTTCGACGAAATGTACATGGTCATGATGCCCGCAAAGATCGTTGGAACGGCGTAAATCAGGAAGTTCGTCACCATCGACAAACCCATTCCAATGAGCACACCGCCCACGGCGGGTCCAATGATACCCCCCAATCTTCCAATCCCAATTGACCAGCCAACACCTGTCGTACGAAATTCGGTTGGATACATGCGGGCCGCCACGGCGTAGAGTCCCACAAATCCCCCCTGAATACCGAATCCTAGCAGGGCAAAGACCAGCAGCAAGGTAGATGATCCCATAAAGAGTTGAAAAGATGCCATGACAACACCCGTCATAATCAGGAATATCCCGATCGTCTTTTTCAGTCCGAATAGACTGGAAAAATAGCCCTGCATTGTAATGCCGAAAAAAGCCCCAACATTGAAGACGGTTCCTGCATAAATAGCCAGTTCTATGGGAAGCCCGGCATTTGTCGCCAGTTTGGGAATCCAGCTAGTCAGAAAATAGAGCGTAGCGAACGCCAGAAACAGGGCAACCCACAACTGAATGGTCGGCAATTTATACTCATCCTCCAGCAATGATTTGATAGGTATCCCAGTTCGTTTGGTGGGTTTATTCGGTAGGGTATCCACCAGGGTATGGCTCATTTTGGCCAGTATACTATTCGCTTTTTCCAGCGCCTGATGCGGTTGCGATTTCAGGTAAAAATCCAGCGACTCGGTCAGGAAGAATTGAATCAGTGGCAAGGCCAGAAAGGTGGCAACGCCCGCAATCTGGAACATGGTTTGCCATCCCGAAGCGGGAATAACCTTAGCCGCTACCAATCCCGATAACACAGCCCCAACGGGGTAACCCGAAATGACAAAACTCACCCAGAAATCACGGGTTTTATTGGGCGTATATTCAGAAGCCAGAGCAGCTGTACTCGCCAGCATACTACCGATGCCGAGACCACTAATGAAACGAAACGCGATGAGGGGAATAATGCTTGCGGATAGGGAAGTCAGGTAAATACTAATGCCCATGATAGCGGCACTGAGCAGAATCATAGATTTTCGGCCAATATGATCAGCATACGGAGCCAAAAACAAAGCCCCGAAGGTCATGCCAAATAATCCGGCACTAAAAACGATACCCAAGGCTTCGGGACTGACGCTCCAGCTTTTGGCAATGGCCGGGGCCGCATAGGAAATGACCATCACATCCATGCCATCGAGCATGTTCATCAGGAAGCAGATCACGATGGTTGCATATTGCAGCCGCGAAATCGGTCGCTGGTCAATCAGGGATTTAGCACTTACTTCCATTTCAGATCAAGGGGTTATCTGTAGAAAGAGGTTTTTCAGGTAGTCTACCTCAGACCAAGCATCCGAATCGCATTTTCCTTTAAAATCAGCGGCTTGACGTCCTCTTTAAAGCCAGCTTCCTCAAAATCTTTCATCCAGCGATCGGGCGTAATCAGCGGGAAATCAGTACCGAATAGCATCCGATCTTTCAGCAGGGTATTGGCATATTGCACCAACTGCTTTGGGAAATACTTTGGCGACCAGCCGCTCAAATCAATATATATATTGGGTTTGTGCATCGCTACCGATAGCGCTTCATCCTGCCAGGGCCAGCTCGGGTGCGCAATAATGATGGGATTGTCGGGGAAGTCAATGGCTACATCGTCCAGATGAATTGGGTTAGAGTATTCCAACCGCAACCCTCCGCCCCCGCGCACGCCCGAACCAAAACCCGAATGCCCCGAATGAAACAACATCGGCAGTTTGTACTCTGCAATGACTTCGTACAGGTGATAGGCCATGCGGTCGTTGGGATAAAAACCCTGCACAGTTGGGTGAAACTTAAAGCCCTTTACCCCATAATTTTCGATCAGATTCCGGGCTTCACGGGCTCCCATGCGGCCTTTGTGCGGATCTATACTCGCGAAGGCAATCATTACATCCGCGTTTTTCTGCGCTCCTTCGGCTACTTCCTCGTTCGGAATCCGGTGCTTGCCTACGTTGAACTCCGAATCGACTGTGAACATCACAAAGGCCATGTTCCGCTCCCGGTAATAATCAGCTGTCTCCTGAATAGTTGGCCTGTGGTCAGATTTGAAAAATTTGGCGAAAGCCTCGTCCAGCTCCGGTCGGAAGTCGTCGTGCGGATGCCAGCAGGAGGCTTCTGCATGGGTGTGCACATCAATAGCGATAATCTTGTCGAGGTCGATCATGTAAGTGAATGAGCGAAAGAGTGAAAGACTGAAAGAGCGATTATGCCACTCATTCAGTCTTTCGCTCTTTCACTCTTTAATTCAGAAATCCAGCCGTTGGTTTAGCTCCTGTTTTTACCCAGTTCCGGAGCGCGTCGAATGCCTGAGCCGTTTGCTGAGGGGTGAAATTACAATGCCCTTGCCCGTTGGTATACTTGACGGTAAAGTATTGATCCTTACCCTGCTGATGCACCATGTTTTCGATGTTAACAACGCCGTACGTTGGCGGAATAAGCTGATCGTAAATCGTATGCATGACCACCACCGGTTTGTTAATGTTACCCGTTCGATCATATTTAGCAAACAGAACGTTAGGATTGACCGTCGCCTTAAGGCGTTCAGCTTTCTGATTAACGTCCAGATCATTAGGAAAGCCGCTGTACAGGGTATTCGTATTATCGAATGGATTACCTTTGGCTTTCTGGGCAAGATCGCGCAGCACATTCTCGTTGAAAAACAATGAAAATGGCAGGTCATCCAGTTTTAGGTCAAAACGCTTGGCAAAGGCAATCGCCAGCGTCGAGTCTTTAGCTAAAATCGCCTTTTTAATCGCCATAGCACGGGCTACCATCGACTGTTGTGCCTGAGCCTGATAGGGTTTCGAGAGGTCAAAAATCTCAGTCAACGACGTTACAATACCTGGAAACAACCCGTTGAAGGTTGCGTACATATCAAACTCCTTCCGGCATTGCAGATACGGTCGACTCGATAGAGGGCAAAGCGGCAAACCGCCGTTGTAATTCGATCCAAAGTTTTCGAGCATCGCAAATGTTACGCCACCGCCCATCGAATGCCCAACCATATAGGTGGTATCTGGCTTACCGTACGTTTTTACGAACAACTGCCGGAGGGCTTCGGTATCGTCTACACCTTGCGGCAAGGCAAATCCCTGATATTGATAATCCGACGCTGCCACCGCAAACCCTCGTTCCAGAAACGGCTTCATATTTTTGGCGAAACCTGGGTTTTGGCTCTGCCGGGGTTTAGCGCCCATAAATTCATAGCCATGGGCGTACATCACCAGCTTCCCTTTCCAGTTTTCGGGAAAAAGGATAACGTACCTGGCTCCGCTGATGCTACCCGAGTCGATTTTGGCAACGGGATTCTGGGCAAAGGCAGGGATTATGAAGCTTAAGGTGATTAGGAGGCCGAAGTAACGTTTCATGTTTTTAAAGGATTGAACTTTGAGAATTTCTGTCATTCCGACGTCAGGAGGAATCTCAAGCTTGAAGTATGTGAGACTTGAGATTCCTCCTGACGTCGGAATGACAGAAAACCACGTAACGAAACCATATTTACGCCGTTCCCCACACCTTCACGGCTGTATTCACAACCAACTCTAGTTTTTTCCATTGATCGTCGTGGGTTAGGTCATTGCCGTGGTGGGTTGACGAAAACCCGCATTGTGGACTGACGCACAGGTTATCGAGCGGCATGTACTGGGCCGCTTCGTCAATGCGTTTGCAGAGGTCGTCGATGTCTTCCAGTTCGCGTGTTTTCGATGACACAATGCCCAGCACAACCATCTTGTCGTTGGGTACGAATCGCAGGGGTGCAAAATCGCCCGAGCGTTCGTCATCGTATTCCAGAAAATAAGCGTCGACGTTAATCTCATTGAACAGCACTTCGGCCACCGGTTCATAGCCCCCTTCGGCAAACCAGGTGCTCCGGTAGTTGCCCCGGCACAGGTGAATACCCACCGTCAAATCGTCAGGACGATTGTCGATAACTGAATTGATCAGGGCAGCGTAGGTTCGGGGCAACTCATTCGGGTCTTCGCCCCGTTCAACGGCAGCAGCCCGCATTTTAGGGTCGCAGAGGTAGGCCAGGTTGGTATCATCCAATTGCAGGTATCGAAGGCCAGCTTTGTATAAATGGTCAATTTCCTCCCGATACGCCACGGCCAAATCATGGAAGAACTCATCCATATCCGGGTACGAATTAATGTCGATGGATTTGCGCCCACCCCGGAAGTGAATCATCGTCGGTGAAGGAATGGATACCTTAGGTGTTTGGGTCACCACCGATTTAAGAAAGTTAAAATCAGTGACCTGAATATCCTTCACGTGTTTGAGTTTACCCGTCACGCTCAGGACCGGGGGTGTAAACCCATCGGCAGCCACTTTGGCGTTGGGGTTCGCGTCAATACCACCGGTAACGGTTACACCCGATAATTCTTTCAGAAAATCGAGGTGAAAATAATCTCGCCGAAACTCGCCATCCGTAATGGAGCGCATGCCGGTCGACTCAAGTTTTTTAACGGTTTCGGCAATCGCCATGTCTTCAATCGCCCGTAGTTCTTCGGCAGAAATCTCGCCTTTTTTCCATTTCAGGCGATTTTCTTTGACTTCGGGGGTTCTCAGTAAACTGCCAACGTGGTCGGCACGAAAAGGAGGAGTTTTCATAGGATGGTTTGAGGTTAAAACTTCCCGAAAAGTTAACTTTTCGGGAAGTGGGCACTGTTCATAGGTTGGTAAAGCTCGTCTATCAATTGTGTTCGATATTTCAGAATAGTCCGCTGATTCAGCGAACCTTTGTCGGTAATCTCGCCCAGATCGATGGAGGGCGGATCAAGCGCAACAACGGCCCGTTCAATCCGATCAGAGGTACCTTTAGCGGTTTGGTTAAGCCGGATCAGCAATTCATTCACAAAATCATTGATGGTGGGATGCCGAAGCACCTCGGCATGTGCTGCCTCAGGACCAAGATTAGTCTGTTTTCGACAGGCATCAACATTCAGGAACAGGATAGCTCCAACATAATGGCGGTCGAGACCGGCAATCACTACATCCTGCACAATGGGTGAACCGGCCGCTATGACTTTAGCTTTCAGAATGCCCACATTGACCCAGGTTCCGGTCGAGAGTTTGAAATCTTCGGCAATACGGCCATCAAAGACAAGGCCTTTATCAGGATTACTCTCGTCGAGAAATTTTACGGCGTCGCCGGTTTGGTAGAAGCCTTCCTCATCAAACGACTTTTGCGTGGCTTCGGCATTTCGCCAGTAACCAGGCGTGACGTTGGGCGCTTTGTAGCGAGCTTCGAGTTTATCGCCGTCGGGTACTAGCTTCACGTCCATGCCCGCTACGGGTACACCCAGCAAGCCCGAAAAACTACCACCCCAGTTGGCAAACAAGGCTGATGGCCCCGATTCGGTACAGCCTAGCCCCGTGATGATTGGAATTCGCTCGCCGATGGTTTCAACTGCCAACTCCTCCCAGCGATTCCAGATGGGTTGCGCCAGGCTGGCCCCCGCATAAAACAGCATGTTCATCTGGGCAAAAAACGTTTGACGAAGCCTAGGTTCGCGTTCGAAATAGGGAATGAGCATCTCAAACCCTTTTGGTACATTGAAGTAAACAGTCGGCGAAATCTCCCGTAAGTTCTTCACCGTCGTTTCAATGCCTGCGGGCGTCGGCTTGCCATCGTCAATGTAAAGCGTTCCGCCGTTATAAAGGGCCAGCCCAACGTTATGGTTACCTCCGAAGGTATGATTCCAGGGAAGCCAGTCGATCATTACGGGTGGCTCGGTCATCATAAACGGAAACACCTGCGTAATCTGCTGCAAGTTAGCGCACCACATCTGCTGCGTATTGATGACGCCCTTCGGCAGCCCGGTTGAGCCAGACGTAAACAGGACTTTCGCAACCGTATCGGCCTTCACGTTGGCAAATGCCTGTTCAACAGCCGGAGTAGGTATTGTTTGGAGTATTTCCGCAAAGTTGATTTCGCTGCCCGAATCTGTCGAACTACTAACAGCCTCCGGAAACAACGACTTCGCTAGTGCCAATGCCTGACTGTAAACTCGACTATCCTGCGCGAAAATGACCTTTGGCGTCATGCATTCCAAACAGTGTTGCAAGCGCCCCAAATCCTTCGACATCAGCGAATAGGCGGGCGAAATCGGCGAATAGGTGATCCCTACGTGAACCGCAGCGAAGGCCAGTAATGCGTGTTCAAGGCTGTTTTCGGACAAAATAACGATCGTATCATCCGGCCCCAGCTTCTGATCCAGCAAATACTGCGCAATCGCCCTGACAGCATCGAGTGTTTGTTTATACGAATACCGAACCCACTCCCCAAACGCATCCCGGCGAGCCAGAAATGTGTGATCCGGTTGGATTTGTGCCCAATAAACCAGCTTTCCCGTCAGCTTCTCGGGATACGAACCCAACGGTTGATCCAGCCGCAATCGGGTTGACCCGTCGGGATGAATCGTCTTGTGGGTTTTGGTTGGACCGAAAGCTATCTGTTTAAAAGACATTGGTATATGGTTTTTGGTTTACGGTTTGAGGTTTATAATGATTCTGTATCCTCACAGACTGAGGATATGGCGTAGTAGCCACCGAAAACAATAAACCGTATACCTGTTTCATTCTCCAACTTTTTTCGCTCGTCCTTCCAAAAAATCACGGAGCCGTTGCTTGGCCTCTGGCGATGATTGCGCGATGGTGGCCATCAGGCTTTCGAGCAATAGCCCTTCCGATTGGGTCGAATCGGCAATGCGGGGTAGTACATGCATCAGGGCGTAATTGGTCATGGGCGCGTTCTGGGCAATTTTAGTTGCCAGTTCAATCCCTTTAGTCAGCCCGTCGCCATCAAGCGCCAGATACTGTGACAGGCCCATCCAGATGCCTTCATCAGCCGAAATAACCCGACCGGTGAACATCATATCGGCCATCCGCGCCATCCCAATCAGCTTCGGCAGTCTGACGGAAGCACCACCGCCTACAAAAATGCCTCGCTGACCCTCCGGCAAGGCATAAAATGTACTTTGTTCAGCAACCCGGATATGGCAGGCCGAAGCGATTTCGAGGCCACCGCCCACACAGGCTCCTTTCAGCACGGCCACTACCGGCACTGTACCAAACTGAATCCGATCCAGCACCCGGTGCCACATCCGCGAATGGTGCAATCCCTCGATCACATCCCGCTCCTGTAACTCCGACAGATCAAGCCCCGCACTAAAATGTGGACCTTCAGCATACAGAACAGCGCATTTTACGTCTTCCGGAACCGTCGAAAAAACAGCCTCCAGACTGAGCAACAAGGTGTCATTGATGGCATTCCGTTTATCGGGTCGGGTAAGTTGAACCAGCAGGAGGTCGTCTCGTTGCTCAACGTTTAGCCATTTCGACTGATCAGCCATGCGGAAAGTAAGATAAAGAGGTAAAGAAGCGATTAAAGGACCTTCCAAACTTGAATAACTACGGTTTCCGGGTTCCGAAAGGCCGTACAGATAAAAATCGCGTTGTTCATCCAGTTGTACTTTCCGGGTGGTGCTTCAAACCTGGGAACGGCCCGGAAATAGTATTCTGTTGGACTTACCTGTTCGCCACGGCCTATACGGGCGGCTACTTCGGGCGTGGCAACACGCAAGCCCACGTTTTTGACATAGATAATAACGCCATCGTCGGTTTTAAACTGATAGTGGGCTTCCAATTCGGCTACCCCATCTTTCCGAACAATTTGCCAGTCGGCTCCACCGCTCAGGATTTCGCCCTTTAGATTGGGGCCATCAACGGTGCCGCCAAGGATCGGAATAATCCGGCGTAGACCATGCGGGGTTTCGCCTACCACATAAGGTGCACCTACTTTCACGTTCAATTGACCAACAAACGATAATCCCGGCGCGGGTGGACTCTCCGCCTTTTGCGCTGCCGTATACCTACTGATTGTAATCAGCAGAATAAATATACATCCCGATTTAAGTAGATGACTCATCATGTGAAGTCAAAAGGAGGTAGTTGTTTACAACCACCAATAGCTTACAATAATCTAAAAAAATAAAGCTAAAGTCTAATCGTTTTTTGTAATCTTGTAATAAGAAAAACTTATTGGACTAAACGTACCGATGGAGCTAAGGCGATTACGCTATTATGTGGCTGTTGCGGAAGAATTGCACTTTGGCCGGGCAGCTCACAAGCTTTCCGTTTCACAACCCGCTCTTAGTCAACAAATCCAGCTATTGGAAGCAGAAGTGGGCGTAGAACTATTTTTACGGGAGAAACGCAGGTTGCTTCGTAAAGTTGAGCTCACTGAAGCTGGAACGTTTTTCTTAAAGGAGGCCAAAAAGATTTTACAGGCCTCAGAAAAAGCAATTGAGGCTACCCGGAAAATTGGGCTGACTCAGAAAGAAATAAAGTTGGGTACCTACCGAATGATGATCCGGAGCCGAATTCTGGACATTCTGACCGTTTGCTCGCAACGTTTTCCGGATATAGACCTAAAAATCATTGAGTTCCCAACTCACTTGGCGGTGCAGGATGCCCTGATGGATGGGCAACTTGATCTGGGGGTAACGTTGCTGCCTTTCCACTACAATCAGTTGGATGGCATTGCGTTAAAACCGGGTTATCTTAAAGTGATGTTAGCCAGGAACCATCCGCTCGCCCACAAGGATATACTCACTGTTGAGCAACTCAGGGATGAAAAATGGGTAGATATTAACCGGGCCATTCACACCGTTTACGATGATATTGAGCGAATGTGCAAAAAAGCCGGATTCAGTCGGGAAGGCGCTATCGTTCAGGAGGTTTCGTCAATCGAATTACTCAGTGGGCTGGTCAGTTTAGGGATTGGGATTGCCGTAGTACCTACCTTTTTTGATACCTCCGCTATTCCGGGTGTCGTTTGTAAAGACCTGGTCAATGCGGATGGATCACCCCTCACGGAGGTTGTCATCAATGCCGCTATCTGCTACAAGCTATCCAATCTTAGTCCAACCTTGCAGGCCTTAGCCAATGCATTTAAGACGCAATCCTAGCGTTTCCCAAACTAGTTTCTATAGATTCTCATGAACCATGCTGATAATCAACCAATAAAGAATCAACGGCATCCAGGAGAATCTACAGAACTTACTTTAGTTAGCTTCCTGATAAACAGCTATTTAGCAACCCATTGTTTAAATCCGCTCTGTATTTTTTCGAGATCCAGAAGTGACCAGTCATCATTTAAGCGCTTTGCCATATTAATCGTTTTGACCTGGCTCAACCGCTCAAATTTACGACGTTCCTGAGAAGGCAATTGCTGTAGATACCCAACCAAATCCGGCAGTGTATTATGCATATGCGTGCAACTGCGGGTGGGCAGATGGTAATGATCTGCCAGGACTTTGATTTCGCTAATGCGCCAAAGCTTAGGATTACGGTATCGATTCCGTACACTATTGTGGCTCAATCCCACCATATCGCCCAAAACACTCGTGTTTTTTCTATCAAGATGGGTTTGATGGAGTATTGCGTTAGACAGATTAAAAAAGGAATTCAGTGATTCAAGAAATACGGTAGGAGACATAATACATTTTTAGGTTAAGAAAACGGAGTTACGGCTTGTTTATCGAATTCGTTTGATCGCAATAGGTATGCACTTCACAGTAGGTGGACAATCTGTATTAACAATCCCAGCATCGATTGTTAACCTATCGCGCAGGGCAGGATTCGTAGGCACTAACGCAATCAAACCAGAGCGTCCGGTAACGGGGTCAGCATCGCTATCCAATGAACTAGTTACGCCTAATGCGTTAACAGTGGTTAAGGTAAAGTTGGCGGGCAACGTTGTTTTGTCAAATTCAACCACATAGGTTCCTCCTGGCAAGCTCGGGAACAGATAAGTGCCATTACCTGAGGTCACGGTTGTTGAAACGACGGTGTAGTTACCGGGGGTTGTTTCCTGTAATAGCCTTACGATTACGCCATCAACGCCGGGTTCATTCGAATCCTGTTGCCCGTCTTTGTTCTGGTCATTCCAGACGAAATCGCCAATACTACCAAGCAATGGGGTACACTCCACCGAACTGATGAGCACCGTTTGTATAACTGTGAACGAGCATTGGGTTATATCGGTAGGTGTAATCAGTAGTTTAACAGTAATGGTATCGCCTACTCACCTTTACCTTATAGCCTACATTATCTTCATGGGTAAATGACAGTTGGTACTTACCCGAGCCCGCTGGTGTTTCCGTAAGCAGGGTACCAATTAATACCGGATGCTTCATCTACCATTAACAAGATACAGTTGTGCCTGCGCCAATTCCCCGGCAAAAAATCAGTACCAAAACAAGTAAGGGGCATCGCATACCAATACGCATGATATTAACCGGTTGCTTATATACGTTTTCAATAGCGTAAAACTCTTCCATGATTATTGACAAGTAACCGGTGGGTGTTGCACTAAAACCCTTGTGACCAGGCACCGAATGGCGAATTGTATTACACACTCAGAAACCTGTAATCTGTGGTGTCAATCAACGATATACCTACCATGAGTGCATGTAGCCATATATATATGTGTGTTTAAGTGACAAATATTGATCGTTATACTAAAACCGATTCTTTTTCTAGAAATAGGTATTCATTATAAGAAATCAGTTACTATATGATTAGCTAAACTGATGCCAATGAGTCTTAGTAAGATTTACTTTAGGCCATTTTAGAAGAAATTATAGGTATACAGCTGTTTTTAGTATACGTATATGGCATTTTCCCTTATGAACGATACCGAGATATATAGGATAGTTTTCAGCAAACATACTTGCGTCTATTTACTTCTTTTCAATGCCAAAACAGCGTTATAAGGGCCAATTCACCGCTTTTAGATGATAAAATCTGAAGGTTTAGGTCATTGGTATTCAGAGCGACATTGAATTTTGGCCCGATATTTATAGCGCCCAATCTGACCACTATTTTACTTATACTTTATAACAAAGACTGATCCTATATTTAATGCAAATTATATGTTACCTACCAACAGAACTCATTCACACTTTCTTACCTATTAACCCTTCGTACTAACCGCTCACTCACTACGGCTAGCATGGCTATCTGGGTTGAGAATACCTGCTACGTTTGCACCTTTTAAGTTTGGCACTAAATCTTTCCTATGTATATTATTCAATAAAATATTGATATAACAATACACTTGTTAGTATATCAATAAGCCCTTATTCTATGCATATTAGCGGTTACTGACAGTAAAAATCTTTTTTATGCCATTAACCATAACTTATTCAGTCATTTTGGCCTGATATTTATGGTCTTTACCAAGTAACTTGTTATAAACCGTAACTTCTCATGTATTCGTGTCTTATTGTTGAGGATGATTCCGCCTTTGTTGATCAACTTAGGGCGTATCTGGCTCAGACAACTCTTTTTGAGCCACCGTTAGTTTGTTCCACGGCCATGGAGGCCTTTTCACTACTGAATAATACCAGCGTCGATCTCCTGCTTTTAGATTATAATCTGCCGGGTATGACCGGAGTCGAACTCCTTCAGGGTCTGATCAATCTACCTCCTGTTATTATGATAAGTGCTCACGTTGAGCCAGCCATATCCTGTTACGACCTGGATTCAGTTGCCGATTTTCTGGTTAAACCATTTAATTACCTCCGTTTTTTGCGGGGTATTCGTCGGGCATTAGCTCTCCAGCCCCAACCCGTTGTTACGAAGGTGGTAGAGCCAGCTCCAGTCGTCGAAGAAAAAAAGCACATGTTCTTTAAATCGGGCCGGAAATTGAATCGATTTGTACTCGATGATATCTTATACGCTGAAGCCTACGGTACATACATAAAAGTATATACGCAGAATGGTCCCGTAGTATTGAATCAGCGTTTAAAAACGCTGGAAAACGAATTACCCAGCGACCGCTTTGTTAGAATACATAAGTCCTTCATTATTAATGTCCAGCATCTTAGCAATTTGGAAGCCAACCAAGTGCAAGTGTCAACGAAAAAGTTCCCAATTGGCACCACATACCGCCCGGCTGTACTCCAGTTTATGCAACAAGCAGGTGTCGTAGTTACCAATAATTAACAGTGCTATGAACTGGGCAACTCGTCTTTGGGCAAGACTTTATCCGAAAGAGCGCCTTGATGAACTTCCTACGTTTGATCAGGTCAGATTTGTAACGTTAGTTAATATTGGTTGGTTTGGTATACCGCTGTTGGCACTTCTGATAACCATCAACCTTGTTTTCAAAAACTATGACCGAGCACTTAATAATCTGGTAACCATTTCTTTATATGTATTCCCAACTTTATGGTTAACCTATCGATATAAATTAAAGCTTGCTTCATGGTATTGGATCAGTACGATGTACGTCGCAGCAGTCTGGGGTCTTTATACCAGACTGCTGGCCCACGTAGATGTACATATTGAGATGTATTTTATCATGATTGCTCTCTTTTCAATACTTTTATTGGAAGGTAAAATATCGGTGATTGTCTCAATTTTAATGGCAATTAGTTATGCAACAGCCAGACTACTCGTATTTAGGCAGTTAAATCTTCCTTTTGAAATTGGACAATTCAACTCTGGTATAGGCGTCTTTATTGTACTTACTTATGTTACCTACACCGTTAAGAAAATAGCCGGGACTATTCAGGAGGTTGTACAACAACAATACAAACAGTTACAACAGAAAAACCATGAGCTTGGCGAACTCAACCACGTAAAGGACAAACTATTTGCCATAATAGGCCATGATCTTCGCAGCCCCATTGTGAGTCTCAAAATTCAGCTCATGAATGTACAGAAGGGATATGCAACTGCCCAGCAGTATGAGAAGGCAAGCGCTCAATTGCAGCAAACGGTCGATGGGGTGTTTGTTACGCTGGATAATCTGCTAAACTGGGCATTACTCCAGCGGGGAGGCATACGCGTTCATCCGACGCACTTCGACTTGTCGGAAATAGGCGAATCCATCCTTCAACTGTACAGTGCCGAACTTCCCGGCAAGCAGTTAACGGTAACAACACATTATGAAACGGCCCCCGTTGCCGCCGACGAGCATCAGGTAACGATTATAGCGCGTAATCTGCTCCACAATGCCATTAAGTTTACGCCTAAAGGTGGACACATCCAACTTAGTACGCGTCAGCAAAACGGCCGGTCCCAGTTTATTATTCAGGACTCAGGTATAGGCATGACTGCTGCCGAACAATTGGAGCAGACAACCAGCATTGGTGCTACAAGCTATGGTACCGCGGGTGAGAAAGGTACTGGCCTGGGTCTGGAAATTAGCCGGGAGTTTGTACGGCTAAACAAAGGCCAACTGCTCATTGACAGTATCCCCGGCCAGGGAACCACTGTAACAGTTGAGTTTTAGCGTTGTGCCATACGCTATATCTTGGGGATATAGCGTATGGCACAACTCAATTTTAGTCATTCTTCCCTCCACCCACTTTCCCAGCCTTAGCCGGAACGCCCGGTTGAGTAATCTCGAAATTTTCTTTCACCTTGGCATCAGCTACCAGTTTACGAACGTCGGCCAGAAGTTTTTTGGCGTCATACACAATGCCATCTTTTACGGTATAGGTTACGCCACCCACGCGCTCAACTTCGTTTTTTTCGTTCAGGTGAATGGCTCCCGTTCCGTAAAGAACTTTCAGATTCGCCAGTGGGTTCTGATCGACAATCACAAAATCGGCCAATTTGCCAACCTCAACCGAACCAATCTGATCGGCCATTCCCAGGGCTTCTGCACCTTTTAAGGTAGCTGCCCGGATTACTTCGAGCGGATGGAAACCGGCTTCGCGCAGGAGTTCGAGTTCGCGGATGTAGGCAAATCCGTAAAGTTGATAGATGAAGCCGGAGTCTGACCCTGCGGTAACGCGCCCTCCCCGGTTTTTGTACTCGTTAATAAACGCCATCCAGAGTTGGTAATTCTTTTTCCAGGCCACCTCCTGCTCCGTACCCCACGACTGCCAATACGACCCATGCGAAATACGACTTGGCCCATAAAACCGCCACAAGCTCGGCATGGTGTAATCTTCGTGCCACTCGGCGCGCCGGGCCAGCATCAATTCCCGGTTGGCTTCGTATATATTAAACGTTGGATCGAGGGTAAAATCCAGCGCAATGAGTTCATCCATCACTTTATTCCAGCGATCGGAACCCGGTTTAGCCGCTTGCTGCCAAAGATTTCCCGCTTCCTCAAATCGGTTCTGTTCATTGCTGTAATTGTAGGTAACCGGGTAATTCTGTACGGTTTTGTCCTCAAAAAGAGCTTCGGGGAGGCCATACCAGTGTTCGAGTGAAGTCAGCCCGGCTTTGGCGGTGGCAAGGGCGTTCATACGGGCTACCTCCAGTTGGGCGTGGTGGCAAGCCGACCGAAGACCAAGTTTCTTGTTCTCTTCCAGGGCTGCCCGAAATATGTTCGGCTCGGCGCCAAAGAATTTAATGCCGTCGGCACCACGTTTGGCATTCTGTTGTACCCAGGCACGGGCTTGTTCGGGCGTACTGATGGGTTCTTTTGACCCCTGTCCAAACACGGTGTACGCTTTGATGCGAGGGGCCGTAATTTCATTCCGTTCGCTTTTAGCCCGATGCTCAAGTACCCAGTCGAGACCGTTTCCGCAGGATGGATCACGGATGGTAGTGATACCATGCCCTAGCCAGAGTTTAAACACATATTCGGCATTCGCTCCCTGCGCCTGTCCGCCAATATGACCATGCATGTCCACAAAACCCGGCATCAGGTACATGCCTTCACAGTTTAGTTCTTTATCGCCGGGCGAAGCCTGTGGCCGGCTTCGCGGATCGATTGGAACCCCAGGATAGCCCACCTGACGGATCTGAGTAATCCTATTTTTCTCGACCACAATGTCGACGGGTCCAACAGGCGGGGCACCTGTACTGTTGACCAGCGTAACACCCCGAATGATGAGTTTCCCAAACGGGCCATCGCCTTCATGCCGTGGCGGTGATTTTTCGACCTGAGCAATAAGGGCGTGAAGCGTGATGAGTGAAAAGTGAAGAATAAAGAAGAGTCGAGCGAGAGGTTGTATCATGATTGGGCAAATCGTTTTGGTAAACAGTTGTAAGATAAACGAATCTGCCTGACTTTTGCAATGTGGCCGGATCGAAGCTGGCATCTTATGAAACAGATTATTACCAAAAATTTCCTGCTGATTGTTCTGATACTAGCCGTGGTAGTTGCCTTCGTTAAGAAAGCAACTATTTTTCAGAAACAACCCGATACAAAACCAAAACCGGCAGATACACTGCCAGCCGAATTCACCAGCTACTGGTTTTCGGGAAAAGCCGAGTTGAATACCTACCAACTTAAGCAGGCTAAAAACGGTGCCCTGAATGCCGGAGAGGCCATGCTGATCTTCATGACCGAAGATTTCCGGCCCGACAAGCAGGTGAGAGCTGAAAAAGGTGACAACACCATACCCGTTCTGAAGACATCCTATTCAAAAAAATTTTCAACCGGGCTTTATGAGTATTCCCTTCTTACCTCTGTTTTTACACCAGTTAACGCCCGTACTGATGGCCCGCCCCTTTTCCCGAATACACTGAAAGTCAGCCTATCTGATCAGGAGTGGGATGGTCACAGCTATCTGCAGGTGAACTACCGCAACAATGGGTATCAGGTAAGTGGCAAGTCTTATCAGGAAAAAGCGGTTGACGAAAATTATACCATTGCCAAAGCGCTATTCGAAGATGAACTCTGGAACCGTATTCGGCTGAATCCGGACAAATTGCCTACGGGCGAAATCCAGTTGATTCCCGGCACAATGGCCGTGCACTTACGGCACAAATCGCTCGAACCACTACCCGCCAAAGCCACCCTGGCCAACTACGAAGGCGTTCTGTATCCGGGTACGTTTCTTAAATCGTACACTATTGAATACCCAACTGACGACCGGACACTGGTAATTATTTTCGAGAAGCTGTTCCCGCATAAAATTGTTGGCTGGGAAGAAACCTACGACACCAAAGATAACCTTCTGACCTCGCGGGCAGTTCTTAAGAAGACGAGTCAAACGGATTACTGGAATCATAAAGCCCCCGCCGACAGCACGTTACGCAAGGAATTAATCAACTAAGCTTATGCAACAATTTGTTATGCCACAGAGATATACAAGAGCTACTCAACGAAGTCTTCGTGCCACGCTCATCCTCTTTTTCTCTCTGTGTACTAGCCTTTTCTTTTCCTGTTCCGATGGTAGCGACAAAACGAAAACCCTTACCGATGGGCCAGTTTACACTTTGATTTTTCTGGATAAGACTCGTAGTGTCAATGTCAATAAAGCGTTTGTCGCTCAGAAATACCAACAGGCACTAACCGCCATTATTGACGAAAACATTCGCCAGAAAGGCGATAAACTTGACGTGTACTTCATCCATGAAAATACGTCCAAAGCTCGTGCGCTGAATTTGACTGTTCGTTCTGAAATGGAGGACGTATCATCGGCTAGCCCAACAGATCGGGAAGCCGCCGAAACTGAATTCAATTTGATGCTGACGCGTGAAAAAGCGCAGATACGGCAGCGGGTGCTCCAGCAATTAGTTGCTCAAAATACGGGGAAGTCGAATCAGGAAACGGACATCTGGGCCAGCTTGCCCGTTATTGCGAAAGCGAATGAAACCGGTGCAACGGTCAAGGTCTATTACCTGAGCGATATGATCGAGAGTGTGAAAGGACCGGGACGACGCGATTTTCAGGTAAAAGCCCCAAAAGACAACGCTCAGGCCGACGAATGGGCCAAAGCCGATGCCGAGCAGCTCAAGCGATACACCATTGGCAGCCCCGATATTACGATGATTCTGCCCTTCGAACCCAATGCATCCATTAAAGAAAACAACCCTGCCGTAACGCAGTATTGGCAAACGCTGTTTTCGACCTTAGGCGCTGGTATATTGAATGAAGAGTGACTATCGGCTTAACAATACTTTTCTATCGGTGATTGCCTCGTTGAGCTGTCTGCACGATGGATTTGGTTCCAGTATATAGGTGCCGGTATGACAGATTTCAGTACCATCACACTGGTAAACAGTAGCAATCCCTCCCGCAAAACATAAACCGCAGGTACTAACAATATAAACAGTTTTCTGCTGGTACTGTCCCTGCTCAATTTGCAGATAAGGAACAGACTGTTCATTTATAATACGTTTTAGCCAGGGTAAATCAAGGAGCGGGTTTGCTACCTGACAGTTGGCAATGCTACCAAATACACTGGACTCCTTGTGGCAGCTAAACAATGTACTAAAAAGAAGCAAGCCAGCTAATGTTCGTTTCATACCTACCAGACCCCAGCAATGGCGAATCAGTTGTAAGTATAAAGCCCTGATACCTTTGCTGAGCTGCTCAGGCGGATACTTCGGATGGAATTTCGAATTGATACCCCTCAGAAAAACCTGAAAAATCATTTTTGAGACAGTATGACTTCAACACTAAACCATCACCTTCTCGCCGAACAGCGAGGTAGTGAAACATTGGTTTGTAGGTTAAAGCTAAATCGGGCAAACGACTTGGCGAGGTATTGAGGGGCTGACGCAATCCACCGCCACCGCCGATAACCAGAAATGTTTTTCCCTCAAATTCATACCGCTCAAAGGCATGCGAGTGGCCCGTAATAAATAAGCGTGCTTTCTGCGATTTGACATACGGTGGCACAAATCGTTGTTGCACCAGTTTAGATGAACCCACTAATTTACTGTTCGAATAGGGCGCGTGGTGGCAAGTCACAATAACGACTTTTACCGATGGGTCGTTATCCAGATCCTTTAACGTTTGCTCATACCAGGTTTGTTGCGTTACCAGATCAGCAATGGAGAGCGTACTGAAATTGGAATTCAGCATCACCACGGCAATCTCATCGGTAGTTTTTACATAGCCCGTATGAATGTGTTCAGGAAATCGCTGCTGGAAATTCTTAGCGCCCTTTCGGGGGCGGCCCATCACATCATGATTTCCCATGATAGCATACACGGCCGTTCGGACCTCTGTGCATTGTAATAGGAACCGGTCAATGATCCGCCACTTATTGTTGCGATACCCCAGAGAAACAATATCGCCCAGCCAATACAGCACAGCCGGACGAATTCGCAGGATTTCGTTGAAAATTGCCTGGGTTGCTTTTGTATTCTGATGCGTTCGCAGCACCAGGCGTTCTACCCACATGGGAGCCTGTGTATCGCTTAAAAACAGAATTTCGCGTTTGTTTGTATCTTGTTCCATAACGTGCTTCCAGTTACCAGGAAAATGCCCGCCATACCAGCTGAAGCTCTGCGGTAAACGCAGCGTTTTCAGCCGCCACGGCATCGAACCACTTTAACTCACCCGCCACCCGAAACTTGCGCCCAATGGGGTACGTATACGAAGCGGCAGCCATCCAGCCCAGACTATTTGTATTGCTGAACACGGTTCCGGCATAATCGAGCCGCGAGTGATTCACATACATACCCGTTCCGGCGGTTATGGCAAGCCGACGGACCAGGCTTTTATCCGTTCCCCTTAACCAGGCCAACGGCATCGAGAATACCAGCAGAATTGGAACAGCCGACACATATACATGGGCATTGTCGCCTGCCACTTGCCCCCGGTAACTATACATCGTTGTCCAGCCCGTTTCCAGCCCCACTCGTAGCCGATGATCGGGATACCACATCACACGCAGTGATCCCGGAACTCCAAACCGACTAACATGGGTCTGCTCCAACGCAGCCGGGACTCCCAGATGTGTTGAGTAATAAGATAACCCGCCACCGGCCGATACGACAATCGTATAAGGCCCGCGTGTTGTATCCGTTAAAACGGGCAACTGGCGCATTCGGCGAGTTCTCGATTGTGCCTGTACGGTCAGGTTCATACTAAACAGAAAAACCAGCCCTACTATTGTTTGTAAACGGATAGTCATGCGCTTACTGTTGTTCGATATAATGATAATACGCAACCACTGGCGAATAGTTAGACAGAATACCATCGAAATGATTCTGACTAATAAACTCCCGAATAAATTCAGGCTCATCGAGTGTCCAGACGAAAACCGTCAGGCCAGCCGCCTGCATGGCCAGCACTTCCTCCGTTTGAGGGCCAAGTGTCCAGCGAGGTGCCCAGATACGAGCACCTAATCCTTTTGTAATAGCCGTATCCAGCTCGCACAAAATGGGCGTATTGGACTTATCGGCCAGTGCCTGGTAGGAATCTACGGCTTCTGTACTGGGCAAGCCAATGACAATTCGTAGATCCCGACGGGCCAGAATCGCCTTCTGCCGGTATTTCTGCTGAAGAGCCTGTACTTTATCCATTGGCCCAATGTATTTGGTATCGAGCCAGACAAAATTCAGGGATGTGTTGTTCACAACCGTTTCCAGCGCTTCTTCAAGAGTCGGAATTTTCTCCCCATTAACCAGCCGAACCAGGGTACTCAGTTGCTGATAGGTATAGTCTTCAACAGGGCCAGTCAGGCCGCTTTTCTGAATGAGCCGCAGATTCAGGGTATTGTCGTGGTATAAAATGGGAACACCATCTTTGGTATAGCGCACGTCAATTTCAATCCCTGTTGCGCCCAGCCGGGAAGCCAGCTTAATAATTTCTATAGAATTTTCTGAAGCAGGCAACAGGTCCGATGTTCGTCCACCGCTCCGGTGGGCCATGATAGAAAATGGCCTGGGGTTTAAGGGTCGGTTATAGGTTAGGGTAATCTGATGATTAGGCTCTGCGGATTTATCACCATATAATCCATCTACAACCAGCGTGTCGCCTTGGGCCAAACTACCCTTGAAGAGTTGCAGCTTTCCGTTATGCTTCTCCCTCAGAATCAGGCGAACTTCACCAATTTCCTCATTCACCAGCTTACGCCAATAGCCGTTCAACACCAGACTGTCGGCATCGGGCGCACTTTCCAGATTAAAATAAGTAGCATCAGTGCCGGTGAAAATGGATAGATAGTGAGTGGTATCGGCTCCATTAAGCAGGTAGGTCCATTTTAAAGCCGCCAGCTCGCCAAATTGGCTGGCTCCGTTTGAAATGGTATAAACACCTTCCATTGACTTCCGAATAGCCGGCACAAATTGTCCTGAACCCGGTTGGTTTGTAAAGTCATAAGGAACGATTGCTTCATAGGTCTTTCGACAGCCGTCAAAGAGTATAACTAATGAGCCTAGTACTATATAAAAAGACAGTTTCACAGGATAAAGCCAAAAATAAGTTGTGGGTAAAACAGGTTTCGGTCAAAGGTGTCGTAGAGTGACCAAAGCTGCCAGTTGAAATTGGAGTAAGCGGCCCGTATTCCTACCGAAACATGGCGCTTGTAATAAAAGGGTTGCTCCAGCATAAAAGTGAAGGCCACCCCATTAATTTCCCGGCGATTATACACAACGGCCAGCGAACCTACCTGTGAGCGGTAATACAGGTCGATGATAGCCTCTGACCTAACCGTTAGCCGAAGGTCCTTTGTAAGCTTATAACCTACTGATACACTGGGAAACGTTTCAACTCCATAGGCCTGGCTGGCAAACACATCCTTGACCTGCAAGGCACCAAGCCATCCTGTAATTTCATACCCAGCTGACAGGAATAATCGATTCGTTAACGGAGTAGCCCACCGAAGGCCCAGGCCCAGGTTGCTCTGCACAAACTGGGTTTGAAACCGGCTGGTCAAAAACAAATGCTTCGTTAATCCTCGCTGAATATTGAAATCAATAGCGGGCACACTCACCCGAACCTCTTCGGTTAGTTCAGGCGGTGTGGTCGTAAATACCGCGCCAACAGATTTGCGCCACTTTCCGGGAAGAGGTGCCTGTGGGAAATAAATTCCGGGTTGCAACGGCCAGGGTTCTGCCGACTGTGCTACTGAAAACGAGGTTACCAAAACTATTACGCCTACCCATTGGCAAATTTTGATAACTATATTTCGTAAAATGACCACCAAACTAGTTGCTATAAGAATCAGACCTAGTTAACCGCATTAATAGGAATTATGTTACGACTTACCAGTCCCTATATACGTATTCAGGTAGTTTAACCAGCCAGGCATACCCACGCCAGAATTGTTATCGTATGGAGGTATTGGCGCTGACAGACCATCAAGTTGCTGTTAACTCTGTGAACCACAGAAGGAATACTATTTTTTTACAGATAATAGGGTAAGTTACTGAAGGCCTTCTCTTTTTAACAAACTATATCCATGCACCTATTTGTGTATGGATGGTGTGGATAGAATCGGAAACGCTGACCTCAATGAAGTCAGCGTTTTTTTGGTAAGGCATCACCTGATTAACCCACAATTGTTTATAAATAACCCTGGATTCGAAAAACGATTTATTGTTGATAAGCATCGTTATTCCCGGCTATTTCTCAATAATAATGGAGCTACGATACCATCTATCTTCTGGGCAAATTTGGGGTTGTCTTCAAATTAGCGCGGGTAGATAAATAAGGATATTCGGCCATTAACTGAACGATCTTTCGCCAGTTATTGCACAGAAACCAGTGGATATACGTACCCGATGCATCCACCCGCTTAAACTCCCGAAGAAGTTCTTTATCAACACTGGGATCAGCCATCCTGAGTATCATTTTTAGGCCAAGATTAATATCTTCCAACTCATCCTTACTAAATTCTTTGCCCCACTGGCGAGGTAGTGTACCTGGAAATACTACCTCAGAGGCAATCAGGGTCTTAATATATTCCTTGAGTAAGTCTACGTTGATTTGGTTGGCCATACTTGCTGAGTTTCGTAAAAAATACGAATCTCCAAAATCCTGCCAATTCAAAAGGTAGTTTGTAAAATCTACCAGACGTATATGCTTTTCTGGCTCACCCTCCTTTGTTGTAGTATTCTTTCTTCTAACCCCTTAACCAGATCAAACACCGGAAACACATCTCTTCAGCAACTATAAAGAAGTGTAAGACTCAGGTAGCTAGTGAATTAGAAATCAATCCATTGACTATCAATTAACCATAGCCCAAAAAAGTAATCAGCCCCACTAAGTATAGCGAGGCTGATTTATTTACATCTACGGGAGTCTCTAATAAATTTCTCAGGGCTCGTGCTAACAAAAAACGCCGACCTTAGTAAGGTCAGCGTTTTAAACCTAACCCATAAGAACTTGTAACCCCGCCTATGGAGATACAATCGTAAACAAAATAGGCAATAATCGAGCCAATGAGTAACATATAACCTAAATAGTCGTTTCATTTTAAAATAATAGGTAAGTCCATAACCGTTTAGTAAAATCGCCCTGTGTAGCCGAGAGAATTGGTATGCTTTGTGCGGGAACGATGTAGTATGAAAACTGTCGTGCTTTTATTGCTTTTGCTGTCCCAAACTGGGTTAGCCCAAAGCGACACACTACAAGACAGATATCAATTTAGATACCCTCTTAGCAAGAATATATTAGCAGACGCCCCCTTAAAAGAAAAGCCTGTTATCACCTCTCCAACTTTGGTAACAGTGCCTGCACAGGCAGAGGTAAGTATTATTCAAAAAGATAGCGAATTCTATAAAGTAATCTACAATAACAGGACTGGCTATATCCCTTACATTTTCCTTGAAAAGGATTACGAAACGTTTAAAAGCCGCAATTATCCCCACAAACCGATTGATGAAATCAAGAGTAAGGGAGTGGCTTCCCCTCCTCTCCCACCCGATACAACTACTTGGTACGGGCGGGTTAGTGTGTCGTGCCCTATCCAAAAAGAACCAAATTCACGATCCGAGACGCTATTCAAGCTACCTAAAGGAGCCGTTCTAAAGGTAAGGCGGCATGATTACAGTTATTGGCGCATCGACATGTTGGGGCAGATTGGCTATGCAGGCGTTTACTATATCACTGAAGTCTCAAAATCAGGGAATCCATTTATTCCTACGCGCTATACGGGGCCTACGTATGATCGTTATGAAGCTGCCACGCGGGGTATCGCCACTGGAACTGTAGATTCTACTCGTACCAGAACAACTAGTAATCGCGTTTATACGAGTCAGCCAGGAAGCAAGCCTGTGCTGCGTCGTAAATAGAATCCGATCAATCCTCTACAGAGATTTGTTTTCTTAGCAACGAACATCTCAACCATGATTTCTCATTCAGCTGCTATGCTCCCGGTTCCTGGTGCCCATTTTTGTACAAAACCAGTTGATTTCTTCAACCGAAAGAACGACCGGACTATTGGCTCTCCTTTATTGAACTTGCTGCATGTCAGAAGGATCAATTAGTAAAAAGCCTGGATTGATACAAGCCCCGTGCCAGCGTACCCCAAAATGCAGGTGAGGACCCGTTACCCGACCCGTTTCTCCAACCAGGCCAATCTTCTGTCCCTTGGTAACAGTTTGATTGGGTTTAACCGAATAGCTCTTCAGATGAAAATACTCTGAAATTAAGCCATTGCCGTGGTCAATGTAGACTGCATTTCCACTATAGAACTGGTTGGCCGCCAGCAATACACGGCCATTTCCAACACTTAATACAGACTCGCCTAGCTCAACTGGATAGTCTTGTCCCGTATGCCGATCGCGGGGCTGGCCGTCAAACGTCCGGCAAGCACCAAAGTTGCCTTCCCCTTTTGGCAGTGGACTGGCAGGCTTACCCACCGGCAGATCGAAAACGGCAGGACGCACGGTTGCTTTATAGCGAATCAGAGGATTAACAATAGCGGCTTCTTTGGCAGCACGAGACTGATTTTGAGGGGATACATTGACGTATTCCTTCTTGGGAAAGTTTTTTATATCTTCCTGGACGCAGGCTTTAGTGGTGACATGAATGGTAGCCGTTTCCAGTTTTCCACCGGTCGTTCGGCGGGAGATAGTATACGAGCCCGGTTTCATATCCATATCAACGGGGTAGTAGCAGGTACCGTTAACGGCCGACCAGGCCCGTTTCTCAAAGCTACAGCGTAGGCAGTTTCCTGCCCAGCGGGCTACCTCACCTTGTGCTACGCTCACCGATTTAGGCTCCGCTTTCAAAGCAGCTTTGGGAGTATGGAGTCGATCTGACGATACGTTGAGCCAGAAGCCTGATAGGGAGAGCAAAAGTAGAATATGCATGGAATGAAGAGTCAAGATGGTTGCAACAAATTCAGAGGAAATTAAAAAACCAACGACTTAAAAGCAGTTGGCTTCTCTGAGGAAATCAGCAGTTTATAAACTGTTCCCACCGTCTATTGTTTTAGGGGTAATTATGGCCGTCCACCTCAGACTTTTGCTCTTTAAGGGTTAGTCAGTCGTGATAACTTTCTTGTTTCCGGGACACTACAAAATCATCGCCGATGAATCATCGCCCAAGTGGACTACTGTTTCTTTTTCTTCTGGCAAAAGTAGCGGTCTATGCACAACCGATAGAGCCCGCTCGGGGAGCTAAGGTCATTGAGTTAACCACCACACTGCCCGATTCGGTGATGTACAGAACGATTGGCCATACGCTGCTTGAAGAGGGCTATACCTTTAAATCAGACAAAGCCCTATTGTTGTTTATCACCACTGAACGGCCCTTGCCCGATTCGCCTGCTTTTCACTATTCTGCCAACCTCGTCATTCATCAAGGAACCATTAAGATTACGGGTGTGCTGCGAAACACACTAAAGTTTACCCGTCGAAAAAAGACTGTTGTGGATAAAGGGAAGCCTATTGATTACCGAACGGGTAAGAATGATATGCGTGGACCCGCTTTTACCCAGCTTGACGAACTGGCTCATGCCTTAACGGTACCGATGGTTACGACCATTACAGCCTACTCAAAGCGATAAAACCGACATGGATCAAGTAGACCAATCGGTTGCCCCTCCCATTCGCTTCTTCCAAGTTTAGGAAAGCCCCCTCTCTTTTGATTACCCTTGAGCTAACTCAATATGGATAGATAGAAACCTGCCTGAGCCTGAACGTCATAAAAAAGCCCGGTTGCAGAGTGCATCACGGGCTTTAAACTATGCGTCAATATCATTTAGATTCCATTACACAAAGAAAGTCACCACCGTAGAGGAGGCTAATTCTGCTTTCGTATGTCTGATTGATTAGCAGTCTCAACTCAAATTATCATCGCTGATCTCTGCCTGACCAGTTGAGAGCGATTTTAGTGGCCACCGAACAGACCACCGAGTATGTTGCCAAGGCCACCTCCCTGACCACCCAGTGAATTGAGCAGACTTCCGGCATCAACACTTGAATCAGTAGGGTCATTGGCTTTATGCATCAACTTACTGAGCACCATAGGTACTATAGCTGCGGCCACCGACATAGCTACCTGGGGTGAGATTCCCAATTTGCTCATCAGGTCCTGTTGTACCGTCTGTTGAACCCCCTGGGAGACAGGATGGTCATCTACACTTCCCCCCTGACCAGTTACCATTCCTAATAAACTACCTAAGCCGCCACTCTGGGCTTGCTGGCCCAATCCGTTCATGATGCTACTGGTGACCGTTTGCAGAACCGTATCGTTCTTCTCATTGGGAATGGCTGAGTTGTTAACAACAGACTGTCCAGCATGCTGGCGGACAAGATTCAAGATGGTTTCAAACATGATCATCTGGGTTTTACCTAGCGGACAAAACCGCCGGAGTTAGTACTTCCTAACAGCGGCTATACCGGATTGTTCATACAAGTCATTTAATAGTCCCGCTTAACCAACCTAAAGCGGAATTGAATTAATGGCTAAACAGGCCGATTCGGTAGCCAGGTAGTTAAGTGTCTCGTTCTCCTTGCCCTATTCATGGAAGTATAATGATTAACCAGCTATATGATTTAGCCAACATTTATACCCCTTCATTGCTTTTAGCAGTATGACTACCCAAACTACTCCAGCCACTGGCCTCTCACTCAATGATTCCAGCGGGCGCCAGCAACTTCAGGCAACACTTTCGGATTACGTTATATTCTTACGTCGACAACCCGCTGTATGTGGAACTCCTGAGCAACAGGAAGCCCTTATCAAGCACGTTGCTCAGGGGCACGATTTGATTAAACTCGTGGCGGCAGAACGGCTCAAGATTACGCGTCAACTCGATCAGCAGAAACATGAATGGATGGAGTTGGAAAAGGAAATGACGGCTCCTATCCTAGCAGCTATGCAACCCCTTAAAGATGCTGTAGAGCATTATAACCGGGAACTCCTGCGTGTGCGGGAACACCAGCAGGCGGAGGCCGCTCAGCAAGCCTCGCTGGCTAAGCCTGGGGAGACCAACTGGCTCACTCCGGAAGTCGCTCTGGTTGCTAAACCGAAAGGCGTACAAATGCGGTGGACCTTTGACATCCTGGACCCCAATCAAGTGCCCAACGGATATTGGGTCATTGATGAAACAGCTATTAAAGCCGATATCGCCAATGGTGTGCGGGAAATACCAGGAGTACGCATCTACGAAGAGGGTATTACCACCTTTCGCAGTTAAGTAAAAACTTTACTAAGAGTGGGTCGTATCAATTATAGACTAACGCCTAAACACCTGATGAATAGAGTGGCTAAATCACCATTTAATAAGCTGGGGCTGTAGATTGCCCATGGCTAGCGAGCGTGGGTATTATCACCTGGATTCTCAACAGACAAACCAGGAAATTCATAGTGAAACGTATACGTGTCAGTCACGATTGTGTCAATCCAGTCAAAGGATTCAATTCCTTTATCCAGACGCTCAAAATACAGCGAGAAGCTCACCTGCTCAAAAGGGTCTACCCTGACGACATGAGGTAATAGGCGAATGCCTTTCGCTTTGATGAGTGAATAAGTTCGATTTACCGATGAAGCAATTAGCTTACTATTGGGGCTGACACAAATGTAGCCAATTGGTAAGGATTGCTTTTTTTGGGTATAAAAGGTTTTTCCAGGATTGGTAAATTGTACATCCAGAATCGTATAGGCTGGCGTTAGACGCACGGCGGTAACCTCGGTGGCATTAGGTTTTGAGACTTCTTCGACAAACCAATTCGAAATGGAATTTTTGGTACAGCCAACGAAGAGAAAGCATGGCAGGATTCCAAAGCAGACAGAATGCTTCATCCTGTCTAACCAGAGGTATAAACCTGCTAAAGGCTGAGATGACCCATATACACGTTTCATGGCAAAATTTGAGGTCTCTTTATGACAACATAGATACGCTCGCAATGCACTATAAAGTTAGGGAATGGACCTCTATAGAGTTGAATAGGTCGTGGCCAACAGGGACCGTTCCCTCACACAGGAACGATTCGAAAAGCCGTTGTGTAAGCCCTGATGTTGATCTTATATGAATAGTACCATTCATACTATACTTTCTGTTTATGACATACGATTTTGCTATTGTGGGTGCCGGTTTTGCCGGAAGTGTCCTGGCTGAGCGTTTAGCCAGTCAATCGGGAAAAACAGTATTATTGATCGACAAACGACCCCATATAGGCGGTAACGCGTATGATTGCCCCAATGAAGAGGGTATTCTGATTCACCAGTACGGGCCGCATATCTTTCACACCAATTCGCCCGATGTGTTCGCTTACCTATCGCAGTTTACCGAATGGCGACCCTATGAACACCGGGTGCTGGCTTCGGTAGATGGTCAACTGCTTCCCATTCCAATCAATCTCGATACGGTCAACAAGCTCTACGGCTATACGTTTACGTCCGAGGAGTTGGCCGACTATTTCAAGTCGGTAGGTGAACCGGTCAATGACATTCGGACATCCGAAGATGTTGTAGTGAGTCAGGTAGGTCGTGATCTGTACGAAAAATTCTTCCGGGGGTATACCCGGAAGCAGTGGGGGGTTGACCCATCGGAACTGGACAAAATGGTGACCTCCCGAATTCCGACCCGCACTAATCAGGATGACCGCTACTTTACGGATGAATTTCAGTACATGCCGCTTCAGGGCTATACAAAGATGTTTGAAAAGATGGTAGCTCATCCCAATATCCATCAGATGCTGAGCACCGACTTTAAGGAGGTAAAAGACCAGATCTCATTCGATGAGCTAATCTATACGGGTCCAGTCGATGAATATTTTGATTATTGTTATGGCAAGCTCCCCTATCGATCCCTTCGGTTTGACCATCAAACGCTGGATGTAGCCGATTATCAGCCCGTTGCGGTAGTCAATTATCCCAACGACCATGCTTATACCCGCATTACAGAGTATAAAAAATTAACCGGCCAGCAGCACCCCAAAACCAGCCTTACCTTCGAATACCCGCAGGATGAAGGCGACCCCTACTACCCGGTGCCACGTCCCGAAAACGCGGAGCTTTATCGTCAATACAAGCAACTCGCAGACTCACTACAGGATGTGCATTTCGTAGGAAGGTTAGGAACATACCGCTACTACAATATGGATCAGGTTGTGGCACAGGCGTTAACACTCTATAAGAAACTAGTAGGGGCAGAATCGTTCCATGACGTAGTATAGGGCTAATTCATTTTACCCCTGATGCCGGCGCATAAGGTGGTGAAGTTACGCAAAAAGGCGTGCCTCCGCGATGGTGGCACGCCTTTTTGCGTAAGCCCTGACTCAATGAACACTTGCTTCCAGTAGTTTCTTTAATACCAAAGCGTCTTGCCGCATATGAATATTGTTGAAGAAAACGTATCCGGCTTTTTCCTTTGGTAACAGCTCCACTAAGTCTGCTAATTCATCAGACTCATATTGATACCGCCAGCCCTGTCGGCCATGCAACCGAAAGTAGCACTGTTCCGGGGTCATGGTTGTCGTGACAAACGGATCAACAACATGCCACAACTGAAGATCTTCACACAGATCTTTTATAACGTGCTTATCCCAGGAGCCACGAGGTTCCCAACAGCAGGTAAAGCCGCTCCGCTCAATACGGGAAAAGAAATGAACCAGATTGTGGATATGTTCTGACGTCTGTGTAAAACTGGCTGGACATTGAAATAGAATCATTTTAGCGCCCAATGCCTGCGCACAGGCCAGTGTGTATTTCCAGGTCTCATCGACGAGGACAGTCGGCTTGAAAAATCCAGCCTCTGCCTGCTCCCGCTCCGATAATTTTCGTTTCAGCCGTTTATAGGTTGGACTTTTGGCTGGGTGCGTAATGAGTTGCCACGCTTTCAGTGTGAATTCAAAATCAGCTGGCACCTCCCTCCGCCAGCGCTCCAGCGTGGTAAGTTGGGGCGGTTGATAAAAGGTTTGTTGAATCTCAACGCAGGAAAATAGCTCGGCATACCCTGCTTTAGATCCGCTAAGCCCGCAAGTGCCAATTTGTATGTTATTCATAGAGGAGTATAGTAAGGCAAGTCTCGTTAGGCTTTCAGGTAACCCAAAAGCCAGATTACCAAGGATTAGCTAAGTGAGCAATAGAAAAAGTAAATTGTCAGCATTTGGACATCAGTTGATTCTTTCGTAGAAGCCGCAAAATAGAAGTAGGTTAGCCTACTAATCCTCTTTATCAGATGGATTGTTTTTAGCTAACTATGCGCTCACTGGCGGTGAAGTTGTTGATTTGCTTAAGCACTGGTCTAAGCTTACTTACCTGTGTGGATCCGGTTGAATCAACCATCAATAGCTCGTTGAATGTCTTAATTGTTGATTGCACCATTACCGATAAAGCAGAGACTCAGGCTGTTCGGCTGAATCGCTCCCAGGCAGATCGACTTACGGGTCGATTTGGGTACGTACCCGTTACTAAGGCGAACGTGCAGATCGTTGTTGATTCAGTAGAGGTCGTGATCTGTGAGGAAACGACCGATGGCCGCTATCAACTGCCCGCCGACTTCAAGGGGCAAGTTGGTCATGTTTACCAACTCAGGTTCACACTATCGGATGGCACCCGATACGAATCAAACCCGGAGCAATTACAGCCTGTAGCTCCCATTGGGCAAGTGCGTGCCTTGTTTAATCCCACCAGTTTAAGTGCAACAGAGCGGTTAAACAATACGTACACGGCGGCTCATGATTTCTACGTGGACTTTACCGATCCGGCTGACCAAACCAATTATTACCGGTGGGACTGGATTGATTGGGAACGACAGGAATGGTGCCGGAGTTGCAATGGCGGACTTTACCAAATCAAGGATGCTCAAGGCAAGCTAATCGAAGATTGTGTCAGCTTTAATTTAAATTACTCCTACGCGGCTACTTTTGATTACAATTGTCGAACGAGCTGTTGGGAAATTCTTTACAGTCATGATTTGGTTTTATTCACTGATGCGTACAGCAATGGGAATCCAGTCAAAGGCATACGCATTGGCCGGGTACCTCTGTACTCGCAAGAAGCTTGCCTGATTGAACTTAGACAAAGCTCCTTAACAAAAAATGCTTACGATTACCTGAAGCGATTGAACGACCAGACCCAGACTACAGGCGGTGTGGCGGGCGGCCAGCCTGCTCTATTAGTCGGCAACGTGCATAATGTGGCTAAGCAAAATGAACCCGTAGTGGGTTATTTCACCGTATCGAGTGTTTCTTCCGTTCGTTACTGGTTAACCCGAAGTGATGCCACTGGTACTGCCCCTGGCTTATTTGTAGCTATGAACGGGCATCCTCCCTACAATGAGCCCCCATCTGGTCGGGATCGCCCTCCCCTAGCCGTTTGCGTCTCCAGTGATAGCCGAACACCGTATAAACCCGAAGGCTGGCAAGATTAAACAGCCACTCTCGCTATAGGACCGGCTCGAAAAAGTACAACCTTCTGCCTCACAGCTGGTTAGCACTATCCCTAGGCCGGTTCTATAACGCTGATTAGTCAGGAGGCAAGTTGACGCGAGGGTAATGGTTTAGTGGACTACACCCAGGTTACAGGAGCAGTCTGTTCACTAAGGATACGATACATATGCTGCCAGGTTCGGTCCCAGGACTGTTTACGTAAAAACTGGTCCAATGCCAATTCATCATTGCCCAATGGCTGCTGCAATGCCAGAGAAATACCGCGCTGGAAAGCAGATACAGAATCGGCAATAACCACCCGATCCCAACCACCATAGGTGCGTACCACATCCCGGATCGGGGTTGACACAACTGGTAAACCAGCGGCCAAATACTCCGGGGTTTTCGTTGGACTGATATACCGTGTTGCCTCATTGATGGCGAAGGGCATCATAGCTACCTGCCAGTTGCTAAAATAAGCGGGCAACTCGGTATACGCTTTCATGCCCAGGAAATGAAGATTAGAGCCCTTTGGCAACGTAGCGGGATCAATCTTGACAATTGGCCCCAATAAAATGAACTGCCAATCGGGCTGCTGTTTTGCCAGGTTATCCAGTAACGCCAGATCCAGTCGTTCATCAATGACACCACTGTAGCCGATACGCGGCCCCTGGATGGCTGCCTGATCGTGCGGATCGTCCAGACCGATGTGTCCAGCGCTTTTTCGGGCCTGAGAAAAATGATCATAATCGATACAGCTTGGAAACGCATGCACATTCAGATGACGTTTTTGCTTGGCTTCATATAAGCTGTAGCCCCCGGTAAACACCACATCGGCCCGGTTCAGTAGACGCTGCTCCTGCTCAATCAACTGTGGCGACGCACCCAGAAAGGCCGACAATTCATCCATGCAATCATACAAAACCAACTTTGGGCGAAGATGATCCGTGAACGGAAATGCCATTGGAGTGTAGTACCAGGTCATATAATCGGTTATCGTCTGCTGATCAATCAATTGATCGACTAACTGCCGCTGGAGCCGAATGGCCGTTGGTTCGTCAATGCCGCGGGGCAGCTGGGGCACCACAACAGTAATATTTTCAGACACTTTACGTATGTCGAGGGCTAACGTATCCTGCCAGACGGGCTCTTCTATATACCAAACCCGGCACTGGTGGGCCGCTCGGCTAAGGAGGTGCTGTGGGCGTTGATATACAAAATTCCATCGAAGGTGGGCAAAACAAAGTAGATCCGTAAATCCCGGTGCTGAGCCTGGACTAGTTATTGACGTAGAATCAGCCAATCGGGTTGGCCGTTTATGAAGGATGGGTTGGGTTTGCTTACCCTTGTACGGTAAGGTTGGGGCCGGTTCAGACATTGAGTTCATACGTAAGCGGGTCAGGGCTAATCGGCTATAGGAGCCGGTTTAGTTAAGTAGATAACTTATATAAACTCAACCCATTGGACCGAATTTTAATGTCCCCATTTCGTCTGCAAGTGAGGGAACGGCTCCTACCAGTAGCCGATCAGCTTAGTTTAAAATGAGCCTATTTATCTAGTAAGTCCCTAGTTTTTAGCTACATTATGTTGTATTTTTGACTACTAAAACACCTAATTAACGTTCATGAAAAATCTAGCCTCTACTAACCCAGCCCTTCGGGATAATTTTAGAAATGCCAACCTATTAATTATTGAAGATAATCCCGACCACGGGAAGCTAATGAAGGATTCGATCGGCCAGTGTTTGCCTGAAGTGAACGCTGCGCTGGTGTCTTCCGAAGCCGAAGCTCTTTTCTTTTTGAACCAGTGCCGCACCGAAGAATGGAACTATCCGAAACTAATTCTGCTGGATCTATACCTGCCCGAACGCCAGAATGGCTGGCGACTTCTGGAGCAAATTAAAGCGATGCCAGCAGCCATGGGCAAAATACCAGTTGTACTATTAAGTCAATCTAGTAACCAGCAGGATATTCTCGAAGCCTACCAGCGCGGCTGCTCATCGTATTTAATAAAACCCCGGTTGGCTGCCGACTGGCTGCGTTATTTTCAAAGCCTGCGCACGTATTGGTGGGAAACGGTTACGTTACCTAAGGTTGAGATTTCTTTATTTTAGCCGAAAGCGGTTTGGTTAGTCTACCAATTGAACGATCCTCAGCCAATAATCGACTACCTGGTTGAGGATTCGAGCCAGTGCACTTGGATCGTCGGGAACAACTACCACCGAATTGGCGTCCAGTTGGTAGGCCTGCATCATATTCTCTGTCGGGGGTATCAGATAAATCACTGGAATTGCCCGCAAGCGAGCGTTTCCCTTCAGCGTTTGTAACGTCAACAGGCTATCAGTCCGGTTCAATCGGGAATCAATAAGAATGAGTTTTGGCCACTGTATGGAGGGGCTAAGCAGTAAGGCAGAGGCCAGTTCTGAACCTATTTTGGCCGATTGCAACACATAGGGTACGCCTAGTTCACGAAGGCACTGCTCTGTTAACAGTAAGGTATCTCCACTCATAATTACCTGTATCTGGAGTGGTGTCACTTCATTCAGGTCGGCCTGAATAGCTAACGGGGAACTATCGACTTGAACTGGCACACTGCCAGTTTGTAAGAACTGAGCTACCTGCCGCCATCGCCGACGGCTCACGGGTAGTTCCGTGCCATCCACCAACCGTACCGATCCTGCCATTTTAGGCCGGGGCGGCTGTTGGATATGGGCTATGCAAGTCGGGTTAATGAGGGCTGTTTTGTGAATGCGAATGAAAGACGGGAGCCGTTCTTCGAAATAAATTAGTGGTTTGGCCAGTAATCGTCGTTCGCCACTGCGAAACTGAAGCCAGGCATAATTATCCGCTCCAATGAAGTAGGCCAGTAAGGACGGCTGTTCAAGAAGTTGGTGAATTAATAGCACGTTTGTTTCGGTTTGTAGGTAGAGAAAATCACAGGTGATCAGGGAATTACTGACCCACTGGTATTAACCCAGTAGGCACAGACCTGTTTAAATAGCTTCGTCATGGATACTATACTCATGGGTTTTACCAGACAGGAATTGGCACCTGCCTGATAACACGCCTGGATTTCGCCTTCTGCGGTGGCACTGGTTACCATCACTACCGGAATTAGTTTCCAGTCTGCCCGGGTCTTGAGTTGCCCCAGCGTCTGTAGGCCGCTCATACCGGGCATGTGTAAATCAAGCAACAGTAAAGCGGGCCGTTTCAGCTCTGTCTCCAGGCTGTTTAGCATGGCCTCACCGCCTGGAAATGATAAAACGGTATACTCAGGCAAGAATTCACCAAATACATAGCGAACCAGTTGAAGATAATCGGCTTCATCATCGATTACATAAATTAAAGGCTTCATCAGGCAGACTTAACTAATGGTTAAAAACATAACTAACGTACTAGCTAAGGGATGGAGCCAGGGAGTTGCTAAAGAAAAGGCCCTCAGGACTAGTTTTCAACTGGTGTCTCGCCTTGCAAAAAGTGGGATAGTTCAGGCGAAAAGAAGTTACTATAGGTGTTCATGTCAATACGTAAGTACTTGTATAGTGGTTGATACACAGGCAGGATTCGTAGTCAACTACTTATTAGAAGTATAACGCAACGGTAGGCGAATACGAAATAAGGTACCCCGGCCCGGAATACTTTCGATTTCCAGATTAGCACTCAATAGTTCACATAAGCGCTTCACAATTTGTAACCCAATCCCCTCCCCCTGATTAGGCCGATGGCCTAATTCATTCAGTTGATCAGGCGAAGGAATGGTTGGCACATTGGTGGGCAAAACGGCCACAGGCTCTGCCGCATTTACCGACAGGACGCTGGTTGCTTCAACGGTCGGCTTTAGTTGATCACCAAATACGCCTGCTAGTGTAGAGGGCAAACCCGGCCCCGAATCCTGAACACTCACGATCCAGCGGGCATCATTCTCCAGCGCCCAGGAAATCGAGATAAATCCGCTGGCGGTATATTTTAAGGCATTCAGCAATAGATTCTGCACAATCCGTTGCAGTTTGACAGGATCAGTTTCGACAGATAACGAGGCAGGCCCCTCGGCCCTGAGTAACAGGTTTCGTTCAGCAGCGAGTGGCTGCCCGGCCTGGACCATTTCATGCAGGAACGGAGCCACATCAATCGACTCAAGCTGCAGTTTTTCTTCACCCGCTTCCAACCGGGAGAGGTCCATTAAATTTGCCAGCATTACCTCCACATTAGCCAGATTACGGCTCAACATGTCCAGATACTGCTGTCGTTGGTCGTCCGGCAATCCCTCCAGTTTGAGCATATAAGCCGCCCCGTTAATGATGCCTAAGCCGCCCTGTAGGTCATGGGTGGATGTCCGAAGCATATTGATCCGTTGATCCGATAAAGCCGTCATTTTTTCGATAACCTGCTGAAGCGTAGCCGACCGCTGAACGGCTTCCAGTCGTTGCAGTTCATCGTATTTGACCACACTACCCTCCATGGCTTCCTGCATGATTTGGGAAATCTTCTGGATAACAGTCAGCATGAGTTGCGCATCTGTTTGGGGAAACAACCCCTGAAAACGCTTCAATTCATCGTATAGAATTTGGGTTAAGTGAGAAACCTCCCGCATCGTATCGAGTAAGGAGAATGATTTTTGCCAGCGATGCAGACCATGCGCCTGAGCCGTCAGAGCCGGGTCGGCCTCGGGAGCATTTCCGAGCAGACGCGCTTCCAGAATGTCTAAAATCAGGGGAAGTAAATTATTGAATTCCTCCCGGCTCAACGAGGAGCCTTTTTTTAACGTGCTATCTGCCTGACAAACCGTTCGCCAGTTGTTTAAAATGGTTTCCCGCTGTGCGAACAAATAAGCGACAATAGCCGATAAGGGCTGGGGAGAATCTGACAAAATGGGTTCCATAAGGATATAGTACTTGTCTAGCCGCTTCATTACTCAACTAAACTCATCCGCGCCCTGGTTAGTACTTCTTTGACAGGCAATTTTAAAGTAAGTGATCTAATGGGTTATTCCTGATCGAACCTGTCGATGTGTTCCACAGTTGAACGCATAATCAGCATGGAGTAGCGCACGCCCAAGGGCTCAGCCAATTCCTTATTGGCCGTATACGTACTGATAAAATAGCCAACATCGCTCTCAAAAATGGCGGCAATGATCTCCCCATTAGCAGCCTGATCACCAACCTGTTGACAAACCAGTTGACCATTGACCCAATAAGACAGGCTTTTGATACGCCGGGCGCTAACCCGAAATCCAATTTCATCGAGTCGTTTTTTACTAACGGCATAGATCTGTTCTGCCTGCGAAACACCGATGGTAAAGGGAACATAAAACTTCATAGCTACTCAACCCGGTTCAATCCGGAAGTGACCCAAGATAAACGATGAGGTGTGAGGCATCGGCCCTGTCAATGGTAGGGTACCGTTGCCTTACAACCAACGGCAGCAGATGTGCTATGTGTTGTATGGGTTAGGTTTGCTAGTAAGGTGATTATCTCCTGCGTAAACCAACTCAACAAATGAAAAAATTCACAATGACAGTTGCCATGACGTTGCTGGTAGGCAGTCTAAGCGGATGGGCTCAGTCAGGGACAAGTGCCCAAAGCAAAGCGGACAAACAGGCGCCATCGTCGACCAGTCAGACCAGCAAAGCGAATAACAGCCAGCTTAAGGGTACGGGAGTACCCTACAATAAGGACAAACAACAGTTTGGCAAACAAACGTCAACAAAGAAAAGCGGCCCAATACCACCCTCATCGGTTGGCTCTGGACCTGAAACCTCCGATGCAGCACAAGAGGCTAAGACACCCGGAAGTCATGCCGCTCAGCGGGAGCGAAGTGTTGGCCACAAGTCTACTACTAAAACCGGAAATCCTTCATCGAAAACGGGGAATCAATAAGTAAAAAAGACAAGTCATAAACGACATACCTTCATGCTAGCGATGAATTATAGAGGCCCCTTCCGGGTCAGGGCTGCCCACAAACCGTATCCAGAAATCCTTCATCCCGGCGATGCCATTGTTCGGGTTACCCGTTCCTGCATTTGCGGCTCGGATCTGCACCTCTACCATGGACTTGTGCCTGACACCCGGGTGGGGATGACGTTCGGCCACGAATTTATTGGCGTTGTCGAAGAAATTGGTTCGTCGGTTCAAAAACTGGCCGTTGGCGATAACGTCATCGTTCCGTTTAATGTGGCCTGTGGCACCTGCGCTTTTTGTAAGCAAGGGCTGTTTGGTAACTGCCACGAATCAAATTCGCAGGCTACAGCCGTGGGAGGCATATTTGGCTACTCCCACACAGCGGGTGGCTATGATGGTGGACAAGCGGAGTTTGTTCGGGTTCCTTATGCCGATGTGGGCCCCACTATCATTCCGGACTGGATGGATCATGATGATGCGGTTCTGTTAACCGATGTGGTACCAACGGGCTATCAGGCCGCCGAGATGGGCGGGATCAAAACGGGCGACACCGTGGTCATTTTTGGGGCTGGCCCAGTAGGCATCATGGCCGCCAAATGCGCCTGGTTATTTGGGCCAGGCCGCGTAATTGTGATCGACCACCTGGAGTACCGACTCGACTTCGTTCGGAACTATGCCCAGTGTGAAGCGTACAATTTCAAGTCGATGGACGATCCGGTTCTATTCCTCAAAAAAACCACCGATTGGTTTGGGGCCGATGTTTGTATCGACGCTGTGGGTGGTGATGCCTCAGGCAGTGCCTTACAAACCATCACGGGAAAGAAATTACTGCTCCAGGCAGGATCGGCCACGGCGCTTCACTGGGCAATCAACTCCGTTAAGAAAGGGGGCATTGTGTCGATTGTGGGTGTGTATGGTCCTACCGATAATCTGGTACCAATCGGTAACGTGGTTAATAAAGGCATCACGATTCGAGCCAATCAGGCGTCGGTTAAACGACTGCTGCCCAGGCTCATCGACCATATTCAGGCCGGTCGACTGAATCCAAAGGAAATCATTACGCACCGGGTACCTCTGGAAGAAGTTGCCGATGCCTATCATATCTTTTCGGCCAAACTGGACAATTGTATCAAACCTATTCTTATTCCGCCATCCGCCAGAAAATAATCCATCAAATCATGGAATCAACGCCAAACGAGTATGCGCATATTAATGGCTGGGGGGTAGATGCCGACCCAACCAATGAGCCGACCCACCCGATAAAAAACTATACGGGTGACGACCACCAGCGGCTCAACTGGGAAAGGCCTCCGCTTCAAGCTGTAACGGTAGAAGTCCTTAAGTCCAACGAACGGCCTAATCTCACGGCTGTTTTTGGCACGTCTTCTCCCCCATCTGGTCTTAGTGGCATCATTCGGCGGTATGCCTTCAAGTCAAGTGAGTCTGAATACGGCCACTGGCTTCCCTTGCTACTGGCCGACCGGATCAATGTGGTGGAAGGAATCGTCGATGATCTCCGACAAGGCCACATACCGAATATTTTTGCGGAGAAAGGCTGGAAAGCGGACTGGAAATATAACCGCGAAGGGCTGGTAAAAAATCTATTGGTTGGCATCGTTGTTACCACGGCAGTGATCGCCCTTTTATCTCGTAAAAAGAAAAAGTCGATCCGGTAAGGAGCCAGTACGAAAAGGATTCAAGACACCTGGAGACTATGAAACTTAAGTCGATTGTTGATCAGCTTCAACACGAAGCGAACGTAGTGCAGGGCGAGGCAACCAAAGACAGTATCTATGTGAGTCACACTACGTTTCCGGATGAATTGGCGGCAGGCGCAGCGTTCGGCTCGTCGGTAGCGAAACTACTGAATGTGAATGGCTGGTCGGCCCTGTCCAGTATTTCGGCAGATTTTGCGCTGTATAGCCCGGTTGGCAAATTAAAACCAGACGGCCCGGTCGACGTGGGCGATTTTATTCAGATTCTGTTACCTGGCCCAACGCCCGAAAATTGGGTGCGCGTCATCCATAAGTCGCTAGACAAAACGCGGGCGGAGTTCACGGTTCAACCAAGCCCTGATCCGATGGCGAATAAGCCGGACCAGATCGAGCATTTTTTTAATGATCAGGCTCGCAGCACGTTTCGGGTAGAGGTTGCGGGGTGTACACTCAGCGCATTCCAGATTGGCAAACAGGAAGGCATTAACAACCAGCAGCCACAGGCTGGCGATCGAGCCCTTGTCAATACGCTCATTGCCGAAACAGGATGGCTATTTTATCAGAAAATCCAGTGGCAACTTCTAACGGATTACCTGGTACTCTCCTAATTTAGATTCTACCGATCCTATTGTACTGATTATCAGAAGCGATAGAATCAATTAGAGTCTACAGAATCTACGTTGACCAAGCACTAGCCAATGCGTACTAAACCGTACAACAGTCCGACTTACTGGCAACCCTTTACCAAAACTGAAGAAACATCCCAATGGGTAACGGGGATCAATGACCAGCTTAAACAGGCTACCCACCGGGCCGACGCCCATGTGCAACTTGAAACGGGACACTTAGCTATTTGCCTGACGACCAATTCATTTTGGCTACTGTACACCATTGGCAAGTTGGGCCAGTTAGCCATTCGCACCTGCTTTGATCCGCAGATGATCAAGGGCTACAAGGTGGGTAAAATAAGTAAGACAAAAGTCGAGTACCTGATTGAGGGCGCTCTTGGGCAATTTCAGGTAACCGTCGAATTGCCCAGGAGTGATTACCCGCTACTCCGCTATACAACTTCATTGACACCCAATCAGCCCTTTACTGTTCAGGCGTTCCCACGGGATGTGTATGTGCTGGATAAGGACTATAACCCGGCCACAACCCAGGGCATGGTTTATGTGACGCAGTCTGGGCCAACCTCCGGACTAGCCTATTTATCCGTTGCCAATCCAGCCGAAGGGTCCTTGGTATACTTCCAGAACTTTACGGCGCTGAATGACTATTTCCAGACAACTCAAACCGAACCCTCCGGTACAGTCAGTGTGCAGTGGCCCGAAGTAGGCTTCGCCTTACCAGCGGCCACCTCCCCATTGCCAGCCGGACAGGAACTGACGATCTCGGATGCCTTTCTTTATTTAAGCGACCGGATTCCCCAAAGCGAGTTCGAAGCCGCGGACCAGTTTCTGGACGCGATGGCCAGCATTTATCTTCATCTTCCTAAATCCCAAACCCAGTATTATCACTGGCCCAAAGCGGCCGAACGAACAATCGAGGCTTTAAGCGAATCGGCGGATTGCGGGCGAATGATTAAAAAGCACTTCTATCTGAATGCCTACGTCGATGCAACCTATAAGCCACCCGAAAGCATGGTGCAACTGGCTATTCTAGTGCCGCTCTGGGAGTATCAGCACTGGAGTGAAAAACCGGTGCCCTTGGTCGAGAGCCTGCAACAGAGCCTGCCCTCGTTTTATGATGAGAACCGGCAAACGCTTATGCGATGGTTACCCGGCGGTACATTTACCGAGGATAAGGCTAGTCGTAGTGAGGAACAAGACCCAACTAAAATCGACTCCTGGTACCTGTTGCATACGTTGATGAATTTAGGTCGGTTAGCCCATCAGGGCAATGCCCAGGCCAAGGACTTACTAGTTAACTCGCTGGAGTTCGTTATCAAGGCGGCTCATCATTTCAACTATGACTGGCCGGTATTTTACGATGTACGAACGCTGGAGGTGGTCAAGGCCGAAACCGATACCGGGAAAGGCGGGGAGCTGGACGTAGCTGGTCTGTACACCCACGTGATGGTACAGGTCTATGAATTCACGAAAGAAGCCCGTTACCTGGACGAAGCCTTCGCTTCGGCTGAGCGGCTCCGGGGTAAAGGGTTTGAACTACTCTATCAGAGCAATATCACGATCATGAGTGCGCTCACGCTGGCCAAGTTGTGGAAAATTACCGGCAACCGATTGTATTTCGATTTGAGTCGACTAGGTCTGGCCAACGTTATTGCCCGACTATGGATCTGGGACTGTCAGTTCGGGTTTGGCACTGATCGGAGTACGTTTCTGGGCGTGGCTCCTCTCCGGGATGCCCCGTATCTGGCGGCCTACGAAGAGGGTGAAATTGTGGCTACCATGATCAACTATCTCAAGGAGGTAGGGCGTGATGTTCCCGACTCCATCCGACTGTTTTTTTCGGAGTATATGAAATACTTGCTACACCGGGGCCGCTATTATTATCCATCGGAACTGGCTGCTGATTCGGTCAGTCAATCCCCCAAGGAAGGGCGCATCATTCGCGACTTGCCCATTCCGCTGGAAGATATGCCGACGGGCTGGAAACAGGCCGGTTCCGTTGGGCAGGAAGTGTATGGGGGCGCTTTGGCCTATATTTTGACCAGCTATGCCTACAAGCGGTTTCCAGACGTTCCGATCATGGCATTTTCGGATTATCCCGTTTATCAGGCTGAATACCAGTTGATCACGAAAACGAGTGGCTATGCGGTGATTCGACTGGCTGGCACCAGCAGTTGCACTTGCCGGGTGCGGTTATTCGCTAAAAGTGGAACGCTCCCCCCGGTAGATCTGTACGATGAAGACGCTGCCAACAGTGAGCCACTCAAGCCCAGCGAAACCGCTAAAACGTATCAGGAGTATCAGGTTCAGGGTCATTTACGACTCCGGCTGGAATGGAATCGGGGCTCAACCGAGGTATAGCTACTGTTGTTATCCAACTTCCCCAATAGCCGCTTACGGATTCAGATTCTATATATTTCCAGCCCTCACTCATATTCCTATTCTTTTAGGGGATTTGAGAAATTGATCCACTAGGAGTTTTAGTAAGCTTTTTTACCCCTAAATCCCCTGAAGGGGACTTTGCTCATGCTTAGACAAAGTCCCCTTCAGGGGATTTAGGGGTAGAAGCCGTCCAAATACTAGATTTACATCACCCACGTGAGGCCTTTACAAAATCAGGAACAGGAGTGGGTGCTGAAAATCGTAAAAAAGATTGGCTGCTTGACGTTTAATATTCGTATTTAATACCCATCTTTTTAGCCATATCGGAGAACACCTGCGGATCAAAATCTTCCGCCCCCGGCGCACTCTGTTGTGGCTCCTCCTCCAGGTCAGGAACGGGATAGCCGGGCATTCCGCCTTCTACTACGAAACATTCTTGTCCATCATCTGGGTGCGGGCCATTCCAGATCAGACCCGCCTGCGTATAATCTTCCTGGCTGAAGGTGTATAAGGACAAATGAAGTTTCTGTTCCATGAACTTCTTAGCTTCAGGAAAGGCATTGTTGCTCAGATTCGGAATCGGCAGGAGTTTGGTAACTTCCACACCCGTCAATTTTTCCAGCGCTTTGGCATAGGCCACTACGTGCAATCCACCACGTACCAGCAGGTAGCCTACCATTGTTCGGGCCGTTGAGTCCGATACCATTTCGTAGGCCTTTATCTTATTGGCCCGTGCCCCACATTCCAGAAAGAAATTATGGAGCAGATCCAGCTTCAGATTACCACTGCTAAATACATTCTGTCCGGTCCAGAAATTGCCCATCGAATCCATTGGCAGCGCCCCCTGTCCACTAGCCATTGTATGATACGTATTGCGAAAATTCGTAGCATCAGCCAGCGGAGCCGAGACGGGATCAAATCCCCGTTGCGTTACCCCTGTCAGCAACAGATTAATGGCGTAACTTACCACTTCGATATGGCCATATTCTTCACCAGCGATACTCGCGATTACGTCATAGAACGGACGAATTTTCTTGCGCCCCCGAAAGTTGAACGATTGGTAGGTATAATTCATCAGCGTTGACATCTCACCGAATTTTCCACCTAGCAGTTCCTGAATGGCTGCCGCATCGTTGGCTGAAGGGTTTTTGGGTATAGGCAGCTCAATAGGAAGCCTGTCCATTTTTAAAATCATGACCTTGTGGTTTAGTTGAAAACCTGGAACACTTGTTCAAGAGTCCAACATCTCCTACTTCCTATAGTTGGAAACGGGCCGTCTCCTACGAGGCAACGGACCTCGCCAACCGTCGTTCCCCCCTATTTATGAACGACGGTTGGCGAGGTTTACAACGCATGGATATACGGTGTAAACCATAAAATTAGCCTTCACCAGGTTAACGCAATACCTCTAGGAAAGAACTGCCTTGGGGTTAACCGTTTTAGTAGCAATAACCGTTAGCTTGGCATCGGCCGCTTTTTCCTCCCTGAGCGTTGTTTCCAGCAAGTTAGCAATCTCCTCCAGCCCGATTTGGAGGGCTAGGGTTCGGGCCGTACCATAACTGGCAATTTCGTAGTGCTCCAGCTTCTGGGCAGCGCCAATGATAGCCGCATCGGCCAGGGGACCATCTTCCAATTGATCCAGCAAGTCCTGAGCTTCTTCAATAAGCCCCTGCATGGCCATACAGGTTTCGCCATCCGGGTCAATACCCAATTGTTTGGCTATCTGTTCCAACCGAGTAACCTGGCTTTCAGATTCGCGCTGATGAACCTGCAACGCCTGCCGAAGTTGTTCACTTTGTACCCGCTCAACAAGCTGGGGCATGGTTTCCAGCGCTTGTTTTTCGGCAGAGTAGATATCCTGAATTGTGTGCTCAAAGAATTCATCGATTGTTTCCATACGTAGCTCGTCAAGTTTATTTATGCTTATTAACTGAAGGGAGAACGTTACCTGTAGATACCCCGCTTTAACTAAACACCGTCGAGTGAGGGAGCGGCCTTATCGCGCAAAAAATGACCACTAACCCATAAACTAAAACCTGACCAAACAAACCTCACCAGGAAAAGTTGAGCTTGAGACAGGTAAACTATATGTTCAGGGTAGCAATCATCAGGCACTAATACAGGAGACGGATGGCAGTTAGTAGTACACCCCCCAACCAAGACCAGGGGGCCGAAAATGAACGATTGCGATTTGCCCTCCAGGCAGCTGGTATTGGTACCTGGGATTTAAACTTCCGGACTCAGGTTGCCTGGTGGGATCAGCGCACTCAAGAACTCTATGGGTTTGCCGGAACGGATGTCCGGGACTTTAAGTCACCCGAACAGCTCATGCAGTATGTACACGCCGAGGATCAGCAACGGGTTCAGAAAGCCATGCAGTGGGCATTGAATCCAGAATCGGGCGGGCACTATGAAATCGAGTACCGAATTATCCGTCAGGACGATACCCAGGTCCGCTGGTTACTGGCCAAAGGGCAGGCCTATTTCGATGAGCAGGGACGGGCTTATCGGTTTTCGGGCACCGCTCAGGACATTACCCAGCAGGTACTCACCCGCCAGCTTACAGAAGAGGCCCAGGAAGGACTCCAATCGGCCATCGAGCTGGCCCAATTGGGCACCTGGCACTATGATTTGACCACGGGCCATATTGAGTACTCATCCAGGCTACGCGCCTGGCATGGCATTGGTCCCACTGAACCCATTACCACTGAGCTTGCTTTTCGACTCGTGCGGTTAGAAGACTGGGCACTCGTTCGGACATCCATGCAGCAAGCCATTTCCGGCGGCTCTGATGGACATTATGATGTTGAATACCGCGTATCAGACTCCAATGGAGCAGAACGAATTTTGCACTCCCACGGAAAAGCGTATGTCAATCAGGCCGGTCAGGCCTACAAGATTAGCGGCATGGTACAGGATGTGACCCAGCAACGGCGGGCCCAATTCGCTCTGGAGCAGCAGGTAACGCAACGTACCCAGCAGTTGGAAATTTCGAATGAGGATTTACGGCGATCCAACGAAAACTTACAACAGTTTGCTTACATTGCCAGTCACGATTTACAGGAGCCCCTACGTAAGATTCAGCAATTTGGCGATTTGTTAAAGACCAGGTATGCCAGTTCCGAAGGCGATGAACTGGTTTATCTGGAACGAATGCAATCGGCAGCCAGCCGCATGTCTACGCTGATTCGGGACTTACTTAGCTTTTCACGGATCTCTACGCACCGAGATACCAGTGCGCCCATATCGCTGGACACGATTGTTCAGACCGTATTGCTCGATCTGGACTTGATGATCGCAGAAAGTGGGGCTACAATTGTGATTGGCCAGTTACCCACACTTGAAGGAGACCGCTTACAATTACAGCAACTGATTCGGAACCTCCTCAGTAACGCCTTAAAATTTCGTCGGCCTGGGGTTGCGCCCCTAATTGAAGTGAGCGCCAGTTGGGTTGCCTTTGAAAACCTGCCAGCCAGCGTTAGCCCAAAACGCCCTGCCCTGGCTTACCACCGCCTTGATGTGACTGATAACGGAATTGGTTTCGATGAAAAATACCTGGATCGGATCTTTCAGGTCTTTCAGCGTCTGCACGGCAAAAACGAGTTTGCCGGTACGGGAGTGGGTTTAGCCATTTGCGAAAAGGTAGTCAGTAATCATGGAGGAGCCATTACCGCCACGAGCCAACCTGGTCTGGGCACTACCTTTAGTGCCTATTTTCCCGTTTAGGCCCAAGACAGGCCAGGAAACGTACGGCTGCCAACTTTGGTCCGTCGCAAAGCCACGGCTCATTCCCCTTATGTCCAATAAAGTACTGGCGCTTCGGGGAAACGCTTCTGCCATTCGGCATAGAAGAAAGTCTTCATCTCTTTCATCTCCTCGGGGCGATAAACATATTTAGTGCCACCAAACTTGTTGCGCTTCTCGGCACGCTTCGTTTCGTCCATCTCCAGCGACGTATTAGGGTACCATGCCAACAAGATGTTCCTGGAACCAGGTGTAAAGCGGTGGCTAATGAACTCAGCATTCATATCGCAGGGGAAGTCGATAACCTCAGCGATGCGATCGAGCAGGGATGCGTAGTGCTCACGCCAATCGGGAATGGGCATAATAGGCGCAATAACAACACCAATGGGGTATCCCCCACCGCCCAACTGCTTCGGTAGGGCTAGTTTGCGCAGGCCCTGCAACCGCGACTCTACCGAAGCCGTTCCACCCTCCAAACGCCGGGCTATGGTATCGGCATTAAGGCTGATGCGCGCGCGGGTCTGCCCATTGTGGGGCAGGTTGAGCAGGCTATCCACCTGATCGTACTTAGACACAAAGCGCAACTGCCCGCGTTCACGGTGGCCTACTAGCCGTGTTCCGAAGTAACGGATAGACTCGGCTAAGCCACCGGTCAGGTGTTCAATGCCTAACACATCGGTGTAACAGCTAACTTCGAAGGTGGTGGGGCGGTTCACGTCATAACCCTGCCAGCTCCGGTTGGGTGGATAAGTGCCCTCGTACGTAGCAGTGTGCGCGAGCAACTTAGGCAGATTGGCGTAGGCCCGCACGACGGGCGGACCAGCTAAGCTTCCGGCTAAATAACAGTATTGACAATGGGCCGGACAACCTTCGGCCAGGTTCATTTGCCAGTCGGCCGAGGGGGGAATGGGTTGGAACTTAAAGGCACCCGGCGGAGCATTCACAATGGCTAAGGTATTCTTGGCAATTCGATAGGTCTCGCGTTCATCGGCCCCGCGAAGCCCGATGATACGGTTGTTTTTGGCGATTTCGATGGGTAAATCAAGCGCCGATATGCGTTCATAGATAGCCTGGCCATAGGGCTCCTTGAGGGCATCGGCCGTAAAAACGACCCGCCTGGGCATCCAAAAACGGGGTGACTTTACAAGGGGCTGAGGGGTTGATAGAACTGGCAAAATAGGCATTAATTCAGACGTCATAACGGAGTAGAAGAGCGGGTAACTATCGAGCTAAACAGCACATTACCCACACTGAATTAATAACAATTACACCCCTGGAATAGCTCCCGTATTGACCAAATAACTTTATATGTAAAAAGTTGATTATCAGAAGAATATTCGACTTTTCTATAGTAGACTTACAGCTTATTTGTGTACGTTGCGCCGGACTGCCAAACCGATTCTGCTTTCACGATACAGTTCCCTATGTCCCGTATTCGTTCCGTATCAATCATTAATTGCCTGGTACACTAAAGGCTTAACTACTTTGTCTATATTCGTAATATAAGGCCCCCACATTTGCCGGTATATCAATACCAGCAAATTCTCTTTTGGATCAACCCAGTAAGAGGTAGAAAACACCCCACCCCAGGAGTAAGTACCGGCTTGGCTGGGGGTAAACCTACTGCCATTTTCAGAGATAATGAAAAAGCCAAAGCCAAATTTGTTCTCACTGGCATGGTCACCCATAGTAGGGCTCATGTTGCCAATTTGATTCATGGTCATCATACGAACCGTATTGCGGGCTAACAGGCGCACACCGTTGTATTCCCCACCATTCAACAACATCTGCAGGAAAATAGCATAATCATAAATAGTGGATGACAAACCGCCACCACCCGAAAAATAGTCGGTTTTTTGGAGGGGATAATTCATATCAAGCGATCCGCCAAAAACCGATTCCTGCTTTTTTATCGTTCCGGTAGAATCGCCCAGGAAAAAGTTGACCAGTCTGGAGCCTTTTTCGGGCGGCACATTAAAATTGGTATCTTTCATTCCAAGGGGCTGACAAATACGCTTCTCAAAAAAAACGTCCAGGGTCATACCTGACCAGAGCTGAACCAGGTAGCCTAATACGTCCATATTCAACCCATACTTCCATTGTTCACCGGGTTGAAAAAAGAGTGGTAAGCTGCCCAGGCGGTTCATTGCATCGGAAAGTTTTTGCCCCTTAACACCAACTCCTCCGGTAACATAGTTTTTTGCATAAATGGCATTTTCCGCAGGAGTACCAATTGCTGGATACCCCAGACCCGATGTATGGGTTAATAAATCGCGAATAGAGACGGGCCGTTTAGCCGGAACAGTAGTGTATGTGGTATCTTTTGGATTGAAGGTAGCCAGCACTTTTTCATTAGCAAAGGAGGGAATGAACTTGGAAACTGGATCGTCCAGCGAAAACTTCCCTTCTTCCCACAACATCATTACGGCCACCGTAGTGAGTGCTTTTGTTTGTGAAGCCACACGAAAGATCCCATTTCTATTGAGCGGCACTTTCGTAGTTGGATCATTGTATCCATGAGCCTTATAGAAAACAATTTTGCCGTGTCGGGCAATAAGGACCACAGAACCATTCACCCATTTCTGCCTGACCCAGTCATTCATACTTGAATCCAATCGAGCAAGGCGGGCTACAGAAAACCCACCAGCCCCAGGAGCAGCTTCCGTCAAGGCTTTTGATTGGGCTTGTACCGTAGTTGAGTACGGAATAAAGGCAAATAGAGAAAACAGAGCGATTACGTAACGATTCATAGTTTTTAGGTTGGGATGTATCAAAAACAGATAGTTAATAAAATCACTTAAGGGCAATAGCGGAAAAGCCAGGTAATTTCCAGGGCCAGACTAATTCATCGCACAGAGGCTTATCTCGCCAGCTTTAGATCGACTGCTAGTTTTTTGGCAGCAATTAAAAAGAGTGCGGTCGATCCAAAACTTATAATGATTATGATCGACATGGCCCATCGCAGGGATTCGATACCCAGAGACGGGGTGAGCTGATCGCTAATCATGCCGACAACCAGGGGTCCAAACCCTAAACCGATAAAGTTGAGCACAAAAAACAGGATAGCGGACGTAAGGGAACGCATTGAAGCCGGAACAAGACTATGAGCTACGGCAACAGATGGCCCCAGATACATACTATGAAGCGACGCACTCAAGCCTAAACAGATTACCGAATACACTGTATTCTGCAGAAAAAGTGCTCCGGCTGCACATGGGATAGAGACAATAATTGCATAAGCCGGAGCTTTCAGGTACCACCCTTTATCCCTTTTCCCCAAATAATCCGTCAGGAGCCCACCAGCGAACGAACCAACTGCTCCACCAATGCCGAAGATCGGACCAAGTAAAGCGCCTATTTCTGACTGCGTCATTCCATGAAGCCTCGCCAGGAAAGAAGGAGCCCAATTAAGCAGCCCATATATACAAAAAACATGCAGACCTGTAGCCATTGCCAGGTAAACAAAGGTTTTGGTTGAGTACAACCGCTTTAGCACCTCACGCAACGAAGGAGGGTCAATTACCAGTGCTTCATCCCTATCCATTACTCCACGTTGAGGCTCTTTCACCGACGTGTAAAACAGAAATGAAAAAATAATGCCCGGTATACCCACCACGAAAAATGCGGTTCGCCATCCAAGACGCTGGTTCAAATAACCACCCAGTAAAAAACCCGTCAATATCCCGAAATAAATACCTGTTGAGTAGATTGAGAGTGCCGTAGATCGTTTTTCAGGCGGGAAGTAATCGGATAGCATCGCATGAGCCGGAGGGCTTCCTCCTGCTTCCCCAATCCCCACGCCAACACGGGCCAATAGTAACTGAATGTAGTTTCTTACCAGACCCGAGCCAGCAGTCATTATACTCCATATGGCTAAGGAGGCTGCTACGGTATTCCTGCGGTTGGTTTTGTCGGCCAAACGTGCAATAGGGATGCCCAGGGTGACGTAAAATAGAGCAAACGTAAACCCAGAAAGCACGCCAAGCTGGGTATCGGATAAGTGTAAATCTCGTTTAATCGACTCCTGGAGGATAACCAGGAGTTGACGATCAACAAAGTTGAAGACGTATACCAGCGTCAACATCGCCAGGACATAATTTCGGTACAGGTTACTGACTGCCCCCTCGTTACTGGTTTCCCTGATTTGCATAAAGGCGTTAATTGAAAGTAGTAGGCAAGGAATTATGGGTAACAGTTAGTAAAGTTAATCTGCCCACTTTCCTGCTTAGAAGCTTATAGGGCCGTGCATAAAGCACAAAACCAGTCAGTAAAAAGAAGGCTAAAAGAGAAGTAAACGGCAGTTTATCCATTAGTAAGACCTAATTAAGGCTAAGAAGTGTCTATTAACAACAGGCTGGTTTGCATTGACTTAGATGAGAAATAATTAACCATCTAGTAAGTCCTTTTACCAGAAGCAACTTGAAGAAATTATTACTCATAGACGAACTCGTCCACCCTTTCTGGAAAATGGTTGAGCTATCTACTTCTCGCCATACAGAACATCCTATTTAGGAAATTGACAAATTAGTACATAAGTAAGCCACTTAGTATTGCCTTGCAGGACGACATTTGGTATTCATTGGCATTTAGTGGTTTAAATCGAAAATCTAGATGATAATATGTTACTAAAAAGTAGTTAATTTTGGAGAGGCACTCATCCATAGATGGTCCCACTGTCTATCCATATCGTTCTTTTCTATGCCCCCTAGCTGTTTTATAATCGGTGAGGGTACCCTGCTGATTGAGTGCTCAACAATCCTCTGCCAGCGAGATTTTCTAGTTAAAGGAATTATCAGTCAGGACCCTCAGGTGCATTCTTATTGCAAGAAGGCCGGGCTTCCTTTTATTGATTCATCGTCGCACTTTATTACCGTTTTAAACCAGGAGCCTTTCGATTACTTGTTCAGCATTTCGAACGGATATATCCTCTCCGAGGAACTACTGGCGCTTCCCCGCTTATATGCCTTTAATTATCACGATGGGCCTCTGCCCGCTTATGCCGGGGTACATGCCTCATTTTGGGCACTGGCCAATGGTGAAAAGACACATGGCGTAACCTGGCATCTGATCGATAAGGGTGTTGATACGGGGGCTATTGTAAAGCAAAAGCACTTCCCGATTCAGGAAACCGAGACCTCGATCAGCCTAAATATTACATGTTATTCGGTTGCCGTTGATTGCTTTCGAGACATACTTGATGAACTAGAAGTCGGTACGTTAACGACACAGCCACAGGATCCTACGCATCGGTCCTATTACGCCCGGAATAAACGGCCTGATCTGGTCCTTAATTTCGCTCAGTCAGCAATTACGATTTCTCGTCTGCATAGGGCGCTGGATTTTGGGTTTCAGTCAAACCCTTTTGGTTTTTTGAAGCTATGGGCGGGGGGACGGTTCTGGCTGGTGAGGGAGGTAACGGCAACCCAAACAAAGGCACAGTGCCTCTCCGGATCAATCGAAGCCCTTTTGCCTGACAAACTGCTGGTCGCCACCAACGACTATCTGTTGGCCATTGGTGCGATCCAGAATCTGACTGGCCAACCCGTTTCAATGGCGACGTTTTATGAACAGACTTCGCTTACTGAAGGTCAATTGCTAACCCTACCCGCGCCGGAAGTCATTCAGGCCATTGGGAAAAATGATAAGCAATGCGCTGTTTATCAGTCCTACTGGGTAAATAAACTTAGTAATTTTCAACCTACAACGCTCCCCTGGTCAGTCCCAGCCAATAAAGTAAACGAAAACCAGCCGGAACGTAGCCAAATCAATATCCCGCTCTATAAGGTTTTTGAAGGCAAAAATGGCTTAAAAAGCACGGAGAACAGTCATCAGGCCATGGCAGCCCTGTTGATTCTATTGGCCCGCCTGACCAATCAGCAATCCGTTAGTGTTGGGTATCGATCCGAACGAAGTGCGCAGATATCGGCTGAAACCGTCGGATTGTTTGCCGAATATATCCCTGTTGAGGTGGCATTTGATTGGGATGCTAGGTTTGAAAAGGCGCTGAGGACCACACAAGAGGCACTTGTAGCGATAGACCAGCACCTGACCTTTGCTCAGGACAATCTAGCAGCTCAGACTACCTTAAAGCCGTTGACTGTTGAGAACGATCCGGTTTTGTTCCCTATTGTTATTGGCTGCAAGACCGCTGAACTGAATTATTCACTCCCTCCGAAAAAGGCGCTACAGATCATTCTGTCTACAGAAGGGAATCAAGACAGTCAGGTATTGTTTGACCCGGCAATCTGGTCAGTCCACTGGGTGACTGATTTAGTGAATCGCTGGCTAATGCTGTTGGAAGATCTGGTTTTTCATCCAGATCAACCTCTTCGCTCGGTGTCCTTGCTGACTCCAGATGAGCGGCAGCGTATGCTCATTGACTGGAATGCAACCAAGGTTCCCTACCCAGCCAATCAGACCATTCATCAACTGGTCGAAGCGCAGGTCCAGCTCCGACCTCAAGCCGAAGCACTACGCTTTGGGGCGCTTGCCCTGACCTACGAGCAACTAAACCATCGGGCCAATCAACTGGCCTGGCACCTGCGAAACCAGGGAGTGAAATCTGAGACGTTAATCGGTATTTGTCTGGAGCGTTCGCCCGATATGATCGTTAGCTTACTGGCTATTCTGAAGGTTGGGGGAGCGTACGTACCCCTTGATCCTACGTTTCCAGCCGCCCGGTTGGCGGGCTTAGTTGCTCAAACAGGTATTCACACAATCATTACCCGAAAAATCTGGCTGGATCGCCTGCCAGCAGCGACTACCACAGTTCTAATCGATGAAAACCAGGCCCTGATTACCCAGCAAAGCGTTCATAACCTGTCGCTGCCAATCCGATCCGATCAATTGGCGTATGTTCTGTTTACATCGGGTTCCACCGGCCGCTCAAAAGGTGTAGCCATTCCGCACCGGGCCATCCTGCGCACCGTTCAGGGGGCAAACTACATGCGACTGGACGAATCAATCTGTATGCTGGGACTGGCTCCCTTGGCTTTTGATGCGTCTACGCTGGAGATCTGGGGAAGTCTGGCCAATGGCGGACGGCTAGTTCTGGTAATGGAAAATCCGCCGTCGCTGGACGACATTAAACAAACCATTCAGGCTAATTCCGTAAATGCTGCTTTTTTTACAGCCGCCTTATTTAATGTGTTGGTCGACAGCGGCATTGATTCCTTAGTGACGTTGACCCAACTGGCAACTGGTGGCGAAGCGGCATCGGCCAAGCACGTCATTCGGGCGCGACATCAATTGCCTAACTGCACCTTAATTAACGGGTATGGCCCGACAGAAAGCACCACATTTGCCAGTTTTTATAACCTATCGGCGGGCCATTGGGAAACCAGCTCTGTACCGATTGGCAAACCGCTTAGCAACACCCAGCTCTACATTGTTGATTCATTTCTGAATCCCATGCCCGTGGGCGTACCGGGCGAACTGCTCATTGGCGGTGATGGGCTGGCACGGGAATACCTCCATCAACCCGAGCTTACGCAACTCAAATTCATTCCTGACCCCTTCAGTGATCGGCCGGGAAGTCGGCTTTACCGAACCGGCGATCAGGCCCGGTATCAGTCCGACGGCACTATTGACTTTCTGGGGCGATTGGACGATCAGTTAAAAATACGCGGCTTTCGGATTGAACCTGTGGAGATTGAACAGGCGCTTTGTCAGCATCCTACCATTGGCGAGGCTTTGGTGGTAGCTGATGAATTAAGCTCCGGGATGAACCGATTAGTAGCCTATATCGTCCCTAAATCCGGCGAAATTATTCAGGTCGAGAGTTTGCGGGTTTTTCTGAAAACCAGCCTGCCTGATTATCTGATTCCGAATGTGTTTGTTCCCTTGACGGCCATTCCGTTAACGATAAATGGGAAGGTCGACAAGGCAAACTTGCCAACGGCCTCCCCAAACGCAACCCACCGTCAGAGCGATGTACAGACCTCGACCGAACAAGCGATGATCTCCTTATGGACATCGGTACTGAATGTAGCAGAACTGAACGAGACTGATCACTTTTTTGATCTGGGGGGAAGTTCCCTGATGGCGATCCAGTTAATCGCTCTTATTTCTCAGCAGTTTGGGGTACGGCTAAGCATGAATGATGTTTTCAAACACCCGACCTTACAACAACTGATTACTTACCTGGATCAGTTACCTCGACAGTCCATTTCACCCATAGTAAACACGCCAGACGGAACAGATTCAACAGCCCAGTTTCCGCTTTCCTTTGCTCAGAACCGATTATGGATTTTGGAGCAACTTCATCCTCTACAGGAGACCTATAATGTACCGATTGTGCTTCGCATTCGAGGCTCGCTGAACCTACCGTTCTTGCAGCAGAGTTTAAACCAACTTATTGACCGACATCAAATCCTGCGCACCACCTTTGGACATTTTAATGGGGAAGCTTTTCAAAAAATTGAGCCTGCATTTTTAATAGATATCCCGGTAAGTTTTTTAGTCGAACCAACGAATTTGGCCCAAAACGAGACGATTGCCACTTGGCTACGGGAGGTAGGTTACCAGTCCTTTGATCTGGAAAAGGGGCCTTTAGTACGGGTAAATGTTGCGAAACTCGGGGATCAATCCTGGATGGTACTGCTGAATTTCCATCACCTTATTTTTGATGGGTTATCAACGCAGGTATTGGCTAAGGAACTTAGTTTACTGTATACGGCTAAACTACAGGATCAGCCAGTAAGTCTGCCCCCCTTGCCTATTCAATATGCGGATTATGCGCGGTGGCAAACTGAGCACTTCCTACCAGAGACACTGACTCACCAGCGGGCCTACTGGCGGAATCAGCTAGCGGGGGTAGCACCCCTACTTAAGTTACCGATTGATAAACCCCGTCCAGCCATCGAGTCATTTAAGGGTGCCGATTACTGCTTTGTAGTTCCTAAGTCACACTGGCAGCCGCTTCGGCACGACTTTCAGGAGGCAGGCACGACACTATTTCTACGGATTCTGACTGTTTACGCAGTCTGGCTTCGTCAGATCACGGGTACTCAGGATATCGTCATTGGCATCCCCGTAGCTGGACGTACTCAGCCTGAACTGGACGGCTTGATCGGTTTTTTTGTCAATACGCTTGTGCTTCGTATAGACATTTCCGCTGATCTGTCCTTCCGGCAACTTCTCCGTAACGTACGCCAGTTAGCCTTAGACGCCTATACGCATCAGACCCTACCCTTTGAACAGATTGTTGAGGAGGTTAGTCCCGTGCGAAGCCGGGCGTATTCGCCATTAGTTCAGGTACTTTTTGACTTGCAGGAAGATACGTCGAACTTCTGGAGACTAAACGAGCTAGAGATTGAGCAAGCCCCTTTCCAGCAGCACAGGGCCAAATTCGACCTGAGTCTTTCCTGCCAGGAGACCGCGGATGGGCTGATGGGTACCTTTACCTACCGGACCGATTTATTCACGGAGCAAGCCGTGAGCACACTGGCCGATCAGTTCATTCAGACACTGGAGCAACTTCTAACCCAGCCCGATCAAGGCTTCGGACAGTTATTTGGTAGCCAACCGGTTCCTCCACTTACCCCACCAGCCCCTATCGAAATAACCCATCCAGTAGAACAAGTCCGGCATACTCCATCGTTAAATCAGTCAGTCGTCAGGCTGTTGAAAACGATTTGGTGTGAGCTGCTTGACTTACCAACGGTTGGCCTGGATGATGATTTCTTTACGCTGGGCGGTCACTCCCTGTTGGCCCTTCAGCTGACCGCTGCCATTCAGCGTCAGACTACTCATTCACTGCCTATTAGCAGCATATTTGCCCATCCCACCCTTCGCCAGCTGACCCTTTATCTGCAAACCAGTCAATCCGATGTGGCCTGGCAATCGCTGGTTGGCGTGAAGACACCAGGGGACGGAAATGCACTTTACCTAATTCATCCTATATCGGGAGATGTGAATTATGTCTATCAATTGGCTCCCTACTTGCCGGAGAAACAGGCACTGTATGGCCTGCGGGCGGTTGGACTGGATGGAGTTACCCAGCCTCTGGAGTCCATTGAGGCTATGGCCGCTTACTACATTCAGCTTATCCTCCAGAAGCAACCGAATGGCCCTTATGCTATTGGTGGTTTTTCATTAGGTGGTATTATTGCCTTTGAAATGGCTCGTCAGCTTCAGGAAATGGGCAAAGAGATACATTTACTTGCCCTGATTGATGCCTACCCCATCAATCCAGATGCGGCTAATCATACCAAGTTTCCAATCCATCAGCTCGTCCGGTATTATTATCATTATTGGCGCTCCTTACCTAAACAACCTGCGGTGCTCTTGCCCATTCTTCGACAAAAAGTCCCTTGGATTAGTCACTATTTGCTCCGGCGTATCTGGCAATCGGTACCCAGCTTATCGGGTTCAGCAGGTACTAGTCCAACTGAATCCCTCAGCGTTGAAGCCGAAGATTTGCTGACCAGAAGTTTTCGGGAAGCGTATAGTCGGTACAAATTTAAGTCCTATGAGGGGAAACTTGTGTTTCTGCGGGTTACCCAGTTGGATGCGTTTGGGGCAAGCCAGGGCAAAGTAGATTTTGGTTGGGGTCGCTATGCCCGTCAGGGCGTTGAAGTACATCAACTGCTTGGTGAACATAACTCGTTGTTCAGTAAGCCAGCAACCATTGCGCAGATTGGTCGTATACTGCAATTGTATTTGACGCCTTAAACTGGCTTGATTACTCTTTATTGGGGTGCAACGAAAAAGCCGTTACGGTTTTGAATCGTAACGGCTTTATTCTCAGAGTAGCGGGAGCTGGACTCGAACCAGCGACCTTTGGGTTATGAGCCCAACGAGCTACCAACTGCTCCATCCCGCGATGTTGGGACTGCAAAAGTACGGCAACTTTCTTATAAAACAACTATCTTTGTAAAAAAAAGTTTACGCACTGCCTGAAACGTTTTTTGTCGGCAGGGAGTTGTTTGCTAAAGCCGCTGGTAATCAGCCAGCGGGATCACCTCAAAGATGAATAAGGAAATCATTGAAAATTTTCCGGCCGACGATCCAGCGGCCGATCATAAGGCTGGCTTTGTCAGTATCGTTGGTAAGCCCAATGTCGGTAAGTCCACCCTGATGAATCAGCTCGTTGGCGAACGGCTGTCTATTATCACCTCGAAAGCCCAGACTACACGCCACCGCATTATGGGTATCCTCAATGGAACCCACAACGGTCAGGAATTTCAACTCGTTTACTCCGATACGCCTGGTATCATTAAGCCTCAGTACAAACTTCATGAGTCTATGATGAGTTTTGTGCGTGGCTCTATTGAAGATGCCGATGTGGTTCTATTTGTAACAGACATCTTCGAAGAACACGATGAGAATGACGTCATCGAACGGCTTCAAAAATCTGAAGTTCCCGTTCTGTTGCTGATCAATAAAATTGATCAGGCTACACAGGACCAGGTTAATGAGAAGATCACCTACTGGCAGGAGCACTTCCATGCGCAGGAGATCATTCCAATTTCAGCCCTGAATAACTTCAATATTGATAAGGTATTTGAAGGTATTATCAGCCGTCTGCCGCAACATCCACCCTACTTCCCAAAGGATGAACTAACCGACAAACCCGAACGGTTTTTCGCGTCTGAGATTATCCGGGAGAAGATCTTCCTGAATTATAAGCGGGAAGTCCCTTATAGTAGCGAGGTTGTCATTACAGGCTTCAAAGAGAAGGAAGACATCATTGTTATCCAGGCCGAAATTTTGGTCGAACGAGCTACTCAACGGGCAATTCTGCTCGGTGAGGGGGGTAATATGATTAAGAAAACGGGAATCATGGCCCGCGAAGAACTCGAGCGTTTCTTCGGCAAGAAAGTATATTTAGAACAGTTCGTTAAGGTAGAACCCGATTGGCGCCAAAAAGAGCGTATGCTCAAGCGGTTGGGATATGACGAATAATTGTTAAAGGAGGAAGGCGAAAAGGGAGGAAAGGGAAAAGGGTTTAAAATCCATGCCTTCTCCTCCCTCTTCTCCCCTTCCTCCCTTTCCTCCTTCAAAAAAAATGGCAAACATAGTTGCAATCGTTGGCCGCCCAAATGTGGGCAAGTCCACGCTGTTTAACCGCCTGACGGAACAGCGACAGGCCATCATGGATAACCAAAGTGGTGTTACTCGCGACCGGCATTATGGCACGGCCGAGTGGAATGATAAATATTTTACCGTTATCGACACAGGGGGGTACGTTGTTGGTTCCGAAGATGTGTTTGAAGAGTCGATTCGTGAACAGGTCGAAATTGCCATTCAGGAATCAACTGTATTGCTCTTTGTGGTTGATACGCAAACGGGCATTACAGGACTGGACGAAGATTTTGCTAACGTGCTGCGCCGGACTAAAAAGCCGGTGTATGTAGTGGCTAATAAAGCCGAAACCGGAGAACGGGCGCACGCTGCCAGCGAATTTTATTCACTAGGTTTAGGTGATCCATATCCAATTTCGTCGCAAACTGGAACAGGCACAGGTGATCTACTGGACGAAGTGATCAAGCATTTTCCAACAGCTGGTGTTGAAAATCCTGACGCGGGTATTCCTCGTATCGCTATTTTGGGCCGCCCTAACGTGGGTAAATCGTCGTTTTTGAATGTCCTGACCGGGCAGGAACGCAGTATCGTAACGTCCATTGCCGGCACCACCCGCGATGCTATCGACACCCGTTACAAAGCCTATGGTAAAGATTTCATCCTGACCGATACCGCCGGTATTCGGCGTAAAGCTCGTATTGACTCCAATATTGAGTTTTATTCGACCCTGCGCTCGATTAAAGCGATGGAGGATTCGGATGTCTGCATTATTCTGCTCGATGCTACACGAGGACTTGAAGCGCAGGATCTGACCATTATTGGCCAGGCCGTGAAAGCGAAAAAGGGTGTGGTCATTATGGTGAACAAGTGGGATGCCGTTGAAAAAGACCATCGTACTGCCGATACACTCCGGAAGGAAATGATTCAGCGGATGATGCCCATTGACTATCTGCCAATCATTTTTGCCTCGGTTCATGAGAAACAACGCATTTTTCAGGTAATGGAAAAAGCGATGGAGGTCTACGAGAATAAGACTAAGAAAGTGGCAACCTCGAAATTGAATGAGGCTATGCAGCCCGAAATCGAAAAGTATCCTCCGCCAGCCATCAAAGGCAAGCATATCAAGATTAAGTATATGCTTCAGGTACCAACTCCTTCGCCCACGTTTGTATTTTTCTGTAATCTTCCCCAATACGTTCAGGAGGCTTACCAGCGCTTTTTAGAAAACCGACTTCGGGATCATTTTGACTTTACGGGCGTACCAATCACGGTATTCTTCCGGCAAAAATAAAGTTATCAACTAGCAGCTCAAACCTAATCAGGAGTAGCCGGGTATAGTTCGTCAATGAACGATACTTAGCTACTCCTGATTAGGTTTGACAGTAGCCTGAATTGTGTCTATTCCCTGGGGATCACTTACTTACAGGTAACCACCCATACCCACAAAAGAGTGTTCATGTAATAATGGGATCAAAAAAAACAACCACTTAATAAAGTCGTGCTCACTTTCAGCATGTTAGTCCTTTACATATGTATATTTTCTAAGTATATTTCGGCCAATTATCCTCTGGACAATAACCCACCCTATCATGGCTACCGAAAAAATTTTAGATGATGAGAAGCGTATTGATAAAGCAGCTTATGTGCTTAAAGCCGTAGCTCACCCCTTGCGAATCAAGATTATTCAGATGCTGAATGAGAACAAAGAACTGAACGTTTCAGCAATCTATAAGAATCTGAATGCGGAACAATCACTGATTTCGCACCACTTAATTAATATGCGGGATAAGGGCATTTTGGACATCCGGCGCAGCGGCAAAAATATTTACTACTTCCTGGTTGACTCCGCAGTAGCAGAGATCATTGATTGTATTTACCAGAGTAAACTTTTAAGCTAGTTCGTTTAAAAAGTACAAAAAAGTGTGCCAGAAAAGACAGTTTTGTTAGTCTTTTCTGGCACACTTTTTTGTCCGTTAGCTAGTTACCCAAATAACTCCCCGGTACGGTAATTGGGCACAATACCAAGGTGAATATAGGCTTTTTCAGTCGCTTCACGCCCACGCGAAGTTCGCTTCAGAAAACCCTCCTGAATCAGGAAGGGCTCATAGACCTCCTCAATCGTTTCAGCTTCTTCGCCACAGGCAGTAGCTATCGTTGAGAGGCCAACCGGCCCTCCTTTAAACTTTTCAATGATTGTTGTCAGAATCCGATTATCCATCTCGTCCAGGCCATTCTGATCAACTTCAAGCGCGCTCAGCGCAATTTCGGCAATGTCAACGTTGATATATCCATTACCTTTAACCTGAGCAAAGTCCCGGGTTCGGCGCAGGAGGTTATTGGAAATACGAGGTGTTCCCCGGCTTCGGCGAGCAATCTCATAAGCACCCGTCTCATCAATAGGCGTCCCCAAAATTGCAGCCGACCGCTGTACAATGGTCGTCAGCAGTTTGGCATCATAATACTCCAACCGACAACTAATACCGAAACGAGCTCGCAAGGGCGATGTAAGCATACCCGCACGAGTAGTAGCCCCAATCAGCGTAAATGGATTCAGTTTAATCTGCACAGTCCGGGCATTGGGCCCAGAGTCCAGCATGATGTCAATCTTATAATCCTCCATTGCTGAATACAGATACTCTTCCACAATTGGGTTGAGCCGGTGAATTTCGTCAATAAACAATACGTCGTTAGGCTGCAGATTCGTTAGCAGGCCAGCCAGATCGCTGGGTTTATCCAACACAGGACCCGAGGTCATTTTTATGTTGGCATTAAGTTCGTTGGCAATAATGTGCGACAGCGTTGTCTTGCCCAGACCCGGAGGGCCGTGAAGGAGCACATGATCGAGGGCTTCACCGCGTTGCATGGCGGCCCGAACAAATACTTCGAGATTTTCGAGGATCTTAGCCTGCCCTGTAAAGTCTTCGAATGAGAGCGGCCTCAGCGCCCGTTCAATCTCTTTGTCGGTAGCACTCATGCCATCTGTCGAGCCTTTCAAAAAGTCGTTTCGCATGGTTTTGATTCGTGTAGACCTGGCAAAATTTCAGCCAGAAAACAGCCTTATTTTGCCAGGTCGTTTACGTCAAATTTACAAAAAAAAGAGCAGAAAACCGCTATCGAATCAGCAATACAGAACCCCGCTTTACAACGCGTTCGCGCTCAGGAAACGACTCACTTTTAAAGGTGATTATGTACGGATAAAGCATTGATGGATAGGTAGATCCGCGATAGGTGCCATCCCATTTTTGCTCTGGATTATTACTAGAAAAAATTACCTCCCCCCAGCGGTTATAAATCCTGAAGTCGTAGTCGGTAATATAAGCCGTAAAAATCTGTAACACATCGTTTACACCGTCGTTGTTTGGCGTAAACGCATCGGGTACATTAACGCGCGGTTCGCACTGATTGATCACACGGGCTAAGCCGGTTGCCGTGCAACCCTGCGGATCGGTCACCTGAACGGAGTAATTGCCCGCTCGGTCTACGGTTATCGTTTTGGTGGTGTCATTTCGTGTCAGCCATAAATAGCGCAAGCCAGGCGCACCATTGGCTGAGAGTTGTGCTTTACCCAGATCACCTTCGCAAATGGACGCTAGTTGAGTGAGCGAAAACGCTGGCGGTGGTCGATCCCCGACACGAATACTACTGCGTCCAACGCAACCTGTCTGTGTATTCCTAACGATAAGGCTATACGCGCCCGCTTGCACCACCGTGATTGATGGTGTAGAGGCCCCGGTACTCCATTGATAGACATTACCCGGCTGATCGCCTGACAGAGGTACCAATACAACCCCAAGCCCGTTACACTTAAGCGTATCAGGTCCCAGTCGGGCAAATCCAGTACTATCAAGGCCTACCTTAATACTATCCAGCAATGCTTTACACCCTTTTGTATCAATCACTTGAACTGTATAAAGCCCAGGGGAGGCCTTATCCAGATTAGTCGTCGTTGTGATCAGGTTATTATTTTGGTCCAGCCAGGTATAACTGGCCGCTGTCCCTCCTGAAACAGTCAGACTAATAGTGCCACTATTGGGAACACTACACAAGGCATCCTTAACCAGTGGCGTAAGCACTAGTTGATTGGCTGGCGATTTCAGGGTAAAGGCCGTATCAGCCTTACAGGCATGAACACTATCAGTAACGCTAATTTTGTACCCACCTTCGGCCAGACTTGTTTGCTGACTACCCACTCCGGTTAAAATAGCACCATCTGAACGAGTCCATACGTACTCATAGGTACCAGCCGGAGTAGGCGTTAATTGGATAGAACCATCTGCCGATGTACAGGTTGTTGGACCGGTCAGATTCGCAGCCAAACGCAACTTAGGCAGTTCACTAACCCGGATCGTATCCGAGTTTTCGCAGGTAGTGCCGTTTACGGTTGACTGCGCCGTAACCGTATAAGTACCGCCTTTGGAAACGGTAATTGTTCGTGTATTCCCACCGTTACTCCACTGAAACTGCGTCCAGGTTTGTTGGGGAACGGTTAAATTGACTGATGATCGATAACAGAAAACGGTATCGGGTCCAAGATCGAGCGATGGCGTCGGCTTTATCTGCACCTCAATGGTATCACTCTTAAAACATTCACCGTTAGCAGCCAGACCTACTACGATGTAATAACCGGGCCTGGTGAGTGTGATTGTCTTTTGCCTACTCGCTACCGCTCCATTCACAAGCCAGACATATACTTTTGCCTGCACTTTTATATCCAGTGTAATGCCTTTTTTATTGCAGATAGCGGTATCCGCTCCCAAATGTATATCGGGTGGTGTTTCTAAAATGGTCAGTGTATCTTTAATCAGGGTGTCTTTACAGATCCCTCCTGTGCTTGTTTTCGTGATAATTCGAAGGCTGACGAAGTATTGTCCAGGCTTCGTGTAATTGTGTGTAACGGGCTGCGCCGACGTGGTTGAATACGGGCGGCTTCCATCTCCATAATCTAAGGTATAAGCCTCCTTCAATTTCGGGCAGTTTGGTCCTATCTGAAATACCGTTGGTGCGCTAACACATGTATCCGCATACGTTAGCCCCGGTCCACTGGAATTATCGTTAAAGTTGGCCACTAAGTTAGGCAACCCTAATTGGCTGGTTTTTCCGCCGAGCGATTGTCCCGCTGGATTAAATTGTAAACTATCAAGCAGCCCCCCATTTGGATTTTCGATGGTACCCAATGAAGTACTTCCCTTTATCGCTACGTAAATTCGACCGTCGGGACCAATCTGTATGGACCCGTACTGCCTCGTTGTACTACTATCAACAACCGTTTTTGAACTGGTTAATAGCGAATCCTTCTGACTCAGGTCATACTTTAAAATATAAGAAGCTCCTTTCAAACTACCGTCGCTATTTGTATCGGCGAGCATTGTAACATACAGACTCTTGCCATCGGGCGAAAACTCTACCCCATATGCTTTGGGCGGTGCCGGGCCTAAATCAAGCGTTCGATTGAACGTCATTGCACCCGTCGAATCATTGAACGTATAGAGATCAATGGAGTTTTTAGGTGGCCCAGGAATAACAACGGCCAATGGGCGATTGCCTTCATTCCCACTTGTTGTATCGGCTGGCCCAATTTTCATATACCCTTCGGCATTAGCCAGCGAGTCAATGACCTGTCCACCTTTGTATGTAGTGACAATAGGCGATGTGGCCCGGGTTAAATGCTGAATTTGAAATTCATTTGTTCCGTATTTCCGTGTAATAACCCAAAAGGTTGAATCGCGTGTATTTTCTACGGAAGCCGACTGCTCGGTACTCTGATTAGAGATCGGAACGTTCTTTTCAACAATGGCACCCTTCCCACCATTCTGGCGCATATCAACAACACTATACGTTAATGTTTTCTTACCCCGAATTTCGGAAGTGGTATACACATAATACAAGTACTCGCAGCCCCGGCAGGTTGGTTTTGGGACAATCAAAGCCGACTGTGTAGAGTGCGTACTACCATCCAGCGGAATCTGGACGGTAGTTGTATCTCCCGGCACGAGCGATTTCAGTGGCTTACCATCTTTGCCGTAAATAATGATACCATCCGTATAAAACAGTAAAACGCCCTTGGTATTGGCAATGGACGAAGAACCTTCAATAGTACTTAAACTTCCATCTGTGATGGGTTTAGGTGTACCGCCACCACTAAAATCCAAACCGGAGTTCTGGCCAAAATACCACTTCACCCCCTGCGACTCTTTCTTTTCGCCACAAACATCGACGTTAATCCGATTCTGATACGAACAGCCATTAGGACTAATAGCTTCCACCGAATAACAGCCAGAACTATCGACCTGTATACTTTGCGTTGTATCTCCTTTAGGGTACCATATATACCGGTAACCCGATTGAGTAGTGCCAGCGTAGGGATCAAGTGTTATTTTCTCGCCTTTACAAATGGTGGTATCCGTCCTCCAGTTGGTAAAAGACGGAGGAGGAGTACTGATATTAATACTTCGCGTTGCTGTCTGTACCGTTCCACTGACGGTACGGGTCAAGGTGATGGTGTAGTTACCAGGCATCAGATAAACATGCCGGGCCGCGGAATCCTTTTGCGTCGTAATTGTGCCACCGTCACCAAAACTCCAGACCCGGGTTGTTACGCCCGTTGTTACGCTATCTGTAAACGTTAGGGAATCCGCTTTGCATTCCTGATCGGGAATGCATGCCTTTCCACTAATTTTAATTTCCTGTGCCCAGGACGTAGTCAGTCCTGCCATTAGGAACAGCACAGCCCAAACTCCAACTACACGGATATAACTGCTAAACCTTAACATGAAGAAACGCTGAATAAAGCCACCCTCTCAAATTCACTCCCTCGGCATAACAACAACAGGGGCATTACGTTAGTATAAACGACGGTGTTTCGTTAAAATTTTATTCCCTGAGCACCGTAAAAGCCCTTAAAATTCGCCTAATTTTATAGATTGTTGTGTTGTTAAATACTTCGTTCGTACTGATAACGTTGCAACAATAAAGTTGGCCCAGTCTTTGCCCTGATTTTGTTATCATGCTTAAGAAATATTTACTGACGATTTTGACACTGACCCTGAGCCGGATGGCCTTTGCCCAGGACCCTCAGTTCACTCAGTTTTATGCTGCCCCTCTTTATCTGAACCCAGCCTTTGCTGGTTCGGCACTGGCTCCGCGTATCACGGCAAATTACCGAAATCAATGGCCTGCCATTACCAACTATGTGACAACGATGGTTGCGGTAGATCATTTTATCGAAAAATATAATAGCGGTGTTGGTCTGATGATTCAGAGTGACAACCAGGGACAGGGAAGGATTCAGTCAACGGATATAGGGTTGCAATATGCATACCAATTCCAGGTAAGTGAGTCATCATTTGTACGTTTAGGCTTGCAGGGTTCTTACGTGAACCGTAGTATTAACTATTTTGGCCTGACAACCGGCGATCAATTTACGGATCGGGGCTTTATAACAGGCAGCGTTTCCGGCGATCCAGCGTTGCAAGGAGGTTTACCCACGAATAAATATCTTGATTTTTCGACGGGTGGCCTTTTTTACTCCGATTGGTTCTGGATTGGTGCATCAGCACACCATATCAATCGCCCATCTCAGGGGTTCTTCAACAGCGAGAACGAGCGATTGCCGATGAAAACCAGCATTCAGGCTGGTCTGCGCATTCCACTGGCTGGCTTTACTGGGCTAGCCGACGAACAGGATCGGGAAATTAGTATATCGCCCGTAGTTATGTATAAGCATCAGGGCAAATACGATCAGTTGGATTTGGGTGCTTATCTAACGTATTCTCCCTTAACGATCGGCGCTTATTATCGGGGTATTCCTTTCAAAAAATACGATCAGACGCTTAACAATCATGATGCGGTAGCTGCGTTGATTGGCTGGCGTATGGAAAAGTTCTCCATCGGCTACAGCTACGATCTAACAATTTCAACCCTCGGCAACAGTGGTGGTTCGCACGAGTTATCACTATCGTATATTTTCGACAAGCCAGAGGGCCGTCGACCGGGTGTAAAACGCCGGGATAAGAAATTGCCTTGTCCAAAGTTTTGATTCTACTTTTCTAAATTAAAAGGGACTGATTTTAAAATCAGTCCCTTTTAATTTACCCCAGTTTCTTATACCTTATCCGAGTGGGCGTTGCCTCCGATCCTAAGTGTTTACGGCGGTTCTCTTCGTATTCCGAAAAATTACCCTCAAACCAATACACCTGCGAATCGCCTTCAAAGGCTAGAATATGGGTTGCAATGCGATCTAAGAACCAGCGATCGTGGCTGATGACAACTGCACAACCCGCGAAGTTTTCCAGACCTTCTTCCAGCGCTCGCAATGTGTTGATATCAAGATCATTGGTAGGCTCATCCAGGAGCAACAGATTCGCGCCTTCCTTAAGGGTCATGGCTAGATGGACCCGGTTGCGCTCCCCACCTGATAGAGTTCCAATTTTCTTCTCCTGATCGGCTCCACCAAAGTTAAACCGACTTACATAGGCCCGCGCATTGGACTGCTTTCCGCCCATTATAATCCAATCGTTGCCCCCCGAAATCGTTTCATAGACCGTTTTATTGGGGTCAAGACCGTCGTGTTCCTGATCAACATAAGCCACTTTTACCGTTTCGCCAACATCAAACGTACCTGAATTGGGTTTATCCCGACCTGTAATGAGTTTAAAGAGCGTCGTTTTCCCAGCTCCGTTGGGACCAATAATTCCTACAATACCACCCTGCGGTAACCGGAACTCTAAATGTTCGAACAGAAGTCGATCGCCAAAAGCTTTAGAAACATCCTCAGCTTCAATGACTTTAGCGCCTAAACGCGGCCCGGCAGGAATGGAAATTTCGAGTTTTTCATCGCGCTGTTTGGCGTCTTCATTCAAGAGTCGTTCGTAGGCCCCTAAACGAGCTTTTGATTTGGCCTGACGAGCTTTAGGGGCCATTTTCACCCATTCCAACTCGCGTTGCAACGTTTTCTGACGTTTCGATTCTGTTTTTTCCTCTTTGGCCAACCGGTTTTGTTTCTGCTCTAACCAGGAAGAATAATTGCCTTTCCAGGGAATACCTTCGCCCCGATCAAGTTCAAGAATCCAGCCGGCTACATTATCCAGAAAATAGCGATCGTGGGTTACGGCGATAACCGTGCCCGTATACTGGCGAAGGTGCTCTTCTAACCATAATACAGATTCTGCATCAAGGTGGTTAGTAGGCTCATCAAGCAATAATACATCAGGTTGCTGGAGTAGCAAACGACACAACGCTACCCGACGTTTTTCTCCTCCGGATAGATTATCAATCAGCGCATCAGATGGAGGGCAGCGCAGGGCATCCATTGCTCGTTCCAGTTTCTGATCAAGCTCCCAGGCGTTGTAATGGTCAAGTTTCTCCTGAACCTCACCTTGCCGGTTAATAAGTTTATCGAAGTCGGCATCAGGATCGCCAAAGGCTTCATTGATTTCGTCAAATTCTTTCAAAAGGCTCACTACTTCCTGTACACCTTCTTCTACAACTTCTCGTACTGTTTTGCCAGCCTCAAATTTTGGTTCCTGTTCAAGCATCCCAACTGAGTAGCCAGGGGAGAAAACAACTTCTCCGGTATAATTTTTGTCTATTCCTGCAATGATGCGCAATAAGGTCGACTTACCGGAACCATTCAGCCCCAGAACGCCGATTTTTGCACCATAAAAAAAGGAAAGGTAGATGTTCTTTAGGATTTGTCGGTTAGGCGGAATATTTTTACTCACGCCTGCCATAGAGAAAATTATGGTTTCCTGACTCATTAATTTCTGATAGATTTGTGTTGGCAATAATCCTCAAATTTAACCCACAGCGCAGCCTTAACCAAGCACAGTAATGGAAAACGCTTCACTGGTAGATGAATACGGTTACGTCAAAGACGGAAAGGTATTTTTGAAAGGCTACCTGAATTACGAAGACCGCCAGATCGGCGAAGTCAAACGCACCGAGCAGGAAGCGCTCGATTATTTTAAAAACCGCTTCATCATTGCTGAGAACAAAGTCAGTCAGTTAGAAAAAGACATCGACGAAGCTCAGAACAAAGGTTCGTACCTGACGAAACTGGTTCAACTCCGCAAGAAACTGCTCGGCTTCGATGCATTAGGGGATTTCCCCCCGCTGCTCGATCGGCTGGACGAACAAGAGAAGTTGCTGGCCGATTTGATTACGGTCAACCAACGGAAAAATCATGACATTAAGCGGGCCTTGATTGCCGAAGCTGAAGCCATTGTTGACAGTACTGACTGGCGAACAACGGCCGATGAGTTACAGGAAATCAAGACCAAGTGGATTAAAACCGGCCCTGTAGACAAGTCGGTTGAGGAAGAAGTGGAGGGTCGGTTCCAGGAGCTTCTGGATGGGTTCTTTCAGCGTCGACGTGAGTTCTTCAACGAACAGAACAAGGTTATTCAGGAACGCCTGGATAAATACGACGAGCTTATCCGGCTGGCTTTCCGGGCTAATCGCTTGGGCGATCTGGATGCTGCGTTCCAGGAAGTCCGGCGGCTCAATAATGCCTGGAAGGCGGTTGGCGAGGTTCCGATCAAGAAAAGTGGTAAACTGTACAAGCAGTTTAAGAAAGCCACAACCATGTTCTACGCGAAGTACAACGACGCGAAAGGCATTGTTCTGGTTCCAAAGATTGACCCCCGCATAGAGGCTCAAATGAAAATGGCCGATGAAGCAGAAAAGCTGTCTAAACAATCCGACATCTTCGCGGCTGCCGAACGAGCCAAAGTATTGCTGAACAGCTGGAAAGAAATCCGGGTGCCGTTTAAACTACAGGACAAAGTTGTTAATGAACGCTTCCGGGCTGCCTGCGACAAAATTTTTGAACTGAGTTATCTAGGCCGTGTGCTAACGCGGAAATACCCAGCCTTTGAACTCAAAAGCCAGTCAGAACAGATTCGGACGAAAATCCGGGAGATGGAATATCTTGTAAAACGCGAGAAAAACGATCTTCAGTTTGCGTTACAGGATGCCGACGGTCTCGATCCGAACAATGACGAAGACAAGCAGATTCTGAATAAAATCAATACCCAGAAGCGTAAAATCGCGATGAAAGAAACGATTCTGCGTGAGCTACAGAAGCAACTGGAAACAGCAGGGTATTAAGATTCTTATACTACAGGTTTAATTTCGCGAAACGTGCCCTTACTACAATACGGGGCACGTTTCGCATTTTGGTATTGTTATTAGGATATGGAAACGAACCTAGTTAAATCTGATTTTATTGCCTCCGATACTGACTTTCGTGCGGCTATTGTTCCTGGCAAATTCGTGCGGCTTGAATACCTGGCCGACATTAGTGAGTTTATCAAAGCTGACGTGATGATCAAGCAACTTGTTGTGGAAAATGGGGCAGAGTGGCTTGAGTTAGCTACTGGCGAGACAATACCGCTTGATCGAGTTGTGAGTATTTCAGGCAAACTATCCCCGAAATATCCTGGCTATGGCAACTATTCATGTGATTGCTAGGCAGCCTGAACATGGGGATTAACGCTAAGATCAAACGTGGCCATTAATTGATTGAGTTGTTCCACATACTGCTCCCGACTACGGATAAAGCCTTCGATGGCTAATTCGTTAGACGGCGTTAACTGCTGATGTCGTTTAATAGAAGCATTAGCTCTATCAATAAGACCCAGTAAATCATTAATGGCTAATTTTATATAATCTTCCTGAGAGATGTCTGGTAGCTCCTCCATAACTAAAAAGATAATTGAACAATGCCTTTAGGATATCGTTTGCCATTTCGATGAACGCGAGTTCTGCTAAACAAAGATAACCACTCTTTCCTATCGGCGTCAGTCTCTATCAGATAATTTGGATGCTCTGATGGATATACCCGAACAAAGTAACAATCTAATCCCCGTTCCCGGCAATATTCCCGATTTACTAATTGCCGTAACGCTTTTTCATGAATTTGGTAATCAGTGCTTCCAATAAAGAATACACAATCAATGTCGTTTGGGTCTAGTTTTTGTGTTGCAAAACTCCCATCGACCCAGATTGTAAATTCGTTATTGACTTGTTGATGTATTGACTTACAGAGAGTCCTGAAACTTTTTAATAACTCCTGCCGAGTCAATGGGCCAGGAAATCCATTACTAAATACCTCTTCAAATTTTACCATAGTCATTTCGATGACCTGATAAGGTTTTAAATTTCCTCGCTCATCAAATAACGAGGTAAAGTTAGAACTGGGTTCTGCCACACGTTTACGATCTAATCAATCATCTCAAACCCACAATACGGCACCAGCACCTTTGGCATTCGAATACCTTCTGGCGTTTGATTATTCTCGAGAATTGACGCCAGAATACGTGGCAAGGCTAAGGCCGAGCCATTCAGCGTATGCATCAGTTGCATCTTACCCTCAAGTTTCGAGCGAAGTTTGAGTCGATTAGCCTGGTAGGTTTCGAAATTAGATACTGAGCTAACCTCCAGCCAACGCTGTTGAGCCGCCGACCAGACCTCCATGTCATACGTAAGCGCCGAGGTGAAGCCCATATCGCCCCCACAAAGCCGCAGAACACGGTAAGGCAGTTCTAGTTTCTGCAATAATCCCTGCACATGCTGGCTCATTTCTTCCAGAGCTGCGTATGAATTTTCTGGTTTCTCAATCCGAACAATTTCGACCTTGTCAAACTGATGCAACCGGTTCAATCCACGAACGTGCGCTCCCCACGAACCCGCTTCACGACGGAAACAGGGCGTATAACCCACGTTTTTAACCGGCAACTGATTTTCGGGCAGAATCACATCTCGGTAAATATTGGTGATCGGTACTTCGGCCGTTGGGATCAGGTATAATTTATCCTCCGTGGCAAAATACATTTGCCCTTCCTTATCTGGCAACTGGCCGGTACCGAAACCCGAATCTTCATTAACTAGAATAGGCGGCTGTACTTCTACGTATCCGGCTTTTAGGGCTTCATCGAGGAAGAAGTTAATCATCGCCCGCTGAATCCTGGCACCCTTTCCTTTGTAAACCGGAAAACCAGCTCCTGCAATTTTGACTCCAAGTTCAAAGTCAATAATGTCATACTTTTTAATAAGCTCCCAATGCGGCTGCGCCTTTTCGTGAAGTGCTGGCTTTTCTCCATGCTCCAATACCACTTCATTATCATCGGCAGTACGCCCTGCGGGAACGCTACTATGAGGTATATTGGGAATCGTCACTAAAACCGCTTGCAGATCGGCTTCAATCTGGCGAAGCGTATCGGCAAGATCTTTAGAGCGTGCTTTCAGAACCGCCGTTTCAGCCTTAGCAGCTTCGGCAGCAACTTTATCACCGGCCTTCATTAAGGCCCCAATTTGGCCAGCCTTCGCATTGGATTGGGCCAAAACATCATCAAGATCGCGCTGCGTATCCCGTCGTTTCTGATCGAGTGTAAGCACTTGCTCAATAACAGTCTCGGCGTCGGCAAAATTTCGTTTGCGCAGACCTGCTAAGGTGATGTCTTTGTTTTCGCGGATATAATTGAGTTGAAGCATTAGTGTAATTGAGGTTCAGCCCTCTTTCTAAAAGACCGATAGTGAGTCAATAGTAATTAGCAGACTATGCTTTAGAAAACAACCCATCATTCAAGGCATTCAAAGCCTCTGCTTTGTAGCGGCCATGAACGAGTAACGACAGGTTACTTTCCGTACCTCCGTAGGAAACCATCCGGATTGGAATGTTCTTCATGGCATTGAATACTCGAACTGCAACACCCTCATTATCAGCACTAAAATTCCCTACAATGCAAATAATCGTCTGATCATAATCGGGTTCTTCCAGCGTGCAGAATGTATTAAGTTCATCCGTAATTTCCTGAATACGCTCTGTGTTATCGATTGTGACCGACACCGACACTTCGGATGTAGTTATCATGTCGACCGGCGTTTTGTATTTCTCGAATATCTCGAAAATCCGGCGCAGAAAACCATAGGCATTTAGCATACGGGTTGAGTGTATATACAAAGCGGTAATGCCATCCTTAGCCGCAATCGCTTTAAACACCTGATCACTGGTTTTGTCGGCAATGAGCGTACCAGGGGCGCTGGGGTCCATTGTGTTTTTTAAGCGTACCGGTACGCCGAACATACGCGCAGGCGTAATAGTGGACGGATGCAGAATTTTCGCCCCGAAGTAGGCCAGTTCAGCCGCTTCATCGAACGTTAGTTCGCGAACCGGGAATGTATTTTTCACGATACGCGGGTCATTATTATGCATCCCGTCGATATCGGTCCAAATCTGGATTTCTTCCGCGCGTATGGCACCACCAATCAGCGAAGCGGTGTAATCCGAGCCTCCTCGTTTGAGATTATCGACTTCTCCACGCGGGTTTCGGCAGATAAAGCCTTGTGTAACAATAATTTGTTTATCGGCATGCTGAGGCAATATCTCGGCTAACTTTTGCTCGGTATAATGGATTTCCGGCTCGTTATCGGCATCAATCCGCATGAATTCCAGCGCAGGTAGTAAAGTGGATGTTACACCTTCCTCATCCAGATAGGCCTGAAAAATTTGTGTGCTGAGTAATTCGCCTTCAGCCACTAACTCTTTCTCCTGCTTCAGCGTGAATGGCTTGATACCCGTTAGAGACCGGATAAAGGAAAATTCGTTATCTATAATTTTTTGTCCGGCCGCTTTGCCATCGGTCGTTCTGTACAACTCGTCGATAAAGCTGTCGTAATGCGCTTTAAGCGTATCAATTTTAGCATTAGCCTCGGCATCATTGTTCGCTTTAAGCGATTCGCCAATGGCCAGCAGGTTATTCGTTGAGCCAGACAAAGCTGACAAGACAACAATCTTGCGCGTGTTATCTTCGGTAATCAAGTTGCGAATCGACCGCATACGCTCGGGCTTCCCGACAGACGTACCGCCAAATTTCCAGACGTACATTTTCAATGAGTGAATTAGTAAATGGGCGAATGATAGAATGAGCAAATAGTTTGTATTACGTTATTCACTCATTCTATCATTCACTCATTCTGAATTAGAATTTACTATAAACTTGTTGTTGTAATCCGAGCATTTTAATGGCTGTAATAGCCGCTTCGTCGCCTTTGTTACCGTGCTTACCACCCGCTCGGTCAAGCGCCTGCTGCTGATCGTTAGGTGTCAGGACGCCAAATATGACGGGCTTATCGGTTTTGAGACTAACGTTTGTTAAGCCCTGTGCTACAGCGTGGTTAATGTAGTCATTGTGTTTGGTTTCTCCCTGAATGACACAACCGAGTGCAATCACGGCATCAATGTCATCGCGCTGAGCAAACCACTGAGCTCCCAGACTTAGCTCATAGCTCCCCGGCACATTACCCCGAATGATATTTTCGGATTTTGCGCCATGCTGAAGCAAGACCTGGTAAGCACCTTCGAAAAGCGCTTCTGTAACTTCCGTATTCCACTCTGAAACCAGAATAGCGAACCGTCGACGGCTGATATCGGGTAGCGCGTCGGTTGAAAAGACGCTTAGGTTTTTTAAGTCAGATGCCATGTGTTTTTTGTCATGCTAACGAAGGAAGCATCTTCGTCAAATGAGTTTTTAGCTACCACTATATTTAATCGCTCTTACCGAAGATGCTTCCTTCGTCAGTATGACAAAAACAAAAAGGACAAAACCTGAGTCGGTTTTGTCCTTTGCTGTATTGATTAGTCAAGTACGCTTACGACTCACCGATGGTTGCTTCCAGTACGGATTTGTACTTTTTAGCACTACCAGCTTCAGCGGACTCACCGTATTTCTCAATAATTTCGCTATACGTTTCTATCGCTTTATCATTTTGTTTGGCTTGCTCGTAAGCAATAGCCAGCTTCATGAGGTAGCCAGGCGTAAAGAATTTGTTCGCCTTATAGTCAGCAGCCTTTCTATAGTAGTCAGCAGCTTCATCAAAGCTTTTCTTCTCCATGTAAGCGTCACCCGTAAGAGCATAAGCACGTGCCTGAACCAGCAGATCCGACGAACTAAAGCTTATCAGGTGCTCAATAGCGTCATCATATTTGCCTTCTTTCAGCAATGCAACACCCGAATAGAATTCGGCCAGATTACCGCCTTTGGTAGAGCCATAATTGTCAGCGACCGCTAACAAACCTGGGGTTTTACCATCGCCATTCAGGGCTTTTTTCAGCGAATCGGCTTCGAGTTGATAAACCGAGGGGAACATTTCGATTTGTGCCGTTTCGTCCTGGCTACTGATATAATAACGATAGCCAAAGTACCCAGCAACCAGCAATACAATGCCGCCGAGAATACCTAATACAATATTCTTGTTCTGCTGGAAGTAATCGCCAACATCCTCTAACTTTCCTTCTAATGCGTCTGGGTCTTCCAGAAACTCCAGTCCGCTATTCTTTTTGCTCATGCTTTTGCAATTTGGATCGCAAAATTAGGAATATTTACCATTGCGGAAAAGCGTAAGCCTCAAAAGTTTATGAATCCTGTGCTACTTATTGAGATATATCGCGCACGGCCATAATTTCTGATGCCCGAACTTCCCGAATTTGATGGGCCAGTAACGTCTCAATAGCGACTGCTTCGCCGGTTAACGTTACAAATTCAACCTCAAACGCTTTTCCTCCATTATACACCGTTAAAATCGTGCCAACATCGCCAGCTTTCAGATTTCCGTCTGCCAAATCTTCCTGCAATACAACTAAATCGAATTCGCTCATATCTACATAAGTACCCTCTTTTAAGTAGAGAAACGCTATATCCTACCCCTTATTTCGTAAAATTAACTTAACTTTGCTTCGCTAATCTTATTAAGGGGTGCCCTAATATAACGGGCTGAGATTATACCCATTGAACCTGCGCGGGTAATGCTGCGAAGGGAAATGAATTCACAGAACTAATCTGTGAGTGTTTACAAACAATCATCTTTAACCAAAGGTAGGTTTGGCCCCTTGCCTATCGTCACGCTTTTTCGTCATGAAAAAACCGACGACCTACTTTATGCTGATGGCCCTATTGTGGCTATCGACACTGCCCACCTGGGCTCAATTATCTATTACCGGCACGGTTTCAGATGCCGATGGGGGTACGCTGCCAGGCGCAGCCATTACACTTGAAGGCACCTACAAGGGAACGTTCACAAACGCAACAGGCGCATTTCAGCTCACAAACCTTAAGTCAGGTACTTTATCTCTGCGCATATCGCTGCTGGGTTACGAGCCCCATATCCAGCCAGTCAACCTGACTGAAAACACGACGCTTGCAATCAAATTGACCAAAACAGCAGTTGCGGTCGATGAAGTCGTGGTCAGTGCGACGCGTGCTAATCAGAAATCGGCTATTGCTTATACGGATGTAACACGCCGGGATTTAGACAAACTGAATCTGGGTCAGGATGTGCCCCAACTGCTGAATTTTACCCCTTCCATAGTAACAACCTCCGATGCAGGGGCGGGCGTAGGTTATACCGGCATTCGTATTCGCGGGTCCGATGCCACACGGGTAAACGTAACGTTGAATGGGATTCCTTATAATGATGCTGAATCGCAGGGAACGTATTTTGTAGATATGCCCGACTTTGCTTCATCAGTGAGCAGTATTCAGATTCAACGAGGTATTGGTACCTCAACCAATGGTGCCGGGGCTTTTGGGGCATCTGTCAATATCCAGACGAACAAGCTGGAAACGAAACCCTATGCCGAAGTGAATCTCTCGGGCGGCTCATTTGGAACACGAAAAGCGAATGTGCTAGCAGGTACTGGTCTAATTAACAATCATTTTGTCTTGGATGCCCGCTTGTCGACCATACACTCCGACGGATTTATTGACCGAGCCTTTTCAAACCTGAAATCGTTTTATCTGTCGGGGGGTTATTATACGGATAAGAGTTTTATACGCCTGAATGTCTTTTCAGGTCAGGAACAAACCTATCAGGCCTGGAATGGTGTTCCGGAAGATATTCTGAAGACGAATCGGACGTATAACTCATTCACGTATGATAATCAGACGGACAATTATCAACAGGATAACTATCAGCTAATTAGTTCATTTGGCTTAAGTAAGAACTGGCGACTGAATGCGTCCTTATTCTACACAAAAGGGAAAGGATATTATGAAGAACTTAAGCCCAATGACCCTTTTAGCAAGTATAATCTGCCTAACGTAGTTATCGGTGATTCGATTATCAAAAGCACCGACCTCATCCGTCGAAAATGGCTGGACAATGATTTCTTCGGCAGCGTTTTCTCACTCGACTATAACAGTTTTGGGAAGCTAACGGCCAACATTGGCGGTGGCTGGAATCAGTATCAGGGCGCTCACTTCGGCGAGATTATCTGGGCGCGCGTAGCCGGGAACACCAACATCGGGGATCATTATTATGATGACAATGCCATAAAAACAGACTTCAATCTGTATGCAAAGGCATTTTATCAGTTTAGCAACAAGCTTAACGGTTTCCTCGACTTGCAGGTACGAACGGTTGGTTACTCGTTTTTGGGCTTTAACAGTAAGCTCCAGAACGTTCAACAGAATGCCAACCTGACTTTTTTTAATCCCAAAGCGGGACTGACCTATACAATCAATGACCATAGCACAGCTTATGCATCGGTAGGCGTTGGCCACCGTGAACCCAACCGCGACGATTACACTCAATCAACGCCCGAGAGTCGGCCAAAAGCTGAGCAGTTGATTGATTATGAGGCTGGCTATAAAATCCAATCAGAAAAACTGGCGTTTACGGTCAATGGCTACTACATGAGTTACCAGAATCAGTTGGTCTTATCGGGGCAAATAAATGATGTGGGCGCTTATAACCGGGTGAATATCCCCACCAGTTACCGCGCCGGGCTTGAATTGGAAGTGGGTGCCCGACTGGCGAAACAACTTCGCTGGAATGTGAACGCTACGTTTAGCCGTAATAAGGTAAAGAATTTCACGGAGTATCTGGATAATTTCGATACCGGAAATCAGGACAGTCGTCAATATAGCCAAACGGATATTTCGTTTTCTCCCAATGTAATTTCAGGCTCTCAATTATTATTCACACCCGCAAAAGGACTGGAACTGGGTTTACTCTCGAAATATGTTGGCAAGCAGTATCTGGATAATACGTCCAACGATAGCCGGAAACTGAATTCCTATTTCACAAATGATATCCGATTCATTTACAGTATCAAGCCAAAATTCGCGCAGGAAATCGCCTTTACGCTGCTCTTCAACAACGTACTGAATGAGCTATATGAATCAAACGGCTACACCTACGCTTACATCTCGGAAGGGAAAGTGGCCGCGGATAATGCCTATTACCCACAAGCCGGGCGGAATTTTCTGGCGGGGGTGAGGATTAGATTCTAACTGTCGGAACCGGGATTTAGCTGATTTATGGATTTACTGGATTTTGTTTTATGATTCGCTTCGAAGAAGCGCAGAGCAAAATCCAGTAAATCCACAAATCAGCTAAATCCCGGTTCCGATTGCCTGCTCCAGATCCTGAATCAGATCCTCAACATCTTCAATACCAACGCTGAGCCGGATAAGAGTGTCTTTCAGACCATTCTTGATGCGTTCTTCTTTCGGAATACTGGCGTGGGTCATACTGGCCGGGTGCGTACAAAGCGACTCCACACCACCCAGGGATTCGCCCAGGGAGAATACATGGAAGCTTTCCATCACACGCACAGCTTCGGGCATCGAATCGCCCTTGAGCTCAAAGGATAGCATACCACCGAAACCCCGCATTTGTTTCTTTGCTAGTTCATGGCCAATGTGCGATTCCAGTCCGGGATAATAAACCTGGCTTATCTTTGGGTGCTGCTGTAGATACTGCGCCACTTTCATAGCGTTTTCGCAATGCCGCTGCATCCGAATATGTAGCGTTTTGATGCCCCGAAGGACCAGAAAACAATCTTGCGGACCTGGCACGGCCCCGCAGGCATTCTGGATAAAGGCTAGCTTCTGGGCCGTTTCGTCGTCATTCAGGACAATAGCTCCCATAACCGTATCCGAGTGTCCCCCCAGGTATTTCGTAACGGAATGCATGACAATATCAGCACCCAAATCGAGTGGGTTTTGCAGATAGGGCGAGGCAAACGTATTATCGACTACCAGTTTGATGTTGTGTGGCTTAGTAATAGCTGCAATAGCCGCAATATCCACTAGCCGCAGCAGGGGGTTTGTTGGCGTTTCAATCCAGACCATCTTTGTAGCGGGGGTAATAAGCCCATCCAGATTAGTCGGGTTCGACAAATCGACGAACTTGAATTTTAGCCCAAACTCCTGAAACACGCGTACCATAATCCGGTAGGTGCCACCGTATAAATCATTGCTGGCAATAATTTCATCACCGGGCTTGAACAGCTTTAAAATGGCATCCGTAGCGCCAAGTCCAGATGAATAACAAATACCGTGCTTACCGTTTTCGAGTGCTGCGAGGTTATTTTGCAGCACCGTTCGGGTAGGGTTCTGGGTCCGGGCGTATTCATACCCTTTATGCTTTCCCGGCGACTCCTGTACGTAGGTCGACGTCTGGTAAATAGGTGTCATAATGGCACCCGTTGTGGGGTCCGGCTCAATACCGGCATGGATGGCTTTGGTTCCGAATTTCATAGTCAAATGTAACGAAGAATATACTATAGAGCCGAGCTTGTAAACTGGGTTTAAACCACAACCACCATTTACCCGTTTGATAGAGTGTGAAATTAGCTATTCCTAAATCAGTTACTGGTCCGGCCCTTGCTGGTCTTGCATTATCGGTAACACCAATTGTATTTACATCGTTATTGACCTACTATGCAGTAGTTCATGAGGCTGCTATTGCCGAGCTTTCGGCCTGGCAATGGGCAGGAATCACCGTTGCCTGTGCTATCACCTCGGCAGGGCTGACCCCGCCAACAATGCTTGCGCTGATCTTTGGCTATTTTCTGGGCTGGCAGGCAGTATTGCCCCTTTTTGTTATCAATTTTGGTGGTATTCTGTTCATCAACCTGCTTGTTCGCTGGCTGGACCATGACCGATTTCTGGCTTTTATTCAGCGAAACCCCAAGGCCCAATCCGTACTCGACCGTATTCTGAACAATGAATTAGAGGTCATTTTTTTTGCAAAGCTATCGCCTATCCTTCCATTTGGACTGACTAATTTATTGTTTGCCCTTTCGGGCGCGAAACTCCGAAATATTTTGCTGGGTGGCTTTCTGGGTATGACTCCCCGAACATTGCTAGCCATATGGTCGGGTCATGAAGCACGGGAAATTAAAGCACTGCTGGAAAATCCCAACCAAAGCTCCTGGACACAAATAGTGGTAGTTGGATTGATTATCGTTTCCATTGCCGGACTTTGGCAGGTTATTCAGCGTTCGTTAAAGTAAAACCAATCGGAACGGTCGGCTGAAAATCAAGTTATGCGAATTTTTCGCTCATTAACTCAATCAACCGATTGTGGCCCGTTTTCAACACAGTGACTTCGTAATGCCGAAGTCGTTTCGTTAACGGGAGAATATAGCTACCGGGAACAATTCGATCAAACGCGCCGATAAAAAACCGCATTTGAACGGGATTGGCATTCAGCAACTTACTTATGTGCGTCAGATCGGGTGTAATCAGCCGGAACTGTGTCCAGCTCCGATACACCAATTGGCGCTGTTCGGGTGTGCCAAGTGAAATTTCTGCGAAGCGCATGGCCGTTCGGTTCAATAAGCCTAGCCTTGTGAGCGTATGCCCGAACGCATTTAACACTGACAAATGCCGGAGCACATACCGAAATAAGCCACGCCCTACAGCCGAACCGGTTGCCAGGCGATACCAGGGGCTACGTGTAATGCCATCGGGTGCCAGTAAAATCAATTGATCCAGGCGATCTGCAAAAGCCTCTGCGAGTGCCAGCGAAAACCGCCCGCCGAGACTAAACCCCATCAACGAAAAGCGGTCGATGTGTCGGTCTTCTAAAAATGCGGCTATAAATCGCTGCCAGTCCTGTTTCTTTAGTAGCTGATTCCCTGTATATTGGCTATTACCGTGAAAAAACAAATCAATCGCAAAAATGGTAAATTGGGCACCGAGCGATGCTTCCAGTGCCCTGAATATTTCGCCACTCTGCCCAAAACCATGAAAGGCCAATAGAATAGCCGGCCCATTCCCGGTTTTGTGGTAAGCAATACCATTACCTTCAACCTGAAACGTATATTTATTGGCCCTGGTCATATCAACAAAGTTGCAAAAACCCCAACACCTATGCTAACCTTTGCCAATCTGGCTGAATTTTCAGCCCATACCGGTCAATCGCTCGGCGAATCCGAGTATATGACTATTACGCAGGAGATGATCAATCTGTTTGCTCAAGCCACCGGCGATCATCAGTGGATTCATACCGATCCTGAGCGAGCCGCACAACTTTCCCCTTATAAAACACCTATTGCGCATGGATTCCTGACTCTCTCGCTGGCTCCCAGGCTGATGGCCGAGCTTTACCGAATTGGATCCGTGAAAATGGGCATCAATTACGGTTCCAATAAAGTTCGGTTTACGAACGCAGTACCAGTAGGTAGCCACTTGCGACTAAGAGCCCAACTTCAAAGCGTTGAAGAGCAAACCAACGGGGTTCGGGTTATTACAGAATGTACGTTCGAAATAGAAGGCAATCCTAAACCAGCCTGTGTGGCAGAGTTGATTACGTTGTTATTCGAATAAATAGTATGCTTGCATACTATTTATTCGAACTAATTCTTACCTTTCGTACTTCACAACAACTAGTAATTATCAACTAAACTCAATACAATTCAGATGGCAACGGCATCGCTGGAGTTACAGGGATTGAACTTTAATTTATCAGAAGAGCATGTGGCTGTAAAAGAAGCAGCCCGCGATTTTGCTCAAAATGAACTATTACCCGGCATCGTTGAACGGGACAACGAAGCCCGTTTTCCAGCTTCACAAGTCAAGCGGATGGGAGAACTTGGCTTTTTGGGCATGATGGTGTCGCCTGATTATGGCGGTGGTGGCATGGATACAGTCTCCTACGTGTTGGCGATGGAAGAAATTTCCAAAATTGACGCGTCAGCCTCCGTAATCATGTCGGTTAATAATTCGTTGGTTTGTTACGGGCTCGAAGCATTTGGTACCGAATCGCAGAAGCAGAAATACCTAACCCGCCTAGCCACGGGCGAAACGATTGGTGCTTTTTGTCTGTCAGAACCCGAAGCAGGCTCCGATGCGACTTCACAAAGCACAACAGCCGAAGATAAAGGCGATTATTATTTAGTGAACGGCACCAAAAACTGGATCACAAATGGCAATTCATCCGGTATTTGCCTCGTTATTGCCCAAACTGATCGGGAGAAGAAACATCGGGGTATCAATTGCCTGATCATTGAAAAAGGAACACCCGGTTTTGTGGTCGGCAAAAAAGAAGATAAAATGGGTATCCGCTCATCAGACACCCATTCATTACTCTTTACCGACGTAAAAATACCTAAAGAAAACCGTATTGGTGACGATGGATTCGGATTCAAATTTGCCATGTCAACCCTGAATGGAGGCCGGATTGGTATTGCTGCGCAAGCACTGGGTATTGCCGCTGGTGCTTACGAATTAGCCCTAAAATACAGTCAGGAACGCAAATCGTTTGGAAAGCAAATCTTTGAACATCAGGCCATTCAGTTCAAGTTAGCCGAGATGGCAACCAAGATCGAAGCGGCTCGACTGTTAGTTTATAAAGCCGCCCGGCTCAAAGACGAGCACAAAGACTACGTGCAGGCTGCTGCAATGGCTAAGTTATTTGCCTCAGAAATAGCCATGTGGGCCACCACCGAAGCCGTACAAATTCATGGTGGATATGGCTACGTCAAAGAATTTCATGTAGAGCGTCTAATGCGTGATGCAAAAATCACTCAGATTTACGAAGGTACGTCTGAAATCCAAAAATTAGTGATTGCCCGCGAACTCATTCGATAGGGTATTTCTCCTTAAAATAGAATTTTTCTCACTGCATAATGCGTGTTCAAAGCGAATACGCATTATTTTTTTTATTTTTTGGAAACTTTTATAGTTGTATTAGTTTTGTACAAATTATTAGTTTTGTGCAACTTTGTGCAAAACCTATATTTACGGATACACTCCTTTCAGCTATGGAAGACTATAATAAAATTATCGAATCGTTGGGCGTGAAGTTTATTAAGGCCCGCAACATTCGGATTCTGCAGCCAATCACCATCAAGAACTTCTATGATGTTGAGAACACGCTGCTGATTTTGTACAATGGCGACGTATCCATCGGCGACGAAAAAATAAAGGTAGAAGTAGGTGATATGCTGTTCATTCCGGGCGGTAAACACGTTACCGTCACCTACGGCGACCCTACAAATCCCAAAACCGTCTCGAATGAAGAATTCATGACGCACCGCGAATCGTACTGGGAAGGAAATCATGACCCTAAACTGATTGGGCATTTGCCTAACTCATTCGGTTATGTGTCCTTCGAAGCCAAAGTATTCGATTCGGTTAACTTCTTCAACTCACTCGATGTACCACCGTTTATCATTAAACGGGAAGAGCATTTAGCCTTAACCATTGACCAGATTCTGGCCGAAGAAATGACCGATCTGGCGGGTAAAGGGCGGATCATCAAGATTAAAACCGAAGAAATTGTTATCGAGGTTGTTCGATATATTCTAAAAAATCACCTGTTTGTTGAACAACTGGTCACAAACAGCACGTATTTCAAAGACCCGCGCCTGATTGATATTTTCGCTTACATCAAAGAAAACCTTGGTGGAGATCTTTCTAACAAAGTGTTAGCGAACGTAGCGAACGTCTCGGAAGATTACGTTGGCCAGTATTTTAAGATGCTGACGGGTATTAATCCGCAGGATTATATTGAATACCAGCGAATGGAAGCCGCTGTGGGCCTATTACGCACAAGCAAAAAGAGCATTCGGGCCATTGGTGCGGAAGTTGGCTATAAAGACACAGCTTATTTCTGCCGACGCTTTAAAATGATGTTCGGAATCCCAGCAGGCAAAATGCGCCGTCGGGAATCCCTGATGAATGTATAGAAAGAGGGAGAAAAGGAGGAGAGGCAGGAAAGGGACAAAAGGAATACAATCGTTTTTCCTTTTGCTTCTTTCCTGCCTCTCCTCCTTTTCTCCCTCTATTGCATATTCACCTCAATCGGCAAGGTATAAAACACTAGTACGCGCTTACCACCCACTTCTCCAGGCTCCCAGCGAGGCATTTTTTCAACGGCAGTGATAATACTGGCCATAAAGTCTTCCATACCCTTGCGCGTCTTTTTGTCGAGCGGTTTCGTCACTACTCGAACATCGTGCACATAGCCAAGCTCATCCACGATAAATTTGGCAGCAATCTGGCCCGTATTATAATTTTTCCGTACGAGCATACCTGGAACTTTAATATTTTCTGCCAGATAGAGGCTTAGAGCAGCCTTACCACCAGGAAATTCAGGTTGGCGCTCAGCAACTGTATATACTTTCCCGGTTTGGGTCTGGGCAACGGCATGGGAACAGATAAATGGGAGTGTACAAACCGAGCTGGTCAGACACAGGATTACGAAGACAAAACGTTTCATGAATTAGGCGCGTACAACTGATTGGTTAAACTCCCGCACTACGGTCGATAATTGTGGTAACAAATCCGGATCCTGTTCAATCCCATTTCCGACCACAATCATATCGGCACCAGCCTTTAAAGCCTGATAGGCTTTTTCACCTGAATTAATCCCCCCCCCAACAATGATGGGTAGTTCAATTACAGAACGAACAGCGGCAATCATTTCAGGAGATACTGGACGCCTTGCACCGCTGCCTGCATCCAGATACATAAGTTGCAAGCCCAGCATTTCGCCCGCCATAGCCGTACAGGCAGCTACACCGGGCTTATCATGCGGTAACGGCATTGTACCGCTTATATAAGAAACAGTCGTTTGTGTGCCACTATCTACAACCATATAGCCTGTTGGAAGAATTTCCAGGCCACTTTTTTTCAGTAATGGAGCTGCAATAACGTGTTGCCCAATCAGGAACTCTGGGTTTCGGCCCGAAATAAGCGACAGAAAAAGAATTGCATCAGCCGACGGCTCAATATGAAGTGGGTTGCCCGGAAACAGGATAATAGGTGTATTTGTATGAGATCGAATAACGGCAATCAGTTCTTTATGCAGGTAATCGGTCACCAAACTCCCGCCAACCAAAAAAAAGTCGATAGGGTACTCAGCCGTTTGGGTAAGTAAATTAATTAATGAGTCCTGCTCAATTTTATCAGGATCGAGCAGGACACCAATTGATTTCTGGCCGGATAGCCTATTAGTACGAAGTATAGTCAACAGGCTCGGTTGGGGCCTGTTCGTGATATTGAGTTGGTTCGGCAGTTGGATTGATGGCATTATTTGTACGGATGCGGGCTAAAAATCCAGTTAGCTGCTCACGAGCAATATTGGTTAATACAGAAGTAATAATTCCTCCAATTAATCCGCTCGCGGCTGCCGACTTTTTAATTTCAGTTGCCTGCTGCCTGACAGCTCTCGGATTTGACGGTTGAACGTTTGTTTCGTCATCCTCAATAGCCTCGTCGTCATAGTCCAGTTCGTCTGGTTCGCCGTACTTCTCGGCATACCGGTACTCATCGGACTTGGGCAGAATGGCATTAACTACCAAATATACGGCTAAAGCGGCACCTGCAACAAACGCGGTTGTTTTACCAATCTCAGTTGCGTCTTCTTTTATCGACTCAACTCCATCATTAATTGATGTTTTAAATCGCTCAGTAGCAGCCATCAACTGTGCCCGACGGGCTGTTGTGTCAGCGAATAGCACTTTAGGATCTTCCATTTTATTTATACTGAATGTGTGTAAAAATACACTGCGTCAAATTTCGTATCTGCTTCGTAAACGGGTGAACTCATTATTATGCTTTCCGGGTCAAACTTCCCGACTCGTTTATTGACGAGCGGGTCTGGGCCATCAACTCCTCAACAGCTTCCGTTTTTTCTTCACTTTTTTTCTCCTGGCTTTTTTTCATTGCGCTATACGCGGCAACCCGAATTTTCCCCTTAACGAAATCTTTAGCTGCCACTAATAGAATAGTTATCAGCATGAAAAAGGCAGCTACGATTAAAAAACCAAGGTATTTACTATCCAGTACCTGATTGAGGTAGGCTGCTAGCAGAATAAACAGGAAAATAAGTGTCATCGTGCTGAACAGTGCCAGTATGATGCCATGTATCCCTACAACAACTCCTTCCTCTATTTTGCCCCGGCTCTCCAGCGTAAACAATTCGATGCGGGCTTCCAGATAACGGAATATATTCTCCCGAATTTCTTCCAAATGTTCCAGCATGGTCGTCAATAATTAGTTTCGCTCCTCGGTATTTACAAATAACCGCTCAATTTGTTCAAAAAAGCGATAAAAATAAAGACGGCTTCAACACTGGTGTGCTGAAGCCGTTTCAGTATTACCTACATTACGCACGAATGCTGCCTAACTGGTAACAAAAAGTGAGGGTAGGTTCTACAAAATTCTTTAAACTCTTCCGTAATGACCAACTCGTCTGATTGCCCGTTTTTAATCTACAATAAACAGATAACAGCAGCGCATAAAGTCGACTACTCTGCCATCAATTTTAGCAGTCTAAAATCAAGCAATAGGATTGTTAGCGAATTAGCGCGACTGACGCAGTTTAGCTTCAATCGTTTGCTGTGTATGTGGTACAGCCCGAAGTCGCTCTTTCGGAATCAATTTACCGGTGTCTTTACAAATACCGTAAGTTCCATTTTTGATCCGAACCATAGCTGCGTCTAGTTGCTGTATAAATTTCTGCAACCGGGCGGCCAACTGGCTCAAATTTTCGCGTTCGCTGGTGTCGGCACCATCTTCTAGCAGCTTAGAGTTGCCCGAGGTATTGTCGGTACCGCTATCATTGCGTTTGCTAAGCGTTTCTTTAATATAGTTTAACTCACTCCGGGTTGCGTCGAGCTTCTGGCTGATCAGCACTTCAAACTCTTTCAGATCTTCTTCTGAATAACGCTTTTTTTCTTCCATAACCATACCCAATCCTACGTTAGACGGTGTGCTCTGTTTTTCAGCCACAAAATTAATGTTTTGTATCCGGTATTTCAATGATTCGTTTAATATTAGACCTTTTTTTATAAAATTTTCTCAAATTGGCATTCAATCCTTTTCCAAATGAATCTTTGGTATATTGTTTTTTTTATGGAAAACTCTTTGGCAAAGAGAAAATATTGAGATTAATTCTATGGTTTATTAACATTATATTAATCTTAGAAAAAATATACCTTTCACAATATCATACATGATTTATTAAGTTTGTGGGACACTTCATCACCAAATTTGTTTTAAAACCGAAGTCAACGTATAGCCATGGGATATATTGAACCAGCTCCAATAAAAGATAAAGAGAATCCGCTTGAGTCAATGATGTCGCGATTTGATGCCGCGGCCAAATTAGTGGGCATTTCTGATGAAATGTATGATATTCTTAAAGTGCCAGCCCGGCAGGTAATTGTTGGGCTACCCGTTACAATGGATAACGGAAGTATCAAAGTATTTGAGGGCTACCGGGTTATTCACTCCAACATTCTGGGCCCCGCTAAAGGAGGTATCCGGCTTGATCCGGCTGTCCATCTCGATGAAGTTCGCGCGTTGGCCGCCTGGATGACCTGGAAATGCGCCGTTGTCGATATTCCGTATGGGGGTGCCAAAGGAGGGATTGCCTGTAACCCACGCGAAATGTCGGCAGGTGAAATTGAGCGGCTTATCCGCCAGTATACCGTTGCTATGCTTGACGTTATTGGGCCTGATCGCGACATTCCAGCACCCGACATGGGAACTGGCCCTCGTGAAATGGCCTGGATCGTGGATGAGTATTCCAAAGCAAAAGGCATGACCGTCAATAATGTAGTAACGGGCAAGCCACTAGTATTAGGTGGTTCACTAGGACGCACTGAAGCAACTGGACGGGGCGTTACCGTAGCTGCGCTAGCGGCTATGGACAAATTGCGGATGAACCCATACCGAACTACGGCGGCTGTTCAGGGTTTTGGTAATGTGGGCTCATTTGCGGCCGAGTTACTCCACGAGCGAGGAGTTACAGTAGTAGCTGTAAGCGATATTTCGGGAGGATATTATAACAAAAGCGGTATTGACATTACGGCCGCTGTTAGTTATCGTAACTCGAACAAAGGAACGCTGGAAGGGTTTAACGGAGCAGAGAAAATCTCTAATGAGGAACTGCTCTCGCTAGCGGTTGATGTGCTGGTACCAGCAGCCAAAGAAGACGTAATCACAGAAGACAATGCGGCTTCCATTCAGGCCAAAATGATTGTTGAAGGCGCGAATGGGCCCACATCAGCGAGTGCCGACGAAATTATTAACAGCAAAGGCATTCTGGTGGTACCCGACATTCTGGCCAATGCTGGTGGGGTTACTGTCTCGTATTTCGAGTGGGTACAAAACCGTATTGGCTACAAATGGACACTTGACCGTGTCAACCGCCGGGCCGACCGTGTTATGAAAGATGCCTTCGATCGCGTCTTTGAAACCTCACAGCGCTACCAGGTTCCTATGCGTCTGGCCGCTTATATTGTAGCCATTGATAAAGTCGCCAGCACTTATAAATACCGGGGAGGCTATTGATTTATTTTAAAATGTATGATGTATACTGTATGATGTATAATTTTGCTCGTACTTGATGCATTAAGAATACATCATACATAATATATCACACATCTTTCTATGCGCTTACATCGTGAAGGCAATACAATAATGCTTACAACAGGGCTGGTTTTACTGGCCCTGAACCTGCTCGCTTATTTTTACCTGTTTTCTGATAACCCAACTGCCACAACTTTATTAGGGGTCGTAAGTCTGGTGCTGTTTCTGCTGGTTGTGCAATTTTTTCGCATACCAAACCGGTTGTTAACAACCGGTGACACGCAAGTTATAGCTCCCGCAGACGGAAAAGTGGTAGTGATCGAGGAAACCAATGAAGACGAGTATTTTAAAGATCGTCGGCGGCAGGTGTCTATCTTTATGTCGCCCCTGAACGTACACGTGAATCGAAATCCTGTATCGGGTATTGTTCGGTATTTCAAGTATTTTCCAGGTAAATATTTAGTGGCGTGGCACCCAAAGTCTAGCACTGAGAACGAACGGACAACTGTAGTTATCCAAACCGCCAATGGCGTAGAAGTACTTTTACGCCAGATAGCCGGCGCCGTTGCCAGACGGATTATCTGGTACGTAAAAGAGGGACAACCCGTAAAACAGGGTGACGAATTTGGGTTTATTAAATTCGGCTCGCGTGTTGATGTGTTTCTTCCTTTAGACGCTGAAATTAAAGTGAATATCGGCGATGTTACCAAAGGGGGCGTTACTGTTATTGCAGAACTGAAGTAGGGAAGTAAGTGAAGTGAGTAGAGTTTGCAAACTCTACTCACTTCACTACTATACGATACTCAATAATTGTCCTTTCTCGGTCTCTGTGACAATAAGGCCCAGCTTTCCGGAAAGATCATAAATACAGTTCGATGGATTTTGCCCAGGCAATTTAATATCACGGACAAAGGCACCGTCAGCTGAAAAAACTCGAATAATACCTGCGCCAAAAACCGCTACGTATAGGTTTCCATCGGGACCAGGTGTTATCCCATCCGGACCAGGGATCGACGCTCCAACAGGTGCATCAATAACAGTTGCCCATACACGAATGGTCTCCCAACTTAATCCTTCTGAATCCCAATAGCCACTCCAAATCCGCTGTTGATGCGTTTCCGCGATCAGCAGTGTTTGTTTATCTGGATAAAAAGCTAATCCATTTGGATACAGTAATCCATCGGCAATAATTTCAACAAAGCCATTAGCTGAATAAACTACCACATATCCTTGTTGGCCTGCATCGGGCGGCCCTGGACATGTAATTAATAAATTGTTACGATCATCAAAGGTCAAATCATTAGGCATATTCAATGGCTGACCACTGACATGACTAATGACCGTTTCAATAGCTTCTGTTTTTAGGTTTAAGCGCCGGATGGCATTCTGGCCCGAGTCGCAGAACCACATAAAACCCATGTTACAGGCGAGTGCATTGGGGCGTCCACCCGTCTGAATTCGTTTTGTTTTGCCATTGCTGTAGCGGCAAAAAAGCCCCTCTCCTTCTTGTTCTACACACCAAAGGTTACCGTTCGTATCGAATGCCGGGCCTTCGGGAAAGCGTAGGCCTTCTGCCAGTACACGTATAGTATCCATAACATATCATCGTTGAGTCGTTGTATTCCATTCAAAAAATGTGCCGTGCTATCCACTAATGGCTACATTAAAATTTTGACCATTAAGTGTAAAGACAGCCAATCAATTTTTGTTCATAAACCTTATCATACGAACAGGTAAGCACAAAATCAGCTACTGGCTAACGACTGCCTATACACTAAAATTTAAACTATTTGATGAATTAATTATATATTCAACGAACAAATAACTCCTCTCCGGTATGAGGTTCGACTACATAATTATTGGTGCTGGATCGGCAGGTTGTGTACTGGCAAACCGCCTGTCGACAGATCCGTCTTTATCAGTGCTTTTATTAGAAGCGGGTGGTCCGGACACAAAACTGGAGATTCAAATTCCTGCTGCTTACACCAAACTGCACGGTTCAGCTGTTGATTGGGGCTTCTGGACGGAACCCCAGATGGCACTCAATAATCGACGGATGTATCAACCACGGGGTAAAACGTTAGGTGGGTGTTCATCAACCAATGCCATGGCCTATGTGCGTGGCAATCGACTTGATTACGACGATTGGGCAGCACTGGGTAATCGAGGATGGAGCTACCAGGATGTTCTTCCCTATTTTATCCGCTCAGAACACAATGAGCAATACGATCAGCTTGATTCGGGCTATCATGGCAATAAAGGTCCTTTGAATGTCACGTTCGCAACTGGTTTCCAAACACCTTTGGCGGGCGCATTCGTAAGGTCCTGCCTTCAAATGGGTATTTGTGCCAATTCCGATTATAATGGAGCTAAGCAAGAAGGTACGGGGCTCTTTCAGTTTACGATTAAAGATGGTCGACGACATAGTACAGCCTCAGCCTTCTTAAAACCAGCGTTCAATCGGCCTAATCTGACCGTTATTACGCAGGCACAAACCACTCAGATACATATTCAGCATGACCGGGCGACCGGGGTTGAGTTTCGTACGGGTAAAAATCAGACAGAAAGAGCCACTGCCCGCAAAGAAGTCATTTTATCGGCAGGGGCCTTCCATTCACCTCAGTTGTTGATGTTATCAGGAATTGGTCCTGTGGATACGCTCCGGTCGGCTGGTATTACAATAAAAAAAGAAGTGCCGGGAGTTGGGCAAAACTTGCAGGATCATGTTTTTACGGGCGTTAGCAGCCTGTGTTCGCAACGGGGCGCATCGGCCAATTTCCATCTCAAACCACTCAATCAACTGAAGGGATTAGCTCAGTTTTTCATAACCCATAAAGGGCCACTAACGATGAGCCCGCTCGAAGCCGTTGCCTTCCTGAAAACCGAGTATGCATCAACGAATGGCAATTCAGGCCGAGTCGATATGCAGTTGCATTTTGCACCAGTTCACTTTGGCAATGACGGCAAGGCTGATTTTTATGATCTAGCGACTTATCCCTTCACGGATGGCTATACCATTTTACCGACACTACTCAAGCCTAAAAGCCGGGGCTATATCGGCTTACGCTCCAGCAATCCGCTTGATGCCCCAGTTATTCAGCCAAACTATTTAACCGAAGAATCTGATCGATTGGTGTTGATTAGTGGGGTTCGAAAAGCCATCGATATAATGAATGCTGATGCATTTCGTCCCTACAGCCAAGGCATTAACTTACCCATTCACCATAGCTCCGATGATGCACTCTGGGAGCATATTCTGTCCGTGCTCGAAACGGTATACCATCCCGTAGGCACTTGCAAAATGGGGTCTGATGAGCTAGCCGTGGTGGATGATAAGCTTCGGGTATATGGCATTGAAGGCCTCCGGGTAGTCGATGCGTCTATTATGCCAACGATTGTATCAGGCAACACCAACGCACCCGTTATTATGATTGCGGAGAAAGCCGCCGATCTTATTTTGGGAATTTAGTGAAGTAAGTTGAGTGAGTGAAATAGGTGAAGTAAATCCCAAGCACTACTTCATACCCTAGCCTTACTCCACTCACTTCACCTACCCCACCAAATCAAAAACTTACCAATTGATTGATATTTCGCTCCACAATTTCTAGTACAACAATAGTAGGCCGCTCGGACTGAATAAGTGTGAGATCTAGTTTACCATCCCGCACAAAATAGGATTCACGGAAATAGGCGGGCAAGTACAGCATCATACTGTTACTAAATGAATCGCCGATGAACAGCAAACGGCCGGATCCTGATCCCGAAAAACGTTGGGATGGGAACGCGATATTCGCGCTCGGTATAGAAGCTAGTTGATGGCTTACCAGCTTAGCGTCAGGGCGAATTACGTACTCTCCATTTTCGTTTATAGCATCCTGCAAGGTCAGCATGGTGGTTAAATCGCCACTTGTACCCTGGCAATGCTTAATGGTATAATCTGATGCATTCATCAGCGGAAACATAGGCCAATCCTGTCTGATACGTTTCAGTAAAGCCGCGCAGCCAACCAGTGTTCCGTACTTATTCCAATGAGTATCAGTCTGATAATACACTATATGATCGCGCTTGGCAGCCAGTAGCGTATCCCGAATGTCGATAAATGGTAGGCTAGTCTTGGCAATTGCCTGTTTGAGTACATCCAGACGTGAAGGCCCTTTCGTTTGCTGTAGATGGTCGGGCACGTATTCAGGGTAGATTGTTTGTGCATCAGGAGCAATCAACACATAGAGCTTAATTCCCTGCTCAGCTAACTCCTGCTGCTTTTGGGCCAGATGAGTGGCAATGCGTGCGGCTGATGTATCAGCTAGTGGAACTAACCCTCGATGCTGATCGACAACCCGGTTATAACTGTTCCCCAGATAAAACCAGCCTTTTTTTCCAACAACAACTTTTTCGGGTAAGGGCGATTGCCCCAGTACCTTGTATTTCCATCGGCTATACACATAAAACAGCGCATTCCGCCCCCCAAAATTCTCTTTGTAATAGCGATCAAACCGGATTACAAATTGCCGAACGTAGGGAAAATGCAACAACGGCATACGACTGCGTTGCCGGTTCTCGGTATTTCTGAACAAGGTTGACAGTCCAACAACTTGATCAAGCGTTGGAAGGAGCAGCATAATGGCGAAAACAACAGCAATTAAGCGTGATCGTACTTGCATGAGTTACGGGAGCCTGGTCAAACGTTAGAACCGGAAATAGATAAATGGATTGTAGGTGTCAGCGGCCAGATACGCTACTGAAAGCACAAAGAGACCAACAAGCCCCAGCATGTAGGCTACACTTAATGTAGTCTGGACTGGCAGTGACACGATACGTAGTAGCAACCGATACCAGACCAACTGAAACCGTTGATAAACAGGCATCGACAAGATGAACCCAAGTATAAGCGCACTGCTGACTTCAGTATTCAGGAAATAAGTCAATGGAAAAGCAAGGCGTCCTACTGACCCCATACCAGCCATTTTCTGCAAGTAAGTCACTGCTGATGCCAGGTCTTCAGCCCTGAAGAATACCCAGCCAATCAACACCACCAGGATCGCATACAGGTGAGCAATTGGAGCCCATACCCGTTCCAGCCATTTACCCAGCCCTGCCCGCTCCACCATTACCCAGGCACCATGATACAATCCCCAGATAATAAACGTCCAGCTGGCTCCATGCCAAAGGCCCGTTACAAAAAATACGATCAGCAGATTACGGTAGGTTCGGGCTTTGCTCCCCCTGTTTCCACCCAGTGGAATGTATAGGTAATCACGAAACCAGCTTGACAAGGAGATATGCCAGCGTCGCCAGAAATCCTGAATAGAACGGGCAATATAAGGGTAATTGAAGTTCTCTTTGAAATCGAATCCTACCATCTTTCCCAAGCCAATTGCCATATCGGAATAGCCCGAAAAATCGAAGTAGATCTGAAGTGAGTAGGCAACGATTCCCAGCCAGGCCGTTGCGGTGGAGTAACTATCCGGCGGAGCCTTGAAAATTGTATCGGCCACACCGGCAAATGTGTTGGCGAGTATGATTTTTTTAGCCAGACCAATAACAAAGCGTTCAGCCCCAACGCCAACCTTTTCCAGGCTAACAGTTCTATCGGCGAGTTCGGGGGCAATGTCGGCATATCGAACAATGGGACCTGCAATCTGGTGCGGAAACATGGCCACATACGTACCATAATCCAGAAAACTACGGTTGGCCCGAATACGACCCCAGTAAATGTCTAAGGTGTAGGAAATGCCCTGAAATGTATAAAAACTGATGCCAATCGGGAGTGCAATGGGTGATACGGTAAGACTATCGGAGAAAGGTAACGCAAATGCTTCCGCAAAACCATGTACCGAATCGACCAGAAAATTGGTGTATTTGTAATAGAACAGTAATGACAAACTACCAATCAGTGACAGCAGTACCCCGGCCCGTCGCTGCCCTTTTTCAACAAGCCATCCGGCCAGGAAATTTATACCCGCCGACAGCAGCAACACCAACACAATTATTCCTTCTCCCCAGGCATAAAACAGTAAACTGGCACCAAACAAAAAAGCATTATGCCAGCGCATACCATGCCAACGCTGAGGCAGCAAGTAATAGATAATCAGGAAGTACGGGAGAAACAGAAATAAAAAGATGGCCGAACTAAAGAGCATACTCCAGACAATAAGTCAGGCCAAAGTTAGCGGAAAGGACCAGAATGTGAAAAGGGATCAAAGAGCCATTATACCTCCCTGATCCCTTTGCCTAATTCCCTCGCCAGCTCTCTAAAAGAACGATAACCGCAACACAAACGGGCTACCGTAAATGGTACGGGCTAATGAGTTATCGTTATAATTCAAGTTGTATAACGCAGTTAGATTGACCCCAAATCGGCGCGAAATCGGTTGTGAGTATGTTACACCCACCAACGGAGAGGTTAAGGCTGCACTCGACTTAAGTCCGGTTTGGTTCTCCGTTTCCTGAATAGTGGTGCTCTCAAGTTCCCCATGCAGATACAGATTTGGTAGAATCGACGGAATAAATTCATACATCACAAAACCCCGGCCACCATACTGGTTATAAGTCAGGTACGGAACAGTTGCTCCGGTGTTTGTATACGCTTTATAACGTGTGTAGGTATAACTTCCACCAATACCAACAATCATACGCTCCGTAGCCTGGTAAGCAACAACGGGTGAAATGCCCAAACTAAACGGATTGCCGAAACGAAATCCATTGATGCCGCCCCCAAACCGAAGCCGCTGTCCGAAGGGTAAAGGACGGCCTTCGGGTGTTTGTGTCCGTAACGGATCACGTCCCTGGTCACGCCGATCATCAGGATCCTCGGTAAGTTGCCCAAATGCCAGACTACTACTCAATAAAGCGGTGATAAACAGTAACTTTCGAATATGATTCATGTTGTTTTGTACAGAATAAAACTTATACTAAGTAACGAAATCAGAACGTAAATTCTTTTACTTCAGGGTCATTCAATAAACGTTTAATACATTTTTCATGGTTTTTCTCCGAACCATCAACACGCCAGTGTCCAATAATTTCGGTACCAATGCGTTGCTGCTGACTTCGCGTTGGTGACAGGCCGCATTCTTCGAAAAATGTCTCGTATTGATTCAGCGTTTTATTATGGAACGCTGTCACAATTTTATAATCGCGGGTTTGGTTCATTTTCTGAATCCGATTGGCAAATCCTACCAATAACAGCAGAGAGCCTAAAATAAACACGAACCCAACGATAGCAATATCATAATGACCCGCGCCCACGCACATACCTAACGCAGATACAGCCCAAACCGTTGCAGCCGTAGTAAGGCCTTTTACACGACTATCTTCCCGAAAGATGATCCCAGCCCCCAGAAAGCCAATACCATTAACAATGTTGGCCGCAATCCGATCTCCAGATCCACCAATTCGGCCCGAGACCATGGTAAATAGAGCCGAGCCGACACAGATCATAATCATGGTCCGAAAACCAGCGGCCTTACCGTGATACTCGCGTTCAACCCCAATCAGCCCACCAATAACCAGCGCGGCACTTAATCGAATAATGTCTTCTTCTGCAAAATCCATTTGTTTCGTTAGCAACTAGATGACCCTCAGAAACCGCACAACGTTGTATTTGTCCGCGAAGAAAAGCTTTCAGGAGAAACCATATTTCGAAATAAACCGTTAAAATTTAGATAGAGTTTACCCTCAATACTATAGAATGACCCAGATCACGGAAACAGAACGCCAGACGGCCAGTCCGATGCGTTCGGTTGACCATCTTGACCCCAAACAGTTCATTATCATCAAAGGGGCGAAAGTACATAATCTAAAAGGAATTGACGTTGCCATACCCCGCAACAAATTAGTTGTCCTGACTGGCTTATCGGGTTCGGGCAAATCTTCTTTGGCTTTCGATACCCTGTTTGCTGAAGGCCAGCGCATGTATGTCGAAAGTCTGAGCAGTTATGCCCGGCAGTTTTTGGGCCGGATGGAGAAACCCGAAGTCGAGTATATAAAAGGGGTTTCGCCAGCCATTGCCATCGAGCAGAAAGTATCGACCCGAAATCCGCGCTCTACCGTTGGCACCTCTACCGAAATCTATGACTATCTGAAATTACTTTTTGGGCGGGCGGGCGTTACCTACTCCCCTATTTCGGGCCACGAAGTTCGGAAAGATACGGTTACGGATGTTGTCAATTATATGTACGGTTACGAAGCGGGTCAGCGGGTCATGATTATGGCTCCGTTGCGGGTTCGCGAAGGCCGGACACTGGCGTATGAGCTGAATATCCTGCTTCAAAAAGGCTATACCCGTATTGTTGCTGATGGCAACGTGCTACAAATTGAGGATATTTTAGCGTTTGCTACTGACGGACAACAGCCGCTGGACACGCTTGTTGAGCAGCAACTCTCTGCCAACGATCTGGAAATCCTCGTTGACCGGGGAACCGTACTTTACGACGAGAACGGTCAGCCTGACGAAGACAACCAGTACCGATTCTCCGACTCCGTCCAAACCGCTTTCAGCGAGGGAGAAGGCAGTTGCCGGGTCGATATAGTTGGGAAGGAATCACGCATCTTCTCCGATAAATTTGAGTTGGATGGCATTGTCTTTGAAGAGCCAAGTGTCAATCTGTTCACGTTTAACAACCCCTATGGCGCCTGCCGTCGATGCGATGGATTTGGGAAAGTGCTGGGCATTGATCCTGATTTAGTTATTCCCGATAAAAACCTTTCTGTTTTTGAAGGAGCCATTGCCCCCTGGCGAAGCGAGAAAATGAGCGAGGAGTTTTTGCGTCCTTTACTTAAAAATGGGATTCGTTTTGATTTCCCTATCCACCGGCCTTACAAAGACCTTACGCCCGCCGAGCAGGAATTGCTCTGGACAGGCAATACCTATTTCGATGGGCTGAACGCCTTCTTTGACTTTGTTGAAAGTCAGACCTTCAAAGTACAGTATCGGGTTATGCTCTCCCGCTATCGGGGCAAAACAACCTGTCCAGAGTGCCGGGGATCACGGTTACGCAAAGATGCGGGCTACGTAAAAGTGGCTGGTAAGTCCATTACCGATCTGGTACTGATGCCTATTACGCAGGTAACAGCCTTTTTCCGGACGCTCGAACTTCCTCAAACGCAGCGGCAGGTTGCGAATCGGATACTGATCGAAATTCGAAATCGCCTGGATTATATGGAACGCGTCGGTCTGGGCTACCTTACCCTAAATCGACTCACCAACACACTTTCGGGTGGTGAATATCAGCGCATTAAGCTGGCTACTTCGCTGGGTTCGGCACTGGTTGGGTCTATGTATATTCTGGATGAGCCCAGTATTGGTCTGCATCCCCGCGACACGAAACGCCTGGTCAGTGTCCTGGAATCGCTACGTGACATGGGCAATACAGTCATTGTAGTTGAACATGAAGAAGAAGTGATGCGGGCCGCCGACCAGCTCATCGACATTGGTCCTGATGCCGGTTCACTAGGCGGCCATCTGGTATTTCAGGGAACGTGGGATGAAGTTGATAATGCAAAATGGCTAATGAATAATGAACAGGGGGCGTCAGATAATAGACCATCAGACTCCGAGCATTATCCATTAGCCATTAATCATTATCCATTTCAGTCCCACACCCTCGACTTCCTCACAGGCCGCGAGATTGTACCTGTGCCTACTTTTCGAAGGAAAGCAACCAACTTTATTGAACTGAAAGGCGCGCGGGAAAACAACCTTAAGGATGTAGATGTACGCTTCCCGCTTAATACGCTAACAGTTGTAACGGGCGTATCAGGGTCGGGTAAAAGTACACTGATCCGGAAAGTGCTGTATCCAGCGCTGATGCGGCAAAAAGGCGACGCAGCCGAAGAGGCAGGTAAATATGATGCCCTGACGGGTTCACTTGACCGGATTGCGGCTATTGAAATGATTGACCAGAATCCAATTGGCAAATCGAGCCGTTCGAATCCAGTTACCTATATCAAAGCCTATGATTATCTGCGACAGGTGATGGCCGATCAGCCAGTATCAAAATCGCGGGGGTATAAACCGAGCCATTTCTCGTTCAACGTGGATGGTGGCCGCTGTGAGGTGTGTCAGGGCGAAGGCGAAGTGAAGATCGAGATGCAGTTCATGGCCGACATTTACCTCAAGTGCGAAGGTTGTGGCGGAAAACGGTTCAAGCAGGAAGTCCTGGAAGTAACGTTGCACGACAAAAACGTGTCGGATATTCTGGCTATGACGGTTGATGAAGCTATTGACTTCTTCCGGAAATTCGAGCCTAAAATGGCCGATAAACTACAACCGTTACAGGATGTAGGCCTGGGTTATATTGGGCTGGGGCAATCGGCAAATACACTTTCTGGCGGTGAGGCCCAGCGTGTTAAACTGGCATCGTTCTTAGGAAAAGGAAATCCAAACAAAGGCGGTACCCTATTCATTTTTGACGAGCCCACTACGGGTCTGCACTTCCATGACATCCGTAAATTGCTTTCTGCCATCAACGCGCTGGTCGATCAGGGAGATTCGGTCATCATCATCGAGCATAATATGGAAGTCATCAAAAATGCCGACCACATTATTGACCTCGGCCCGGAAGGTGGCGAAACAGGTGGCTACGTGACCTTTACCGGCACTCCCGAAGAAATGGTAAAACTGACTGATGGGAATTATACGGCGGAGTATCTGAAGGGGAAAGTTTAATATCTATTGTAGCCTAGAGCTTTAGGGTATCAAAAATGTAGTTCTAGGCTACAAACGAACTTTCCCGTAATTTCGCAGCAGTAAATGTACCTGTTGCTTCATGTCCACATTTCTTAAATGGGCTTTACTCCTAATTTTATCTCCGTTGTTGGGTGTAGCCCAACTCCAGATTTCGCACCCTATGTCGCGCCTTGTGGTGCAACGTGGGGCAGACGGCAACGGACGCCTTTACATAGCAGGCAGGTTAACAAGCACAGTTGATCGGGTAGAAGCCCAGTTAACACCAGTTGCAGCAGGGCAGGGCACAACAACGGCCTGGCAAACCGTGCAGACCAATCCGGCCAATAATCTTTTTCTGGGGTACATAACTGGCACTGGCGGCTGGTATGTACTTACAGTGAGGAGCATTGTAAACAATGTTGTAACAGCACAGGCCACCGTGCAGCCAGTTGGCATTGGCGAAGTGTTCGTTACAGCTGGTCAATCAAACGCACGAGGTTTGGGCATTGGTGATAATGACCTCGGTACAAATACTGACCGGGTCAACGCTATTGATTCCATCAATCATTACTATCCGCCGGGTAATGTTGCCCTTTTCTCATCGGGTGATCCTTCTCCAGTGCCAGTCTTTAAAGCCCTTACGGCCAAACGACGTGTATTTCCTATGGCCGAGAGTTCATGGGGCTGGGGTGAATTAGGTGATTACATTGTCAATCGGTACAATGTTCCGGTGGCCTTCTATGTCACAGGCTGGGACGGCTCAACGATAGAAAACTGGATTAACTCGGCCAACGGCATTCCAACCTGCAATCGGTATAATTGCGACAGCGGGAACTGGCCTAATCTGCAACCATACACAAATCTTAAAAATGTAATGCAGTATTATCTGTCCGTGTCGGGAGCTCGGGCAGTGCTTTGGCATCAGGGAGAAGCAGAATATGGCGATCTATCATCTGGTAGTATCCCTGCATACGCAACTAATTTAACCAATCTTATTCAAAAGTCACGACAGGATTTTGGAGGACGGAATCTACCCTGGATGGTAGCCCGTGTTTCTTTTGACGGGAGTGTAACACGGTCTGATGTAATCACGAAGCAACAGCAGGTCATTAATACGTCGGGTTTAAACGTGTTTCAGGGGCCCTACAATGATACAATCCAACTCCGAAATGCAGGGACAAATGATGTACACTTTCGTAACAACAGTCGTCCTTCTCCCCATCCGCAATATTACCTGAACCCAGCTTCAGTTCCTCTGAACATGGGTTTGTCTCGATTTGCCCGAAACTGGAATAATAGCCTGGACAATGCATTTTTTCAGAATGCACAGCCAATTACACCCATTCAATTTGCAGCTACGGGAAATCTGGCGAATTATGTACTACCCGGCTCTACAGTAGCGGTATCCTTCGTTACGCTCGGCACATTCAATTCAGGTAACCAATGGCAGGTGCAACTGCTCGATTCGCTGGGGCAATATAAAAGTGTTCTGGGTAGCGGCTCCACCAGCCCGATTCAGGTAACATTGCCCAGCAATTTGCAAAGTGGGCATTTTCAGATTCGGGTCGTATCGACATCACCGGCTATACCCGCCGTACCGTCCAACCTATTTCAGATAACCACCCAAACGCAGGCAGATTTGAGCCTGGAGATGGCTGTTTCGCAACGAACGCCAGACCTGAATACACCTGTTACAATCAGTTTACTCGTTCGTAATAATGGACCAGGACAGGCAACTAATGTACTGGTTCGAAATCGGTTGCCAACTAATTTAACCTTTGTATCATCCGCAAATTTTTCGGCTAATGGCTCCGTACTGACCAGTTCGATCATGAATATACAGGCGGGCACCACGCAATCACTGAGTTTTGTGGCTCAGCCAACGGCTAGCGGCACCTACCAAAATGCAGCGGAAATTTCGCAGGCCACGTCCAATGATCCTGATAGCCAGCCCAATTCGGGTACAGGCGATGGCCAGGATGATGCCGCTCAGGTAGACTTCCGAACCCGTCAGGTTGGTGGCTCTGTGTTCGTGTCCCCCAACCCAAATCAGGTTCCATTACCTAATGTCATTAGCAATCAGCCTGTACCCGACCCCGCCAAAGCCGATGTGAGCATACGCCTGTCGGTCAATAATCGAACCCCAAGATTGAATGAAGTTATTAGTTACTCGCTGACCATTACCAATCAAGGCGGTTTATCGGCAACGGGATTAAGTATAACGGCTTACTTGCCTGCTGGCCAGGCATTCTTACCGGGTGACGACTTTGGTTTATCAGGCGGCAATCCTACAAGTGGTATAAGCAGTTTGCCTGCTGGCAGTAGCTTTACGTTGATTTTTCGAGCAACCGCAACAGCTGTTGGGCGAGGAGTGTGCACGGCCCAGATTGTGGCTGCTACAACATCTGACCCAGACTCCGTTCCAGGAAACGGCACTACGAATGGCGAAGATGACACAGCTCAGGTAGACGTCCGTGTGCGGTAACGTAGCCGCTCAACCTGAACGGTTTAGGCTAATTCTTCGTTAAAATTACATTCCTCAGTGAGTTGACTAGTACAAAAACGAGTTCATCTGCTTTTAGTAGCTGGCGATGTGCCTGTATCAATTTTATGAGAACTCAATGGATACTTGTTGGCGTGGCAGGCTTGGCAATGGCCTTATTGCTTTCATCATTTCTCGGAATTTTCGAGAAGCGAGTGGACTACAATACCCAAATTAAGCCTTTACTCAACAAAAACTGCATTGTCTGTCACGGGGGCGTAAAAAAAGCAGCCGGCTTTTCGCTCCTGTTTAAGCAGGAAGCCCTTGCTCCAGCCAAATCGGGTAAACTCGCCATTGTTCCCGGCGATGCCGAAGCCAGTGAAATGATCCGTCGGCTTACGCTGACCGACCCTGACGAACGAATGCCACTCGATCATCCGGCTCTGAAACCCGACGAAATTGATCTACTTCGAAAATGGATTGACCAGGGAGCCGAGTGGGGTGACCATTGGGCGTACCAACCTGTTCAAAAACCAGCTGTTCCCGCAATTGGTACGTTTTTGAGTCGGCTGGGTATCTCAGCAAATGATGAAACCGATTGGGCAACGAATGAAATCGACAATTTTATTCTTGATAAACTGAAACAGGATGGCTTAAAACCCTCTCCCGAAGCCGATCGGGCAACGTTGATCCGGCGGGTATCGCTTGACCTGATAGGCCTCCCACCTACCGAAAAGGAAGTAGCCGATTTTTTGGGTAATAAATCGCCGGATGCCTACGAAAAAGTTGTTGACCGGCTGCTTAAGTCACCGGCTTATGGCGAACGCTGGACCGGTATGTGGCTTGATTTGGCCCGTTACGCCGATACCAAAGGGTATGAACGCGATCCAGGCCGTAAAATATGGCGCTATCGGGATTGGCTCATCAAAGCCTTTAATCAGGACAAACCCTTCGATCAATTCACGATTGAGCAACTGGCGGGCGATTTATTACCCGATCCTACTGATGATCAGCTCATTGCAACGGGCTTCCATCGCAATACCATGACGAATGACGAGGGCGGTACGCAGGACGAAGAGTTTCGCACGGCGGCCGTGATCGACCGGGTCAACACAACCTGGGATGTATTTGGGGGAACAACTTTTGCCTGCATCCAATGCCATAGTCACCCTTACGACCCATTTACGCACGACGAATATTACAAATACCTCGCGTTTTTCAACAATACCCGCGACGAAGATGTGACGAGCGATACCCCAACACTCCGATTTTATAAACCCGAAGACTCACTCAAACTTGTTGGTTTACAACACTATATAGCCAGTACCCTCCGTAATCCGCAACAAGCCAAGGCCAGCATCAATCAGTTTACCCATCTGGTTCGAACGGTTGAGCCTAAAATTAATTCGCACGATTTCGATCAATATGTGAATGCGTCTCTTCTTGATGCGAAGTATTTTGGTTTTCAGGATAAAGGCTCATGCCGGATCAAAAACGTAACGCTAACCGGACGACCACGACTACTACTAAAATGGGGTACAAAAGCAACCAATGCTACAGTTACACTTCACCAGGATAAGCTGGATGGTCCTGTTCTAGCGCAATTTCCCACACCCAAGCCGGGGAAAGATACCGTTCAGATGATTCTGCTGCCACCTATTCAGGGACGGCATAGTTTGTATCTATCGCTGAATAGTCCCGAAAAACCAAAAGACTGGGTGCAGATAAAGTGGGTGGCTTTTGTTGCTGTCCTACCCGGTCAGCCACAGAACGCTATTGGGGAGAAAGATAAAGTGCTGTTGGATCTTCTGAATACAGATACAGAACAAACGCCCATCATGCTCGATGGATCGGGCGATCTGGCCAGGGAAACCCACGTTTTTGAACGCGGCAACTGGATGGTAAAAGGCAAACGGGTGACACCCGATGTACCCAAGTCGTTTCCGGCAATGGACTCTAACCAGCCTAAAAACCGACTTGGTCTGGCCCGCTGGATGGTGAGTCGGGAGCACCCGCTAACGGCGCGCGTGGCCGTAAACCGGTTTTGGGAACAGCTGTTCGGTACAGGTATTGTTGAAACCGTGGAAGATATGGGTACGCAGGGCATTCAACCCACCCATCAGGAACTGCTCGATTATTTGGCGGCAGAGTTCATGGAAACAGACCAGTGGAGTGTAAAAAAACTCTTAAAAAGGATGGTGATGTCGGCTACGTATCGGCAACAATCGAATGCTTCGCCGGAACTGATCGCCAAAGACCCTTATAACAAACTATTGGCTCGTGGGCCACGCGTTCGTTTATCTTCCGAAGCGGTACACGATCAGGCCCTAGCCGTGAGTGGCCTGTTGAGCCATAAATTATACGGGCCCAGCGTAATGCCCATGCAGCCCGACGGCATCTGGCAGTCGCCCTACGATGGCGAAAGCTGGAAACAAAGCACGGGAGAAGACCTGCACCGACGCGCTTTGTACACCTACTGGAAACGAACCGCACCTTATCCGTCGATGGTAACGTTCGATAGCCCCAGTCGGGAATTCTGTCAACTACGCCGACTTCGGACTAATACGCCTTTACAGGCTTTAGTGACCCTCAACGACCCTGTTTATGTTGAAGCCGCCCAGAATTTAGCGGGCTTCATGCAGGCTCATGGTTCATCGCCAGAACGACAGATTCAAGCCGGTTTCCGGCGAGTTATGCTCCGCGACCTACCTCAGAAAAAGCTGGCCGTACTGCTTCGGCTTTACCAAAATACCGAGCAATACTACCGCCAGAAACCCGGTGAAGCAGAGAACTTACTAGATCGACTGGGCTTCAATTGTAAAAAGGTTTCGCCTGAGTTAGCCGCTTTAACCGTAACGGCCAATACGATGTTGAATCTGGATGAAGTAATTACGAAAGAATAAGCAACGCGGGCGGTCCGTGCGGTGGAAACCCACTTTTACATTTCATAGTGACAAAAAGCGGGTTTCCACCCGCATTACACAATGAACAAACTCCTTCAGGAACTCCAACAGGCAGCGGCCGAACGCGAAACAAGGCGGCATTTTCTACATACCTGTTCAACAGGACTGGGTGCTATGGCACTTAGCTCTGTTTTAGAAAGCTGCGGCTTTTTCGGAAAAAACGACCCTCAAAATAATACCGTTGGGAGTGCTTTGCCTTCTGGAGAACCGACAGCCCCTCACCCATCGCAGTTCTTACCCAAAGCACAACGGGTCATTTACATCCATATGGCTGGGTCGCCGAGTCAGTTGGAGTTGTTCGACTATAAGCCTGAACTAGCCAAGTATAATGGTAAAGACTGTCCGCAGGAATTGCTCGAAGGCAAAAAGTTTGCCTTTATTCGGGGGGTTCCGAAAATGCTGGGCCCACAGGGCAAATTCGCCCAACACGGGCAATCGGGTGCGTGGGTGTCTGACTATTTGCCCCATTTGCAGGGTGTTGTAGACGATATCACCTTCCTGAAAGCCATGCACACCGACCAGTTTAACCATGCGCCTGCCCAGTTGCTTATGCATACGGGAAGTGCCCGGCTGGGTCGCCCAAGTATGGGATCATGGGTAACGTACGGGCTTGGCACTGAAAACGATAATCTGCCGGGTTATATCGTCTTGGCATCGGGCGGCAAACAGCCCGATGCAGGTAAGTCCATCTGGGGCAGTGGCTTTTTACCAACGGTGTATCAGGGTGTTCAATGCCGTACCGATGGCGATCCGGTGCTGTACGCATCAGATCCTAGTGGCATGAACCGGGATGTTCGGAAGCAAACCATCGACGCCATCAGTCAGATCAATCAACAGCAGTACGACGATGTTAAAGATCCCGAAATCCTGACCCGTATTGCCCAATACGAATTAGCGTTTCGGATGCAAATGTCCGTACCTGATGCAATGGACATTAAGAGCGAGCCACAGTATATTCTGGACAGTTACGGCGTCGATCCAAACAAAGGCTCGTTTGCCCGGAACTGCCTGTTGGCCCGTCGGCTGGTTGAACGTGGGGTTCGGTTTGTACAGCTTTTTGACTGGGGTTGGGATACCCACGGCACCAGTGCCGACGGCTCAATTGACATTGGTCTTCACACAAAGTGTAAAGAATCAGACCAGGCTGTTGTTGCGCTACTGCAAGACCTCAAGCAGCGGGGCTTGTTAGATGATACGCTGGTAGTTTGGGGGGGCGAGTTTGGCAGAACACCCATGCAGGAAAATCGCGACGGGCAGGTGCTTCCTTTCATGGGACGCGATCACCATCTTGATGCCTTTACGGTTTGGATGGCGGGCGGTGGCGTTAAAAAAGGATTCTCCTATGGTGAAACCGACGATATTGGCTATTATGGGGTAAAAGATAAAGTACACGTCCACGACCTTCAGGCCACTATTTTACATTTGCTCGGCTTCGACCATACAAAACTTACCTACCAGTTCCAGGGCCGTCCCTTTAGATTGACAGACGTGGCGGGAAAGATTGTAAAACCTATCTTGGCGTAACTACCTTAGCCAATACTAAAAAAGGATCGAGCTAACCTCGGTCCTTTTTTATGCAATAAATGATTCATTTTATGCGCATTATTAGGCTCTTACAACGGGTTTTTAGACAAATTCCATTCTTAACTGTTATGGTAAAATAGAAACAATTTGTTAACCAGAGACGGTTGGATTCAGGGATGAATACTCGTTTCTTTCGCCTTTTTAGAAAAAGCCGTGATAAAGCAAAATATCCTATCGTGGCTGTATCTATTTGGTGCAGCAGCCTGCGAAATGGCCTGGACGTATTCGCTCAAATATATGCGATGGGATGATTTGAAAGCCCTTCGCTGGACCACATTTTACCGACTCGATGGGGGAATGCCTGCCTTGCTACCCTGGATAGCCTATGTTGTTTTCGGTATAGTTAATACAGTAATGCTGGCAGCTGCCATGCGCACCATATCCACAACAACCGCTTTTGCGGTCTGGATGGCCGTCTCACTGGTATTTATCAAAGCGGCCGATGTGATCTGGCTGAAGATCAGCTGGTCGTGGGGTGAATTATTTTTTATTCTCCTGATTACCGTAGGCATTATTGGCCTACGGATGGTCGGTCCAGCCGATGTTAACCCCTAATTATTTCTTCTATTCCAACACCTTAGGGACTTCAAAAAACTGCTCGTCGTGCTGAGGAGCATTGGAAAGCGCCCGTTCGCGAGACAATTGATTACCTACCACGTCGTCACGCAACACATTAGTTTCCATTGAAATATGCGTTAACGGTTCAACGCCCGTGGTGTCAATTTCGTTGAGTTGCTCCATCCAGGTCAATACGCCATTCAGGCTGTTGAGCAGATCGGCTTCCTCTTCTGGTTTTACGCCCAGCCGGGCCAGATGGGCAATTTTCTGCAATGTTTCGTGATCTACTTTCATGGCGAAAGAGCGAATGACTGAAAGAGCGAATGTTAAGCCACTACTTTCTTTCCGCTCATTAATTCAGCGTTTATAATTTTATACGTTTCTTCTTTTAAGCGTTCTATGTCGTCTGATGTCATCCCTTTTGTTTCGATAGGGGGATGAATGACGGCCCGAAGCGGATGCCAATGAAACCGAACCGGACTTTTATCAGGTAGAATCTGATAATTATTCAGCAGCGAAACCGGCACAATCGGTACTTGTTGCTGAATGGCCATCGTAAACGCACCGTCTTTAAAAGGTACCATCTGGGGTGGTTCGGGAGCTTTGATGCCTCCTTCCGGAAAAATCATAATGCTCCGTCCCGATGCCAACGTCCGAATCGATTTAGCTAATGAATAAGCCCGACTGTTCGGCTGGCTTCGGTCCACCTGAACGTGCAACTTAGCGAACATATAGCCCAACAGGGGAATATGCTTCACGTCGCTTTTACCAACGAACGCGTAGTAGTTTTTCACAACCACGCCCATTACGGCTATGTCCAGATACGAAAAATGGTTCGCGCAGAATACATAGGTTCGGTCAGGATCGGGTCGAAACCGGCGATCAATCCGAACCGGAATACCTATTCCGACAAAAAACAACATCCCCCAGATTGAGTTGATTTTATGGGCGATGGGTTTCCATGAGTCGCGTTGCAAAAACACAAACTGGAACGGGAACAGCACGATGTACAGCACTATCAAACAAATAGCGCACCAGATTGTGTAAAGGAGTCGCATAAAGTCTAGTTTTTGTCGTGCTGAGGAACGAAGCATCTTAAGGCGTCAAAACTTGAGAGTCAACTTACATTAAGATGCTTCGTTCCTCAGCATGACAAAAAAGTCAGTGTTTAAAATGCCTTACCCCAGTCGTGACCATGGCCAGACCGTTCTGATTGCAATAATCAATCGAATCCTGATCGCGAATAGAGCCGCCGGGTTGTACAACCGCCGTAATTCCCGCCTGACCCGCAATTTCAACACAGTCCGGGAACGGGAAAAATGCATCTGAAGCCATAACCGACCCATTCAGATCGAATCCAAACGAGTGTGCTTTTTCAATCGCTTGCTTCAACGCATCCACGCGTGACGTTTGCCCAACACCACTAGCTAAAAGCTGACCTTCTTTCGCCAGAACGATTGTGTTTGACTTCGTGTGCTTACACACTTTCAAAGCAAATTCCAGAGCTCGGTTTTCACTATCGGTTGGGACTTTCTGCGTAACAACCTTGAATTGGTCGGTTGTTTCGGTCTGGTTGTCCTTATCCTGCTCTAATACTCCGTTCAAAATCGTTTTGAACATGACCGTGGGTAGTGCCACAGCGTTGCGTTTGAGCAATATTCGGTTCTTTTTCGACTTGAGCAGGCTCAGGGCTTCGGGTGCATAATCGGGCGCAATCAGAATTTCCATAAAGAGCTTATTCAGTTCTTCGGCGGTTTCCAGATCAACTGGCGCGTTGGTGATTACCACACCGCCAAAAGCCGATACCGGATCGCAGGCGAGTGCACTTAGATATGCCCCTTTACTTGTTGGAGCGGTAGCAATCCCGCAGGCATTGGTATGTTTTATGATGGCAAACGCCTTGGCTTCATCATGAGAAAATTCATCAATCAAACTCACGCAGGCATCAACATCCACGAGGTTATTATAAGACAACTCCTTACCATGGAGCTTATCGAACATAGCCTCCAAATCACCGTAAAACGTTGCCTGCTGATGCGGATTTTCGCCATAGCGCAGGTGATTAGGTGGGAGGGTTTTGAAATCATAAATGGGCCCGGTTGTGCCCGCACGTTGTGTAGTTCCGGCAAAATAAGACTGAATGGCCGAATCATAGTGCGAC